>NZ_QKSK01000001.1:0-588390 GCF_003234145.1 Curtobacterium sp. MCPF17_011
CGCTTCGCGTGCGGGGGCCCTTCCGCGCCCGCACCCGCGCACGCGGAAGGGCCCCCGCACGCGAAGCGTACGAGGGCCCTTGCCGAGCAGGTCCGGACTAGAAGTCCATGCCACCCGTGGGGTCGCCGGCCGGCATGGCCGGGGTCTTCTCCGGCTTGTCGGCGACGACGGCCTCGGTCGTGAGGAACAGACCGGCGATCGACGCAGCGTTCTGCAGCGCCGAACGCGTGACCTTGGCGGGGTCGATGATGCCCGTGGCGATCAGGTCGACGTACTCGCCGGTCGCGGCGTTGAGGCCCCAACCGGACTCGAGCTCGCGGACCTTGGCGGCCACGACACCCGGCTCGAGACCGGCGTTCAGCGCGATCTGCTTGAGCGGGGCGTCGATGGCGACGCGGACGATGTTCGCACCGGTCGCCTCGTCACCCTCGAGGGTGAGCGAGTCGAGCGCGACCTTGCCGGCCTGGATGAGGGCGACGCCACCACCGGCGACGATGCCCTCTTCGACGGCTGCCTTCGCGTTGCGAACGGCGTCCTCGATGCGGTGCTTGCGCTCCTTGAGCTCGACCTCGGTCGCGGCACCCGCCTTGATGACGGCGACGCCACCGGCGAGCTTCGCGAGGCGCTCCTGGAGCTTCTCGCGGTCGTAGTCGGAGTCGGTCGCCTCGATCTCGGAGCGGATCTGACGCACGCGGCCGGCGATCTGCTCGGCGTCGCCGGCACCCTCGACGATCGTGGTCTCGTCCTTGGTGATGACGACCTTGCGGGCACGACCGAGGAGGTCGAGCGTCGCGTTCTCGAGCTTGAGGCCGACCTCTTCCGAGATGACCTGGCCGCCGGTGAGGATCGCGATGTCCTGCAGCATGGCCTTGCGGCGGTCGCCGAAGCCCGGGGCCTTGACGGCGACGGACTTGAAGATGCCGCGGATCTTGTTCACGACGAGGGTCGCGAGGGCTTCGCCGTCGACGTCCTCGGCGATGATCAGGAGCTGCTTGCCCGCCTGGATCACCTTGTCGACGACCGGCAGGAGGTCCTTGATGTTCGAGATCTTCGAGTTGACGATCAGGATGTAAGCGTCCTCGAAGACGGCTTCCTGACGCTCGGGGTCCGTGACGAAGTACTGCGACAGGTAGCCCTTGTCGAAGCGCATGCCCTCGGTCAGCTCGAGCTCGGTGCCGAAGGTGTTCGACTCCTCGACGGTGACGACACCTTCCTTGCCGACCTTGTCGATGGCCTCGGCGATGAGCGCGCCGATGGTCGGGTCAGCGGCCGAGATCGACGCGGTGGCGGCGATCTGGTCCTTGGTCTCGATCTCCTTGGCGTCGGCGAGCAGCTGGGCCGAGACGGCCTCGACGGCCTTCTCGATGCCGCGCTTCAGGGAGATGGGGTCGGCACCGGCGGCCACGTTGCGGAGGCCTTCGCGGACGAGCGCCTGGGCGAGCACCGTTGCGGTGGTCGTACCGTCACCGGCGACGTCGTCGGTCTTCTTGGCGACCTCCTTGACGAGCTCCGCACCGATCTTCTCGTACGGGTCGTCGAGCTCGATCTCCTTGGCGATGGAGACACCGTCGTTCGTGATCGTGGGGGCGCCCCACTTCTTCTCGAGGACGACGTTGCGGCCGCGCGGGCCGAGCGTCACCTTCACGGCGTCGGCCAGCTGGTTGAGGCCGCGCTCGAGGCCGCGTCGGGCCTCTTCGTTGAAAGCAATGATCTTTGCCATGTGAGTTCTTCGTCCCTCCCGGACGTCGTCATCGGGGTCGTTCTGGCACTCAGTGTGACCGAGTGCCAAGCCCGATTCTGGCACTCGCCACCCGAGAGTGCAACACAGTCGGGAGGCTCGCCCCGCTTCCACAGGTCGGCCCACCCGACGCCCACCCGCGCGGCGACCGGGACGACGGCCGCCAGACGACGAACGCGCCGCCCCCGGAGGGACGACGCGTTCGTGAGCGGTTCTGCGACTCAGGCGGGACGGACCGACTCGGCCTGCGGGCCCTTCGACCCGGTCCCGACGTCGAACGTCACTGCCTGGCCCTCCTCGAGGACCTTGTAGCCGTTCATGTCGATGGCCGAGTAGTGCACGAACACGTCCTGGCCCCCTCCATCCACGGTGATGAAGCCGAAGCCCTTCTCGGCGTTGAACCACTTCACGGTTCCGTTGGCCATGTTCCTTGCTCCCTGCGGTACTGCTGGTGCGAACGACGCCACCATCGCAAATGGTGCCGTCGGGTCCGAGGCCGTGTCGCCTCTCCCGATCGCGCGACATCCCCTCTGAAGTGAGGACCTGTCGCGACCACGGGATGACCACTCGTGACTCTGACCGAGTGTCACGATTTCGGCAAGGGGTGTGACACGTATTTCACGGAGCGATCCACCATCCGCAACGTGCCGGAAACACAGAGCCCCGGAACAGCACGCTCAGCCGGTGTAGTCGGCTCCGAGGACGACCGACACGTCGGCGTTCGGGAAGGCCGCCGACTGCTGCACCGCGGAGGTCCCGAGCGACTGCGCGATGCCCTCCGCGAGCGCTGCCTGCGACTCCTGCTGGTAGTAGACGATGGTCTGCGTCGACCCCGTGGTGCCGGCGTCGCCCGTGGAGGTCACCTTCCACCCGGCACCGGTGAGCTTCGTGGAGGCGTTCGCGGCGAGGCCCGTGGTCGAGGTCCCGTTCAGCACCACGAGGGTCGTCGCGCCCTGGTCGGACGGGGACGCGGCGGCAGCCGGCGCGGAGGTGGACGCCTCGCCCGACGGCTCCGGACTGGCCGACGCACCGCCGGTCGGGGTCGAGGACGCCGACGACGACGGGGCCGACGTCGCTCCGCCACTGCCCTCGGTGAACTGGAAACTGCCGTTGGCGAGTGCGAGCACGAGCACACCGACGCCCACGAGGACACCTGTCGCGAGGGCCGCCCACGCGAACACGATCCATCCACCACCCCGACGGGCAGCACCGCGGTGCGCCCCGACCCGGGGGCCGTCGGTGACGTCGTCGAACCGGTCTCGCGGGAATCTCGTCATCGTTCCTCTTCACGTCCTTCGTGGTCGGCCGGGGGCGCGACGAAGCTGCGGGCAGCGCGGGCACTCGTCCGGGCCCGGCGGAGACGCTGCAGCCGGGTGACCAGCTGCGGGTCGTACGCCAGGGCAGCCGGAGAGTCGATCACCCGGTTCAACACCTGGTAGTACCGCGTCGGCGACATGTCGAACTCGACGCGGATCTCCGCTTCCTTCGTCCGGTCGTGCCGTGCCCGCTCGTGCTCGAACGCGAGCACGTGCTTGGCGAGCTCGGTGAGCTCGTCGGTGGGGAGGGCGGTCACTGTGGTTCCGATCGCGGACGGGTTGCAGGTCTCGCACATCGTAGGGGCGCTCGGCAGGTCGACCCTGGCACGGCGCTGGACTGTCGCGGAACCCGCTCAGCGGAGCGTGCGGCCGAACCACCGGACCCGGGTCCCGAAGGCGTCCGACACGGCGAGCGCCCGGCCGTCGAGGGACAGCGTCGCGAACGCGTCCGGGTCCGCGGGGTCCACGTCCTCCGGCAGCGTCGCGGCGACCCCGGCGAGGATGCCGGTCCGCTCCAGCGCCACCCACCGCACGTCGCGTTCACGGAGCCGGTCGACCAAGCGCTGCCGTCCGGCGCCGGGCACGTAGACGAGCGTCCCCGTCGTGAGGACGACCGGTTCGCAGTCGTCCGGCAGCGCATCGAGCGCCCGGTCCAGGTCCTCCGGCACCCTGCCACGGATCCGGACGGGAGGCTCGACCACCGTCGCCCGCAATGCCTCCGCCATCAGGGCGGTCCGGTCCGTCGCCTCGGGCGGGACGGCCTCGGCGAGTCGCTCGAGCGCTCCCGGTGCCGTCGGGTCGATCGGGTTCGGGTCGAGGGCGATGCGCGCACCGATCCGGATCGACGTCGCGGCGGGGTCCGGCGGCGTCCCGGTGACGTCCGCGACGAGGTGCACCGCCGGCCCGGGCACGGCGGTGTGCATCCGGACGAGCGGGTCGAGCGCCCCGGTACGGACGTCGCGCCCCATCACGAGGGGGCGCGACGTCCGTTCCGGGGCGCGTTGCCGGTGGTCGAGCGTCACCCGGTCCGGGATCGAGCAGAGCCCGGCGGCGGCTCCGACGTCGACCAGCCCGAGCGGCCGGTCGGACGCCGCGGCGAGCGCAGCGAGCACCGGGACGACGGGGGCGAGCCGACGCGGGTCGTTGGCCTGCACGGTGGCGGTGGTGAGGGCCGCGACCAGGGCGGGGCGGGCCTCCCGGCCGAGTGCGCGGAGCGAACCGGCGTCCATCGGGTCGGCGCCGAGCCGTCGTGCGACCGCGAAGAGCAGTTCCGGCTGACGCTGTGTCTCGGGGACCTCGTCCAGGAGCGCGACGAGGTCGTCGTCCAGGGAGTCGGCCCAGCCGGCGTAGGCGGGCGAGACGGACGCGATCCGGTCCGCGTAGGTGCGGTAGCGCTCGCGGGTGTCCATCAGGACGCCGGGCGGTACATGCCGACGTGGGTGATGCCGGCCTCGTCGTAGGGGACGCCGAAGCGGACGAAGCCGTGGCGTTCGTAGAGCGCGGCGACGTACTGCTGGGCGTGCAGCACGAACGCCTCGTGCCCGTGTTCGGCGAGCGCTGCGGCGACCAACCGGCCGGCGACGCCCTGGCCGCGGTGGTCCGGGTGGGTGGCGACCCGGCCGATCACCCGGGTCGGGGCATCGGTGCCGTCGGGGTGCGGCTCGTCCCCTGCCGGGCGGACCAGGCGGAGGTAGCCGGTGGCCGGCGCGTCCGGGGTGCCGGACCACCAGTGCTCGGTGTCGGGCTCGCGGTCGCGGCCGTCGAAGTCCTCGGCGGTGACCCGTTGTTCGAGGGCGAACACCCGGTTCCGCAGCCGCACGATGTCGTACAGTTCGTCGGTCGTCAGGTGTTCCCAGCGAGCGTGGTGGACGGAATGACCGGACATCCCCCGGAGTTTACTGATCTGACGCACGATGACCGGTGGACACGAGTCCCGGTCGGAACCAGGAGGTACGCACATGGCATACAACGTCGACAAGTCCGACGCCCAGTGGCGCGAGGAGCTCTCGCCGGACCAGTACGCCGTGCTCCGCCAGGCCGGGACGGAGCGCCCGTGGACGGGTGAGCTCCTCGACGAGGAGCGTGCCGGGGTCTACACGTGTGCGGCGTGTGGCGCGGAACTGTTCAAGAGCGGCACGAAGTTCGACTCCGGCTGCGGCTGGCCCTCGTTCTACGAGTCGGTCGACCCGGCAGCGGTGCAGCTCATCGAGGACAAGTCCCTCGGTATGGCGCGCACCGAGGTCCGCTGCGCGAACTGCGGCGGGCACCTCGGCCACGTGTTCCCGGACGGCTTCGGGACCCCTACGGGCGACCGCTACTGCATGAACTCGATCTCGCTCAACTTCTCGGCGGAGGAGTAGCGAACAGGCGACGGCGCCCGGGCTGCGGCTCGGGCGCCGTCGTCGTGTCCTGCCCGGTACGATGGGCGGGTCAGCCGGCATGGCGCAATTGGTAGCGCACCGTACTTGTAATACGGGGGTTGCGGGTTCAAGTCCCGCTGCCGGCCCTCAGGTCCACGCGCGCGGTCCCCGTCCGACGGTCACCGACGCTGCAGGTACCCGCACGTCAGCGTGACGGTCCACGGCGATCGGTCCGGCGACTGTCGGAGCAGTGCGGTCCCCCGTCCGTCGGCGCCGCGGCTCACACACGTGGCGCGCGCGGCGGGCACCTGCGACGTGATCGTCGGGCCGTCGGACCGGGTGGCGTGGCCGGTGTCGTGGACGTTGACCACGAGCGGGACCGCGACCGCCAGGGCGACCACGACGGCCGCGCCGCGACGGATCCATGCCCGGCGCTGGCCCCGATCCGGGACACGAGCACGGGCCGGGCACCACAGCGCGTCGGCGGTGACCACCAGTGCGAGCAGCAGGAACCCGGAGCTCACCGTCGCGTAGCGGATCGTGCCGAAGTGAGCGACGTGGTCCGCCACACCCTCGGTGAACGCGAACCCGCCGGCCGGGGTGACCAGGAGCGCGGCCGACCAGAGCGCCGCCGCCCCGAGGACCGTCGCGGGGACGAGCCACCGGTGCACCACACCACCGCAGACGATGCCCGCCACGGCCACCGCGACGCAGACGACGGTGAGCACGACGATCGGGGTCATCCCCGAGGCGCTGATCAGGCCGCCCACCGACCCGAGCCGGGTGGTCCACACCGTGGTCAGCGGGACGGTGACGAAGCCGACGACGACGTCCGCGAGCGTCACGGGCGTCGCCGACCCGTAGCTGATCGACGGGCGGGGGTACTGCACCGCCGTGACGACCTGCGCGGCGCCGGCCAGGAGGAACGCGGCGGCGACCGGCCACTTCTCGCGTCGGCGGATCCCGGCCAGGAGCAGCGGGGCGAAGAGCAGCGCCTGCGTCTCGCTGAGCACGACGACGGCGACCAGGACGGCGGTCGCGGCCGACGTCCACCAGGACCGCGGCACGACCAGGAGGACGACGGGGACCAGGAGCAGCAGGAACGAGTGCAGGTTGTTCATCGTCCCGAGCGCCTCACGTGGCGCGGTCGGGATCAGCGGGGGCACGGCCGCGAGCAGGAACGTTGCCACCGGGCTCCGCAGCATCGTGCGACCGTACAGGTACAGCAGCGCGCTCACGGCACCGACCACCGCACACGAGAGCAGCGTGACCGTCTGGGCGAGGTGCTCCGGGCGGGCGATCGTGCTGCTGACCGCGGCGACGAGGCGCGGGACGACCTGCAGGTAGCCGCCGAACGGCCGGAAGAGGGTGGCGCCGAACCCGTCGACCATGTCCGCGGAGACGAAGTCCCGGCCGTCCTCTGCCCACAGCGTCGCCCGTTGCACCGGGTCCAGGCGGAACCAGGCGGTGGCCGTCGCGAGCACCAGCACGACCAGTGCGACGACCGCGGCCCGGATCGGGCGGCCGGCTGGGGACGGGCTAGTGCTCGAGCCGAGCACAGGGCACCTCTGCCGTCCACAGGCGCGGACGCGGCGACGCTTCGATGCGCACCGTCCCGTCCGGGTCGGCTGAGCAGACGGCCGCGCCCTGTCGCTGCACCTGGGTGGACCAGACCGGTCCGTCAGCCCGTCGGGTCTCGGCGTGGACGTTGAGGACGCCCGCGGCGACGACGCTCGCGACGAGGACCCAGCCGAGCACCGGCAGCACCACACGGCCGCGGCCGATGCAGACGTCCGCGGCGACGACGACCGCGGCCAGCAGGAACATCGACGCCGCGGCGGCGTACCGGTAGGGGCCGAACCGCTGGAACGAGGCCTCGTTCCACTCCGCGAACATGCTCGGGACGGCGTTCACCCGCAGGGCAGCGACCCAGAGCACGGCGGGCGCGGCGCCGAGCGCGACGATCATCCACCGGCTCGCTCCTCCTCGTCGCACCAGTCCGAGGACGAGCACCGCCAGCACCACGACCGCCGGCACGACGACGACCCACCACCCGAGGTGCACGATCGTGACGCCGACCTCCCGCACGTCCCCGTTCCACGAGCCGGCGACGGGTTGCGCGAGGAATCCCGCGGCGATGTCGAGCGGGCTCGCGTCGCTCGGGGTCCGCGGACGCGGTGCCTGGAGGGTCGTGGCGGCCTGCGCGGCGAGCCCCAGGAACGCGGCGGCCAGGACCGGGACACCCCGGCGGCTCCGGAACCCGAACAGGAAGAGCGGCACGAAGAGGGCCGCCTGTATCTCGGTCAGGGTGATGGCGAGCGCGGCGACGGCCATGCTCGCGCTGCTCCACCAGGACCGCGGCCGGAACGCGAAGACCCAGGGCGCCAGGAAGAGCAGGTACCAGTGCAGGTTCGCGGTGTTGCCGGCGATCTCGACGACACCCATCGGCGCGATCGCGGGCACGACCGCCAGGAGCGCCCGGAGCGGTGCCGACCGGACGACGTCCCGCGCCAGGACGAACACGGTCACGCTGACGATGCCGATCACGCAGCAGGACAGGGCCGTGACGACCATCGCGTAGTCCTCGATCGGCCAGAGCGCGACGGCCGCGTCCACCACGATCCGCGGGACCAGGTGCAGGTAGCCGCTGTACGGGTGGAGCAGCGACGGCACGGCACCGAGCTCCAGCCGCTCGTTGAGGAAGACGCCGGAGTCCTCGGCCCAGGCGATCCCCCGGGTCGGCCAGCCGAGCCGGTGCCACATCCACAGGCTCGAGGCGACAGCGAGCACGGCTGCGACGACCCACGTCAGGATCGGGTGCGTCAGGGCGCGCCGACGACGGACGTCGACCGGGACGGGGGTCGTTTCGAGCACCACAGGACGCTAGCAGCCGCCCGGCCGCGAGGAGCGCCCGTGCATGAGCAGCACCCTGGCATGAGCAGAGCCCCGAGCGACCAGGTCGCTCGGGGCTCCGGCGCGGGTGGAACACGGATCAGGGGCGTTCCCGGCGCTCGGCGCGGTAACCAGCCGGCCGTGCGTCGATCCTGACATCCGCAGGACCACCGGGTCCACGCCGCCGGACGACATCAGCGGTTTCCCGCATCATCCGGCGGGCAGCACCGCGGATCCGCCCTGCCCGGGGCGCCTGTTCAGCGGCCGCCGCTGATCTTCCGCTCGCGCTGCGCGACGCCGGCCGTGCCGTACGGGTAGTCGTCCACCCGGGGTGCGCTGGCGTCGGTGAGGGCCCGGAGCTCGGCGTCCTCGAGCACCAGGGCCGCTGCACCGAGGTTGTCCTGCAGCTGCTCGACCGTCCGGGCACCGAGGATGACGCTGGTCACGGCCGGGCGGGCGAGCAGCCAGGCGAGGGACACCTGGGATCGCGAGGCACCGTGCGCCTCGGCGACGCCGGACACCACGTCGAGCACCTGCCAGGTGCGCTCGTCGGCGTTGCGGGCCTCCCACGCCTCCATGCCGCGCTTCGGGTCCTCCCCCAGACGCGTCGAGCCGGTCGGGGCCTCGTCACGCTGGTACTTGCCGGACAGCCAGCCACCGGCGAGCGGCGACCACGGCAGCAGGCCGATGCCGGCGTCGAGGCAGGCGGGCACGACCTCGTGCTCGATGTCGCGGACGAGCAGGTTGTACTGCGGCTGCAGGGTGACGGGGGGTGCCCAGCCGTGCGCCTTCGCCTCGTAGACGGCCTTCGTGACCTGGTAGCCGAGGTAGTTCGAGAACCCGTAGGACCCGATCTTGCCGGCCGAGACGGCGTCGTCGAGGAAGCGCAGGGTCTCCTCGATCGGGGTCAGGGCGTCCCACGCGTGCATCTGGTAGAGGTCGATGTGGTCGACGCCGAGCCGCTCCAACGAGGCGTCGAGCGCGACGCGCAGGTGTCGGCGCGACAGGCCGAGGTCGTTCGGACCGTCGCCCTGCGGGAAGCGGCCCTTGGTGGCGAGGACGACCTGCTGCGCCTCGGTGGGGTGTGCCTGGAGCCAGCGGCCGATGATGCGCTCGGACTCGTTGCCCGAGTACACGTCCGCGGTGTCGATGAAGGTGCCGCCGCCGGCCACGAAGGCGTCGATGATGGCGTGGGAGGTGGGTTCGTCGGCTTCGCTGCCGAACGTCATGGTGCCGAGGGTCAGCGATGACACCACTGTCCCGCTGTTGCCGAGGAGTCTGTGTTCCATGCGGCGGACGCTACGCCGCGCGGCCTCCGCAGCGGGAGGGCCCACGAGTACCCGTCAGCTGCCGCCGGACAGGCCGTCGCCCAGGAACGCGATCGCCGACGTCAGCGGCCGCCGGACAGGCCGTCCCCCAGGAACGCGATCGCCGCCTCCCGGAAGTGCCGCGACGTCGGGGCGTTGAAGTGGTTCCGCCCCGGGATCTCGAAGAAGGTCGCGTGCGGCGCCGTCTCGGCGAGCCGCTGCGCACTGTCCTTGATGCCGTCCGCGCTGCCCGCGGCGAGCAGCAGCGGCTGTGTCGGCGCGTTCTCGGGCGTCGGCTCGATGCTGTCCCGCATCCCCTCGACCATCGCGACGAGCGCGCGGAGGTCGTTGCCCTCGATGCCGGCCGCCATGGTCAGGTACCCGTCGGTGACGCGGTCCGCCACCGGTGTGCCGTCGGTGATGAACGCCCGGGCATGGTCGACGCGCACGCGCCGCATGGGGTCGGCGTCGGGGATCCCGCCGAGCACGGCGCGCGAGATCCGGTCGCTCATCCGTTCGGCGGTGTGCCAGCCGACGCGGGCGCCGAGCGAGTACCCGAGGAACGCGACGTCGTCGAGCAGGTACGTGTCGATGACGGCGGAGACGTCGTCGACCAGCAGGTCCATCGAGTAGCTGTGCGGCTCGTGTGGCTTCCCGCTGGCGCCGTGGCCGCGCTGGTCGAACGCGATCACCCGGCGTCCGGCGCGGACCAGGTCGCGGGTCCATCCGGAGGCGTGCCAGTTCAGCAGCGCTCCGGAGGCGAATCCGTGCACGGCGACGACCGCTGGCGCGTCCGGGTCACCGAAGTCGTAGGTGGCGAGCGGCAGGCCGTCCGGGGACATGACCACCCGGGGGCGGGGCGCTTCGGGGACGAGTGACATGGCCTGCCCAGGGTACCGGGGGCACAGTGGCTGGCATGGACGGCTACGGCGGCGATCAGATCCGTGCGGCGGAACGACCGCACCTGGAGGCGGGCGAGCCCCTCATGCAGCGGGCCGCGGACGGGTTGGCGACGATCGTCGGCGATCTGCTCGACGACCCGGCGGTGCGTCCGGGTGACGGTCCGGGGTCGGTGCTGGTCCTCGCCGGCAGCGGTGACAACGGCGGGGACGCCCTGTTCGCAGGTGCGCGCCTGGCGACGGCCGGGAGGCGCGTCACGGTCCTGCGCGTCGGCTCACGCGTCCACGAGGCGGGCCTGGCAGCGGCCCGCGAGGCCGGGGCGCACCTCCTGGAGGACCCGGTCGCGGACGGGGCGTCCGGTTCCGCAGCGGGTGCTGCGGACATCCTGCACGCGGCGATGACCCCGGTCGGTGAGCGGCTGGCGCAGATCGCCCGCGAGGCCGCGCTGGAGGCGGACCTGGTCCTCGACGGCGTCCTGGGCATCGGCGGCGGCGGACCCCTGCGGTCGCCGGCGCGTGAGGTCGTGGCGGGCCTCCGCGAGTTGGCGCGGGAACAGCGGGCGCCGTTCGTGGTGGCGGTGGACGTGCCGAGTGGGATCGACGTGGACACCGGCGGCATCGCGGACGACCACGTGCTGCACGCGGACGTCACCGTCACGTTCGGCGGGGTGAAGGCCGGGCTGCTCCGGGGCCCAGCGGCGACGCTCGCCGGACGGATCGAACTCGTCGATGTCGGGATCGGTGCGGACCTGGCGGCGGTGGAGCCGCTGATCCGCACCTGACCTGTCCCGCGTCAGACCGCGCCGGCGTCGACCCCGTGCTCGACGTCGCCACGGGCCTCCAGCCAGGTGTCGACGAAGTGCCGGTAGTTGGCTGCGATGAGCTGCTCGGCCGCCTCGGTGTCCAGGTGCTCGCGGACCACGTCCTCGAGCGGCTCCTCCCAGTTGCTCCGGCCGATCGCGAACCCGACGAAGCCGTCCACCGGTGCAGCGGTGCGCAACCACGCGTCGAGCTGCTCCTGCGGGGCGTCCCGGCCGAGGACGATGCACTGCACGCTGTCGCGGCCACCGCGGCGGGCGGTCGCGACGACGCGTTCGGCGTCCTCTCGACGGTCCAGGCCCTCGAGCTTCCAGACGTCCGCCTCGACCCCGTGGTCCTGCAGGAACTCGAGCACCTGGACGACGAGGTCCGGGCGGAGGTCACGGTCGTAGTCGTCGACCGATGCCGTCTGCTCGTCGGTGCCCGGCACGAGGAGCTCCACGAGGAACGGGCGACCGGCGTCGTGCAGGGTGGCCGCGACGTCGGCGAGCGCGCGCGCCTGCTGCTCACGGGAGTCGGCGTCGAACGCGGGGTTGTCCCGGACCAGCACCTTCACCCAGTCCGGGTCGAAGGCGTCGACGTGCGCGACCCAGTCGTCGCCGTACTCGAGTTCGAACCACTCGCGGCCGGATCGTTCGATCGGCATGGCGAGCTGCAGCCCGGCTTCCTTGACCAGTCGGGCGACGTCGGCGCCGTACAGCTCATCGACCAGCACGCCGGTGCGCTCCCGGGAGGCTCCTGCGGCGAGGGCGGTGAGGACCCCGCGGTAGACGAGCTGCTTGCCGGCGCGGACCCGTTCGGCCTCGGCCTCGTCCGCGGGCTCACCCGAGTCCTCGTCGTACGTGTGCTTCAGGAGCGAGGACCGCTGGTCCATCGCGAGGAGGAACAGGGGGTGGGTCTCGTCGAGGATCGGCATGTGCCCCGGTCTACTCCGTCGGCGCTCCCCCTCGGTTCGGGTCGGAGTGGTTCCGGGCGGCGTCGTGGTTCCGGGCGGCGTCGTATTTCCGGGCGGCGTCGGCCGATCGTCCGTACGTTCGGAGCATGACGTTCAACGACGACACCCGGCTGCAGGGCGGCAAGGTCAAGCGCCGCGGGCGCAACACGGCCATCGGCGGCGGCGCGGCCGGAGTCACCGCGATCGTGGTGTTCCTCATCGCGCAGTTCACCGGCGTCGACATCGGCGGGTTGGTCGGCGGCGGGAGCGGTCTCACCCCGATCCAACAGGGCGGCGTCGAGGCCACACCGATCACCGAGTGCCAGACCGGCCGCGACGCCAACGCCGACGTCGAGTGCCGGATGGAGGGCGCCGCCGAGTCGCTCGATGCCTACTGGAGCTCCGAGTCGCAACAGCTCGGGACGTCGTACTCGACACCCGACTTCTTCCTGTTCGACGGGTCGACCGACACCGGGTGCGGCACCGCGTCGGCGGCGACCGGGCCGTTCTACTGCCCGCCGGACCGGGCGATCTTCCTGGACACCGCGTTCTACGACGACCTGAAGTCGACCTACGGGTCCTCGGGCGGTCCGCTCGCACAGATGTACGTCGTCGCACACGAGTGGGGCCACCACGTGCAGCAGCTCCAGGGCACCTTCGCCGACACCGACCGGAGCGGCACCGGCGCCTCGTCCGGCAGCGTCCGAGTCGAGCTGCAGGCGGACTGCTACGCCGGGGCGTGGGTCGGGGACGCGGCGACCACGAAGGCGGCCGACGGTTCGACGTTCTTCGAGCCGGTGACCCGCGCCCAGATCGCCGACGCCCTGTCCGCCGCCAGCGCCGTGGGTGACGACAGCATCCAGGAGAAGGCGACCGGACAGGTCGACCCCGACTCGTTCACGCACGGGTCCAGCGCGCAGCGGCAGCGGTGGTTCGAGCGCGGCTACGAGCGCGGGGCGACGAGCTGCGACACCCTGAGCGTCGCCGGCTCGTCGCTCTAGGTCGGGCGGCCGGCCGGGCCGGTCAGTCCGAGGTGGCGGAGGCGGACGGGGTCTCCGACGACGAGCTGCTCGGCGTCGGGGTCGGGGTGGACTCGGTGCTGCCGGCGGCCCCGACCACGAACGTGCGGAACTCGTCGTTCGTCGACGCGGTCGTGTACTGGTACTGCTGACCGTTGACGAGCACCAGCGGGGTCCCCGGGAAGGTCGTCAGATCGGAGCCGGGGATGTCCCCACCGGTCACCGCGGTGGTGCGCTCGTCGACCCACTTGCCGTAGCGCTGGTCGTCGATGCAGGACTCGATCGTGGAGCCGTGCCGGACACCCGGGACGCTCGTGATCACCGAGGCGAGCTGCTCGTCCGTCAGGCCCGGCGTGCCCTCTTCCGGCTGCTTCGCGAACAGGGCCTTGTTCACGGCGAAGAACGAGTCAGGCGACTCCTGCGCCACGCAGGCCGCCGCGTTCGCCGCACGGAGCGAGTACTTCGTGCCCTGCGAACGGTTCGACAGGATCGCGACGGGGTGGATGTCGATCGTCGCGGCCCCCGAGTCGACCAGGCCCTCGATGTACTCGCTGTTCGTCGACTCGAACGCGCCGCAGATCGGGCAGAGGTAGTCGACGTACAGGGTGATCCGCACCGGGTCCGCCGAGGCGGTCTCCCCCGCGGACGGCCCGCTCGACGCGGCGCCCGGGTCGACGGCCTTCAGACCGGTGCTGATGGTGATGCCACCGTCGGCCATCGTGTCCGGGCCGGGGCCGGCGGGACGCGAGGAGTTCACGAGGACGAGCGTCACGATGGTGGCGGCGGCGACGAGCACCACGCCGAGTCCGATCTGCAGCCCCAGTCGGGCACCACGCTGGCGACGCTTCTGCTGGGCTCGGGTGCGCTGGGCTCGCTCGCGGGCAGCGGCACGACGAGCGTTCGGTTCGGCACGAGCGGCACCGGCGCGGTCCTCGCGAGGGCGGTCGTCGCGAGCACGCTCGTCGCGAGCACGGTCATCGCGAGCATCGTCGTCGCGAGCGCGGTCGTCACCTTCAGGGCGGTTGGTCATCGGGCGGCTGTCCTCCTGGTCGGTGTCCGCTCGGCCTCCCCCCGGTCGGCGGACGGACCCGCCGATTGTAGTGGCGGCCGATGGGAACCAGCCAACCAGCAGGGAATGCCCGGGGTACCGGCAGCTGCGCACTGGCGCCGGTCCGAGAACTCGTGTTGTATGAGCAGCGATGGTCGACGGCGACCATCCGCCGGCCCTCGCGGGTCGTCGCTTCACTACGGATCGTCCGGCACGTACCTGCCGGTGGAGAGGACCGAACGCTCATGGCGTCCGTCACCTATGACAAGGCAACCCGTCTGTACCCCGGAGGCAACCGCCCCGCGGTGGACTCCCTCGACCTGGACGTCGCCGACGGCGAGTTCCTCGTCCTCGTCGGCCCCTCGGGCTGTGGCAAGTCCACGTCCCTGCGCATGCTCGCCGGCCTCGAAGAGGTCAACTCCGGCGCCATCCGCATCGGCGACCGCGACGTCACCGACGTCCCGCCGAAGGACCGCGACATCGCGATGGTGTTCCAGAACTACGCGCTGTACCCGCACATGACCGTCGCCGAGAACATGGGCTTCGCGCTCAAGATCGCCGGCGTCGGCAAGGAAGAGCGCGCGACCCGCGTGCAGGAGGCAGCCAAGCTGCTGGACCTCGAGCAGTACCTCGGCCGCAAGCCGAAGGCGCTCTCCGGTGGTCAGCGTCAGCGCGTCGCGATGGGCCGCGCGATCGTCCGTCAGCCGCAGGTGTTCCTCATGGACGAGCCGCTGTCGAACCTCGACGCCAAGCTCCGCGTCCAGACCCGCACGCAGATCGCGTCGCTGCAGCGTCGCCTCGGCGTCACCACGGTCTACGTCACGCACGACCAGACCGAGGCGCTGACCATGGGTGACCGCATCGCGGTGCTCAAGGACGGCATCCTGCAGCAGGTCGGCACGCCGCGCGACCTCTACGAGAAGCCGAACAACGTGTTCGTCGCCGGCTTCATCGGCTCGCCGGCCATGAACCTGCTGCCGGCCTCCGTGGTCGAGGGCGGCATCACCTTCGGGTCGCTCAACCACCCGATCGACCGCGACACCCTCTCGAACGCCCGCTCGGGTTCGGTGACGGTGGGCGTCCGCCCCGAGGACATCATCGTGTCCCAGTCCGGTGAGGGCCTGCCCGTCACGGTCGACGTCGTCGAAGAGCTCGGCGCCGACGGCTACCTCTACGGCCACGCTGACGTGAACGGCACGCGCACCGACATCGTCACGCGCGTCGACGGTCGCAACCACCCCTCGATCGGTGACACGATCGTCGTGAGCCCGAAGCAGGGTCACGTGCACGTGTTCGACGCCGAGTCGGGCGAGCGCCTCGACGACAAGGCCGTCATCAGCGCCTGATCCGCACCACCGGGAGCCCGCCAGCCGCCGCACCAGGCGGGTGGCGGGCTCCCGCCGTTCCCCCTGTGGGACGGGAGGCGCGGTGCGGGCCCGCGCCGCGCCTCCCGTCCTGCAGACCCACCGCCGAGCACCTGAGGACCCGTCGTGCCCGACTCCATGACCATCACCGCCGCCACCGTCGACCCCGGCCTGCTCGACCTGCCGTGGGACCTGCCCCTCGAGGCCTGGCCGGACGAGACGATCGTCGCGCTGCCGAAGGGCATCTCGCGGCACCTGGTGCGGTTCGTGCACCTCAGCGGCTACGTCGTCGCGGTCAAGGAGACCAGCGCCGAACTCGCGCGCTCCGAGTACGACATGCTCCGCACCCTGCAGCGCATGGACGTCCCGTGCGTCGACCCGGTCGCGGTCATCACGAACCGCGTCGGCCGCGAGGGCGAGGAACTCCAGCCCGTCCTCGTCACCCGGCACCTGCGTTTCTCGCTCCCCTACCGCGCCCTGTACTCGCAGACGTTGCGGCCCGACACCGCCACGCGGCTCGTCGACGCGCTCGCGCTCCTGCTCGTCCGCCTGCACGTCATCGGCTTCTACTGGGGTGACGTCTCGCTGTCGAACACGCTGTTCCGGCGGGACGCCGGCTCGTTCGCGGCCTACCTGGTCGACGCCGAGACCGGCAAGCTCTACCCGGGCGGCCTGTCGAACGGGCAGCGTGAGAACGACCTCGAGGTCGCCCGCGTCAACATCGCCGGGGAGCTGCTGGACCTCGAGGCCGGCGGACGGCTCGACGAGAACGCCGATCCGGTCGACGTGTCGAACCGGATCGTGGCCCAGTACCGCACCCTCTGGACCGAGCTCACCGGCCCGGAGCAGTTCGACGCCGGCGAGCGCTGGCGGATCAACGACCGGGTCGAGCGCTTGAACGCGCTCGGCTTCGACATCGAGGAGTTGTCGATCCGCACGGCCGAGGCCGGCGCCCAGGTCCGCATCCAGCCGAAGGTCGTCGACGCCGGCCACCACCAGCGCCGACTGCTGCGCCTGACCGGGCTCGACGCCGAGGAGAACCAGGCCCGACGACTGCTCAACGACCTGGACGCCTACCGTGCCCGCAACGGCCGCGAGGAACTCGACGAGGAGATGGTCGCGCACGAGTGGGTCTCGCGCGTGTTCGAGCCCGTCGTCCGTGCGATCCCCCGGGACCTGCGTGGGCGACTCGAACCGGCCGAGGTGTTCCACGAGCTGCTCGAGCACCGGTGGTTCATGTCCCAGCAGGAGGAGCGTTCGGTCTCCCTGCCCGAGGCCACCACCGCGTACATCAACGACGTGCTGCGGCACCGCCGCGACGAGCGCACGCTCATCAACCCGCCGACGTCGTCGATCGCGCTGCCCCTGGACGACGACGAGGACGACGTCGACGACTGGCGCGCGTCGGTCTGACCCGCGGTCGCACGACGTGCCGCCGGTGCAGCGCCGAGGTCGCAGAACGTGCCGCCTGCCGACCGGAGAGACGACAGAACGTGCGACGTCGGCACGCGGCCGTCCCGGGCGAGCCCGAGGTCGCAAGACATGGCGAGCGCTCGCTGCCGAGGTCGCAGAACCTGCCGCCTCCCGACCCGCCGGGCGGCAGGACGTGCGACTTCGGCGACGGGTTCGCGGGCGACGGCGCCGGCAGACGGGCAGACGGACGGGAGGCACGGTGCCGGTCTCGTGGACCGGCACCGGGCTTCCCGGGTGTCGTCTGGTGCGCGCTACGCGGAGCGACGGCGCCGCGCGACCTCCCACAGGGTGACGCTCGCGGCGATGCCGGCGTTGAGCGACTCCGTCGCGCTGGAGATCGGGATCGACACGATCGCATCGCACGTCTCGGTGACCAGGCGGGACAGGCCCTTGCCCTCGGAACCGACGACGATGACGATCGGCCGGTCGGCGAGCTCGAGGGCGTCGAGCTCGACGTCGCCGTCCCCGTCGAGTCCGAGCACGAACAGGCCCATCGACTTCAGCGACTTGAGCGTCTGCGTCAGGTTCGGGGCCATCGCGACGGGTGTGCGTGCAGCGGCACCGGCGGAGGTCTTCCACGCCGACGCGGTCACACCGACCGAGCGACGCTGCGGCACGATGACACCGTGCCCGCCGAACGCCGCCGTGGAGCGGATGATCGCTCCGAGGTTGCGCGGGTCGGTGATGCCGTCGAGGGCCACGAGGAGCGGCACCTGGTCGCGGGAGAACGCCCGCTCGACCAGGTCCTCGGACACGGCGTACTCGTACGCCGGCACCTTGAGCGCGACGCCCTGGTGCACGCTGTCGTGCCCGGTGATGCGGTCGAGCTCCGGGCGCATGATCTCCATGATCGGCACACCGCGGTGGTTGGCGAGCGTCAGGATCTCCTTGACGCGGTCGTCGACCTCGATGCGGGCCGCGACGTAGAGCGTCGTCGAGGGCGTCTTCGTACGGAGCGCCTCGAGCACCGAGTTGCGTCCGGTCACGAGCTCGCTGTCGTCGGTCTTCCGCGCGGGCGGACGACCGCCGGTGCGGGTCTGCGGTGCCGAGGCACTGCTGCCGCCGCGACGCGTGCGGGCCGCTTCGAAGCGCTCCTTCGCGGCCTTGCGCTTGCCGGCCGGGTGGTAGGGGCGGTCCTCGGCCTTGGGGGTCGGCTTGCGACCCTCGAGCGCCTGGGCGCCCTGGCCGCCGGAGCCGACCTGCTTGTTGCCCTTGCGGCCGGCACGGACAGCGCCCGGACGACCCTTCTTGCTCCCCGAGACGTTCTTCATGCAGTTCTCCTGTTCGGCACTGCCGTGTTCAGGCGATGCTCCAGCGTGTTCCGGACGGTGTGTCCTCGATCGTGATGCCCGCGCCTGCGAGATCGTCCCGGACGCGGTCGGCCGTGGCGAAGTCCCGTGCGGCCCTGGCGTCGGCGCGCTCCTGTACGAGGCGTTCGACGAGGGCGGCGAGCGGTGCTGCGGAGGTGTCGTGCCCACCACCCGACCAGTGCGGTGCACGCGGGTCGATGCCGAGCACCTCGACCATCGCAGCCACCTGATGGTACGCGACCCCGAGCGCTTCCGCATCGTCGGCGTCGAGTGCGGCGTTGCCGGACCGGACGGTCTCGTGCAGCACTGCCAGCGCCTGGGGCACCGCGAGGTCGTCGTCCATGGCGTCGGCGAACCCCTGCGGAACGGCCGGAGCGTCGCTCAGCCTGACCCCTTCGAGGCGCGTGGCGGCCCGTGACAGGAAGCCGTCGATGCGGTCGAGTGCGGCTTCGGCCTCGGCCAGGGACCCGTCGTGGTGGTCGATCGTCGAGCGGTAGTGCGCGGCACCGAGGAAGTAGCGGACGACGACCGGACGTGCGGACTCGAGGAAGTCGGCGGCGAAGATCGAGTTGCCGAGCGACTTCGACATCTTCTGCCCCCCGACGGTCACGAGCCCGTTGTGCAACCAGTGCGACGCGAAGGCGTCCCCGGCAGCGGTCGACTGCGCCAGTTCGTTCTCGTGGTGCGGGAAGCGGAGGTCGAGGCCACCGCCGTGGATGTCGAACGCGGGCCCGAGGTAACGCCGGGACATCGCGGAGCACTCGATGTGCCACCCGGGACGACCCGCACCCCACGGGGAGTCCCAGCTCGCGGTCGAGGGCTCCCCCGCCTTGCTGCCCTTCCAGAGTGCGAAGTCCCGGGCATCACGCTTGCCACGGGGATCGGCATCGGTGGCGTCGACCATGTCGTCACGTCGCTGTCGGGTGAGCGCGCCGTACTCCGGCCAGCTCGCGGTGTCGAAGTACACGTCACCACTGCCGTCGGCGGCCGGGTACGCGTGCCCGCGCTCGATGAGCCGCGTGATGATGTCCTGCATCTGCGGGATGCTCGCGGTCGCGCGGGGCTCGTACGTCGGCGGCAGGATGCCGAGTGCCGTGTACGCGGCGGTGAACTCGAGCTCGACGCGGTACGCCCGCGCCCACCAGGGTTCGTCGGTGCCCGCGGCCAGGTCGAGGACCTTGTCGTCGATGTCCGTGACGTTCCGCACCAGGGTCACGCGGTACCCGCGGTGGCTCAGCCAGCGACGCCAGATGTCGTAGACCAGCGCGGACCGGAGGTGCCCGATGTGCGGCGACGACTGCACCGTCGGGCCGCAGACGTAGATGCTGACCTGTCCGTCGACCAGGGGCACGAGGTCGACGACGTCGGCGGCGCGGGAGTCGTACAGGCGAACGGTCACGCGACAAGCCTAGAGGGCCGTACCCGCGGTGACACGGGGCCACCCGGAGCCTGTGGAGAACGAGGCGACGGTCTCAGGGCGCGGGCGCGGATCGTACTACTGCCGTCGCGATCGCGGTCAGCCCCTCACCCCGCCCGGTGAAGCCGAGGCCGTCGGTCGTCGTCCCGGACACCGCCACGGGAGCGCCGACCGCGGCGGCCAGGGCGTCCTGCATCTCGTCACGACGGGCACCGATACGCGGGCGGTTGCCGATCACCTGGACGGTGACGCGGACGGGCTCGAGTCCGGCGCCCTGCAGGAGTGCGACGGCACCCCGCACGAAGACGTCCCCGGCGGCGCCGGCGAAGACCGGGTCGGCGGTGCCGAACCGGCTCCCGATGTCCCCGAGGCCACCGGCCGAGAGCAGGGCGTCGCACACCGCATGGGCGACGGCGTCCCCGTCGCTGTGCCCGGAGAGGCCGGGCTCGCCGGGGAAGTCGAGCATTCCCACACGGCACGGCACGGCGGGGTCGAAGGCGTGCACGTCGACACCCAACCCGACACGCACGTCGGACCCGACCGGGACGTCCGACCCCGCCCGCCCGTCGAGCGTGCGGGCGGCCGCTCGTTCGGCGACGACGGCCTCGGCCCGACCGAGGTCCCACCGCGTGGTGATCTTGAACGCGTCCGGGTCGCCCGGCACGGTGCGGACGACACCGCCGGCCGCCTGGAACACCCCGGCGTCGTCGGTCTCGGCCCGCTCCGCGACGGCGTACGCCCGACGGAGTGCGGCGAGCGGGAAGCCCTGCGGCGTCTGCACCCCGACCAGTGCCGAACGGTCGACGGTCTCGACGACGACGTCCCCGGCGATGCGCTTCACGGTGTCGGTGACCGGCAGCGCCGGCACCACGCCGACACCACCCTGCGCCGGCCCGTCCGCCGAGTCGCCGGCGACCGCGGCGAAGACCCGCTCGAACTGCGACGTCGGCGTGAGGCACCGCGCTGCGTCGTGCACGAGCACGGTCTCGACGGAGTCCGGCAGCACGGCCAGCCCGGCCTGGACCGACGCGTGGCGATCCGCGCCTCCCGGCACGACCGACGTGAACGCCGCAGCCGCACCGGCCACGTCGGCGACGAGGGCACGGCACTCGTCCATCCGGTCGGACGGCGCGACGACGACCACGAGGGTCGGCTCTCGGAGGGTCAGGACGGTCCGCAACGCGCGGACCAGCATGCGCTCCCCGGCGACGGGGACGAACGCCTTCGCGGTGCCGATGCCGAGACGGGTGCCGGACCCTGCCGCAACGACGACGACCGCACGGGCTGCCAGAGCTGGGCTCTGCGCCGGTGCGGTCGTCGTGTCGTTCGTGGTGGTGCGCAAGCGGGCGTCAGGACGCGAGGACCTCGTCGAGGACGGTCGATGCCTTGTCCTCGTCGGTCTTCTCGGCCAGGGCCAGCTCAGAGATGAGGATCTGGCGCGCCTTGGCCAGCATCCGCTTCTCGCCCGCGGAGAGGCCGCGGTCCTGATCGCGGCGCCACAGGTCGCGGACGACCTCGGACACCTTGATGACGTCACCCGAAGCGAGCTTCTCGAGGTTCGCCTTGTAGCGGCGCGACCAGTTGGTGGGCTCTTCCGTGAACGGTGCCCGGAGGACCTCGAACACCTTGTCGAGCCCTTCCTTGCCGATCACGTCGCGGACGCCGACCAGGTCGACGTTGTCCGCCGGGACCTCGATCGTCAGGTCGCCCTGCGTCACCCGAAGCTTCAGGTAGACCTTTTCCTCGCCCTTGATGACGCGAGTCTTGACTTCAGAGATGGTTGCCGCCCCGTGATGGGGGTAGACGACGGTCTCGCCGACCTCGAATTGCATGTATCAGGCTCCGTTCCCAGACATCCAGTTTACCACAGGGGACGTTCGGGTAAGGGGAGCCTGACCCCCGGGCCCGCGCGGGACCCGCCCGGGCGCTGCCCACCCTGACCTCCGGCCCCACCGGGGCCTGGGTAGGATGATCGCCAGGACCGCTCGGTCCGCCATCGTGAACTTCCGGAGGAACCTCTTGCGAGCTCGGGTACTCGTGTCCGTCGCCGTCGCTGCGACCATCGCGTTCGGTGCGACCGGCTGCGAATTCTTGTCGCCGTCCCGCACCCAGGAGATCCGTCAGATCACCGACGGTGTCGATGTGTCCACCGGCACGATCGACGTGCGGAACGCCCTGCTCATCTCCGACAGCGGGAAGGACGCCCGGTTCGTCGGGACGCTGGTCAACACCGGCAACGGCGACCGCACCGTCACGCTCGAGGTGGACGGCGACGACCAGACCGTCGAGGTCGCCGGCAACTCGACGACCGTCCTCGCGGACGACGGCGAGCACGACACGGTCGACTTCGACGACGTCAGCGTGAAGCCCGGCTCGCTCGTGAAGATGTACTTCTCCTACGACGGTGCCGAGGGCGCCTCGGCCACGGTGCCGGTCCTGACGAGCGGGCAGGAGCAGTACCAGACGCTCGCACCGAGCCCCACCCCGACGTCGACGCCGACCTCGCCGTCGAACAGCGGTAGCGAGCCGACCGGCGGCGCCTCGGCTCCGGGCACGCAGAGCGGCTCGCAGACGGACTCCTCCGAAGGCGACAACGGCACGAACTGACCGCAGCGTGCCGTGCACGACCGCGCGGTGCAGCAGCGCCCGACGGGAGGCCCGGGGCCGGTTCCGATGAACCGCCCCCGGGCCTCCCGTCCGTCTGCCGTCCTGGTGGCGGCTACGCCTCGATGCGGTACCCGAGCCCGCGGACGGTGACGAGGACCTCCGGGGTGCTCGGGACGCGCTCGATCTTCGAGCGGATCCGCTTGATGTGCACGTCCAGCGTCTTCGTGTCGCCGAAGTAGTCCGAGCCCCAGACCCGGTCGATGAGCTGCCCACGGGTGAGCACGCGACCGGCGTTGCGGAGCAGCAGCTCGAGGAGCTCGAACTCCTTGAGCGGCATCGGCGTCTCGGACCCGTCGACCGAGACCGTGTGCCGCTCGACGTCCATCCGGATCCCGCCGACCTGCAGGATGCCCATGTCCCCCGGGTCGTCCTCGGTCCGGCGGCGGAGCACCGCACGGATGCGGGCGAGCAGCTCACGCGTCGAGTACGGCTTCGTCACGTAGTCGTCGGCGCCGAGCTCCAGCCCGACGACGATGTCCACCTCGGAGTCCTTCGCGGTGAGCATGATGATCGGGACGTTCGAGCGGGTGCGGATCTGCCGGCAGACCTCGGTGCCGGACAGACCCGGCAGCATCAGGTCCAGCAGGACGAGGTCCGGGTTCTCGGAGTCGAACTTCGACAGGGCGGTGACGCCGTCGGCCGCGACGGCGGTCTCGTACCCTTCCCGCTGCAGCAGGAACTCCAGGGGCTCGCTCAGTGCCGGCTCGTCGTCGACGATGAGGATCTTGGTCACGATGGCTGCTCTTCCATTTGCTCTTCGAGTGCTGTGGTCAGTTCGGGGTCGGCTTCGGGGATGCGGATCGTGAAGGTCGAACCCTTGCCGGGCTGCGACCAGACGCGGACGTCACCGCCGTGGTTGCTGACGATGTGCTTCACGATCGCCAGACCGAGCCCCGTGCCGCCGGTGGCACGGGAGCGGGCCGGGTCGACACGGTAGAACCGTTCGAACACGCGGTCGAGGTCGGCCTCCGGGATGCCGACGCCCTGGTCGGTGATCGCGATCTCCACGAAGCCCTTGGTGCCGCGGACGCCGACGCCGACGCGGGTGTTGTCCGGGGAGTACTTCACGGCGTTCGCGATGAGGTTCGACACCGCCACCTGGAGCAGGCCCGGGTCTCCCATCACGCGGAGCTTCGACTTCTTGGCACGGATCAACTCGATGCCCCGGGCGCGGGCGACGACCTCGTTGCCGTCGATCGCGGCCTGTACGACCTTGTCGATACCGGTCTCCTCGCTGGCCTCGAGCGCGTCGACGGACTGCAGCCGGGACAGCTCGATGATGTCCTTCGTCAGCGCACCCAGCCGTTCCGACTCGGTGACGAGCTGTGCGGCGAACTTCCGGACGTGCGCCGGGTCGTCGGCTGCGATGACGAGGGTCTCGGACAGCAGGCCGATGGCACCGATCGGGGTCTTGAGCTCGTGCGAGATGTTGGCGACGAAGTCACGCCTGACCTCGTCGATGCGCCGGCTCTCGGTCAGGTCGTCCGCCGTGACGAGCACGTACCGGTTGCCGAGCTGCGCCGCGCGGAAGCTGAGGTAGCCCATCACGTCACCCCGACCGCCGCGGGGCAGTTCGAGGTCCTCGGCGCCCATCTCCCCGCTGCGCCGGACCCGGTCGACCAGAGCCGCCAGTTCGTCGTGCACGAGCTTCCGCCGCACCACCAGACCGACCGCCAGCGCCTGCGGCGACGCGGCGACGACGGTGTTCGAGGGGTCCACCACCACGGCCGGGTTGTGCATGGTGGCGATCACGGCGGCGACTCCGTCCGGCAGGCTCCGTTCCGCCACGTCGGCTGCACGTGCCGTGCGCTCGGCGGTGATGATCAGCACCACGACGCCCGCGCCGAACACACCGCCGAGGAGCATCGACAGTGGCACGAGCCACGCGTTGTCCATGCCGCCAGTGTAGGAGTGGTCACACGCGGTTCGGACGCCGTTCACGCCCCGGAGCAGGCCGGATCGCGAACCGTTCAGCCGCAGGTCACCGACCGTTCACCTGGGCTGACGACACTCGTCCGGTACGCAGAGAGAGGCCCTCCCCCATGCGCGAAGTGTTCCAGCAGGAGCTCCAGGACGTCCAAGAGCGTCTGACCGAGATCGCCGGGCTCGTCGAGTCCGCCATCACCCGAGCCACCGAGGCGTTCAGCGAGTCGGACGTGGCCCTCGCCGAGGAGGTCATCGCCGACGACGCGAAGATCGACGCCGCCGCGTCCGCCCTGGACGAGGTCGCCATCGACATCCTCGCCCGCCAGGCTCCCGTCGCCCGCGACCTCCGGGTCGTCGTCACCGCCCTGCGTGTCAGCTCGTCGCTCGAGCGGATGGGCGACATGGCCGAGCACATCGCCCAGCTCGCGCGTCAGCGCTTCCCCGAGAAGGTCGTCCCGAAGGGCCTGCGCGGCACCTTCAAGCAGATGGGCGCGCACGACGTCGCGATGTCGCAGAAGCTCACGCGGCTGCTCGCGACCGAGGACATCGCCCTGGCCGCCGAGATCCGCGACGAGGACGACGCCGTCGACGAGCTGCACGCCAGCGTCTTCGACTTCGTGCTCGGCGAGGCGTGGAAGGGCGGGCCGGTCGACACGGTCGACGCGACCCTGGCCTCCCGGTACCACGAGCGGTTCGCCGACCACGCGGTCTCGATCGCGAAGAAGGTCGAGTACCTGGCGACCGGCGACTGGGCCGGCGCGGCCAACGTCACGACGTCCCCGGCCTGAGGCCGGCGGGCTGCCCTCAGGGTCGGTCCCGCAACACGCAAGGTGGGCGGTTGCTCGCAGCGGTACTCCGTTGCGGGGAGCCGCCCACCTTGCGTTTCGCGGAGGTGGGAGGATCGAGGCATGGCCCAGGTCGCGATCATCGTCAACGGCATGCCCGGTTCCGGCAAGAGCACGGTGGGCGCCGCCCTCGCCGAGGTGCTCGGCTGTCCCTTCCTGTCGAAGGACCGGGTGAAGGAACCGCTGGCCGACATCGCCGGACCCATGATCCCCTCGCGCACGCTCGGTGGCATCGCCATGGACACGGTCTGGGCGATGGCCGGAGCGGTCGAGAACGGGGTCGTCGTCGACGCCGTCCTGCTGCCGACGCGTGACCGGGCCTTCCTGGAGGCCGGACTCACCGCCGCCGGGTCGCCGCGCGTCGTCGAGGTGTGGTGCGACGTCGACCGTGCGACCGCCGAGGAACGACTCCGCGACCGGTACGAGCCCGGCACGCTGCCGACGCGGCACGAGGTGCACGGGGACCTCGCGGAGATCCTGGCGTTCTGGGACGAGCACGAGGCGTCCGCCGCTCCGGTCGGTGTCGGCCCCGTCGTGCGGATCGACACCGCTCGGCCGTACGACGTCGGCGTCCTGGTGCAGGAGATCGCGTCGCACTTCGCGTGACGACGACGGCCCCGCCCCGCCGAAGGGACGGGACCGTCGTGTCGCGCGGCGCTGCTGTTACTTCTTGGCGCCCTGGGCAGCGACCGCAGCCGCACCGGCAGCGGCGGCCTCGGGGTCGAGGTAGTACGCCGGCTTGGTCGGCCGGAAGTCGTCGTCGAGTTCGTACACGAGCGGGATGCCCGTCGGGATGTTGAGACCCGCGATGTCGTCGTCGGAGATGCCGTCGAGGTGCTTCACGAGTGCCCGCAGCGAGTTGCCGTGCGCCGTGACCAGGACGGTCTTGCCCGCGCCGAGGTCCTTCGTGATGTCCGACTCCCAGTAGGGCAGCAGCCGGTCGATGACGAGCTTCAGCGACTCGGTCCGGGGCAGCTCGTCGCCGAGGTCCGCGTAGCGACGGTCACCGTGCTGCGACCACTCGGCGTCGTCCGCGATGGGGGGCGGCGGGACGTCGAACGAGCGGCGCCACTCCATGAACTGCTGCTCGCCGTACTGTTCGAGCGTCTGGGCCTTGTCCTTGCCCTGCAGGTCGCCGTAGTGCCGCTCGTTGAGGCGCCAGTCGCGCTTGACCGGCAGCCAGGCCAGGTCGGCCTCGAGCAGGGCGATGTCGGCGGTCTGGATCGCCCGGGTCAGCAGCGAGGTGTACAGGACGTCGGGGACGATGCCGGACTCGGCGATGAGACTGCCGGCCCGCTTCGCCTCCTTCTCACCCAGCTCGGAGAGCCGGACGTCGACCCAACCGGTGAACAGGTTCTTCTGGTTCCAGTCACTGTTGCCGTGACGGAGCAGGACGAGCGTGGAGGTCATGCGCCCGAGTCTACCGAGCAGTGCTCCACCCGTACCCTGGTCCCATGCCCGGGAACTCCTCGCCGATCGGCACCGTCACCCGCGGGACGACCGGGCACAACCGGCTCCGCAGGGTGGACCGGTGGATCGCGGCCCTCCCGGTCCTCCGGCGCACCGACGATCCCCTCGTCGCGGACGTCGGCTACGGCGCGAGCCCGACCACGACGCTGGAGCTCCGCGACCGGTTGGCCCGGGTCCGACCCGACGTCGAGGTCACCGGGATCGAGATCGAGCCGTCGCGGGTCGCCCTCGCGAACGCCGGCACCCGCGACGGGGTGACGTTCCGGCTCGGCGGCTTCGAGACCCCGACCCCGGGCGGCCGACGCCCCGCGGTCATCCGGGCCTTCAACGTCCTGCGGCAGTACGACGAGTCCGCCGTCGTCGGGTCCTGGCGGATCATGCAGGACCGGCTGCAACCCGGCGGGCAGCTCGTCGAGGGCACCTGCAACGAGGTCGGTCGGGTCGCCTCGTGGGTCACGCTCGACCGGGAGGCCCCGCACACCTTCACGGTCGCCCTGCGTCTGGCGGGCCTCGACGTCCCGAGCATCGTCGCGGAGCGGCTGCCGAAGGCGCTCATCCACCGCAACGTCCCCGGCGAGCGGGTGCACGGGTTCCTCCGCGACCTCGACCTGGCGTGGGCGGTCGCGGCACCGCTCGGCACGTACGGCCCGCGGCAGCGCTGGATCGCAGCGGTGCTCGGGATGCGCGACCGCGGCTGGCCGGTCCTGCACGGCACGAGCCGCTGGCGATTGGGCGAACTCAGCGTCCCCTGGTCTGCGGTCGCTCCCGCCTGACGCGCCCGGCTCCGGCGGTCCACATCCCGGCCGGCCGGAAGGCACGGCTGGACACGGGTGTTCGTCGAACCCACCGCGGACGGTCGCGGCGCCACGGACGAACACCGGTGTCGTGCAGCATCACCAGCCGGCGAGCGCCACGGCCACGGAGTCAGCCGCGGCGGACGGCCCCGAGGCGTGGCAGGCGCGGGACGTCGGCCGTCGCGCCGGCGCCCGGCGGGACGATGACCTGCTGCGCCGCGGTCACGACGACGTCGTCGGTGGTCAGGGACAGCACGGCCGACGGGTCCAGGGACCGCTTGACGACCGCCAGCCCGATCGGCCCGAGCTCGTGGTGCGTGGCTGAGGCCATGAGCCGCCCGACCTCGGTGCCGTCCAGCGTCACGGGCGTCCCCGGTGCGGGGACGACCCCGTCGGAGCCATCGAGGTGCAACATCACCAGACGCCGCGGCGGACGTCCGAGGTTGTGCACCTTCGCGACGGTCTCCTGTCCGCGGTAGCAGCCCTTCGACAGGTGCACGGCGGAACGGAGCCAGTCGAGTTCGTGCGGGATCGTCCGCTCGTCCACGTCGGACAGCGACGGACGCCAGGCGGCGATCCGCAGGGCCTCCAGCGCCAGGAGACCCGCGGCGGGCACGTCCGACGCGGCCACCTGGACAGCGGTGTCGGGGGTGACCACGGCGATGCGGAGGGTCCAGTCGGTGCCGGGGTGGGCCTCCAGGTCGGCGTAGCCCCACCCACCGGGCGTCACGGACGACCACGGGTCGACCCAGGTGACCAGCGGCGACGCACCGTGCAGCGGGTCGGCGCCGTCGAACCACCCGAGCGTCGCGAACTCGGCCGAACGGTCGGTGACCTCCACCCGGAGCATGAACCGCATCGAGGACAGCCAGGCGGCGAGCGGCTCGGCGTCCTCCGGCTCGGTGAGGAGCCAGGCGGTCTCGCCGTCGTCGACGACCCGTGCGGCGTGCTCCACCCGACCGGAGGCGTCGAGCACCAGCGTCTCGGTGCTCACCCCCGGTGCCAGGCCGAGCAGCAGCTGGGACGTGATCGAGTTCAGCCAGGACAGGCGGTCCGGACCCGACACCGTGACGACACCGAGTCCGAGTTCCACGACCGCGCGACCGCGAGCGAGCAGACGCTGCTCCCCGAGCGGGTTGCCGAAGTGGGCCGCGGGCCCGGCAGCGGAGGCGACGAAACCGTCACGCGCAGTGAACGGCGAGGCCATCAGTCGACCTTCGCGAGCTGCCCCGAGGCGTGCGAGGTGAGCTCACGGCCGAGGGCGGCGATGTCCCACGCCCAGAAGAGCTTGCCCTCGACCAGGCCGTACATGCGCGTCGCAGCCGAGTACTCCTTGGCGTTGGCGGAGCGCATCACGGCGTCGGTGGCGAGGTCGATGCGACCCTGCTTGACGCGACCGACGTAGAGCTCGTTGACGCCCGTCGGGTGGATGATCGCCGCTTCGACGTCGAAGCCGTTCGTCTGGTTCCGCAGGGTCTCGACACTCTGCGTGGTCGAGAACGGCACCGGGCCGTCGCCGAGCAGCAACGCGGGACCGCGGTCGCCCGGTTCGGACGGACGGTCGAGCCGCCAGTAGCCCATCTCAGCAGCGAGCGGCGTGTGGTCGTCGTCGAGCAGCCACGTCGTCGACGAGTAGTTGAGGTACGGCAGACCGTCGTGGCTGAAGCTCACACGCTGCCCGAACTCGTACGTCCGGACGTCGTCGTCCTCACCCACGGGGTACTCGACGACTCCGGCGCCTTCCCAGACGCCGACCAGCCACGACAGCGGGACCAGTTCGGCGGAGAGGCCCTCGGGGAGTTCGATCACCGCTGGCCCTTGAAGAGCTTGACGACCACGGTCACCGAGATGAAGGCGATCGCGAGCGACGCCAAGCCCAGCAGGCCCACGTAGAAGAGCTCGAGCGCAAGCAGCGAATCCATGCCGGAAGTCTACGCGGCCCGGACCGAGAAGCCAGGGACCTCAGCGCACGAGCAGGATCAACGCCGTCACGAGCACGACCACGAACGACCCCGACGACGCGATGCTGATCCGCTCCACCAGGCCGTCCTTCGTCTGCGTCGCGAGCTGCAGGACGAAGCTGACGAACACCGCCGCGACGAACACGAGCAGCAGCCAGGCGAACGAGTCCTTCTGCGTCAGGGTCAGGACGAGGACCGCCCCGACGACCGCGAGCAACCACACCGGCACCACCGACGTCAGCCGCAGCCGTCGCTGGCTCGGCACGACCACCGGGTCGGGGCCCACGGGGTCCGTCGTCTCACTCACGTCCCCATCATGACAGCCGCGTGCTGCACCGTCCGTCCGGGTCGGTTCCGCGGGCTCACTAGGATGGCGCAACGACGTCATCTGCCTCTGGAGGTCCTGTGGCACAGCTCCTGGTACTCACCTCGGCCGCGCCCGGCGACGTCCTGCCGAGCCTCGGCCTGCTGAGCCACCGGATCCGGCACGTGCCCGCCGAGGCCGCACAGCTGGTCAACGCACCGCAGAGCGACCTTATGTTCGTGGACGCCCGGACCGACCTGGTCAGCGCGAAGGCCCTCTGCAAGATCCTCGCCACGAGCGGCTCGACGACACCCGTCGTGCTCGTGGTGACCGAGGGCGGCCTCACCGCGGTGACCACCGAGTGGAGCATCGACGACGTCGTGCTCGAGTCGGCGGGCCCCGCCGAGGTCGACGCCCGCATCCGCCTCAACGCCGGACGCGCCTCGAAGAACCAGACCGGGTCGAAGATCCAGGCCTCCGGCGTCGTCATCGACGAGGCGAGCTACTCCGCGAAGGTCCGCGGCCGGCCGCTCGACCTGACCTTCAAGGAGTTCGAGCTCCTCCGGTTCTTCGCCACCCACCCGGCCCGGGTCTTCACGCGCGAGCAGCTGCTCAGCGAGGTCTGGGGCTACGACTACTTCGGCGGCACCCGCACGGTCGACGTCCACGTCCGACGACTGCGCGCCAAGCTCGGGGACCTCGAGTCCCTCATCGGCACGGTCCGCAACGTCGGGTACCGCTTCAACGTGCACGACGACGACGACCGCTCGCAGGGCCAGTAGTGCTCGCGATCGTCGAACAGCTCGCCGACGCCGCGGTCGCGGACGGCGAGGCTCCCCCCTTCTCCGACCAGACCCTCGTCGACCTGCGCGCCGGCCGCGCCCACGTCCTCGGTGACGACTCCGGTGTCGCGGTCGTCCGGGACGGTGAGGTCGAGGTCCTCGTCCGCCGGGAGGCCCGGGGTCGCGGCATCGGCGCCCGTCTCGTCGAGCAGGTGCTCGCCCTCGGCGACGACGCCCCGCTCCGCGCCTGGTCCCACGGCGACCACCCCGCCGCTCGTGCCCTCGCGGCCCGGGTGGGCTGGTCCGCGGAGCGGACGCTGCTGCAGCTGCGCGCACCGGTGCCGACGAGGGCCGCCGACCCGGGCCTCCCGGACGGCTACCGACTCGACGCGTTCCGGGCCGGCTCCCCGCGGGACGAGACCGACTGGCTCGCGCTGAACGCGGCGGCCTTCGCGTCGCACCCCGAGCAGGGGCGGATGACGCTCGACGACCTGCGCGCCCGCGAGTCCGACGCGTGGTTCTCCGGCGACGACCTGGTCCTGTTGCGTGACGCCGACGGCGAGCTGGCCGGCTCCTGCTGGCTCAAGGTCGAGGACGGCGTCGGCGAGTACTACGCCGTCGCGGTCCGGCCGGACCTGCAGGGCAGGGGTCTCGGCGGGGTCCTGATGCGCGCCGGCGCCGCGCGACTCGTCGACCGTGACCTGCACGCCGTCGCGCTCTACGTCGAGGGCGACAACGCACCCGCGCTGGCGCTGTACCGCCGGCAGGGGTTCGTCGACCACACCGTCGACGTCCAGTACGCGGCGCCGATGACCGGCCGGTAACATGGAGCGTCGGTGACGCACCGACGTTCGTGGGTTCGGGGGATCTGTGACGGAGTACGGGCAGCACGCGCAGCGCTCCCAGTACGGCAAGGGGGAGCCGCTCGGCGCCTCCTACCGGCTGGTCGAGCTGCTCGGCACCGGCGCGTCCGGCGAGGTGTGGCGGACCGAGCACACCGCGACCGGTGAGCAGTTCGCGGCGAAGCTGCTGCGGGCGGAACTCGCTGCCGAGCCGGACGTCGTCGAGCGGTTCGTCCGGGAGCGCTCGGTGCTCCTGGCCCTCGACCACCCCTCGATCGTCCGGGTCCGCGACCTCGTCGTCGAGGGCGACCGACTCGCCATCGTCATGGACCTGGTCGGTGGCGGCTCCGCCCGCGACCTGCTGCTCGCCGTCGGCACGCTGCCGCCGAGCGACGCCATGACCATCACCGCCGAGACGCTCGACGCCCTGGCCGTCGCGCACGAGCGTGACGTCAGCCACCGGGACGTCAAGCCCGACAACGTCCTGCTCGACCACGAGTGGACGGCCGGCAGCACGGGCGACGTGCGCGTGTCCGACTTCGGGATCGCCTCGGTCGTGGCCGAACGGGACCGGAAGACCACCGGACTCCTCGGCACGCCGCAGTACATGGCGCCGGAGTCGATCAGCCAGGGGCGCTCCGGTCCGGCCGCGGACGTGTACGGCGCCGGTGTGATGCTCTACGAACTGCTCTCCGGACGGACGCCGTTCGCCGGCCCGGGCACGGACTTCGCCGTCGCGTACCGGCACGTGACCTCCACCCCGCCGCGGCTCGACGTGCCCGACGCGCTCTGGGCCGCGCTGTCGTCCCTGCTGGCGAAGGAGCCCGCTGCCCGCCCGTCCGCGGTCGACGCCGCCGCGACCCTCCGTCGCCTGGCGCGGTCGCTGCGGGACACCCCGGCCCTGGAGCGGGTCGACGACCCGGACGCGTTCGACGAGGTCGAGCGCCCCGCCACGGTCGTGCGTGGTGGGGTCGGTGCTGCGAGCACCGGGACCGCCGTCGCCGGGACCGGCTCCGGCGGTTCCGGTGGTTCTGCGCTCGTGGCTGCCGAGGACGGGGTGGTCGAACCGGGTCCCGACCTCGGACCCGCCGGCTCCCAGACCGTCATCCGACCGTTGGCCCGCCCGGTCCTGCCGGCCGCACCGGCCGAGGTCGAGAGCACCCGACGCCGCTTCGCCCGACCCGACTGGCTGACGAACCGGATGCTGCTGCTCGGCGTCGTCGGGATCGTGCTGGTCGCCGTGCTCGTCATCGCGGCCGTCGTCTGGCTGCCCGGCGCTGGCGACGAGCGGCCCGGAGACAGCGCGACCGGTGCGCAGGCCGCGAGCGCCTACCAGCAGGACCGACCGCTGCCGACCGGGCTGACCACCACGCGCAAGGCCGTCGTCGACGCCTCCGCCGGCACCGTCGAGCTCTCGATCACCTACGCCGCGCAGACCGCGCCGCTGACCGGGCCCCTGCTCGAGGTGCTGCCGGCCGCGGCGAGGGGCGCCGACTGCCCCGCCGTCACCTGGAGTGGCGAGGGCGTCACGGCGAAGCGGAACCAGCCGTCGCTGACCGGCGTCGACACCGCCTGTGCGTGGAGCCTGTCGGGCGTCGACGTCGAGGCCGGCGGGTCCGTGACCGTGCAGGCGACGGTGCCCGTGGACGCGATCGAGTCGGGGGCCGGGTCCGGGTCCGGGTCCGGGTCCGGCTCCGGGTCCTCTGGCTCCGGTTCTTCGGCGGCCACCGGTTCCGGGTCGGGTGGCTCGGCGCTGCAGGAGTGGCTCGACGGCGTCGGCGCCGCGACCACCGCCGCCGTGACCGACCAGTCCGTGAGCGGCACCGCGTACCCGGTTCAGCGGTTGCAGGGCATCGACGTCCGCACCCCGGACCGCACGGTCAGCCAGACCGCCCTGCCCGTCACGCTCGTCCCGGTGTGGCCGAGCGGTGCGGACGACCTCAACCCGCTGTACCGCAGCCCGAGCACCGGTCGGCCGTCCGAGATGCTCGTCGACATCGCCGGCGGAGAGTCCGGCGTCCGGTTCGCTGACGGCTGCTCGGGAGCGTTGGCGGTGTCGTCCGACGGGCTCGTCGTGACCGCACTCTCCGTGGCACCCACCTGCACGGTGCGGGCCACCGTGGGGAACTTCACGAACCTCGAGAGCGACCCGTTCGGGATCACCACGCGCGACTGACGTCGGCGGTAGCGGGTCCGGCGGCCGGTCCGGCGAGTCCGGCGGCCGGGAGGCGCGTGGCCGTGCCGCCACGCGCCTCCCGTCCGCCGGTCTGCCCCGCGAAAGCGACAGATCAGCGCGGACTGTCGGCGCCGATCTGTCGCTTTCGCACACTGAACCGGCACCCGTGGGCGCGCGCGGCGGGCCGCCGCCGGCCAGCGGTCTGCCCCGCGAAAGCGACAGATCAGCGCGGAGTTTCGGCGCAGAACTGTCGCTTTCGCGTACCGAACCGGCACCCCTGGGCAGGCGCAGGCGAGCCGCGGACCGGCGGTCAGCTGGCGGCGGAGGCGGTCTGCACGAGGCGGACCGCGCCTCCCGAGGCGGCGTACCCACGGCCGACGGTCAGTGCCACCGGCGATCGGCGCGGCAGGGTCACGCCGAGGAGCTCGCCGTCGTAGTCGACGTCCGGCTGCAGGAGGACCCCGCACCGGGACTTCCGGACCGCCCGCGTCCAGTGGCTGTACATCGAACGCAGGTCGGCGGACCGGCCGGATGCCACGACGCAGAGGCCGGGACGCTCGGTCGACAGCAGCGACGCGATGCTCTGGTCGCCGTCGTCGAACCGTTCGGCGTCGTCGATGAGCAGCAGTACCGGGCCGCGCTCGAGGCGGATGCCCGCGAGGAGCGCCGGGACCTCGTCCGCCCCGACGGCGATGCGGTCGAACGAGCGGGTCGCCAGGGGTGAGCGACGGTCGCAGATCGCCCACACCGACGGTCGGACGCCCTCCGTGTTGCGCGTCGACTCAGCCAGGGCGAGGAGGACCGACGACTTGCCGGAACGTGCCGGGCCGGCGACCAGGACGTGCTCGCCGTCGTACACCTCGAGGACGGCGGTTCCGAGGTCGTCCTCCGCGATCCCGATCGGCATCTGCCACGGATCGGTGTCGAAGCGAGCGGGGACACCGAGGTCTGCGACCGACACCGCTCCGGGAAGGCGACCGACGGCGCTGGCCTTCGGCGCCGTACCGGGCCAGCGCTCGGCGACGGCACGGACAGCCTCCGCCAGGGTCCCGCCCGGGGTGCCGACGTGGGACTGCAACTTGCTGATCGAGTCGATGAAGCGGCCCGGGACCGGCGGCGGGACGTCCTTCGGGCGGACGCCGATCGTCGCGTAGTCGTACGGGTCGGCGAGGCGGAAGAGCCACTTCTGTGTCGTGACCTCGTCCATGGCGGACGGGACGGCCTTCGCACGGGTGGTCGAGACCGCGAACGAGATGCCGAGCGCGGGCCCCTCGGCGTACACGCGGTAGAGGGCGTCGAGGAGTTGCTGGCCCTCGAAGTCCTGGTACTCGTCACGGAGCGCGGCGAGGCCGTCGAGCAGGACGACCGCGCGGCGGCCGCCCGGGGCAGCCCGGCGACGATCGAGTTCGGTCCGCAGGTAGCGGAGCATCCGGGCCTGCAGCTCACCCGCGCCCGCGCCGGAGCCGACGTACGCGCTGGTGTGCGGCAGGTCGGCGAGCGGGGCCAGGTCGCCGGCGCCCATGTCGAGCACCAGGAGGTCGAGGTCCTCAGGGCTCGTGGTCCGTGCGAGCTGCAGTGCGATCGACGCCAGCGCGGTGCTCGTCCCACTGCCGGGGATGCCCATGAGCATGAGGTTGCCCTCGCTGCGGTCCCAGCCGGTGGTGACCTGCCGCTGGTTGTCCGGGTCGTCGGCGAGGGCGACCGGGACAGTGCTCGGCGTGCCTGCAGGGCTGTCGGCGGGGACCAGCGTGTCGAGCGGGACGGACGCGCCCAGGGCCTCCGGCCAGATCGGACGGGGCGGGCCGTACCCGGCCTCGTCGTTCGCAGCCAAGATGGCATCGATGAGGACGTCGAGGTCGGTCAGGTCGGAGGCGGCCGGAGCGGCGAAGGCCACCGGAGCCGGCACGCCGAAGACGTCGGTCGGGCGCACGGTGACCGGCTGCTCGGCGCGGAGGTCGCGAGCGCGGCCGGTGACCAGCGCGGTCTGCACCGGTGTGATGTCGTCCTGCCCGAGCTTCACGTAGGCGCGACCGGTCTGCTGGCGGCCGATGCCGGCTGCCGAGGGGACGCCGATGACGTTCGTGGAGTCTTCGCGGCTCTGCACGCGGAGTGCGACACGCATGTTGGTGTTGGCGAGGATGTCCTCGCTGACGACACCGGCCGGTCGCTGGGTCGCGAGGAGCATGTGGACGCCGAGGGTGCGACCGACCGCGGCGATCGCCACGAGCGAGGTGAGGACGTCCGGGAAGTCCTTCGCCAGCATCGCGAACTCGTCCACCACGAAGAGCAGTCGGGGCATCGGCTCCGCCGGCTTCGTCGCCAGGTACGCGTCGAGGTTGTCGATGTCCGCACCCGCGGCGGCGAACACCCGCTGCCGACGACCGAGCTCGGCTTCGAGGGCACGGATCGCCCGGTCGGCGAGCTGCTCGTCGAGGTTGCTGATCGTGCCGATCGTGTGCGGCAACCGCTCACAGGCAGCGAAGGCGGCGCCGCCCTTGAAGTCGACGAGCAGGAAGTTCAGGCGCGTCGGGTCGTTGCGGGCAGCGAGGCCGGCCACGAAGGACCGCAGGAACTCGCTCTTGCCGGAACCGGTCGTGCCACCCACCAGGCCGTGTGGGCCGTCGCGGACCAGGTCGATCTCGAGGACGCCGCTCTCGGACGAGCCGATGGGCGTCGAGAAGCCGGTTCGGGCCTCCCACGCGGCACGGATGGCGGCTGCGCCGGAGAGCTCTCCGGCGGTGTCGGGGCTGGTGAGCAGGTCGGGGAGCCGGACGAGCGCTGGCAGCGAGGCTCCCGGCACCAGGAGCTCGGGGTCGTCGAAGTGGGCGACGTGGCGGGCGCAGAGCTCTGCGGCCTCGGGCGACAGCCCGGCGAGCACGACGTCCTCGACGCGGGTCCGGTCCTCGGGGCGGTAGACGGTTGCGGCGGCGTCCGCGCCGACCGTGATGATCGTGGTGCAGGCCGCGGGGAGCTGCTGCTCGTTCGTCGCGATGACGATCCCGCTCACCCGGCGCGGGCGCTCACCAGGACGGCGGACCTGCCCGAGCGCGCTCCGGCCGTGGCCCAGCAGGCTGCGGGCCGGGGCGTCACGGCCCTCGGTGAGGACCTCGGAGTCGATGAGGACGAGGAGCTCCGGGGTCGGCAGCTCGTCGATGGACTCGCGCAGGCCGCGGAGCACCGCGGCGCCCTGGTCACGCTGCGCCGACATCCACCGCTGCCCGGTGCTGCTGCCGGCGACGCGGGCGTGCGGCAGCCAGGAGGCCCAGGACCAGTCGTCCTCGCGGCCCCGGTCGCAGAACACCCCGACGGTCAGGTCGGCGGGTCCGCAGTGCACGGTCGCCTGGACCAGGAGGCTGCGGGCAAGTGCGAGGGCGCCCTCGCGATCACCGACGATGCCGACCACGCCGGCGTCACTGAGGTCGGCGACGACGGGCGCGGCGGTCAGCTTGCTCGACTCGATCGCGGCCTTGGCGTCGTCCTCGAGCTTCGTCTGCGTCGCGCGCGAGTCCAGCTCCGGCCGCCACGGTGCGTCGCCCGTGCCGGCGTGCAGGCTGAGGAAGTCCACGTCGTCGGCCCGACGCTGCCAGAGCGTCGTGGCTGGCAGGAGCGCGCGCCGCACGACGCTCGCCGGGTCCGGCACGAGTTCCTGCCGTCGAGCGGCCTCGATCGCGGCGGCCGCGGTGATCTCGCCACTGAAGCCACGGACCGCCTCGGCGAAGCGCTCGTCCTCTTCCTTGAGGTTCTTCGCGCGCCGGTGCTTCTGCTCGAACCACATGCCGATCGCCGTCACCGGGCTGAGGAGGGCGAAGAGCGCGAACCGGGCGTCGCCGAGCAGGAGCACCATCGCGCCGGCCAGGACCAGCGGAGCCGCGACCGTGATCCAGCTGAACTTCGAGGCGGGCGGCACGTCGCGCTTCGTCGGCGGGGACACCGGCTCCACCGCAGTGTTGCGTCCGGGGCGCGGCGGACGGTTGAAGGGAGCCGTCGCCGCCGGGGTCAGGTTCGGCAGGGACCCGGGCGCAGGCACCGGTGTCTCGTGCAGGTCCGGGCGGACGAGCAGGACCGCGCCGCCGACGATGACGCTCGTGCCGACGGTGACGAGCACCCCGTCCTCGTCGAGCCGCTCCCCCGCGACCACGGTGCCGTTCGTCGAACCGGCGTCACGGATCCGGACGCCGTCCTCCTCGAGCTCGAGCGTGCAGTGCTCCCACGAGGCGCTCTCGGTGGGCAGGACCAGGTCGGCCTGCGGGGCGCGGCCGACCACGAGCCTCCTGGACCGCGGGATCGGGACGACCGTGCCGGTGTCGAGACCGCCGGCGAGCGTCACGGTCCAGCCGTCCACCAGCTGCGGCCGTTCCTCGGGCGTCCGCGCGATGCGCGAGCCCTCGAGCAGGACCAGGTCGCGGAGGGGCGTGTCGACGCTCGTCCGGTGCCCGTCGACCGCGAGGGCCGTGCCGGGCTCGAGAGTGATGCCCACGGCGGACTGGACGAGTTCGCCCAGGCACGACGTGGCGGCCCACCCGTCGACCTCGACCGCTTCACGTCGGTCGTCGAGTTCGATCAACAGACGCATCTTCGCGCTCCTCCTGGTCCGTGCGTTGGGTGGGGTGCCCTGGGTGGGGTGGCGTTCCCCGCTGGGGGTTGCGTTCCCCGGTGGGGTGGCGTTCTCCGGTGGAGCCGGCACCCCCACCGGTTGCCGGGCGACGGGGTCTGCGCTGTTGCTGCCGTCGTCAGTCGGCGGTCGAGTCCTCGAACCACACCAGGGACGCCGTCGGCTCCGACGTCGCCGGGCGCAGTCCGAGGGTCTGCGACGAGGCGGCGAGCACCGTGGCGTCGTCGCGCAACGCCTGCTGCTGCCGGAAGTCCAGCGCCGGGCCGGCGATCCCGTCGCCGGCATCGAGGCGCAGGGCCGACAGGGCCTCCGTGACCGCCGCCGGGTCGTCGCTCCGAGCGGCGCCGACGGCCCGCACGAGCGCCACGACCGCGTCGTGGCTCCGCGAGTCGGCGGCCCAGGCGACGGCGGAGAACGGCTGGTCGGCGGTGAGGTTCTGGGCGTCCGCGTCGTCCGCAAGCACCCGGACGCCGCCGAGGAACGCCGACATGGCGCGGCCCTGCTCGTCGGAGGTGAGGGCGCGGGCGTCGTCGGTCGCGACGCCCGCCGAGACGAACGAGCCGGACAGGCTGCCGTCGGCGTCGGCCAACGCCGTGCCGAACGCGGGGCTGGTGGCCTGCGGCGTGAGGACGACCGGGACCGTGACGTCCGCGGACTGCAGCGCCGCGACGAACGCACCCTGTCGTGCAGCAGACCCGCTGACGACGACCGCGTCCGAGTCGGCGGGAGCCGGCGCGTCCTCCCGGTCGTCGCTGGCAGCAGGGGTCCCCGCCGACGCGCCCGAGACGGCTCCGGTGCGCTCGGCGACGGTGGTCGCGAGGGCGGTGTCGTCGGCGACGTCGGCGGCGGTCATCACGTGCGCGACCTCGAGGCCGGACGGCGCACCACCGCCGAGGTCGACCAGGAGCGGTGACTCCGCACCGCGCAGCGCCTGTTCCATCGCCGCGCTCACCGAGTCGGGCGACGGTGCGGTCGACCACGAGTCGCTGCCGCTCTGCGCGTACGGGAGCACCACCGGGAGGCCCGCATCCGCCGCGGCCTCGAGCGCGCCGGAGACGTGTGCTCCCGAGGAGGCGACCACGATGCCGGCGACACCGCTGTCGACGAGTGCCTTCACAGCGCGTCGCCCGCCGCCGGCACTGCCACCGTCGTTCCGCGTGACGAGCTCGACGTCGACACCGCCGAGTGTCAGACGCCGTTCGGCGACGAGGGCACCCTGTGCGGCCTCGTCCCATTCGGACCCTTCGCCGTCACCGAGCGTGACGACGACACCGATCTTGGTACCGTCGGGGACGTGCGCGACCTGGAGCGGGACGGGGACGGTCGCGGGGACCGCTTCGGCCGCCGGGGTGGTGCGGTCGACCACGAAGAACACGGCTGCGAGCACGACGGCGATGACGAGCACCACGACCGCCACGATGACGAGTGGCTGTCGCGGCCCGCGGGCGTCCGGCGTGCCGTCGACGGCCTGGTGCGTCACCGTGCGTCCCCGATGGTGAAGGTGTACAGCGTGGTCGAGGTCGCGCCCTCCGGCACGTCCATCCGGAACGCAGGCAGGGTGGTGGCGGCGTCGAGCGAGGCCCGGAACTGCTCCTGCTGCAGCAGGATGCCGGACACGTCCTCGGCGCGGACGTTCGCGTACCCGGCGGCGTTCTGCGACGCGAGGGCGAGCTGGTAGTCCGCGGAGTCCGACTTCGCCGCGCTCGTGGCCATCGCGCCGAGGATGCCGGAGCCGTTGACCTTCCGGTCCCCGAGGTCGAGCATCACGCGGTTGAGGTCACCGGTCAGCAGTGTCCGCGCACCTTCGACGTCGCGGGTGGACGCGGTGGTGCTCGCGTTCATCTGCGCGAGGCTCTGCTTCGTCTGCTCGTCGACGGCGCTCGCGAGGGCCGTGTTCTCCTGCTCGAGCTTGCCCTTCTGGTCGTCGATCGTGCGCTTCGCGCCCGAGGTGACGTCCGTCGAGGTGGAGCGGAGACCGGCGATGGACTGGTCGAACGCCTTGAGCACCGCGGTGTTGCTCGTCTGCGCCTGCCTTGAGACGTCTAGGAACTGCCCCTCGAAGACAACGCGGACTTCTTCGGCCGACTTTGTCCCCGCCTCCTTGAAGGCGTCAATCACGCTCTCCTGCAGAGTTGCCTGCTGATCGCGAACCTCGCGGAGCTTCTGATCGATCGAAGCCGACCCGGCAGACGCCGTGCCGACCGCTCGCTTGAGCGCTTCAAGCTTGCTGCCCACGGCGTCCTCGTCACCTTGCAGGGCAGCGCGGACGGATGACGATGCCGCCCGCACGGCGTCCAGGTCCTCCTGCAGCGTTCTCAGCGCGCCCCCGATGCCGGTGTCCGATTCCGGCTCCGTCGCTGCGATGACCGTATCCCAGCGCGCAGCTTGATCCTCGAGCCGCTCGTTCATAGGTTTATCGAAGCCCGGACCGGGCGTCAGGTTCATACCATCGGGGGCACCCAGGCACGGCTCCGACGTCAAGTACCCGCGCAGTCTCTTCGCGTCGTCATCGTCGAGCTGACCGGTGGCGGCGAGCAGGCAGAGCTGATCGGCGACGGCTCGGTTCTGCGCCTGCATGGTCCCGCCGGGAAGATCGTCGGCATCGCCGACGACCGATTGAGCCTCTCGAGCGCTGTCATTGACAGAGGAAACTTGCCCAGTGACAATCCGCAAGTCCTGCTCCGCGACCAAAACGCTTTGGTCCAGCTGTTCTACCGCGTCGTTCACCGCAGCCGAAGTCTTTGGGTCAAGCCCGTCTACTTGAGTTGCGATACCTGCGAGCTGCTCCTCGAGGGTTGCGGACGTCTTGATCGCGTCATCGGCAAGGTCAGGGTCAAATCGCGATGCGACCTTTTCTCCCTCTGCGACAAGGCGCCCGATAGAGGCACCGATAGCCACCGATGAGCCATACAGTCCACACGTGAGCGACGATGCACTCGCCGGATCAGCGCACGTCACGGCGTCGGGATTCTCTGGTCCGACCGACGAGGCAAGCTGCGTACTCACCTGCTGCTTGCAGGCCTCGCTGGCATCGGCGTACCCGGCGAGCTGCGCCGACACCCGGAGGAGGTTGCCGTAGACACTGGCACCACCCCTCGCTGGCTGCGGCTCGGCGGCGCACCCGTTGCCGTCGATCGCCGGCGTCGGCACCGTGGCCGACGTGTCGCCGAGGAGCGCGTCGAGACTGGTGGTCGTCTCCTGCAGCTGCTGGAGCACCGTGGACTGCGTCGCACTCACGGTCGCGCCGAGGTCGGAGTCCAGGGACCCGAGCTGCCCCGACAGGGACTGCATGGTGCTGGCGAGGGCGGTGCTGCTGTCCTCGAGCCGCTCCGCCGTGCGCACGCCGAGCGTGGCCGACGTCGTCTCGAGGTTCGACCGGACCTCGGTGATCGTGCCGCCCGCCCGCGCGAGGACCTCGTTGACCTGCGAGATGAGGTCGATCGTCCGCCGCTGCAGCGCGAGCTCCGAGTCCTTCTCAGACCCGAACGCCGCATTCATGACCCCGGTGGACGACAGGTCGGTGGACACCCCGGGCTGCGCCGCGAGGTCGAAGGACGGTGCCGTGAAGTCCTCGACGTCCGCCACCAGGTGGAGGGTGCTGCTCGCACCCGAGGTCGGCGGCGCCAGCAGACGGCCCCACTGCACGACGGCGTCGCCGTCGCCGTTCGCGCTGACCACACCGTCGGTCGCCGTGCCGGCGTCCGCGGTGTCGGTGACGACGTGGTTCGGCGCGGTCCCCGTCAGGACGGTCGATGCCGCGATGCTGAACGGCGCCCCGACCAGCGCCGGTGTCGTCCGGGAGGCCCCCGCCACGTCGTAGGTGAGATTGCGTGAGCGGACGGTCAGGTTCTCGACGGTCAGGTCGATTTCGACCCGGCCGGAGTAGCCCGCGAGGTCGGCGAGGTCGGTACCGCTCTTCTTCGCCGTCGTGTACTGCGTCGTCACCCGCAACGGCAGGTCGGCAGCCGCCTTGGCCGCCTCGTGCTCCGTGACTGCGGACGACGAGTCATCGGCACCGATCGAGATCGCGGTGTCAGAGATCGTGGTGATCGATCCGTCCGCCGCGAGGCGCGTGTCCACGGTCTGCAGGACGCGGGACGGGTTCTCCACGGCCCGGTCCGACGAGGTGCACCCGGCCAGGACGATCGCAGCGGCACCCGCCATCGCGACCGCGGCGAGCGCGCGACCGTTCATCGTTCGAACCCCTGGATGCTGCGTGCGCAATGACATTGACGACCGTCCCCCTCAAGAACCGACAAGCGACTCGATCCTAACGGGGCTGCAGCGCCGGGGTGCGACTGTCCACAGGCCCACGGGTCCCCCGTTCGGGCGACAGGATGGACGGAGCTGTAGTCACCGAAGCCCGATGGTCACGGCCCATCGGACGTCGCACCGGGCGAGCCACTCCTCCGTGGATGTCGGCGCAGTCGACGAGCGCGGAGGAATCGAAGATGCCCGCCCAGGGTGGCGCTGCCGAACGCGCTGAGGATGTAACCGGGGATGAGCACGAGCCAGACACCACCCGCCTGACGACTGAAGAACATGACGGCGAGCATCGAGAGCACCAGGACTGGGCCACCGACGGTTGCACGACAGGCGAAGAAGACCCCTCCGACGAGGACCATCCCTCCGACGACTCCCACCGAAGCGATCGGAAGCACTCCTCCGAGCTGACCACCGATCTGGAGAACGGGGAAGAGGACTCCCGTCACGATCGCGCCGGCCGCCGCCACGAGAGCGATCGGCTGCTGCCGCGTACCGGCGTCTTCACGCGACTTCATGCGTTCCTCCCCGTTCGAGCGTGCCACGTCGAGACACAGGTCGACGACCTCCTGCGTCGTCCCCTGCTGCCGTGATGTCATCGGCCTCGGTGATCGATGGCTCTCACCGCGCATGGCGCTGCAGAGCTTCGGAGAAGGCCAGCACGAGTGTGCCCAGCTCGCTCGAGAAGGGCCACGTTTCGGAGACGAGTCGTGCGGCGCCCTGGACACGGCTCTGGTAGGCCGTGCTCCCTGGGTCCTGAGCTGCGGCGGCGACGAGAGCGCCGCGCACGGAAGCGACTTGGCCGGTCGACGCGGCATCCGCCGCACCGCGCTCGTCGACCGCCCTGATGAGCTCGGTCAGGTTCATGTCCACTCCACTCGTTGCAGGACCCGAGGTCCGGGACATACGTCTGGCGATCACCAACTGACCAGCGGGAACCCGGCGAGGAGGCCCGCAGCGCCTCGACTCCGGGGCCCACAGCTCACCGCGGACCGCCGCCCTTCTGGTTCACCCATCTCAAGGACCGCGAACGTCGAGACCCGCCCGCGGTTGCTTCCCCGAGAGCGTTCATCATCCCGACCAGCCTTGCAGAGGTGTCCCAGTCGATCGAGCGGTCGCCGTTCGTCACCGGCTCGTCGGACGGGCCGGCCCTGCCCGCCGAGGCGAGTTCGAACAACTCCACGAAGGCCAGGCGGGCAGCATCACCAGCCGGCGCGTCGCCCAGCAAGGCCGCACGCTCCCTGAGGTAGGACGCGGTCTCATCTGCGCCGTTCTTCCAGAACACCGGGACCAAGTCCTCACAGATCGCCGTCACCGCGCGTTGACGAGCGGGGCTGGTCCACGGTCTCAGTGTCAGGAGAACAAGAATCGACGACGCCACGCTTGCCCACGGATCTTGATCGCCAGCGATTGGAACAGATCCGATCGCTCGACGTCGGGTGAGCCGTCCGGGTGAGCGAGGTAACGATCCGGCAGTGACCCCGAGCCCCCGGTGAGCATCCCCTCGATGTCCCGCAGCACCGCGCGGCGCGCGCGACGGTCTCCCGTACGCAGAACCTCGATCCTCTGGCGGAAGGCAGCGGCAAAGTGGTCCTCGCCCATGTCTTCCAACAACGGCACGAATTGCTCAAGTCTGCTTAGCAGCGTTCCCACGATGCCTCCTCAATTCAGCGGCCACTTGCAAATGATCGTTCCGTGCTCGAACGAGCTTGGGACGACGAGTGGCACTGGTCCACGGTCTCCTGAACGTCATCAGCGTCTCTCCTCATCGGCCGAAGGGGCCGCATGTCGGGTACCCGGACCGCTCCCCTGCTGTCGGGGACGAACGTCTGGTTGCCTCCGCGGGGGCGGTGGTCGCCACCCACCAGTACCCTCGCGGCGGCCTACAACGACCGGATAAGGATTTAGAGGCGCAAGGCTGGTGCAGAAGCCCTCCGTAGTTGCCAGATCGACCCATCACGTCTCCCTGAATCCGCCGGCGAGGATCGTCGAGCGAGTCGGTGGAGCCTGACCCGGGCAGGTCCTCCCCGGGAATGGTCCCCGCTCATGGGATCGTGTAAGTCGCCTTCAGTAATCTGCTGAGGCAGTCACGGAAGGCATTTGTTGCTGGGACGTCCCCGGTCCCGTCCGGCCTGGTGATGTACGCATCTCCCAGCCCTCCAGCACCGGAGTTCGACGCCAGGAAGATGTCCCGGTACCGACGGCGCCGACCGAAGTACGTGTTCTCCGATCGCAATGCGTCAGCCTGTTTGCGGTAGTACTTCTGAGCTTCTCGCATGTCCAACTCGCCCATGAAGTGGACCATCTCCTCGCACAGTGCAATGACCCGTTTCCGCCGCTCTTCGCGTCTCGTCATCTTCTCCTCCTCATGGCGCCAGCTTCCAGGAATGCAGCACATGAGCGTGCTCCCAACCGCCCGGAACATAGGTTTGGTTGCCTCCTCCGCGGTACAGCGTTCCGTCCAAGTCGCGTTGTGGGCCAGCGAAGCCACGATACGCGGGCATCTTCTGATCGAACTGCGCCGTGAACCCGGTGTTCTGCACGGACGCTTCCCCAGTCCGCCACGTCAGGGGGAGCGCTTTCTCCGCTCGAACTCTGGTCACGCTGCTCGGGGCATCGGTCGACCACCAATCTCCAGTGTGGTGGCCTCCTCCATTACCAGACCGATGGAGAACTGTGGTCTCATCCACGTGACCCATGTGGTAAGACCACCCGGCGAACTTCTTGGTGTTGCCAATGTCAAGCCATTTCGATCCGGCGGCAGTCGTGCCGCCCGTGGCCGCGCCGACGACAGCCGACGAGGCAGCCGCTCCGAGGACACCGGTCACCGTGTGCGGCCCCGGCGAGGTCGCGTAGTCCGCAACACCGGTTGCACCACCCTCGAGGGCACCGGAACCTGCACCGGCGAAAGCTCGTCCGACCGTCCCGGATCCGAGGGTTCTCGTCAACGCGGCGCCGGTCCCGCCGCCGATCATCCCCGTTACGGCGCCGATGGCGGTCTGCTTACCGGCCTCTCTCCAGTCAACTTGCCCGGTCGTCGCCTTCTGGGACGCCACGGAGATGCCACCACTCATCAGCGCTCCGGAAGCTCCGAGCAGCGCGAGCCCGGCGACACCCCCGACCCCCGTACACATGAGCGCGATCCCACCGACGATCGCGGCCCCGGCGACGACGTACTCCCAGTTGTCGTTCCACCAGCTCCCGGCGGCGGCGAACGCCCCCTGGTGGGCGTCCCGGTACGCGCGCAGGTCCTCGTCCGTGGCCGGACGGAGTCCGAGCGGGTCGACGGCGTGCAGCGGGTCGTTCCCGGCGTAGGAGTAGGGATTCGCCGACCACCCCGCACCGAGGACCGGGGCGAGCGGGTCCACGGACAGGAAGCCCCGCGCCGCCGGGTCGTAGATCCGGGCTCTGAGCCACTCGAGCCCGGCGACGGAGACCCCGCCGCTGGCGGTGAGGCCGATGCCCGCCGGCAGGTCCGCACCCTCGACCGAGGCAAGCACTGCCCACGGGTCCGCGGCGTCGGTCGCGCGGGCGCTCCGCCAACCGGGCAGGGTCCACGCATCGCCGACGGCGACGGCACCACCCGGCAGGTCGAGCACGGTCTCCCCGCCGATCGCGACGAGCGTCGGAGCGGGCGACGCACTGTCCCACCACACGTCGACGTCGCCGACCTCGGCGAGCTCGCCGAGCGCGTCGACCCAGACCATGGTGTGCCCGGTCTCCGCGTAGGTGCGGTCGCGGGAGACGACGCCAGCGATGGCGCCGAGGTCCGACCATGCGTACTCGACGGTCGACCCGTCCGGTTCGGTCCGACGCACGCGGCGCCCGAGGCCGTCGTACACGTACTCGACCCGCTCGCCGTTCCGCACGGTGGAGAGGAGCTGCCCGGCGACGTCGTACTCGTGGATCGTCTCGACGCCGTCGACGAGCTCGCGGACGAGCCGGCCGCCCTCGTCGTAGGTCCAGGTCGACGTGCCAGCGCGCACGAGCTGCCCGGCGTCGTCGTGGTCGTACTCGACGCGCCCGTCCGGGCCATCGACAGCACGGATGCGGCCGGTGTCGTCCCGGTCGATCCGGGTGGTGGAGGCGCCCTCGGGCGTGGTCGTCGTGTGGGCGACGAGGACGCCGCCCTCGTACGACCAGGTCTGCACGACGTCGCCGGTCGCGGACTGCACGATCCGCCCCGCACTGTCGAACGCGAACGCCCCCTGGCCCAGACCATCGCGCTGGACCGCGTTCACGCGGCCGACGGCGTCCCGCCGGTAGGTCGTCCGGACGCCGTCCGGGTCGATCCGGGCCGTGCGGTTGCCGTCAGCGTCGTACTCCCAGCGGACGGCGGTTCCCCCGCGCGACCGGCGGACGAGGAGCCCGCGACGATCGAACTCGAGCTCGTGGTCGACCTCACGACCAGGTCCTCGAGTGTGGTCGGTGACGACGAGTGTCCGACCGAGGGGGTCGCGACGGGCCTCCGACCGGATCGCGCCGTCCACGACGACCTGGTGTGCCCGCCCCACGGCGTCGAACGTCCAGGTGGTCGTCCGGCCGTCCGGGTCGGTCTGCGCGGTCTGCCGCCCGGCGGCGTCGTACTGAGCCGTCGTGGTCCGACCGAGCGGGTCGGTGACGGCAACGACCCGGTCGGCCTCGTCGTACACGCGACGCGTGACACCACCGAGCGGATCGGTGACGGACGTCATCCGGCCGCGCTCGTCGTAGGTGAACACAGTGACCCCGCCGAGACCGTTGACCGCCTCGACGAGTTGCCCCGCGGCGTCGTACCGGAACCGACGGCGACCGAAGCGGGTGTCGGTGACCGACACGAGCCTCCCGGCCGCGTCGTACCGGAACCGGCTCGTGCCCGAACCGGGCGTCGCCGTCGCGACCACACGGCCGACCGCGTCGTACTCGATCCGCTCGACCTCGTCTCCCGAGGAACGCTCGGTGACCCGCGAGTCGGCGTCGTACGTGAGCCTGGTACGGACGCCGGCCGCGTCGGTCGCAGCGGCCGGACGGCCGCACACGTCGTACTCGTACGTGGTCCGGGCCCCCGATGGGCTCGTCACCGCGGTGACACGACCCGCGGGGTCGCGTTCCAGACGGGTCAGCCCGCCTTCGCCGTCGAGCAGTTCGACGGGACGGCCCGCAGCGTCGTAGGTGACGAGTTCCGACCCCGTCTCGGCGGTGGACGTCTCGACCGGACGGCCGTACTCGTCGAACCGGACGGTGGCAGCCGAGAACGCATCGCGCAGGGTCGCGACGCCGGTCGCGACCGTCCGCGGAGAACTCCTGGCGGACGCCCGTCGGATCGATGGTCGCGGCGAGCGCCCCGGTCACGTCGTACTCACGGCGCCAGGTCGCTCCGGCGGGGTCGGTGACGGCCAGGAGGCGCGACGTCGCGTCGTGCGTGAACGTCCAGTCCGCGCCGCCCGGCAGAGTGAGTCGCGCGACGTTGCCCTGGTCGTCGAACGTCCGCGTGACTCGGCGACCGAGCGGGTCGATGGTGTTGGCGAGTTCGCCGCTGGCCGCGTACTCGAACTCGGTGCGTGCACCGAGCGGGTCCGTGACGGCGGCGACCCGGCCGCCGGAGGTGTGCTCGAACCGCCAGACGGCTCCGTCGGCATCGCGCCGCTCGACGAGCATTCCGGCTGCATCGTGGCGGTACTCGGTGCGGGCGCCGGACGGACTGACGGCCGCGACGGCCCGACCGGCGGCGTCGCGCTCGATCCGGGCGGTGTCGCCGACGGCGTTCGTGCTGGCGACGAGGTCACCAGACGCGTCGTGCGTCATCGTGACGGTGACCCCGGTGGGGTCCACCACGCGAGCGAGGAGCCCGTTGACCCAGGTCAACTCGCTCCGCCCGCCGACGGGGTCGACGATGACCGACGGGTCCCGGTCGTCGCCGCGGTACTCGTAGGTGACGACGGCACCGGACTCGGTCACGACGGTGGTCACGCGGTCCTGCTCGTCGTACCCGTAGGTGACGTCGCCGCCGGAGGGAGTCACCGTGCGAGTCCGTCGTCCGCGCTCGTCGTACGCGTGGACGGTGACTGACCCGTCGCGTTCGGGCCGTCCATGACGGACGACCCGGGCGCTGCTCGCGGTGTTACGCGCCGCCACCCGCGGTGAAGATGTCCTGCGAGATCTTGTCGAGCTGCGTACGGAGCTGCTCGAGCTCCGTCTTCGCCTTGTCCAGCGCAGCCTTGGTCTCCGGCCACGTCGAACCACGGAAGTTCGACGCCAACGGGCCGTCCCACACGTTCGAGTCGGACAGGATGCGCCCCTGGGCATCGAGCTGCGAGATCTGGTCCGTGAACCCACCGTTCACGATGGACTGGATCTGACGGATGGCGGTCTTCGCCTGTTCGGTCGAAAGCACACGCGACATGGTGAACCCCTCGTTCTCTTCGTACCTGCACCCCCGCGCAGAAGATCCCCCGGAGGCTCTGACGCCGACCAACATACCGATGCAGCGACTCGTGTGGTCACGTTCATCTGCTCCACAGCCCCGCCAGTTCACCGCGCGTCTCCACAGGGGCAACCTGACGCGCTCCCGGCGCAGGGCGCTGGTGGCAGGATGTGGCCATGGACACCGAACCGCAGCTCGACGGCGACTCCGTCGCGAACGACCTCGACGACTTCGACGAGGTCGTGGAGATCGAGCACGAGTCGCTGCCCTCCGACCGGTACTTCGACCGCGAGCTCAGCTGGCTCCGCTTCAACCAGCGCGTGCTCGAGCTCGGTGAGGACCGGACGCAGCCGCTGCTCGAGCGGGCGAACTTCCTCGCGATCTTCGCCTCGAACCTCGACGAGTTCTTCATGGTGCGGGTCGCGGGCCTGAAGCGCCGCATCGACACCGGCATCGCGGTCCCCACCAACGTCGGTCGAGCGCCGAGTGACGTCCTGCGCGACATCGCGATGAAGGCGCACGAGCTGCAGGAGCGGCACGCGAACGCCTTCATCGGGTCGCTCAAGCCGGACCTCGACGCCGCCGGCATCCACGTCGAGCACTGGTCCGACCTGGGCGAGGACGACCGCCTCCGCATGCGCGAGTACTTCAGCGAGCAGATCTTCCCGGTGCTCATGCCGCTCGCGGTCGACCCGGCGCACCCGTTCCCCTACATCTCCGGCCTGTCACTCAACCTGGCCGTCCGGGTGCGGAACCCGAAGTCGCAGCGTCAAGAGTTCGCGCGCCTCAAGGTGCCGCAGAACTACCCGCGCTTCATCAAGCTGCCGGACGACAACTCCGGGCGGCTGCGCTTCATCCCGCTCGAAGACCTGATCGCGAACCACCTCCCCGATCTGTTCCCGGGGATGGAGGTGCTCGAGCACCACGTGTTCCGCATCACCCGCAACGAAGACGTGGAGATCGAAGAGGACGAGGCAGAGAACCTCATCCAGGCGCTGGAGCGTGAACTCCTCCGTCGTCGCTTCGGTCCGCCGATCCGTCTCGAGATCACCGAGGACATGGACCCGGTGACGCTCGACCTGCTGGTCCGCGAACTCGACATCACCGAGCAAGAGGTCTACCGCCTGCCGTCGCCGCTCGACCTCGGCGGACTGTTCGAACTGGCGAAGCTCCCGCGCCCGGACCTGCACTACCCGCGCCACGTGCCGACGACCCCGGTGCAGTTCCAGCCGGGTGAGCCGAACACGAAGCCGGACCTGTTCCGAGCGATCGCCGCGCGCGACGTCCTGGTCCACCACCCGTACGAGTCCTTCGCGACCAGCGTGCAGGCGTTCCTCGAGCAGGCCGCCGCCGACCCGAACGTCCTGGCGATCAAGCAGACGCTGTACCGCACGTCGGGCGACTCCCCCATCGTCGAGGCCCTGATCGACGCCGCGGCAGCCGGCAAGCAGGTGCTCGCCCTGGTGGAGATCAAGGCGCGTTTCGACGAGCAGAACAACATCACGTGGGCCCGGAAGCTCGAGAAGGCCGGCGTGCACGTCGTCTACGGCCTGGTCGGGCTGAAGACGCACTCCAAGCTGGTGCTCGTCATCCGGCAGGAGGGCGGCACGCTCAAGCACTACAGCCACATCGGGACGGGCAACTACAACCCGAAGACCTCGCGGATCTACGAGGACATGGGTCTCTTCACCGCGGACGACACCGTGGGCAAGGACCTGACGCGCCTGTTCAACGAGCTGTCCGGGTACGCGATCGAGAAGAAGTTCAAGCGTCTGCTGGTGGCGCCGCTGCACCTGCGGAAGGGCCTGGTCAAGCGCATCCAGACCGAAGCGCAGAACGCCCGCGACGGCAAGCCCTCGGGCATCCGCATCAAGGTCAACTCGATGGTCGACGAGCAGATCATCGACGCGCTGTACCTGGCGAGCCAGGCCGGGGTTCCGGTCGACATCTGGGTCCGGGGGATCTGCTCCTTGAAGCCGGGCCTCGAAGGCGTGAGCGAGACGATCCGGGTCCGCAGTGTGGTCGGGAGGTACCTCGAGCACTCGCGGGCGTTCGCGTTCCACAACGACGGCGACCCCGCGGTGTTCATCGGCAGCGCTGACATGATGCACCGCAACCTCGATCGTCGCGTCGAGGCCCTCGTCCGCCTCACCACCCCGGCGCACATCACCGAGGTGCAGGAGATGTTCGACCTGGCGATGGCCGAGACGACCAGTTCCTGGCACCTCGAGTCCGACGGCGAGTGGAGCCGCCACTCGACGGACGACGACGGACGCCCACTCGACGACGTGCAGAATGTCCTCATGCGGACCATCTCGGCACGGAAGCGTTCCACTCGGTGAGCGGTGGGCAGTCGGGCCCGGTCATCGCGGCCGGCGCCGTGGTGTGGCGTGAGCAGGACGGCCAGCCGCTCGTCCTCCTGATCCACCGCGAGCACCACAAGGACGTCTCCTTCCCCAAGGGCAAGGTGGACCCGGGCGAGAGCATCCCCGAGGCCGCCGTACGCGAGATCGACGAGGAGACCGGGTACCGCGTCCACCTCGGCGCTCCCCTGGGCCGGGCGGAGTACGTCCTGCCGAGCGGCCGTGACAAGGTCGTGCACTACTGGTCGGCCCGGGTCTCACGCAAGGAGGCCGAGCGTGCGGGTCAGTTCCGCCCGAACGACGAGGTCGCCGCCGTCGAGTGGGTGTCCATCGACGACGCCCGCGCCCGGCTGACCTACGAACGTGACGTCGCGATCCTCGACCGGTTCGCCGAACGCGCCGCCGCGGGCGAGCACGACACGTTCGCCCTGATCGCCCTGCGGCACGCGAAGACGGTCCCCGGGTCTGACTGGGACGGCCCCGACGCCACGCGTCCGCTCCTCCCCCTCGGCCGCGCGCAGGCGAAGGCGGCTGCGGCTCCGGTCGCGGCGTTCGGGCCGAAGAAGATCGTCAGCAGCACGGCCGCCCGGTGCCTGGCGACCGTGGAACCCCTGTCGGCGCGGACGAAGGTGGGGGTGTCCGACACCCCGGACATCAGCCAGGACGCCCACGAGCGTGGGACTGCCGACGTGAAGGGCGTCGTCCGGAAGCGCCTGGACAAGGCGAAGACCGCGGTGCTCTGCTCGCACGGCCCGGTCCTGCCCGACATCGTGGCGCGGATCGCGACGGACACCGCGGACGACGCGGCGAAGTTCGACCTGCGTCGCGCCGCCATGCTCTCGGTCGGTGAGTTCGCCGTGATGCACATCGCCGGCCGGAAGCTCATCGCCGTCGAGACGCACCGCAACACCGTCAGCGCCTGACCCGAGCCGACGCGGGAGCCAGCGCAGCAACGCAGCAACGCAGCAGCGCAGCAGCGCAGCAGCGCAGCAGCGCCAGCGGTCAACAGCACCGCTCGGTGGGCAGCGTGCCCCGATCCTGCTCCTGACCCCTGCCCGGTGTCCGGCGACCCGCACCGGGTGAACCCCGCGTTCACCTCCCGTTCACCGGAGAGCGTCATCCCGGTCACCTCTCGTCCCTACAGTCGCTCCCGGGTCAGCACCGGCCCGGGGACCACACAGCGGTCCCACTGCACTTACATTCCCGAAGGGACCCCTGTGAACATCAAGCGAATCGGCTCGGTCGCGGCAATCGCGATCGCCGGCGCCGTCGTGCTCTCCTCCTGCGCGGCGAACGAGGATGCTGGCAACGGCGGCAACTCGTCGTCGCCCGCCGCCTCCTCGGGTGTCGACTACTCGAGCCTCTCCGGCACGCTCACCGGTTCCGGCTCCTCCGCACAGCAGACCGCCGAAGCGACCTGGGCCGCCGGCTTCCAGGGTCAGGCTTCCGGCGTCACCGTGAACTACTCGCCCGACGGTTCGGGCGCGGGCCGCAAGAACTTCATCTCGGGTGCCGCGGACTTCGCCGGCTCCGACGCCGCCATGTCCGAGGAGGAGCTCGGCGGCACGTTCGCCGCGTGCGCCGCGGACTCGAAGGCCATCGACATCCCGGTCTACATCTCCCCGATCGCGATCGCCTACAAGGTCGACGGCGTCTCGGACCTGACGCTCGACGCGAAGTCCATCGCGGGCATCTTCTCCGGCAAGATCACGAAGTGGAACGACTCCGAGATCGCGTCGCTCAACGACGGCGTGAAGCTGCCGGACGCGAACATCACCGTCGTGCACCGCTCCGACGACTCCGGCACGACCGAGAACTTCTCCGAGTACCTGTCGGATAACGCGGGCGACGCCTGGGGCAAGGAGCCGAGCCAGACCTTCCCGTTCCAGGTCGGTGACGCGGCGGCGAAGACCTCCGGTGTGGCCTCGGCCATGCAGGGCGCCTCGAACGCCATCACCTACATCGACGAATCCGGCGCCGGTGACCTCGACAAGGCCAAGCTCATGGTCGGCGACAAGGCCACCGAGATCTCGGCCGAGGGTGCTGCGAAGGTCGTCGCCGACTCCGACGTCGCCTCGGGCCGCGAGGACAACGACCTCGCCATCGAGATCGACCGCAAGGACACCGCGGAGAACGCGTGGCCGCTGGTGCTCGTCTCCTACGCCATCGCCTGCCAGGAGTACAAGGACAGCGACAAGGCCGACCTCGTGAAGGCGTACCTCGGGTACGTCGTCTCGGCTGACGCGCAGAAGGCCGCAGCGACGGAGGCCAAGTCGGCCGCCCTGTCGTCCGACCTGGGCGAGAAGGCCGCCGCGGCGGTCGAGTCCATCAAGTAAGTCCGCTCAGCGCCCGGACGCCGGTCCCACCCATCTGACCGGCGTCCGGGCTCTCGCCCGTCGTGACGCGAGCTGCCGACGCCTGCTGCATCCCGCGCCCGTCACGACCTTGACGCTCCACTTCTCCCCCGAACCCCTCGCGCTCACCCGGCGCGATCCTCCGACAGGAGCCCCATGACGACCGCACCGGTCCGAGACCAGGACATCGCCACCCCGTCCAAGCCGAAGGCCGTCGTCCGCATCGGCGACCGGGTGTTCTCCGCCGCTTCCGTCGCGGCCGGCAGCCTGATCCTCTTCGTCCTCGTCCTCGTGGCCGCGTTCCTCGTCTGGCAGAGCATCCCGGCCTTCAACGCCGAAGCCGGCACCCTGCCGAACAGCGCCGCGAACTTCTGGACCTACGTCGGCCCGCTCGTCTTCGGAACGGTGTGGTCGGCCTTCCTCGCGCTGATCATGGCGGTGCCGCTGGCGATCGGCATCGCGCTCTTCATCTCGCACTACGCACCGCGCCGGTTGGCTCCGGTCCTCGGCTACGTCATCGACCTGCTCGCCGCGGTGCCGTCGGTCGTCTACGGTCTCTGGGGCATCGTGGTCCTGGCCCGCCTGGTGAAGCCGTTCTACGCGTTCCTCAACGACCACTTCGGGTGGATCCCGCTGTTCTCCGGCCCGCTGTCCGGGACCGGGCGCACGATCCTCACCGCGTCGATCGTCCTCGCGGTGATGGCCATCCCGATCATGACCGCCGTGATGCGAGAGATCTTCCTGCAGGCGCCGACGCTGAACGAGGAAGCGGCCCTGGCACTCGGTGCGACGCGTTGGGAGATGATCCGGATGTCGGTCCTGCCGTTCGCCAAGTCGGGCATCGTGTCCGCGATCATGCTCGGCCTCGGTCGGGCGCTCGGCGAGACGATGGCGATCGCCCTGGTGCTCTCGGTGTCGACGAACGTCACCTTCCAGCTCCTCACCCCGCTGAACCCGTCGACGATCGCAGCGAACATCGCCCTGCAGTTCGCCGAGGCCTCCGGGACGGCCCTGAACGCGCTCGTCGCGTCGGGCCTGATCCTCTTCGTCATCACCCTGGTCATCAACATGCTCGCGCGGTACATCGTCCGCAAGCGAGTCTCCTGACGGGAAAGGTCGCACCCGATGTCCCTCGCACTCCGTCAGCCCGCCACCGCCGGCAACGTCTTCGCCAACGGCAAGCTCCACAAGTCCGTCCCGTGGCTGCTGCTCGTCGGCAGCTGGGTCGCCCTCGGCCTGGTCTTCGCCCTGCTCAACGCCAGTGGCGCCACCAAGGACTTCAACGTCGTCGCCGCGGTGTTCCTCGGCACGGTCCTGTTCGACGTCCTCATCGTCGTGGTCTCCCGCATCGTGGAGGGTGGCCGCAAGGCCGTCGACCGCCTGATCACCTCGCTGGTCATCACCGCCTTCGTGATCGCGGTCCTGCCGCTGGTGTCCCTCCTCTGGACGGTCCTGGCGGACGGTCTCGCGCGCTTCGATGCGCAGTTCTTCTCGTACTCGATGCGCGGGGTCATCTCCGAGGGCGGTGGCGCGGTGCACGCGCTGATCGGCACGCTCGAGATCACCCTGTTCGCGGCGCTGATCAGCGTCCCGATCGGTCTGCTCACGTCGATCTACCTGGTCGAGTACGGCAAGGGCGTGCTGGCCCGCGGCATCACCTTCTTCGTCGACGTGATGACGGGCATCCCCTCGATCGTCGCCGGTCTGTTCGCCTACTCGCTGTTCGCGCTGTTCCTCGGCCCGGGTGCCCGCTTCGGCCTGGTCGGTTCGGTCGCCCTCGCGGTGCTGATGATCCCGATCGTCGTGCGCTCCACCGAAGAGGTCCTGAAGATCGTGCCGATGGAGCTCCGCGAGGCCTCGTACGCCCTGGGTGTGCCGAAGTGGCTGACGATCATGAAGGTCGTCCTGCCGACCAGCCTCGCGGGCATCACGACGGGCGTCATGCTCTCGATCGCCCGAGTGATCGGTGAGACGGCACCGCTGCTCGTCACCGCCGGGTTCACGTCGAGCATGAACTACGACCTGTTCAAGGACCCGATGATGACGCTGCCGGTGTTCGCGTACACGCAGTACTCGCAGCAGGGCGCAAACCCGGTGCCGTTCGTCGACCGGGCCTGGACCGCGGCGCTGCTCCTCATCCTCATCGTGATGCTGCTCAACCTGCTGGCCCGCTTCATCACCCGCCTGTTCGCGCCCAAGCTCCCCCGCTAGGGAGAGGCACTGCCTCCCCCGCTAGGGAGAGGCACTGCCTCCCCCGCTAGCGCGCGGACGACCAGCAACCCGACGACCACCCAACCCAGAAGGATCCACGTGTCCAAGCGCATCGAGGTCGACGGCCTCAACGTCTTCTACTCGAAGTTCAAGGCGGTCGAGGGCGTCGACATGACGATCGAGCCCCGCACCGTCACCGCCTTCATCGGCCCGTCCGGCTGCGGCAAGTCGACGTTCCTCCGCACACTGAACCGCATGCACGAGGTCATCCCCGGCGCGTACGTCGAAGGTTCCGTCAAGATCGACGGCGACGACCTGTACGCTCCCGGCGTCGACCCGGTCATCGTCCGTCGCCAGGTCGGCATGGTCTTCCAGCGCCCGAACCCGTTCCCGACGATGTCCATCAAGGACAACGTGCTGGCCGGCGTGAAGCTCAACAACAAGCGCATCTCACGATCGGAGGCTGACGACATCGTCGAGCGTTCGCTGCAGGGCGCGAACCTCTGGAACGAGGTCAAGGACCGCCTCGAGAAGCCCGGCATGGGCCTGTCCGGCGGTCAGCAGCAGCGTCTGTGCATCGCCCGCGCCATCGCGGTGCAGCCCGACGTGCTGCTGATGGACGAGCCGTGCTCCGCGCTCGACCCGATCTCGACCCTGGCCATCGAGGACCTGATCGAGGACCTGAAGAAGGAGTTCACGATCGTCATCGTGACGCACAACATGCAGCAGGCCTCGCGGGTCAGTGACAAGACGGCGTTCTTCAACATCGCCGGCACCGGTCAGCCGGGTCACCTCATCGAGTACGACGACACCGCGACGATCTTCTCGAACCCGTCGGTCAAGTCGACCGAGGACTACGTCTCGGGTCGCTTCGGGTGATCGGTGCCTGCGCGGTCGCCTGACGGCTCTGCCGATCCGGACTGGAGGCCCGGTGCACGTCCGCCACGGACGGCACCGGGCCTCCGTCGTACCGTGGACACGTCCCGTCGTACCGTCGGCACGCCCCCGTCTGTCCACGACGCCCCGTGCTCGACGAGACGCCGCCGGAGCACGGGGCGTCTCGGCAGGTCGGCGGCGCCAGAGACGGACGGAGGCGTCTCGGTGCTGAGGCCGAACGCAGCACACGACGACGCCCCCGTGACCGACGTGGTCACGGGGGCGTCGTCCTGAACCGTCAGGGGCCGGTCACGCCTCGGACGTGGGGACGGCGACGACCGGGTCGGAGGTCGGCTGGTCAGAGCCACCAGCCGGCTCGACCGTGATGCCGATCGTGTCACCGGTGCCCATCGTGCCGCGGAGGACCGCCGAACGGACACCGCCGTCGACGTCGTCCATCAGGCCGGCTGCGGTGATCGTGCCGCCGGACTCCTGCGAACCGATGTACCAGAGCTCGTACGTCTTGTCCTTCGGAGCAGCGTCCACCCCGTCGAGGATGACCGCGGACCGCTGCAGCTGGCCGGACCACACGACCGTCGCCGTGCCGCCGCCCTTGACCTTCGCGGTGCTCCGCTGGAAGTCCGGGGCCGCGTAGATCTGGTCGAGGCCGGAGGCGGCCTGCGTGGTCGCCGGCGCTCCACCGTCGTCCTGGAGCAGTGAGCCGCCGACCCCGAAGCCGACGCTGAGGAGCACGACGGCACCCGCTGCGGCGAGGCTGAGCATCGCGGCCGGACGCTGGAACCACCGGGCCCGGGCGGTCGACGCGGCACGGCCAGGAGCGGACTGCGGGTCGGTGACCGACGCTGCCGGCGTGACGAGCGGGGCGGACGTGGAACGCGCCTCCCGGACGGGCTCCGGTGTGACACCGGCGTCGTCCAGGGCGGGCAGCTGCGGGGTCGTCTGGATCTTGGCCATCAGCGAGGTCTTGAGGGACGCGGAGGGTTCGACGGGCGACACGGCGAAGGCGAGTGCCAGTGCGGTCTCGCGGAGGGAGTCGGACTCGCGCTGCAGCTCCGGGGAGTCGGACAGCGCCCGCTCGACCGCGGCGCGCTCGTCGTCGGTCAGCGCGTTCAGCGCGTGCGAGCCGGTCATCAGCTCGGGGTCGTCGTGACGGTCGGTCATGACGTCACCCCCATCTCGTCGCGGAGTCGGATCATCCCGTCGCGGAGACGGGTCTTGACGGTGCCGATCGGCACCCCGAGCTTGTCGGCCATCTCGCTGTGCGAGAAACCGCCGTAGTAGGCGAGCTGCACGGCCTGACGCTGGAACTCGGTGAGTCGGGACAGTGCCCGGCTGACGCGTTCGTGTTCGAGCCGGATCTCGACGGACTCGGAGACGGAGTCGAAGTCCGTCTCGAAGTCGCGGATGCCGATCTTGGTGTCGCGGTCACGGGACGACTGCGATGCCCGCACCCGGTCGACCGCTCGACGGTGCGCCATGGTGAGGACCCAGCTCGCAGCGCTGCCGCGGGCCTGGTCGAAGCGGGTGGCCTGCTGCCAGACCTCGAGGAAGACCTCCTGCGTGACCTCTTCGGACTGGGCGCGGTCACGGAGGAGCCGCGTCACGAGACCGAGGACCCGGCCGGACAGCTCGTCGTAGAGGTCGGCGAAGGCAGCCTGGTCACCGGTCGCGACCCGACTGAGCAGGTCGTCCGCCGACACCGGTTCCGGGGCGCCGGGAGTCCAACCATCCATGTCGCCTTCCACGAGAGTGAGCATTGCAGGTTTTCCTCCTTCCCGGGTGTTCGGCGTCCACCGCGCGCTCTGGACAGAGCCCTCGGCGACTGCGGTCACGGTGGTCATCAGCTGGAGTCCCGTTCGGATCGGGTCCCGGCAGCGATCGCTGCGCGGGTGGCGCGGGTACATGTGGCGAGGCCCCGGACGACCCACAGGGAATTGACCCGCGAGCGGGCCCGGGTCGTCCGGGGACCTCGTGTGAGACGTCTTGCGACGGTCACGCTGATGGTTCGGCACCGTCGCCCGGTCGGATTGGGTCAGGGTGGGAATCCGTGACGATCGGTCCAGCCCCGGCGGGCCGACGACCGGAGCCGGGACGTGCATCCCGTTCGGCGTCGTCCCCATGCCACGGCACGCCCGGTGCCGGATCTGTCCACCGAGAGTGAACACCTGGGTACGACGCGGCAGTCGTCTCGTACACTTGGACGTGCCGGGCCGCAGCAAGCCCCGGGCTCCAATATTCGCCGCTCCGAGCGGCCTCGCGCCGAGAGGCGCTTCTGCGGCCCGGTCTTTCCATGTCCGGATGCGGACGGCTGCAGGCCACGGCCAGGAGGCGCGTCAGCGGTCCGACGGTCGGGTCACCGCCGTCGGCGGCGAGCGGCCGTGACGCCGGTGCCAGCCCACCCGTGTCAGTCCGCCGACATCAGCCCGTCGGCGTCGGTTCGTCGGCGTCAGTCGAGGCTCTCACGGCGCCAGAGCGCCGCTGCGGCCGACAGGTCCTCGGCGAGTTCCGCGAGTCGGAAGGCACGGGTCGTCAGCGCCGACGCGCGCTCCTCCGCCGAGACGTCCGAGTCGTCCGCCACCGAGGTCGCCCCCGCCGCGGTCAACCGCGCGAAGGCCGCACCGCGCTCGAGCGCCACCGCGAAGTCCCCCGTGTACAGCCCGTGCAGGATCCGGTCCGACAGCGTCAGGATCTCCGCCGGGCCCGTCGGTTCCTCGGCACCCGCGACCGCCTGGTCGATCGTGCCGATGAGCTGCGTCCCCCGCTCGAAGAGGTACGCGATCTCCTCCGGGTTCTGCCGGATCACCGTGCGGACCAGGTAGATGCGCCAGAGGGCCCCCGGCAGGGTGTGCGGTCCCACGCGTGCCCAGAGTTCCGCGATCGCGTCGATACCGTGCACGTCGGTGTAGGTGACCAGGCGCTCGACGACGGCCGGGTCCGGGTCCTCGCGCACCCGGTGCAGCAGCGCGTTGGCGGTGTCGTGCGCGACGCGGTTCACCAGGGCCGGGTCCTCACCGCCCTTGATGGCGGCGAACTCGGCATCGGTGAACTGGACGGGACGGTGGTGTTCGCGAGGCACCGCGACAGTGTAGGCGCTGCTCGCCCGATACCCTTGTGTGCGAGGGCCTCTAGCTCAGTTGGTAGAGCACCGGACTTTTAATCCGAGGGTCGTGGGTTCGAGCCCCACGGGGCCCACTCTCTCGTCAGCCCGGAGTGGGCGGGGGTGCACCCGTTTCGCACACCGGACAGCGTGCTCGTTGTGGGGGTACCCCGTCGCGCTGCTGATGTGATGTGGTGCTGACATGCCCAGCCCCGACATGGACTCCGCACCGCACGACGACGTCTTCACCCGTACGCAGATCGTCGACGCGATGATCCGGGTGCTCCACGAACTGCCCCTGCACGAAGTCACCCCCGCCCGCGTCGCCGACGAGGCGGACGCCACCATCGCGGCCCTCGAGGCGTCGTTCCCCAGCTGGGACGGCCTGCTCCTGGCGGCCATCGACCGGTGGAACGACCGCCGGACGACCCCGCTGACGTCGATCGCCGCCGATCTGGGGACGATCCGGTTCCTCCGCGCGATCGTCACCGCCAACATCGAGGACCCGTCGTTGATGCGCTTCCTCACCTCGATGCTGAACATCGCCGCCGCCCCGAAGCACCCGCTCGCGCCGATGCTGCACGCCCGCTGGCGCCGGTTCCACGGGTTCGTGCAGCAGAGCCTCGTGCAGGACATCGCCGCCGGTCGGGAGCCGCACACGATGGAGCCGTCCCGTGGCGCCGAGCAGCTCCTGGCCACGTACGAGGGCCTGCAGCTGCAGTCGATGGTCCGCCCGGAGATGGACCTGCTCGAGTCGTTCGACCGCGCGGTGACGCGTCTGCGCGAGGGGTGGTCCCGCGAGTACGTGCCGCCGGTGTGGGACCTGGGCCGCGCCAGCTGACCCCTCGGGGTACAAGTCGTCCCCAGACGATCCATGGCCGGCGCTCTGTCCACATCAGTGCACCGCTCAGCCGACTGTTGGATTCCCATCGATATGGTCGTTCTTGGTTCCGCTCACCGCGGGACGCCAGCACCGAACGAACCACACCGAACGGGGTACATCGTGATCGAGCCCATCGACGCCACGCAGACCAGCTCCACCGGTGACGCGCGCCGCCTCGTGGAGCTCGCCGCCGCCACCGGGACGACCATGAGCGACGACCTCCTGCTCGACGCGCTCCGCCGCGGAGCCAAGGTCAGCGTCCGCCACATCCGCAAGGACTTCACCGAGGTCGCAACCGCCACGGCCGTCCTCGGGTACGTCGTCCGCCAGCGCAAGGACTTCCTCGCGCTGCGCGGCGACGACCCGGCGTGGGCGCAGGAGATCGGCCGCTACCCCAGCGAATCGCTGGCGGTCGAGGCCCTGCGGATGCGGCGGGCCTGACCGGACCGGCGGCCGGACCGGCCGCCGCAGCGACGGATGTCAGGACCAGACGCGGCGGATCCCCCACGAGCCCGTCCAGGACTCGTCGGCGTCCAGCCATCGCAGCCCTTCACCGGAGTTGAGCGCGTCGGCGGGCGCGGTCATCGGTTCGACGGCGACCGCCAGTCCCTTGCCGCCACCGCGGGGGAACTCGCGGGACGTGAAGACCTGCACGTAGGGGAACGACGCGTCCTGCCACAGCTCGACACCGTCGCCCTCGGGGCCGTGCAGCGTCGTGCGACGGATGCCCTCGGCGTCGGGCGTCACGTCGGTGTACGCCGTGTCCAGGTCCGAGTCGCCGGCGCGACGCCCCTGCCGCAGGTCCACGTCCGTGCCCTCGACCGGCCGGGTGCCGTTCGGGATCTTGCGCTCGTCGACGGTGAAGGCCGTCGCGGCGTCGAGCCGGATGACCAGGTCCTCGGCAGGGGTGTCGCCGGCCCGCAGGTACGGGTGCGATCCGACCGCGAACGGGGCCGGACGACCCGACCGGTTCGTGATGGTGTGCGTGATCCGGATGCCGTCCTCGACCAGCTCGTGGTGCACCCGTGTCTCCAGGGTGAACGGCCATCCGTGCTGGGGGTGGATCGTGGCCTGCTGCTCGATCGACGACTCGGTCTGGTCCACCACCCGGTACGGCGCGAACCGGAGCAGCCCGTGCGAGGCGTTGCCGTACTTCGGCTCCGAGATGTCGAGCTGCTGGGTCTTCCCGTCCAGCTGCCAGGCACCACCGGCGACCCGGTTCGGCCACGGCGCGAGGACGATGCCGTTGGCGCCGGCCGGAGCTTCGCTCGCGGGGAACGGCTCGGTGAGGTCGAAGCCCGCGACGCGGAGTTCGCGGAGGCCGGCGGCCACCTTGGTGACGACGGCCTCGACGACACCGTCCGGGCCGGCGTGCCGCAGGTGGTACTGACCGCCGGTGGGGGCCGCTGTGCTCATGGTCTCTGCTTCCTCTCCGATGTGCGGGTCCCGCCCGCTGGTGCATCCGCGACGACCACGTGGACACCGGCCGCCCGGATCGGGGCGACCGCCTCCGCGCTGACGCCCGCGGTGACGACGACGTCGACGTCCTGCAGCGTGCTCACCACGCCGATGTCGGCCCGGCCGAACTTCGACCCGTCCGCGACCACGACGGTACGCCTGCCCGCCGCCGCGAGGACCCGCTTCGCCTCGGTCTCGGGCAGGTTCACGTTGGTCAGCCCGTGCGCGACGTCCAGACCGGTCCCGCCGAGGAACACGAGGTCGGCGGACAGCATCGGCAGCACGGTCGCGTTGAACGGCGCGACGAGCGAGTGCTGCAACGGTCGGAGCGTCCCGCCGGTGACCACGACGGTGAAGCGCGGGATCGCACGTTCGAGCGCGAGTGCGGTGGTGAGTGAGTTCGTGACGACGGTGACGTCGACCAGGTCCTCGCGGGCGACCAGGGCCTCGGCGACCGCTGCGGGTGTGGTGCCGACGTCGAGGACGATGCACTGCCCGGAGCGCACCAGGTCCGCCGCCGCCCGGCCGATCGCGGCCTTGGCGGTGCTGTTCTCGACGGCGGTCTCCTCGAGCGGCCGTTCGCGCGTGCCGGCCCCGAGGCGGACGGCGCCGCCGTGCACCCGACGGACCCGGGCCTCCCGGTCGAGGGCGGCCAGGTCCTGGCGGACCGTCACCTCGCTCGTCCCGACCGCCGCTGCGAGGGCTGCGGTCCGGACCATGCCCGGGGCACCGTCCAGGAGCGCGACGATGCGGTCCTGGCGCAGCAGCGCCGGCAGGACGGGAGGCTCCTCAGACGTCACAACACGAGTTTCGTCTGCTTCCACTTGCTTTCGCAACCCTTCGCGCGAGGGTAGAGTGCAGCGGTGATCACGAAACGTGCGACGACGCTCGCGGACGGCCGCGACCTCTTCTACTTCGACGACGCCGACTCGACGCTGCCCGCGGAACGCAGCATCGACGAGCGTGTCCTGGACCCTCGGCCGGCGACGGCCCGGATGCGGCAGGACGTCCTGACCGGTGAGTGGGTGTCGATCGCGAGCGCTCGGCAGAACCGTGTGTTCCTGCCGCCCGCCGACCAGGACCCGCTCGCACCGCAGACCGCTGCGAACCCGTCCGAGATCCCGAGCCGGTACGACGTCGCCGTGTTCGAGAACCGCTCGCCGTCGTTCGGGCCGGACCTGGTCGGCGACGATGCACCGTCGTCGCTCGAGTCGCTGTCGGACGTCGGACTGAACCGGCAGCTCCGGTCGGTCGGGCGCTGCGAGGTGGTCTGCTTCTCCCCGGAGACCAGCGGCTCGTTCGCGTCCATCTCCGAGTCGCGTGCCCGCACCGTGGTCGAGGCGTGGGCCGACCGGACCGCCGCACTGTCAGCGATGCCCGGCATCCAGCAGGTGTTCCCGTTCGAGAACCGCGGCGAGGCGATCGGCGTCACCCTGCACCACCCGCACGGACAGATCTACGCCTACCCGTACGTCACCCCGCGCACGCAGCGACTGCTGTCGTCGATCGAGCGCTTCGGGCCGGACCTGTTCGAGCAGCACCTGGCCAACGAGCGCGGTTCCGAGCGGGTCGTCCTCGCCGGTGAGCGCTTCACCGCCTTCGTGCCGTTCGCCGCACGCTGGCCCATCGAGATCCACATGCTGCCGCACCGTCACGTGCCGGACTTCGCGGGCCTCACCGACGCCGAGAAGGACGAGCTCGCGCACATGCACCTGCGCCTGACCCGCAGTCTCGACGCCCTCTACGGTGACCCGACCCCGTACATCGCCGCGTGGCACCAGGCGCCGGTGCACACCGGACGCGACACCGTCCGGCTGATGCTGCAGATCACGTCGCCGCGTCGATCGGCGGACAAGTTGAAGTTCCTGGCCGGCAGCGAAGCCGCGATGGGCGCCTGGATCGGGGACCTGGTCCCCGAGAAGGCGGCCGAGTTCATCCGAGGAGGGATCGAACGAGCATGACGTTCCAACAGGTGTTCGGGTACGAGCCGCCGGTGCGGTACTCCGCCCCCGGCCGCGTGAACCTGATCGGCGAGCACACCGACTACAACGACGGGTACGTGCTGCCCTTCGCGATCGACCGGCGGACCACGGCTGACATCGCTCCCCGCGAGGACCGGGTCATCCGCGTCGCGTCGTCGTTCGACGAGTCCGGCGGTGCCGTGACGCTGTCCCTCGACGACCTCGACCCGTCCCGCATGGACGGCTGGTCGGCGTACGTCTTCGGCATCGCCTGGGCGCTCCGGGAGCAGGCCGGCGCCTCGCTCGACAGTCGGACCGGGTTCGACGTCTTCATCGACTCGGATGTGCCGGTCGGTGCGGGTCTGTCGTCGAGTGCGGCGATCGAGTGCGGCGTGGCCCTCGCGTTCAACGACCTGTGGGAGCTCGGCCTCGACCGCAAGACCCTGGCCCGCGTCGGCCAGTACTCCGAGAACCACGCGGTCGGCGCTCCGACGGGGATCATGGACCAGTCCGCGTCGCTCCTCGGCGAGCAGGACGCCGTCGTGTTCCTCGACTGCCGCACGCTCGACACCGCCGTGGTGGACCTGGCGCTCGAGGCGAACGGTCTCGAGGTCCTCGTCATCGACACCCGCGTCGAGCACGCTCACGCCACCGGCGGCTACAAGGCCCGTCGCGACTCGTGCGAGAAGGGCGCGCAGGTGCTCGGTGTCCCGGCCCTGCGCGACGTCGCGGTCGAGGACCTGCCGCGCGCGCAGGAGCTCCTCGACGACGAGACCTTCCGCCGGGTGCGCCACATCGTGACGGAGGACCAGCGCGTCCTCGACACCGTCCGCACCCTGCGTGAGCAGGGACCCCGGGCGATCGGTTCGCTGCTGGTCGCATCGCACGCGTCGATGCGCGACGACTTCGAGATCTCGGTGCCGGAACTCGACCTCGCGGTCGAGACCGCCGTGGCGAACGGCGCGGTCGGCGCACGCATGACCGGCGGCGGCTTCGGTGGTGCCGCCATCGCGCTCGTCGACCGGGAGGCTCGTGAACGCATCGCCGCGGCCGTCACCGCCGCCTTCGCCTCGGCCGGGTACCGCGAGCCGAACGTGTTCACGGTGCACGCGGCGCAGGGCGCGCGACGCGACGCGTAGCCCACGCGGCTGCCCGCGGCCGGGAGGCGCGTGCCGGGGCGGCACCGCGCCTCCCGGCCGCGCCGTCCCCGACGCGAAAGCGACAGATGTGCGCGCGTCTCCCGCGCACATCTGTCGCTTTCGCGTACCGGACCGCCGCCGTGCCGGGCCGGCGCGGCTAGCGCAGGCGGCGCTCCGCCGCCTCGACCACGTTCTTCATGAGCATCGCGCGCGTCATCGGGCCGACGCCGCCGGGGACCGGCGACATGAACCCGGCGACCGCCGCGACGGCCGGGTCCACGTCACCGCGCAGGCGCGCCTTGCCGGTCTCCTCGTTGACGACCCGGGTGATGCCGACGTCGATCACGGCCGCACCGGGCTGCACCCAGTCCGGCTTGACGAGTCCGGCGACGCCGGCGGCCGCGATGACGATGTCCGCGCGGCGGCACTCGGCCGCGACGTCCGCCGTCAGGGAGTGCGTCAGCGTGGCAGTGGCCTCGAGACGGGTCAGGAGCAGCCCGAGCGGCCGGCCGACGGTGAGTCCCTGGCCGATGATCGTCACGTGCTTCCCGCGGATCGGGATGTCGTACGCACGGAGCATCTCGACGATGCCGCGCGGGGTGCACGGCAGGGGCGCGTCGATCGTGCCGGCTCCACCGGGGACGGCGAGCACGAGCTCCCCGAGGTTCGTCGGGTGCAGGCCGTCGGCGTCCTTCGAGGGGTTCATCAGCTCGAGCATCGGCGTCGGGTCGATGCCCTCCGGCAGCGGGAGCTGCACGATGAACGCGGTGACCCGGGGGTCGTCGTTCATCTGCAGGATCGCGGCACGGATGTCAGCGGCCGAAGCGGTCGTGGGCAGGTCCAGACGGATCGACTCGATGCCGATCTGCGCCGAGTCACGGTGCTTGCCGGCGACGTAGGACAGCGAGCCGGCGTTCTCGCCGACGAGGATCGTGCCGAGGCCAGGGTGGATGCCCCGCTCGTGCAGACGGTCGACGCGGACACGGAGTTCCTCGAGCGTGCGGGCAGCGAGGGCGGTGCCGTCGATGCGCACGGCCGAGTCCTCCCCCGCCCACCGAGCAGTGGGCAGGGGAGCCACGGCGCCGCTCACGCGTAGAGCGGGAACGCGTCGGTCAGGGTCTTCACCCGGGCCGAGAGTGCTGCCACGTCGGGGTCCGGCATCAGCGTCAGCGCGATGATGTCCGCGACCTCGGTGAACTCGGCGTCACCGAACCCACGGGTGGCGAGTGCCGACGTGCCGATGCGGACACCCGAGGTGACCATCGGCGGACGCGGGTCGAACGGCACGGAGTTGCGGTTCACGGTGATGCCGACGTCGTGCAGGAGGTCCTCGGCCTGCTTGCCGTCGACCTCGGACTCGCGCAGATCGACCAGCACCAGGTGCACGTCGGTGCCACCGGTGAGGACGTCGATGCCGGCCGCCTTGGCGTCCGGCTGCGTCAGACGCGCCGCGAGGGCCTGGGCGCCGCGGATGGTGCGCTCCTGGCGGTCCTTGAACTCGGGGGTGCCCGCGAGCAGGAACGCGGTGGCCTTCGCCGCGATGACGTGCATCAGCGGGCCACCCTGCTGCCCCGGGAACACGGCGGAGTTCAGCTTCTTGAACAGCGTCTCGTCGTTGGACAGGATGATGCCCGAGCGGGGTCCGGCGAGGGTCTTGTGCACGGTGGACGAGACGACGTGCGCGTGCGGCACCGGCGACGGGTGCAGTCCCGCGGCGACGAGACCGGCGAAGTGGGCCATGTCGACCCAGAGCTTCGCGCCCACCTCGTCCGCGATCTCGCGGAACTTCGCGAAGTCGAGCTGACGGGGGTAGGCGGACCAGCCGGCGATGAGGACCTTCGGCTGGTGCTCGATGGCCTTCGCGCGGATGTCGTCGTAGTCGACCTCGAAGGTCTCGGGGTCGACGCCGTACGAGACGGCGTTGTAGATCCGGCCGGAGAAGTTCAGCTTCATGCCGTGCGTCAGGTGTCCGCCGTGCGCGAGCTCGAGGCCGAGGATGGTGTCACCGGCCGACGCGATCGCGTGCAGGACCGCGGCGTTGGCTGTGGCGCCGGAGTGCGGCTGGACGTTGGCGTACGCGGCGCCGAAGAGGGCCTTCGCGCGGTCGATCGCGAGCTGCTCGGCGACGTCGACGTACTCGCAGCCGCCGTAGTAGCGCTTGCCCGGGTAGCCCTCGGCGTACTTGTTCGTGAGGACGGAGCCCTGGGACTCCAGGATCGCGCGGGGCACGAAGTTCTCGGACGCGATCATCTCGAGGAAGTCGCGCTGACGGCCGAGCTCCTGCTGCAGGACGGCGGCGATCTCCGGGTCGACCTCGGAGAGGGGGGCGTTGAAGGACGACTGGGTCGCGGCGGGCGACAGGTCGGTGATGGACACGGGACTCCTCGTTGTCTGGCGCGCCGGAGCGCGACACCGCCGAGCAGACGCGCGACGGGGTGGACGATTGGTTGCGGCCCAGGCGTACGGCCGCGCACCGTGTCAGGTGTCGCTCCCCGATGGTGACCCATCCAACGCCAGTCGCGACCCCACGATCGTACCGAGGCCACCGGTTCGTGTCACCCTTGACTCCATGACCATGCTGAGTCCGGACGTCGACGAGCGGACCTCGGTGCGCGCCGACGTCCCGTGGACGACGGTGGTGTGGGACGACCCGGTCAACCTGATGTCGTACGTCACCTACGTCTTCGAGTCCTACTTCGGCTTCCCCCGAGCCAAGGCCGAGCGCCTGATGCACCAGGTCGACTCCGACGGTCGGGCGATCGTCGCGACCGGGCACCGCGAGGAGATGGAGCGCCACGTGGAGGCCATGCACGGCTACGGCCTGCAGGCGACCGTCGATCGGGCACCCGCCGCGTGATCCCCTTCGTCCGCCGCGCCGACGGCGTGCACCTCGGCCTGGCCTCCGGCGAGCGCGCCGTCCTCACCTCGCTGGTCGAGCAGCTGCGCCAGGTCCTCGACGAGGACCTGGCGACGGACCCGGTGGCGGTCCGGATGTTCCCGGACGCGTACCCGGAGGACGACGAGGCCAGCGCCGAGTTCCGCCGCTACACGCAGGAGGACCTGCGCACCGCCAAGTCCGCGAACGCCGCCGTTGTCCACGAGTGGCTGACGGGTGCTCGCGACGGCGCGTTGACCCGGGCCGACGAGCAGGCGTGGCTCCGATCCCTCACCGACCTGCGCCTGACGATCGCGGACCGCCTGGGCATCGTGGACCGCGCGACGGCCGACAACGGGCTGGACGGGGACGACGGCAGCGTCGGACTGCGGGACGTCTACGACTGGCTCGGGTACGTGCAGGAGCACCTGGTCGTCACCATCTCGTCGCGCTGACGGGCCGCTCGCCGGTGCGTCTGCCGGACGGGAGGCGCGCCACACGGCCGCCACGGGCCTCCCGTCCGCTGCTCTCCGGTCTCACACCCCGTGTCAGCGCCCCAGCAGCTCCCGCCGGTGTGCCCGCGCCCAGCCGGAGAGCGGCGTCGCCGGGTCCCCGGTGATGCGCTCGACCTCGTCCGTGAGCACGTCGACCCCGTCGAGGCGCCGCCGCGCGACCACGCCGAACTGCTGCCGGAGTCCCTCGGCCTGCCACCCGGGCATGCCGGTCAGGCGCAGCATGCCGCCGAAGACGCGGCTGGGCAGGTGCAGGTAGTGCACTGGCCGGCCGAGTCCGGTGGCGAGCTCACGGGCGACGCCGCGACCGTCCAGCAGCTCCGGCCCGGTCAGGACGGGTTCGTCGCCGTGGTGGACGCCGGCCTGCAGCACGGTGCTCGCGACGCGGGCGATGTCGAGCGTGTCGATCCAGCCGATGACGCCGTCGCCCATGGTCTGCGGGAACAGCCCGCGTCGGATCGCCGGCCCGGAGGACTCCAGGTTCGTCATGAAGCCCGACGGGTGCAGGATCGTCCGTTCCAGTCCGCTCGCCCGGACGGCACGGTCGATCCGCCAGATGGCACTGGCCCAGGGCATCGGCGAGTGTTCGGCCGCGTCGCCGCCGGAGAGCTGGACGATCGCGCGGACCCCGGCGGCTCGGGCTGCGTGGACGGCGGTGATGCCGTGCTCCGCCTGGCGTTCCGTGGCAGCGGTGACGAGGAAGAGCTGGTCGACACCCTCGAGCGCGGCGGTGAGGGCTTCACCGTCGTCCATGTCGGCGAGGCGGGCGTCGATCCCGCGGTCGCGGAAGGCCCTGACCTGCTCGGTGCGTCGGACGACGGCGCGGACGTCCGCTCCGGCCGCGTGCAGCATCTCGATGGTCTTGCCGCCGACGTCGCCGGTCGCACCGGTGACCGCGATGGTGTCGCTCATGGTTCCTCCTGGTGGGCGAGGCTGACGCTCGGAGTGAGTATCAGCCTTCTGATACCGAACGGTACGCCGTACGATCGGTCCGTGCCCCGGGAGTTCTCAGCGACGCGAGACGACGTCGACGCCATCGCCGCGTGGACGGTGATCCGGGCGGCGCGCGAACTCGCCCGACGCCTGGCCACCGAGCTCGACCCGCTCGACCTCACCCCGGTCGAGTTCGGTGTCCTCGTCCAGCTCGCCGCGGCCGACGGCCTCAGCCAGGCCGACCTCGCCCGTGCCGTTGGCGTCCGCCCGCAGAGCATGACGCCGCTCGTGACGGGGCTCGGCGGGCGCGGGCTGCTCGACCGGGGTGCCGAACGGGGCCGCGGCCGGCTCTCCCGCATCCGACTGACACCGGCGGGCCGCGAGCTGCTGGGCCGGGCGTACCCGGTCGTGCACGCGAGCAACCGGTGGTTCGGCGACGACCTGGAGGACAGCGCCGCACTGGTCACGACGCTGCGGCCCCTGCTCGGCGACGCCAGCGACCCGGTCGACGCCCCGGTACCCTGAACCGGTGACCGACCCGAGCTCCGCGAACCCCACGCACTGGACCCTCACGCTGGTCTGCGACGACCGGCCGGGCATCGTGCACGCCGTCTCCGGAGCCGTGGTCGCGGCCGAGGGCAACATCACCGAGTCGCAGCAGTTCTCGAGCGCGGACACGAACACGTTCTTCATGCGCCTGCAGGTGATGGCCCCCGTCGACCGCCAGACCTTCCAGGAGGCCCTGGCCCCCGTCGTCGAGCGGTACCGCATGCGCGTCCAGCTCGACGTCGTCGGTCGGCCGATGCGCACCCTGGTCCTGGTGTCGAAGGCCGGACACTGCCTCAACGACCTGCTCTACCGGCAGCGCGGCGGGCAGCTGCCCATCGACGTGCCGCTCGTGCTGGCGAACCACCCGGACCTGGCCGGACTGGCGTCGTTCTACTCGGTGCCGTTCGAGCACCGTCCCGTCACCGACGCCGACTCGAAGGCCGCGATGGAGCGCCGGATCCTCGAAGCGGTCGAGGAGCACGACATCGAGCTCGTCGTCCTCGCCCGCTACATGCAGATCCTCTCCCCCGAGCTGTGCACGGCCCTCGCCGGTCGTGCCGTGAACATCCACCACTCGTTCCTGCCCGGCTTCAAGGGTGCGAACCCGTACCGACAGGCGCACGCCCGCGGTGTGAAGCTCATCGGTGCCACCGCGCACTTCGTCACGAGCGACCTGGACGAGGGCCCGATCATCGAGCAGAACGTCGTCCGCGTCGACCACACCAAGGAGCCCGCCGAGCTGGTGTCCATCGGCCAGGACGAGGAGTCCCGCACCCTGACCCAGGCCGTGCGCTGGATCGCCGAGGACCGCGTGCTCCTCGACGGCGCCCGCACGATCATCTTCAAGTAGGCCCGGCGATGCACGACGCACCCCGCAGCCCGATCGACCCCGGCGACGACCACGTACCGGCGACGCATGCCGCAGCAGGGCGACGGTTCGACGTCTGGAGTGCCCTCCGCTTCCTGGTCTGTGCCTTCGGTCTGCTGTCACTGGCGTACTGGGGGTACCTGACCTGGCCGTACCCGTTCCCCGCGCTGTTCTTCATCGTCGGCGCCCCGCTGTTCGCTGCCCTGGTGTGGTTCTTCTTCCGCTCACCGAACTCGCCGGTCGAGACCGACGTCGTCGGCAAGACCATCGTCGAGGTCGCCCTCGTCGTCGCGGCCGGCGCGACCTGGATCTCGCTGGGCCACCCGGCCGTCGGACTCGTCTTCGTCGTCGTGGCCGCCGTGAGCGGGATCGTCGCGGCCCGGCGGGAGACCGCGTGAGCACCGCCGGACGGGAGGCCCACCGCACGCTGGTCCGCGCCGCCCACCTGGTCGACGTGGCCGGCCCCGTGCCGGACGGATGGGTGCTCGTCGGAGGGGACACGATCCTCCAGGCCGGGACGGGAGTCGCACCGGATGCCGACGAGGTCGAGGACCTCGGCGACGCGACCCTGGTGCCGGGTTTCCTCGACCTGCACGGACACGGCGGCGCGACCCAGGCGTACGAGGACGACGACTTCAGTGCAGCCCTGGCAGCGCACCGCACACACGGCACCACCCGCTCGGTGGTGAGCCTGGTCGCGAACCCGGTGCCGGAACTCGCCCGGTCGCTCGACCGGATCCGCACGGTGACGGCGACCGATCCCCTCGTGCTCGGAGCGCATCTCGAGGGGCCGTTCCTCTCACCGCACAACAAGGGGGCACACAACGAGGACCACCTCGTCGCGCCGACGCCCGGGGCCGTCGACGCGTTGCTCGCAGCGGGCGACGGCGTCCTCCGCCAGATCACGATCGCGCCCGAGCTGCCCGGCGCGCTCGACGCCGTCCGTCGGTTCGTCGCCGCCGGGGTCACCGTCGCCGTCGGGCACACGGTCGGGACGTACGAGCAGGCGCGTGCCGCGTTCGACGCCGGTGCGACCGTCCTGACGCACGCGTTCAACGCGATGCCGGGGCTGCACCACCGCCGTCCGGGGCCGATCGGCGCCGCGGTGGAAGACGACCGGGTGACCCTCGAACTCATCCTCGACGGTGTGCACGTGCACCCGGCCGCAGCGCGCACGCTGTTCCGCGCTGCTCCCGGTCGGGTCGCGCTCATCACCGACGCGATGGGTGCCGCGGGGGCCGCCGACGGCCCCTACCGACTCGGCTCGCTCGACGTCACCGTCACGGACGGCGTCGCGCACGTCACCGGGACGGACACGATCGCCGGCTCGACCCTGACGCAGGACGTCGCGCTCCGGAACGCCGTGCGGCTCGCGGGGCGGTCACTGCCGGAGGCCGTCGCCGCGCTGACGAGCATCCCGGCCGAGGCCCTCGGGCTCGGCGACCGGTTCGGGCGTCTCGCGCCCGGGTTCGCTGCGGACCTCGTCGCGCTGTCGCCGTCGCTCGAGGTCGAGCGCGTGTGGGGCGGCGGGCGGGAGCTGCGCTGACGACGGACGCGGCCTGTCAGCCTTCGGGTGCCGGTCGTCCGGCGTCGAGGTGGCGGTGCAGGGCCGCCGTGAGCACGCGCATGTCCTCGAGTTGCTCGGCGGTGAACGCGTCGACGAAGACGTCACGGACGACACGGAGGTGCGCGGCGGAGGAACTGCGGAAGACCCCCGCGCCGGTCGGGCTGAGCGTGATGGCCGCACCGCGAGCGTCCCCACCGACCGCGGCCCGGAGCACGAGCTGCCGTGCCTCCATGCGCCGGAGGTGGTGCGAGAGCCGACTCCGTTCCCAGCCCACGACCACGGCGAGGTCCGACGACCGCAGGGTCCGGTCCGGAGCCTCGCTCAGCGCCAGCATCACCGAGTAGTCCCCGGGCGAGATCCCGGAGGTCTCCTGGAACGCGGCCGCCAGGGTGCGCTTGACGCGCTCGGCGGTCTCGACGTAGTCCCGCCAGACCGCCAGCTCGGACGCACGCATCGACCGCTTGCCGGCGCGTTGGTCCTGCGGTTCACCCATGTGCGTCCTCCTGTTGACAGCGCGACCGTACCGTCTCATGATTGACGCGTCAACCATTCGGTTGATGTGTCAATCACGTGAGGGAACATGCCCGACATCATCTTCGGCCTCGACACGTTCGGCGACGTCCCCTCTGACGACACCGGCGTGCAGGTCAGTCACGCCCGGTCGATCCGGCAACTCGTCGACGAAGCCGTGCTGGCCGACGAGCTCGGCATCGACGTCTTCACCGTGGGCGAGCACCACCGCCCGGAGTACTCGGTTTCGTCACCGGAGACGGTGCTCGCGGGGCTGGCCACGGCGACCGAGCGCATCCGCCTCAGCTCCGGCGTCACGGTCCTCAGCTCCGATGACCCCGTGCGGGTGTTCCAGCGGTTCGCGACCGTCGACGCCCTGTCGAACGGGCGGGCCGAGGTGATCCTCGGACGCGGCTCCTTCACCGAGTCGTTCCCGCTCTTCGGCTACGACATGGCCGACTACGACGTGCTGTTCGAGGAGAAGATCGAGCTGTTCGCCCGACTGCTGCGGGAGACGCCCGTCACCTGGTCCGGGACGACCCGAGCGCCGCTCGTCGACGCCGACGTGTTCCCGAAGACGGAGCACGGCCTGACGACCTGGGTCGGGGTGGGCGGATCCCCGGAGTCGGTCGTGCGGACCGCGCGGTACGGCTTCCCGCTCATGCTCGCGATCATCGGCGGCCAGCCCGAGCGCTTCGCGCCGTTCCTCGACCTCTACCGCCGTGCGACCGAGCAGTTCGGGACACCGCGGCACCCGGTCGGGATGCACTCCCCCGGATTCGTCGCGGATACCGACGACGAGGCCCGGGAAGCGTGGTTCCCGCACTACAAGGTGGTGCGGGACCGCATCGGCGCGCTCCGTGGCTGGCCGCCGGTGACCCGCGCGGAGTTCGACCGCGAGGTCGAAGCCGGGTCGATGTACGTCGGGTCCGCCGAGACCGTCGCACAGCGGATCGCACGCAGCGTCCACACGATGGGCGTCGGGCGTTTCGACATGATCTACACCTCGGGTGCCCAGTCGATGCGGTCGCGCCTGCGGTCCGTCGAGCTGTACGGCAGCACGGTGGTCCCGCGCGTCCGCGAGCTGCTCGCCGACATGCCCTCGTCGCCCGCACTGGACGCCTGAGTCGCCCGTCCGCCCGTCCGCCAGGACGTCAGTGCTCGGCGGCCAGGTGCGCGGGTGCAGCTGCCAGCGAGGCGTCGAGCCGGGTCAGGAGACCCCTGAGCTGGTCCTGCTCGGCCTGGTCCAGTCCCGCGGTCGTCGCCGCCTCGAGCGTCGCCCACACGGCCATGACCGGCGCTTCGAGCGCCCGGCCGGCATCGGTCAGGGACACCAGGAGCACGCGACGGTCGGACCCGGAGCGCTCGCGGGTGACCAGCCCGAGGTTCTCGAGGCGAGCCAGTGCCTTCGCACTGGTCGGTGGCTCCACCATCAGCTGCCGCGTCAGGTCCGCCTGCGACTGCGGTGACTCCTGCCACAGGAGCATCAGCACGAACTCCTGGCCGGCGGCGAGACCCAGGTCCTGCAGCAACGAGCCGGCGAGCTTCCGGTGTGACTTCGCCACGGCCGGGATCAACGAGCTGATCGGCACGACGGCCGGTGCCGGGGTCGGCTGTGAGTCTTCCGCGTGGTCCATCGCACACCTTCCGGGAATGTTCTTAGCCGGCTAATGATTGACTCCGAGACCGACCACGAAGGAGTCAACCATGAGCACCCAGACCACATCGACCACGCCGACCATCGCCGTCTTCGCCGCCACGGGCAGTCAGGGCGGTGCCGTCACCGATGCCCTGCTCGCGGCGGGCGCCCGGGTCCGCGCACTCCTGCGGGACACGACCTCGGAGAAGGCGGCGGCCCTCGCCGGACGCGGTGTCGAACTCGCGCAGATCGACGTCCACGACCCGTCGTCCCTGGTGACCGCACTGCAGGGCGTGGACGCGTTCTGGTTCATGACGACGCCCCCGGGAGGCATGCAGCAGCCCGACACGGAGGGCGAGACCGCGCAGGGCATCGCACTGGCCGACGCTGCCGCCACCGCGCAGGTGCCCCACGTCGTCTTCAGCTCCGTGGGCGGAGCGGAGCGCGACTCCCACGTCCCGCACTTCGAGTCCAAGTACCGCGTCGAGCAGCACCTCGCCACGGTGGGGCTCCACGTGACCGTGGTGCGGCCGGTGTTCTTCACGGACAACTTCCACGCGTTCGCACCGACCCGGGAGGACGGCACCCTCGTGCTCCGGCTGCCGTTCCCCGACGGGATCCCGCTGCAGATGATCGCGACCCGCGACGTCGGCGCGATCGCGGCCACCGCGTTGCTCGACCCGACAGCAGTCCCCGCCGAGATCGAGATCGCCGGGGACGCCCTGACCGGGAGCGAGATCGCCGCGGCCTTCGCCGAGCAGACCGGCACGCCGACCCGGTACGAGGCCCTGCCCCTGGCGGTCCTGGACGGACAGGACGACATGCAGGCGATGTTCCGGTGGTTCGCCGAGACGCCCGCGTACCAGGCCGACCTCGAGCAGGTCCGCCGGATCGCCCCGACCACGTGGACGCTCGCCCAGTGGCTCGAGACCGCCGGCCCCACCCGGGACTCCTGACCCCGCGCCACCACCCCGTCATCCGCTCGGGGCGACGCCCGTCACCTACGGCGTGGGACTCGTCGACCGCGTCCGGGCGGCCGCACCGGAGGGTGTGGACGGTGCGCTCGACCTGTCCGGAGCCGGAGTCATCGCCGACCTCGTCGCGTTGGTCGGCGACCCGCAGGAGGTGATCTCGATCTCGGACTTCACCGCCCCGGCGCTCGGCGCCCGCGTCTCGACCGACGCCGGGCGGACGACCGATCCCCGCGACGGGTTCGCGGAAGCCACGGCACTCGCCGGGTTCACACTGCAGATCGAGCGCCGGTACGCACTGGACGAGGCTGCTGCCGCGCACCGGGCAGCGGAGGGCGGTCACACGGTCGGGAAGCTCGTGGTCGTCCCGTAGCTCGATGGGGCTCCGGACCGGCCGGTCCGCGGGGGCGACGCGGACCGACCAGTCGTCACCGGGGGCTCCGTGCTAGCGGCCCTGGCCGCGAGTCCCGCGGCGCTGCGCGAGGACACCCTGCACTGCCCACACGACGAGTCCGACCGCGCCGACGACCGTCCCACCCAGCATCAGCGCGCCCGCACCGATGTTCGCGTCGCCCGCCGGACTGGTCGCGTTGCTGAACCCGCCGACCACGACCATCACGAGCCCGCAGGCCAGCAGGATCATGCCGACGAGGGCGATGGGACGACGACGCTGCATGCCACGAACACTAGTGGCGGGCGCAGGAACGTCGCGCCTCGACTGCCGGAGGCGCCTACCGGTCCTGCGGCCGGTCGCGCGGAGCGGTCGCCCACTTCGTGTCCGGAGTGCTGCCGACCCGGAGCGACAGCGTGCCACCCCGGTTCACGAAGGACGCCGGCACCCACGACTTCGTCAGGGTCCGACCGTCGAGCCGTGCGCCCTGCACGTACTGTTCGGTGCCCGAGGACCGGATGACGATCCGCTGGCCGCTCGACCGCCGGATGTCGACCGTGCTGAACGTCGGGCTGCCGATGAGCATCTCGGCACGGCCCGGCGTCTGCGGGAAGAGTCCGATCGAGGCGAAGACGTACCAGGCGCTCATCGTGCCGAGGTCGTCGTTCCCCGGCAGCCCGCCGGGCCCGGTGCCGTAGGCGCCGTCGACGACCCGGCGCACGGTCTCCTGCGTCTTCCACGGCTGTCCGAGCGCGTTGTACATCCACGGCGTGTGGATGTCGGGCTCGTTCGTCGGGTCGAACTTCGTGGCGTCGCCGCCGGTCACCGCGAAGTTCCCCGCTGCGTCGTGGAAGAACGCGTCGAGTCGGGCCACCGCGGCGGCGTCGCCACCCAGCGCGGCGGAGAGCCCGCTGACGTCCTGCGGCACGAGCCAGGTGTACTGCGCGCTGGTCCCCTGTGCGAAGCCGGTCCCGGTGGACGGTGACCACCCGGGCGTCCACGACCCGTCGGCCTGGCGCGCTGCCTGGTACCCGACGGCCGCGTTGAACGTGTTCTTCCAGTACGTCCCGCGTTCCGCGAACATCCGGGCGTCGGAGCGCAGCCCCATGGATCCCGCCCAGGAGCCGAGCGCACTGTCGGAGATCGAGTCCTCGAGCGTCTCGGCGGCCCCGCCCCAGCACGAGCAGTCGTCGTTGGCGGCGTACTGCCGCTGCAGGTACTCGTCGAGCGCGGGTCGTTGTGCCAGGCACTGCCCCGGGCAGCCGATCTCGCTCTCGGCGTCCGCGTTCTCCACGGTCGCCTGCCGCTTCAGCGACTGGTACGCGGCTTGTACGTCGAAGTTCCGGACGCCCATCGCGTACCAGGTGGCGAGCGTCGCGGCCGAGGGGTCGCCCGTCATCACGTGGGTCGGAGCGCCGAGGTGCAGCCACCGGTCCCAGACGCCGCCGTTCTGCTGGGCGAACCGCAGCATGGACTGGGCCATGTCCCCGGCGACGTCCGGTCGGAGCAGGGCGAGCAGCTGGATCTGCGCCCGGTACTGGTCCCACCCGGAGTACGTGCCGTAGACGGCCGCGTGCCCGTGGTCGATGCGGTGCACCCGCATGTCCGGCCCGAGGTAACGGCCGTCCCGGTCGTTCAGCGTGTTCGGCTGCATGAGCGCGTGGTACACCGACGTGTACAGCTGCGTGGTCCGGTCAGCGGTGCCGCCGCCGACCCGGATGCGGGACAGTTCGCGGTTCCAGGAGGCCCGTGTCCCCGCCGCGACACTGGCGACCGTCGCGTGCCGCCGCACCTCGGCGTCGCGGTTCGCGACCGCGCCGGCGGCGCTGACGTACGAGATGCCGATCTTCGCGTGCACGGTGGCACCGCGACGCGCGTCGAACCCGACCCATGCGCCGGAGCCACGTCCGGCACGGTCGGCCCCGGTCAGGTAGCCCTCCCCGCCGGAGGCGCGCGTGCCTCCCGGCTGGACGGTGCCGTCCTTCCAGGTGCCGGTGCTCGTGAAGTCGCGGTCGAAGGTGGCGGTGAAGTAGAGGCGGTAGTAGCTGCGGCGGTCCGGGTTGGTGGCGCCGCCGCCGTTGCCGCGACGGCTGCAGAAGCCGCCGGTCAGGACGCTGCCGCTCACCGTGCGGGTCCGGGCGTCGACGCGGGTGTCGGCGGCCTCGCTGCCGTTGATCGAGTTCGAGGTGCGGAACAGCAGGTTCGCGTCCTTGCCGGCGGGGAAGGCGAACTCGCCGATGCCGGCACGCGTGGTGACCGCGAGGTCGGTGCGGACGCCGTTGTCGAGCTGGACGCCGTAGCGGCCCGGGCTCGCCGACTCCTGGTCATGGGAGTACCCCGCGGCGTAGACGGCGTCGGTGGTGTCGGCCGACGGCGAGGTCGTGACCGCCGTCGTGATCGGCATGATCGGCACGTCACCCGCGGCTCCCGGCGCACAGCCGGCGCCGTTGAGGTGCGTCAGGCTGAACCCGCGCAGGCGGTTGACGTCGTAGGAGTAGCCGTTCGCGACCGGGGTCGAGGTCTGGTCGCCCCTGGCGCCGGTCGGGCTCCACTGCAGCATCCCGAACGGCGCGGTCGCGCCCGGCCAGGTGTTGCCGTCGTGGCTGGTCCCGATGAAGGGGTCCACCGATGCTGCGGGGTCGGTGACCGGCCGGGAGGCCGTGGTCGCCCCCGCCGGGCCGGTAGCGGGGGCCGCCGTGGCCGGGGAGGCGACCACTCCCGTGCCGAGCAGCGCGGCGATCGTGGCGGCCGCGGCGAGCGGGAACGGACGGAGGAGCGGGCGACGGTGCACGCGAGGACTGGTCACGTCCGCGACGCTATCCCCCTCGGTCGGGGGACGCACGCCGGGTCACCGAGCGGTCGCCCGGTGTTCACGTCCAGGCAGGGTCCGCTCCGCGCTCACGTCGATCCGCTGTCAGGCGCGGGTGCGGTGGACGGTCTGTTTGACCAATCTGCGCACGCGCGACCGGAGGGCCGGGTCGGCGGCGGCCCCACGGACCGGGACGACGTGCAGTCGGCGGTCGGAACGGCGCAGGCCGGGGTGCCGCCGCCGGTGTCGTCCGCGGCGACGTCGGGCCGGACGACGTCCGCCGCCTGGTCTGCGGGATGCGGGAGGCAGCCACCGCGGGTGGCGTCACGGTCGCCGATCCGGACCGGTACGTCGAGATCCTGCTCACCGGGCTGCGTCCCCTGCGAGGATGACCAGCATGAGTGTCATGGTCTCCGTGTTCGATGCCTCCCGGACCCGCACGAGCGAGAAGTACACGGCCTACCCGCCGGAGGTGCTGCCGATGTTCGTCGCCGAGATGGACTGCGCCCTCGCCGAACCGGTGCGGGACGCCCTGGTCCGAGCCGTCACCGACGGTGACACCGGCTACGTGGGGCACGGCCGCGCGCTCCCCGAGGCGTTCGCGGACTTCGCGGCCGACCGATGGGGCTGGCAGGTCGACCCGGACCTGGTCCGGACGACCACGGACGTGTCGGTCGCCGCGGTCGAGACCCTGCGGCGGGTCATCGAGCCGGGCGACCAGGTCGTCGTGATGCCCCCGGTCTACGCGCCGTTCTGGGAGTACGTCACCGAGGCCGGCGGCTCGGTGACCGAGGTCCCGCTCCTGACGCCGTCGGGCACCGCGGACCCCTACAGCACCACGGCAGGGTGGCGGATGGACCTGGACGGGGTCCGGCAGGCGTTCGCCGAGGGTGCCCGCACGGTGCTGCTCTGCAACCCGCACAACCCCCTCGGGCTCGTGCACGACCGCGAGTCCCTCGCCGCACTGGCACGGCTCGCGGCGGAGTGGGACGCGGTGGTGGTCTCCGACGAGATCCACGCGCCGCTCGTCCACGCCGATGCGACCTTCACGCCGTTCCTCGACTCCTGCCCCGAGGCCGCGGCCGTCGGTGTCGCCCTGTCCAGCGCGAGCAAGGCCTGGAACCTGGCCGGCACCAAGTGTGCGCTGATGGTCGGGGCCTCCGACCGTGCCCGGACGTGGTTCGACGGGATGCCGACCGAGGTCGTCGAGCGCACCGGGATCCTCGGCTACACCGCGAGCGTCGCCGCGTTCTCCGAGAGCGGTCCCTGGCTGGCGTCACTGCTGGCGGAACTGCAGGCGAACCGGCGGATCCTGGCCGAGGAGCTCGGGGCAGCGCTGCCCGGTGCCGGCTACCGACAGCCGCAGGCGTCGTACCTGGCGTGGCTCGACCTCCGCGCGCTGCCGTGGGGCGACGACCCGGCCCTCCGGCTGGTGGACGAGGCGAAGGTGGCGCTGTCGAACGGTCGCGACTTCGGACGGCAGGGCATCGGGCACGCTCGGCTGAACTTCGGCTGCTCTGAGGAGACCCTGCGCGAGGGGCTCGCGCGCCTGTCCGCCGCCGTCTGACCCCCGCAGAACGCAACGTCGGCGGCTGCACGCAACGGAACACCGCTGCGAGGAACCGCCGACGTTGCGTTTTGCGGGGGGGGGGGGGGCTACTCGAAGCGCTGCCAGGACGGCTTGTTCGCGTACGTGTAGCGGTAGTAGTCGGCGAGACGGAGGCCGGCAGCCGCTTCCTCGTCGACGACGACCGTGGCGTGCTCGTGCAGCTGCAGCGCGGAGCCCGGGACGAAGGAGCTCAGCGGCCCCTCGACCGCGGCGGCGACGGCGTCCGCCTTCGCCGACCCCTGGGCGACGAGGACGAGCTCGCGGGCCTCGAGGATCGTGCCGAGCCCCTGCGTCATGCAGTGCGTCGGCACCTGGTCGGGCGAGTCGAAGAAGCGCGCGTTCGCCTCGCGCGTGGACGGCGCGAGGGTCTTGATGCGGGTGCGGGACGCGAACGAGGACGTCGGCTCGTTGAACCCGATGTGCCCGTTCGCGCCGATGCCGAGGATCTGCACGTCGACCCCGCCCGCGGCCCGGATCGCGGCGTCGTACTCCTTCGCGGCGAATGCCAGGTCTCCGGCACGCCCGTCCGGCACCCGGACCCGGGTGGGGTCGAAGCCGAGGGGCTCGACGACGTCGCGGGCGATGACGCTGGCGTACGACTCCGGGTGTTCGAGCGGGATGCCGACGTACTCGTCGAGCGCGAACCCGCGGGCCTGCGCGAACGACAGCTCGCCGGCCTCGACACGACGACGCAGGTCGGCGTAGATGCCCTCGGGGCTCGACCCCGTGGCGAGTCCGACGACCGCGGACGGCTTCTCCGTGACGACCGACGCGATCTTGGCCGCGGCGACGCGACCGACCTCCGCCGGAGTGGGCAGGATGATGATCTCCACACCGTCAGCCTACTGGTCATGACCAGCAGACGACAGGGGTCGGACGCACTGGGCGACCCCGGTAGCGTGGCGGCATGCCCACCCCCGACTTCGTCCTGTCCCTGCGCGAGAAGGTCGGCACCGAGCTGCTCTGGCTCACCGGCGTCACCGCGGTCGTCACCCGCGGCGACGGCGACGACCGCGAACTCCTCGTCGTCCGTCGCGCCGACAACGGCGCGCTCACCCCGGTCACCGGCATCGTCGATCCCGGTGAGGAACCCGCCGTGGCCGCCGAGCGCGAGGTCCTCGAGGAGGCCGACGTCGTCGCCGTCGCCGAGCGCCTCGCCTGGGTGCAGACGCTCGAACCGATGACCTACCCGAACGGCGACCGGGCCCAGTACATGGACCTCGTCTTCGCCTGCCGCTGGGTGTCGGGAGACCCGTACCCGGCCGACGGCGAGAACACGGAGGCCTTCTGGGCATCGGTCACGAGCCTCCCGGACATGCCGGAGAACATGCGCCGACGGGTCGACGCGGTCCTGGCGGACGAGGTCGCGGCGCGCTTCGAGCGCTGACCGGACGGGAGGCACGCCCCGCCCCCGCCACGTCCCCTGCGGTCAGGAAACGGGTGCCACCGCCACCGGAGCGCCGAGCAGCCGGACCGCCACAGGGTCGCCGGACGTGTGTCGGTCGCCGACCTCGTGCTGGACCGTGACGATGGTGTCGTCGTCGAGCCGGACCGTGGTGCGCCGGATCGACCCGAGGAAGCTCGAGGAGACGACGGTGCCGGTGACGCCCTCGGGAGCGAACGCGATGTCCTCCGGTCGGACGTAGGCGAGCACGGGACCGTCTGCCACGGTGAGGTCGAGCGCGGGGATCCGGAAACCGTAGACGAACACGTCGCCGCCGCGCAGGTCACCGCCGAGTCGGTTCGACTGCCCGACGAAGTCCGCCGTGAACGCCGACGACGGGGAGCGGTAGAGCTCCTCGGGCGTCCCGATCTGCTCGATGTCGCCCGCGTTCATCACCGCGATCCGGTCGGAGACGGCGAGCGCCTCCTCTTGGTCGTGCGTGACGAAGACCGTGGTGATGCCGAGGTCGGACTGGATACGGCGGATCTCCTCGCGGAGGGACACCCGCACCTTGGCGTCGAGGGCGGACAGCGGCTCGTCGAGCAGCAGCACGCGGGGGCGTGTGACGAGCGCGCGGGCGAGTGCCACGCGCTGCTGCTGCCCACCGGAGAGCTGGTGCGGGAACCGGTCGGCGAAGTCGGCGAGGTGCACCATGTCGAGCGCGTCGACGACCCGGGACTTCCGCTCGGACGACGGGACCTTGCGCATCTCGAGGCCGAACGCGACGTTCTGCCGCACCGTCATGTGCGGGAACAGCGAGTACTGCTGGAAGACCATCCCCATGTCGCGCTTGTTCGCGGGGGTGTTCGCCACGTCCTCGCCGTCGATGCGGATGGCGCCGGCGTCGATGGCCTCGAGCCCGGCGAGGGCACGGAGCGCGGTCGTCTTGCCGCAGCCGGAGGGGCCGAGGAGCGACAGGAACTCGCCCGGCTCGACGCGGAGGGACAACCCGGCGAGTGCCCGGTGGGTGCCGTAGCGCTTCTCGACGGCATGGAGCTCGACGACGGCGCCGGTGCCCGACAGGGACGTGGGGGCGGCGGGTGCAGTGGTGGTCATGCGGGGTCCTTGCGGTGGGGACGACGGACACGCGTGCGGCGCTGCCCGATCCGGCCGATGGCGACGAGCAGCAGGAAGCCGAACACCAGCGCGCCGAGCGAGAAGATCGCCGCGACGTACGGATCGGTCCCCTGCACGAGGAGCAGTGCCGTCTGGAAGGTGGTGCGGGAGAGGAACGAGGCCAGGGTGTACTCACCCAGGACGACCGTGATCGTGAGGAAGCACGCGGCCAGGATCCCCCGCCGCAGGTTCGGCAGGAGCACCCGCCAGGTCACCGTCCACCACGAGGCACCGAGGGATCGAGCGGCCTCGGTCAACGTGATGAGGTCCATCGCGGTGATCGCGGCGGAGATCGGACGGAAGGCGAACGGCAGCGCGACGACGCCGATGGCGAAGGAGAGCGTCCAGGCGCCGGACCCGAAGAGCCGGGCCACGACCTGGTACACCGGGACGAACCCGACGACGAGGACGACCACCGGCACCGTGATCGGCACCAGGCAGACGAACTCCAGGATGCGTCGGAGCCGCGGGTGGTGCAGGGCGGTGATGACCTGTGCGGGCAGGAGCACGAGCAGGATGATCGCGACGGCGATGACCGCGATGACCAGCGAGGCCCCGAGGCCGTCGAAGACGGGCTGGTAGGTGCCCGCGTTCGCCGGGTCCGCCAGGGCCGTGTAGTGCGCCGTGGTCAGGCTGCCGTCGGTGCCCTGGCGGAACGTGAACTGCAGCAGCGCGACCAGCGGCACGGCGAAGAGGAGTCCGACGACGACCAACACGACCGCTGCGGTGCCCCGGGACGGGGCCGCGCCGAACTGTGGGACGCGGGCCGGGCCTCCCGTCCGAGCGGAACGTGCCGGACGTGCCGGCGCTCCCGCGCTCATCGCTGCCACCGGGCCGCACGGCGCTGCAGCAGCGAGTACGCCGTCATGACGACGGCCATCACGACGACCATGCCGAGCGCCAGGACCCCGGCCACGTTCTGCAGGCCGATGATCGTCTCGCTGGTGAGCTGCGCGCGGATCGTCAGCGGGACGATGCCGCCCTGCGAGATGAGCGCGGCGGCGGTGGCGAACGACGAGAACCCGTTCGCGAACAGCAGCAGCAGCGATCCCCAGAACGCCGGCGCGAGCACGGGCAACGCCACGCGACGCCAGTAGGTGGCACGCGATGCTCCGAGCGTCGCCGCGGCCTCGCCCCACTGCGTCTTGACGCCCTCGAGTGCGGGCATGAAGGTGAGGACCATGAGCGGTACCTGGAAGTACACGTAGGGGATCACGAGGCCGGGCACGGTGTAGAGGAAGGCGCCGTCGGCGTTGAGGTCCCAGTGGAAGGTGGACACCAGCCACGCTGTGACCAGACCCTGCGTGCCGATCGTCGCGATGAACGCGAAGGCGAGCATCACGCCGCCGAACTGGGCCAGCACGCTGGCGGCGGAGTCGATCATCGACCGGACGATGCCGTCCGGCCGGAGTGCCGCGAGCGCCCAGCACACGAGCGCACCGATCACGGCGCCGATCACGGCGGAGGCCGCGGACAGCCCGAACGAGCCGCCGAAGGCCCGCAGCACGCTGGGGTCGCCGAGCGCGGCCGAGTTCGCGAGCGTCGGGTGGCCCGACGCGTCGAAGAACCCCGACCCGACGGCGATCAGCGCCGGGACGGCGAGGAAGAGCAGCACGTACGCCGCGAACGGGGTGAGACCGAGCCACGCGATGCCGCCGCGGCGCCGGACACGGGGTCCGGCGCCGCGGCGGGCGGTGGCATCGGCCTGCGTGCCCGCGCGGGTCGCGGTCGCCTGCTCGCTCGTGACGAGCGTGACGGCCGGGACCGTGATGGCGGGGACCCCGGCGGCCGGGACTCCGGCGGTGCCGGGGGCCGATGCGGTGGTCATGCTGCTCAGGAGCCCATCGTGGACGACCACTCGGCCGCCAGGACCTTCGCGGCCGCGGTCACCTGCGCGTCGGTCAGCTCGACGGAGTCCTTCGGTGCGCCACCGGCGGCCTGCAGCGCGTCCTCGTCGACCTTGCCCGACTCCTGGAGCGCGGCGAGGGTGGACGGGAACGCACCGGCCTGCAGGTACAGGTTCTGGGCGTCGGGGCTTGCGATGTACTCCTGCCACAGGCGGGCGGCCGCGGGGTGCGGGGCGTCCTTGTTGATCGCCTGCGAGTAGTAGGAGCTGAGCGCCTGCCCCTCGGGGACGACGGTCTTCCAGTTCTCGTTGCCGCTCGCGCCGGCTGCCGCGCCCCAGGCCAGGTTGTTGTAGGACCACTGGATGACGACCGGGGTCTCACCCGAGGCGACCGTGGCCTGCGTCGGCAACACGTTCTGGAAGTTGCCGGCCTGCTTGAGCTCGCCGAAGTAGTCGACGCCCTTGCTGATGTCGTCGGCCGAGCCGCCGTTCTCCAGCGCCGCGAGGTAGACCGCGCTGGCGGCCTGGTTCGCCTGGGTGGGGTCACCGGCGATCGAGACCTTGCCCTTGTACTCGGCGCCGAGCAGGTCGTTCAGGTCCTCCGGTGCGTCCGTGATCTTCGACGAGTCGTAGCCGATCGACATCAGACCCGTGTAGTCCCGGGTCCAGGCGCCGTCCTTCTCCTTCAGGTCGGTGGGGATGTCGCTCCAGTTCGCGACCTTGTAGTCCGTCAGCAGCCCGAGGTTCTGCTGCAGGACGGCGTTGCCGAGGTCGAGCACGTCGGGAGCCGTCGACTGGCCCTTCTGCGACTTCACGGCGGCGACCTCGTCGGCGCTCGACCCGTTCGGGTTGGCGGAGTTGATCTTGATGCCGTACTTCTTCGTGAAGCCGTCGATGATCTTGCCGTAGTTCGCCCAGCTCGGCGGGAGCGCGATGACGTTGAGCTGCCCCTCCGCCTTCGCGGCCTTCACCAGGGCGTCCATGCCGCCGGCGCCCTCGGCGCTCGTGGCGGTCTTCCAGCTCGCGTCGCCGCTGCTCGTCGAGGCGGAGCTCGTGGCCGAGCAGCCGGCGAGGGTGACGACGGCCGCTGCGGCGAATGCCAGGCCGGTGAGGGTGCGCTTGTACTGCACGGGGGAGCCTTCCGTGTTCGGGTCCGACCCGTCGGGCCGGTCCGGCGGGGAGCGCCGGTCGGGACGATCGTGGACGCGGCCGGTTTCCGGTCCGTGCTCGAACGGTGAACGGTGGCAGAACAGCGCGTGCGCCTGTACGGTTCTGCGTGATCTCGGTCCGCCGGTGATCGAGCAGCCGGGAGGCCCGCATGGAGTTCACGACGACCGTCCTGCAGGCGCGGGTCAACGCCACCGGCCTGCCCGTCCCGCCGGAGGTGATCGAGGCGCTGGGCTCCGGCGGGCGCCCGGCCGTCGTGGTCACCATCGACGGTGGCTACACCTACCGCTCGACGGTCGGCGTGATGGGCGGACAGGCCCTCGTCCCGCTGTCCGCGGAGCACCGGACGGCCTCGGGCATCGTCGCTGGGCAGACCGTGACGGTGTCGCTCGAGGTGGACACCCTGCCGCGGACCGTGGACGTGCCGGACGACCTGGACCAGGCGCTCACAGCCGCCGGGGTCCGTGCCGCGTTCGACACGCTGTCGGCGTCACGGCAGCGGGCGCTCGTCGACCCGGTGACACGGGCGAAGGCGCCGGAGACCCGCGCGCGGCGGGTCGAGAAGGCCGTGGAGTCGCTTCGCGGGTGACTATGTCGACTGGCATGATGTACCACATGCCAGTACCGCTCGGGGTGGTCCGTTTCCGCGCCTACCGCCGCTACGAAGCCCTCCGAGTCGAAGCCAGCAACGCCCTCATGGGGCTTCTCGCAGGCGCACAGCTCTCGAACCACCTCCTCCAGCTGAACCGCGGTTCTGACCGGCTCCTGCCCGAGGTGTACCCGAACGTGCCGCACATCCGCCGCTTCAACCTCACGGCCGAGGCAGCGAGCGACATCCTCGCCGAGGCCGACGTCCACCTCGGCGCGATGAGCATCGCCTACGTCCTTGCGCTCCACGAGGACTCCCTGAAGACCTGTCTGGGCATGGCTGCAGACGCCGGGCTCGTCTCACGCCGACGCGCTCGAGAGACGCCGTCGGCCGGGCAGCACGAGGCACTGCAGCAGGCGTGCGGGTCGCGCATCGACGGCCTCCCTCTCGAACAGTTGGCGGTCCTGCGCAGGATGCGGAACGCGGTCATCCACGATGGCGGTCGGGTGGACCAGGGTCTCGTGGACGCCGTGTCCGCCCTCTCCCCGGCGGCGGTGCTGGCCTGGACGAAGGCCTCGGGGAGCGATCCCACACGGCTGGCGAAGGGCGACGTACTCCGGCTGGGCCACGGTGAGATGCTGCTGGCGCTCGCCGTCACCAAGGCGATCGATCGAGCGTGCAACGGTCTGCTGCAGATCGGGCTTCCACGAGACCATTGGATCCGTGAGGCGGTCGAGGACGCCCTGACCGAGCACCCGCAAGCGGGGCATGCTGCCACGGTGCTACGGAAGTGCCATGGGTTCGCCCGTCATCACTACGGGCCACTCAGGCTCGCCCGCGCCGAGGTCGAGTCCGAACTCGCTCGTCGCCGCGAGGGCTGAAGGCAAAACGGGGCTCTACTCGTTGAGCTACGTGCCAGGACTTGCACCTGGGTCTCCGCGTTTCTGTGGGGATTCCGGTCGTGATCCGGAAGCGGCCTGCACCGATCTCCTGCTTGGAACGGTACCAGCATCGTCGCCACCTGCCAACGCGGTGGACGCCGCCTCAGGCACCGAACTCGACCAGGACGCGCGGGATCTCGCCGAGCAGTTCGCTCGCCAGGTAGCCCATCGGTCCGACCTGCACCGCCAGTCGGTCCCCCGCGGCGGCGTGCACCTGGGTCGCCCACACGGTCGCCTGTGCGACGTCGGCTCCGCGAGCGAGCAGACCGGTGATCGCACCGGAGAGGACGTCCCCGCTGCCGCTGGTCCCCAGACCCCCGGCGCCGGTGCCCTTCGCCCACGCCCGACCGTCCGGGGCGGCGATGATCCCGCCGAGGGAGACCACCGCCCCGAAGCGCTCGGCGATCTCCGCTGCGTCGGTGTGGTCGTCGGAGCAGTCCCGGCCGAGCAGCCGTTCGGCCTCACCGGAGTTCGGTGTCATCACGAGCCGGCCGCGCAGCGGGGCGAGTTCGTCCACCAGGTCGGCGGCGACCCCGAGCGCGAAGGCGTCCAGGACGACGACCGTCTCGTCCCCGACGACCGCGGCGAGTCCGGCGACGAGGTCGCGGCTCCCCTCGGGTTCGTCGAGCCCCGGGCCGACGAGCACCGCGTCGGCGGCGGCCAGGTCGTCCGTCAGGCTCTGGATCGCGCCGACGGCCACGTGGCCGCCCTCGTCCTCGGCGAGGGGCTGCACGCCCGACTCGGGCAGGGCGACGGCGACGTGTGGTGCGACGCTCCCCGCGACGGCGAGCGTCAGGCGTCCACCGCCGACGCGGAGCGCTGCGGTCGCGGACAGCATCGCCGCGCCGGGGGTCTTCGCGGCGCCACCGACGACGAGCACCTGGCCGCGGCCGTACTTGCTGCCGCCGACCTCCGGCAGGGACCACTCACGGAGCAGGTTCGGGGTGACGGGGATGGGCTCAGACACGGGCGTCGTCCTTCCGGCCTTCGTGTTCGGTGACGGCCGCGTCCGGGTCCTCGTCGAGGTGTCCGGTGCCGGAGAACTCCTCGAGCGTCCACGGGGCACCGAGTGCGTCGCGGCGGAGTCGCGTGAGAGAGGCGTTCGCGACGGTGTGGTCCTCCGCGAAGGCCATCAGTTCGGGCTCGTCGAGGTCCAGGCAGACGGCGATGGCGAGCATGACGACGGCATCGTGGGCGGCGATCACCAGACGGTCCGCGTCCACGATGCGGTCGACGTCGGCGAAGAGCGTGCGCAGTCGGAGCATCACGTCGACCCAGGACTCGCCGCCGGCCGGCCGGTGGTAGTACTTGCCGAGCCACTGCCGACGCTGCTCCTCGTCAGGGTGCAGGTTCGCGGACCCGGTGCGGGTGAGCCGGTCGAGGACGCCGAGTTCCCGGTCACGCAGGCGTTCGTCGACGCGGCGCGGGGGTTCGGTGAGGCCGCCAGCCTCGAGCGCGATGCCGATCGTCTGCTGCGCTCGACGGTAAGGCGAGACCCAGAGCACGACCGGCACGTCGTCGACCCCGCGCTCCGCGAGTTCGGCACCGAGCGCACGGGACTGCTCCTCGCCGAGGGGGCTCAGCGGGACGTCGGCGTCCCGGTGGTCGACCTCGATGACGTCGGCGCCCGCAGCGTCGGCCTCGGCTGCTGCGACGTTCGCGGTGGACTCGCCGTGACGGACGAGCCAGATCTCGGTGACGGCCATGGTCGTGACGCTAGCCGGGAGGCGCTGGACCGGTTCACGGGCGGCCGCCGCCGGCGGCCACCCACGACCACGGCGGACAGCACACGGCACCGCCCGTCCGGGGACGAGCGGTGCCGTGTGTGGTGCGGGTGGTGTGACCCGGCGTCAGACGCGGGCTGCGCGACGACGGCGGGCGACGACGGTCAGGCCGATGCCGGCAGCCAGCAGCACTCCGGCGATTCCGAGCGGGACCGTCGGGTCACTGCCGGTGAAGGCCAAGGTCCCGGTCGGCGTCCGGCCGTTGCCGGAGACCACGCCTGCGGTGGTCGGGCTGTCGGTCGGGGTCGTGCCGACGGGCGTGCCAGCAGTCGGTGTCGGTGCCACGACGCGGACCGTGACGACCTGGGTGTCGGCCGGTCCGGTGCCGTTCGAGGCGGTGATCGTCACGGTCGAGGAACCCGTGGCGGTCGGGGTGCCCGAGATGACGCCGGTGGTGCTGTCGATCGTCAGACCGGCGGGCAGCCCCGTCGCGGTGAAGGTCGGCGTCGGCGTCCCGGTGGCGGTCACGGTGTAGCGGTAGGGCTGGCCGGTGGTCGCGGCCGTCGGCGTGCCGGAGGTGATCGAGGGTGCCACGGTCGGGGTGGGCGTCGTGGGCGGCGGGCAGCTCTGCGCCGGGGTGATCGTGTTCGTGTCGAGCGTCACGGCGGCGTCGAGCGCGATCAGGCGGCCCTGGATGGTCGCACCGGTCACCGCTGTCACGGACGTCCTCGCGAGGACGGTGCCCTGGAACTGCGAGCTGGTCTGGATGGTGGCCGAGCTGCCGACCTGCCAGAACACGTTGCACGAGCTCGCCCCTCCGGTGATGAGGATCCGCGTGTTCGTCCCGACGACCAACGACGAGGCTGCCTGGAACACCCAGGTCGACTGCGCGTCGCCTCGCAGAGTGAGCGTGTTGTTGTCCGACAGGTTGAGCGCGCCACCGGAGTAGACGCCCGGCACGAGCGTCCCGACGTTGTCGAGGTCGCTGACGTCGACACCGCTCGGCGTGAGCGAGGCGGCCACGTTGAAGGCGTTCCGAGCGTCCTGCTGCGCCAGCGCCGCTTCGGTCGGGGTGCGGACGGTGCCCGTGACCAGGCCGTTCGGCAGTCCACCGAACCCGCTGATCTTGGAGCTGGGGGGACCGCCGAGGTCGCCGTTGACGACGGTCGGTCCGGTGTTGGTGATGGCCTGGCTGGCGAGCACCCCGTAGGTCGCCGCAGTCCCGAGCTTCACGGGCCCGTCGATCTCCGTCGCGGCGGAGGCGGCGGAGGTCGCCATGAGGACGAGCGACGCCGAGAGACCGAGCACGGCACCACCCGTCAAAACTCTGCGGAGGAACGGGGACGTCGCCATGGGAGACACCTGACTGAGAGGGAGAGGCACAGTGCGATCGTCGACGACGGGCGCATGATCTCCGTCGTCGCAGTATGCACTCCAGGCGCTCTGATCAGGGGCGATCGCCTGAAAACGCTCTGTCTACCCGCCGGACTCCCAGCCTGAGCAGTCTGGAAGGCGGACCCAGGCGCATCCGCACCCCCAGTAGTGGGGTCGGCGTGGCGACGGGCCGCCGTACCCCCGCAGGAGCGACGCCGGACGAGTGCACCCAAAGCCTCGCCCGGCGTCGCGGTCCCCCGCCCGGTCAGGCCCGTCGGACCCGCAGGGTGACGAGCTCGAACGGGCGCATCGTCAGGACGACCGGTTCGCCGTCGTCCCGGGAACCGTCGTCGAGCGGTCGTTCGAGCAGGTCGACCCGGGTCACCCCGGCAACGTCGAAGCCGAAGTCGACACCGACGTCGGTGGCCCGCCCGCCGAGTGCTTCGTACAGGCGCACGACGACGTCGCCCGAGCGGTCCTCGGCGAGCTTCACGGCCTCGACGAACACCTGCGGCGACGACACCGTGACGAGCGGCTCCACGACACGGTCGCCCGGCACGGCACGGACCGGCAAGTTGAGCCGGTACCCGGAGTCCGCGGCGTCGAGCACCGAGGCACCGACGCGCAGGACCGTGCGGAACACGTGGTGGCCCTGGTCGGCCTCGGGGTCGGGGAACTTCGGCCCGCGCACCAGCGACTCGCGCACCTGCGTCGTGGTGCCTCCGTCTGCACGGGTCCGCCGCGTGACGTCGTGCCCGTAGGTGGAGTCGTTCGCGATCGCGACGCCGAACCCCGGCTCGGCGACGTGCACCCAGCGGTGGGCGCTCGTCTCGAACCGGGCGAAGTCCCACGAGGTGTTCTGGTGCGTCGGCCGGTCGATGTGCCCGAACTGGATCTCACTCGAGGCCTGGTCGGCCTTGAGGTCGAGCGGGAACGACAGCTTGAGGAGCTTCTGCTGCTCGTGCCAGTCGGCCTCGGTCTCGACGACGAGCTCCGGCTGCCCCTCGGTCGCCGTGTAGCGGGTGGTGACGGTGGAGCGGCCGAACGGGCGGACCACGACGAGCGCCTCCCCCTCGACGGTGACGCTCGTCGCCTGCAGCACCGACCCGTGCCGCTGGTAGGCGCGGTCGATGTCCCACGCCTCCCATTGGTTCGGGGTGTCACGGAATACGGTGTACTCGGCGGCGGCTTCCCCCGGCGCGACGGCGTCGCGGCCGGTGCCGCGGTCGACGAGCGAGACGACGTGTCCGTCGCCGTCGACGGTGGCGACGACGACGCCGGTGTCGAAGACGAAGCGGTCGCCGTCGCGGACGGGAGGCACGGCGCGCGCCGCGTCGACCGGCTCGGCTCCCAGCGCGCGGACCCCGTCGGCGGGGACCGGGGACGCGTTGAACCGGACGTGCGAGGCGGCGGAGGTCGAGCCTCCCGGCCGGTCCACGCCGCTGTCCGGACCAGCGCCACCGGTGGCGAGGGCTGTGGTCGCGGTGCCGATCAGCTCCTCGAGCACCGCGGCGATCCGGGCGTACTCGGCCTCGGCGTTCTCGTAGACCCAGGCGATCGACGAGCCGGGCAGGATGTCGTGGAACTGCTGCAGGAGCACGGTGTGCCAGGCCGAGTCGAGCGCGTCGTACGGGTACTCCCGGCCGAGGCGCACGGCGGCCGTCGTCGCCCAGAGTTCGGCCTCGCGGAGCAGGTGCTCGGAGCGGCGGTTGCCCTGCTTCGTGCGGATCTGCGACGTGTAGGTGCCGCGGTGGAACTCCAGGTACATCTCGCCGGACCACACACCGGGCGTGGGCAGGGCGCGCTCGAGCTCCTCGAACACCCGCGCCGGTGTCCCGAGTTCGACCCGGGGTGAGCCGTCCAGGTCGTGCTGCCGATGCGCCGCGGCGACCATCTCGCGGGTGGGACCACCACCACCGTCACCGAAGCCGTAGAGCAGCATCGAGGTGTTCGCGACGCCGCGCTCCTTGTTGTTCCGCTCCCCACGGTGCAGGTCGGCGGGCGAGACGTCCGAGTTGTACGTGTCTGCCGGGGGCAGGTGGGTGAGGACGCGGGAGCCGTCGATGCCCTCCCAGAGGAACGAGGTGTGCGGGATGACGTTCGTCTCGTTCCACGACGGCTTCTGCGTGACGAACCACTTCGACCCCGCGGCCCGGACGATCTGCGGCAGCGCGCCCGTGTAGCCGAACGAGTCGGGGAGCCATGCCTCGGGGGTGTCCACCCCGAACTCCTCGAGGAAGAACCGCTTGCCGGCGACGAACTGGCGGGCCAGGGCCTCGCCGCCGGGCAGGTTCGTGTCGGACTCGACCCACATGCCGCCGACCGGGATCCACCGGCCCTCGGCGACGCGCTGCTTGATGCGCGCGAAGACCTCGGGGTACTCGTCGCGCATCCACGCGTACTGCTGTGCCGACGAGCACGCGAAGGTGAAGTCGGGGTCCCGGTCCATCAGGTCGAGCACGTTCGAGAAGGTCCGGGCGCACTTGCGCTTCGTCTCGCGCACCGGCCAGAGCCAGGCGGAGTCGATGTGTGCGTGTCCGACGGCGATGGCCCGGTGCGCCGAGCCGCTGGTGGGGACGGCGAGCGCCCCGGCCAGGACGGCACGCGCGTCGGCGGCGGTCCCGGCGACGTCGTCGGGGTCGAGCGCGTCCGCGGCCCGTTCGAGCACCCGGAGGACGTCGGCACCGCGGGTGCCGTCGGTCGGCAGTTCCGCCATCAGCCCGCGGAGCACCCACAGGTCCTGTTGCAGCTCCCACACGGTGTCGTCCCGTTCGACGACCTCGAGCGCGCGGAGCCGGTAGATCGGGGCGTCACCCGCGGTGTGCTTGGAGCCGAGCGGGGTGGCGCCCTGGAACGAGTCACCGCCGATGTCCGGGTTGGCGCCGGCCTCGATGTACAGCTCGAACGACTCCCCCGGGGCGACCTGCAGCGGGACGCTGTCGTTGCGCGGCTCGATGGCCTTGATCGTGGAGCCGTCCGGACGCCAGGCGAGCCCCTCGGCCTGGAACCCGGCCTGGCGCTTGGTGAACCCGAGGTCGACGTGCAGCTCGGCGGTGGTGCCCTCGGCGGTGCCGAAGTCGGCCGGGACGGTGCCGGTCACCCGGAACCAGGTGGTGCCCCAGGGCCGACCGCCCCACGGGGAGCCGACGGTGAACGGTTCGTAGTGCTGGGTCACGGCCTCGGCGAAGGGCACGGGTTCGTCCGGGACCTGCCACGCCTCGATCGTGACCGGCGATGCCCGGCGGTGGACGTTCGGGTCGACGCGGTCCCGCACGAGTCGCGCGATCCGGGCCTCGACGAGGGGTTCGTCCTGGTGCATGGAGATGGGTTCCTTCCCAGCGGTGGAGTTCGGTCAGCCCTTGATGCCGCCGGCGAGGGCGTTGCCGCCGCCGAGGCCTCGCGACACGAGCACGTAGAGCGCGATGACGGGCACGGAGTAGACGATCGAGAACGCGGCGAGCTGCCCGTAGGCCACCGCCCCGTTCTGCCCGAAGAAGTTGAAGATGCTCACCGCGGCGGGCACCTTGTCGGGCGAGAGCAGCAGGACGAAGGGGACGAAGAAGTTCCCCCACGCCTGGATGAACACGAAGATGAACACCACGGCGATGCCCGGTCGCATCAGTGGGATGACGATCCGCCACAGCGTCGTGAACATCGACGCCCCGTCGGTCCAGGCCGCTTCCTCGAGCGAGATCGGGACCGCGTCCATGAAGTTCTTCGCCATCCAGATCGCCATCGGCAGGCTGGTCGCGGCGAGGAAGAAGATGCAGCCGTAGATGTTGTCGATGAGGTTGAGCGACACGAACAGCGCGTAGACGGGCACCATCATCGCGGTGATCGGCAGGCCGGTGCCGAACAGGATGCTGTACAGGAACGGCTTGTTGACGCGCATCTTGTACCGGGACAGCGGGTACGCGGCGAGGATCGCGACGACGACCGTGACGACCGCCGTCCCGCCGGAGAGCAGCAGGCTGTTGCCGAGCGGGATGAACGACAGCTCCGGGGTGAGCACCGTCGTGAAGTTGCCCAGCGTGAACTGCGACGGCAGCTTCACCGACAGCGACGCCTGCGCGTCGAACGAGGCGAACACGAGCCACAGGAGCGGCACCGCGAAGCAGACCGCGATGACGAGCAGCACGACGTTCGACACCCACCGCATCGTCCGACCTCGGGGCGAGGTCATGTGCAGGGACCCCGGCGCGGTGATCGAACGGGTCGTGGTCCGGTCGAGGGACGGGGCTGTGATGGCCATCAGTCCACCTCCGGCTTGAGCGCTCTGATGTAGATGATCGAGAAGACCGCCCCGACCACGAGCAGGATGGTCGCGATCGCGGTCCCGAAGCCGAGCTGCGAGAACTTGAACGCCTCCTGGTACGCCAGGATCGGCAGCGTCGAGGAGTTGGTGCCCGGCCCGCCACCGGTCATCACGAAGATGAGGGTGAAGACCGACAGCGTCTGCAGCGTCGTCAGCATGAGGTTCGTGGAGATGCTCCGGCGGATCACCGGCAGCGTGATGTACACGAGTCGCTGCCACCCGGTGGCGCCGTCCACCTCGGCGGACTCGGTGATCTCCTCGGGGACCTCTTGCACGGCGGCGGAGTAGACGAGCATCGAGAACGCGGTGCCGCGCCAGACGTTCGCCAGGATGATCGCGACCATCGGGTACGTGTAGAGCCAGTTCGCACCGGTGATCCCGAAGACCGCCAGGAACGAGTTCAGCGTGCCCTCGTCGTTGAAGAACGCGTACGCCGCGAAGGACGCGACGATCTCGGGCAGGACCCACGCCGCGACGACGAAGGTGCCGACGATCGAGCGGACGACCTTGTTCGCCGACCGCATGAGGAGCGCCAGACCGAGTCCGAGCACGTTCTGTCCCACGACCGCCGAGGCGAGCAGGAACACCACCGTCAGGATGACGGACTTCGGGAAGTCCTTGTCCTGGAACAGGTCGACGTAGTTCTGCAACCCGATGAACTGCTGGTCGGCCGCGCCGGCTCCGGTCAACGCGGAGTTCGTGAACGACCCGTAGAACGACGAGATCACGGGGCCGAGCAGGAAGACGAGGAGGAGGACGACTGCCGGCAGGAGCGGGACGGCTCGGCCGACGTTGCGGAGCGGCTTGCGCTTCCGAGGGACGGGAGGGTCGGTGCGTCTCGGCGCACCGGGCGCCGGGACCACCGGCGCGAGGGGAGTGCTGGTCATGCTGGGTGCCTTCCAGGACAGCTCACGGTGATGAGTGGGGACGGACGGGAGGCGCGGTGCGGGCTCGCACCGCGCCTCCCGTCCGTCACACGGTCGCGTCGGACCGGACGGACGCGTCAGCGCGCGGAGACCGTGTTCTCCTTGCCGACGACGCCGACCACGGCATCGTCGTAGGCGGCGGCGGCTTCCTTCGGCGACTGCTGGCCGGTCATCACCGACTCCATGGCGACCTGGATGGCGTTCGAGATCTGCGAGTAGTCACTCGTCGCGGGGCGGAAGTTGGTGTTCTCCACCAGACCCGAGAAGAACTTGAACGTCGGGTTCGCGCCGGTGTACTCGGGGTCGGCGGCGACGTCCTTGCGCACCGCGATCTGGCTGTTCTCGGAGTCGTACTGCAACGAGCCGTCCTTGTCGAGGAAGCTGGTGATGAAGTCGAACGCCGCCTGGGGGTTCTTCGACTTCGCCCCGACCGCGAGCGTCCAGCCTCCCGACATGCTGTTGTAGCCCGGGGCCTGCCCGTTCTGCGTCGGCATCGGTGCCTGACCCATCACGTCGTTCCACTCGGCCCACGGGGCGGTGCCGGTCTTCAGCCACGTGCCGGACTGCCACGAGCCGTCGAGGTCGATCGCGAGCTTTCCCTTCGGCAGCCACGTCTGCGTGATGGTCGTGCCGACGTTGGTGTCGAGTGCCTGCTGCGGTGTCGGGCCGAGGCCGCCCTGGTAGACGTCCTTCACGAACTGCAGCGAGTCCTGGAACTGCTTCGAGCCCGTGACCCACTTCTTGTCCTGGTAGAGCGTGTTGCCGGGGCCGTCCGCGCCGTACAGGAGCATCTCGAAGCCCTGCATGGTGGACGCTTCGCCCTGCGCCTTGCCCGAGTACATGTTGAAGGGGATCAGGTCGGGCTTCTCGTCCTTGATCGTCTTGGCGGCAGCGAGCACGTCGTCCCAGGTCTTGGGCTGCCACGGAACGGGCAGGCCGACCTCCTTGAAGATGTCCTTGTTGTACCAGAGGGCACGGGTGTCGGTGCCCATCGGGACGCCGTAGGTCTTGCCGTCCTCGCCCTCCCCGGCTTGCTTGGCGTTGTCGAAGAACTGGTCCCACTCGTCCCACTTCGCCGTGTACTCGTCGAGCGGCAGCAGGTACCCGGCCTCCGCGTCCGCCTTGACGAGGAACGTGTCCTCGTACATGACGTCGGGTGCGGTGGCGGGCGCCTTGTTCATCAGCGCGAGCTTGGTGGCGTAGTCGCCCTCCTGCGCCTGGATCGGGACGAGCGTGACCTTCTTGCCCGGGTTCGCCTTCTCGTACTCCTTCTTGACGACCTTCATCTGGGCGTCGAGCTGCTGGAAGGCGCCGAACTTCTGGTACGCGATCTTGATGGTGTCACTCGAGGCGGACCCCGAGCTCGAGCAGCCTGCGAGACCCACTGCGGCGACTGCCACGGCTGCGAGTCCGGCGATGATGCGGGTGCGTTTCATCGGTGCTCCTTTGCACGGGTGAAGGTCGCGGACTCCGTTGCCCGCGTTGCGCAGTTAGTCCACCGTATGGACTTAAACGTTGTCAAGACATGGGCGCAAAGTGCGCCCGGTTCGTGACCTGCAGCCCGCGCGACGGTCCGGGCGCAGCCCCACAGGCGGCAGCCGCGCGGGCGGCAGCCGATCAGTGGGCGATGAGCATCGTGCTCGCTCGCGGCGACAGGGCAGCGTCGAGCACCAGGCAGGCCGCCCCGACCGCGGCCACGTCGGTCCCCCGTCGGCTCTCGACGACGGTGACCGGGTGTTTCGGCACCAGGATCGGCGAGCCGGCGATCGCCGCGGTGGCAGCCGGGAGGGCCGCGCTGCTGATCCGCGACCAGAACGGTCCGCCGAACACCACCCGGTCGAGGTCGAGCAGGTTCACGATGACGACGACGGCCCGCCCCATCACGGTGCCGATCTCGGCCGCGAGGGCCTGCGCCGCCGGGTCCTCCGCCGCGATCGCTGCGGCGAGTGCGTCCCACGCCCGGTCGACCGCCGCCAGGTCGACCGCGATGTCGGCACCGTCGGCAGCAGCCGTCCCGGCGACGGGGACTCCGTCGCCCAGGGCGATCCCCCGCTCGACCGCGATCCGCACCAGGCGGTCGGGCATCACCGTCGCCCCGACCTCACCGCGCGTGCCGTCTCCGTCGCCGGTCCCGGCGAGGGGCCCCTGGTCGACCATGATGTGCCCGGCGTCGCCCGCGTTCGCCCCGGATCCGCGGACGGGCTCGTGGTCGATGACGAGCCCGACCCCGAACCCGGTGCCGAAGTACACGAAGGCGAAGTCGCGGGCCGCCGCACCCCGCTCGAGGAACATCTCGCCGACGGCCGCCGCCGTGACGTCCTTCTCGAGGAGCACCGGGTAGCCGGTGGCGTGACCCAGGGCGTCCCGGAGCGCGACGTCCCGCCACCGGGGCAGGAACGGCGGGTCGAGCACGACGCCGGCCGCCGCGTCGATCGGCCCCGGCGAGGCGATGCCGACGCCGAGCACGCTGTCGGGCGCGACCCCGGAGCGGCGGACCAGCCCGTCGACCGCGGCCGCCATCGTCCGGACGACCTGGTCCGGGTCCTCGGCGTTCGGGGTCGAGGTCGTGGCCTCGGCGACGACCGCACCCGCCAGGTCGAGCAGCACGTAGGTGACGACCGCGGGATCGACGTGCACCCCCACGGCGAACCGGCTGCGGGCCTCCAGTCGGAGGATCGTGCGCGGCTTGCCCCGACCCGCCACGACCGTGCCGGACTCGACGATCATGCCGGCGTCGATGAGGAACCGGGTGACGTTCGAGACTGTCTGCGGGCTGAGGCCGGTCCGCGCGGCGAGCTCGACGCGGCTCAGGCCGTCCCGGGACCGGCGGACGGCGTCGAGCACGACCGTGCGGTTGAACCCGCCCAACGACGGCAGGTTCGCCCCGCGCCGATGCTCCGCCATCTGGCGACCATACCGCCGGTGACATGCGCGGTGCGACGCGCACGGGGTGACCGTCACCGGACCGATCGCTGGCTTCTCACCCGCCTGCACCGTTACCCTGACCGACATGACGGACCTCCGCCTCGAAGAACTCTCCGCAGCGACCGCCGCCGCGGCCAACTCGCTGACGCTGAAGCCGGGGCAGGAGCAGTTCGTCCAGCCCACCTCGTACGCGCAGGCCGAGTCGGACGTCAAGCCGAGCGCCTCCTGGCCCCGCGTGGTCCTCGACGGGGACGAGGTCGTGGGCCTCATCATCGGCAGCTTCGACGCCGAGAACGCGCAGGAGGAACTCCGCAGCTGCATCTGGCGTGTCAACGTCGCGGCCAACGCGCAGGGGCGCGGGGTCGGTCGTTTCGCCGTCCACGGGCTGGCGGAGGAGGCCCGCAAGCGCGGCTTCGAGCGCCTCACCGTCGTCTACGAGCCGGGCACCGGCAGCCCCGAGGCGTTCTTCGAGGCCATCGGCTTCACCGTCGTGGGTGAGACGCAGTACGGCGACCACTTCGCGGCCCTGACGCTGTAGTGCCGGCGCGGCCCCGCGCCTCCCGGTCGGCAGCCGGCGTTCCGGAGCCAGCCGATCCGGCGCCAGCACATCCGGCGCCTGCCGATCCGGCGCCAGCAGGTCCGGCGCCAGCAGGTCCGGAGCCAGCCGTTCCGGGTGCCGCCGACTTCGGTGCCCAGGTCGCCGCGGTCGTCCGGTCCATCCCGCCCGGGCACGTGATGACCTACGGGGACGTCGCCGCGGTGCTCGGCTCGCGGGCCTCCCGCGCGGTCGGCAAGGTGATGGCGCACGAGGGCTCGGATCTGCCGTGGTGGCGGGTCGTCCGTTCCGGCGGGCTGCCGCCGGTCGACCACGAGGCGCGTGCGCTGGAGCACCACCGAGCCGAGGGCACGCCCCTGCGGTGGTCGCGGGACGACGCCTCCTGGAGGATCGACATGCCCCGCGCGCGCTGGTCACCGACCGACGACGGCTGGTCGGCCGACGACGGCTGGTCGGACTAGAGGCGTCCGCCGGCCGTCACGCCGGGCCGGAGGTCGAACCGGGTGCCCTTCGCGTTCGGCGGCAGCAGGAACATCACGAACAGCGCGAGCGACCCGATGCCCGGCAGCACGTGCAGGAACTGCCAGAACCCGGACAGGTTCGCGTCGTGCAGCCGCCGAGCGCCGAGTGCCAGCCCGCCGATGAGGGTGATCAGCGCCCAGAGCACGAACAGGTAGGACCCGACGGGGTTCTCGAGCAGCGGCGCGTCGGGGGTGAAGACCTGCGGCACGAGCTGCAGCACCAGACCGATCGCGAACGAGGTCAGCCACCACCACCAGAACTCGGAGCGCGAGGCCCGGCCGGTGAACACGGTGTACTTCCGCCAGAACCGTCGGACGGCCTCGGCGAAGGGCGCGCCGTAGAGGGGATCGCGGAGGGCGACACCGCCCGGCTGCACGTCGTTGTCGCTCATCCCCCCACCCAACCACGCCGTCCCGCCGGACTCCGGACGGGACGCGCCCCCGGACGCACATCGCGCCCCGTCGGAGCGGGGCGTGATGTGCGTGGCGGGGCGCGATGTGCGTGGCGGGGCGCGAAGCGCAGCGGTCGTCAGACCAGCGAGTCCCGCCAGGCCGCGTGCAGCTGGGCGAACCGTCCGGTGCCCGCGATGAGGTCGGCGGGCGTGCCGTCCTCGACGATGCGGCCGTACTCCATCACGAGCACCCGGTGGGCGATCGCGACGGTGGACAGTCGGTGCGCGATGATCACCGCGGTGCGGTCGGCGAGCAGGGTCTCGAGGCCCTCCTGCACCAGGCGCTCCGAGGGGATGTCGAGCGACGCCGTGGCCTCGTCGAGGATGAGCACCTTCGGGTCGGCGAGGAACGCCCGGGCGAACGACAGCAGCTGGCGCTGCCCGGCCGACACCCGGCCACCGCGCTTGTTGACGTCGGTGTCGTACCCGTCCGGCAGCGCCATGATGAACTCGTGCGCGCCGACGGCCTTCGCCGCCGACTCGATCTCCGCTCGGGAGGCTCCCGGTCGACCGAGCTCGATGTTGTCCGCGACGGAACCCGAGAACAGGTACGCCTCCTGCGTCACCATCACGATGGCGCGGCGCATGTCCTTCGGATCGAGGTCCCGCAGGTCCACGCCGTCCAGGGTCACGGTGCCCGAGGTCGGGTCGTAGAACCGGGCCATCAGCTTCGCGAGCGTCGACTTGCCGGCACCGGTGGACCCGACGAGCGCGATCGTCTGACCCGAGGGGATGTGCAGGTCGAACTCCGGCAGCACGACCCGGTCGGCCGTGTACGCGAACTGCACGTGGTCGAAGTCGATGCGGCCCCGGGCGTCGGGCAGCTTCGTCGGCTTCGCGGGGTCCGGCACGCTCGGCCGCTCCTCGAGGACACCGGAGATCTTCTCCATCGCCGCGGATGCCGATTGGTAGCTGTTGTAGAACATCGCCAGTTCCTGCGCCGGGTCGAAGAACCGCTTGGCGTAGAGCGCGACGGCGAGCAGCGCGCCGATCTCCAGTGATCCACCGACGACCCGGAAGCCGCCCACGATGACGACGGCAGCCAGGGTGGCGTTGCCGATGAGGACCAGGCCCGGGTCGAAGATCCCGAACAGGTTGAACACCCGGGCGTTCGCCTGCCGGTTCGCCTCGACCTGGACGCCGTACTCGGTCTCGTTGCGGGACTCCTTGCGGAACGCCTGTACCGCGCGGATGCCGGTCATCGTCTCGACGAAGTGCACGATGACGCGGGCGCTGGTCGTCCGGGTGGAGCGGAACAGCTGCTGCGAGCGCTGCTGGAACCACCGCGTCAGGAACCACAGCGGCACCAGGGCGATCGCGAGCACCAGGCCCGAGGTCGGGTCGAGGAACACCAGCGCCACCGCGGTGAACACCATGTACAGGACACCCTGGATGAGCTGGTTCAACCCGGAGTCGAGCAGCTCCCGGATGGAGTCCAGGTCGCTCGTCTGCCGGGAGATGATCCGCCCCGACGTGTACGTCTCGTGGAACTCCAGCGACAGCCGCTGCGTGTGCAGGAACACCCGCTTCCGGAGGTCGAACAGGATCGCCTGACTGATCCGGGCCGCCAGCACCGTGTACCAGGCGGTGAGGACCGCCCCGACGACCGCGATGGTGATGTACAGCCCGACGACGAGGAACGCCGGCATCCAGTCGTCACGGTCGAGCACGGCGGGCAGGGCGTTGTCGATGCCCCACGCGATGAGCGTCGGGCCGGCGACCTGTCCACCGGTGGAGAGCACCACGACGACCGCGATGCCCCAGAGCCGGGCCTTGAGCGGTGCCGCGAGGGAGCTGAGCAGCGTCAGTGACCGGCGGCGCAGCCGACGGCTCTCGGCCTTCGTGAAGTCCTCACGCTCCTCGCCACGTGTCCCGTGGACGGTGATGGACGCGGTGACCGGAGCTGCCGCCTCGGCCGCCTGCGTGCCGGTGCCGACCTGCGCCACCGGCACCGAGCCTCCCGTCGGTTCCTGGTCGACGGTCAGGGGCTGGTCGTGGTCGGTCTCGTTGCTCATGCCATCGCCTCCTCTCGGTCCTCGGCGTCGTCGTCGTCGAGCGACGAGATGACGAAGCGGTAGTGCTCGTTGGTGGCCATCAGCTCCGAGTGGGTGCCGACGGCGGTGACGCGGCCGTTCTCCATGAGTGCCACGCGGTCGGCGAGGGTCACGGTGGACGGGCGGTGCGCGACGATCAGTGAGGTCGTCTCGGCGAGGACTCGGCGGAGGCCCGCTTCGACGCGTGCCTCGGTGTCGACGTCGAGCGCGGACAGCGGGTCGTCGAGGACGAGCACGCTCGGCCGCGCCGCGATGGCCCGGGCGAGCGCCAGGCGCTGTCGCTGACCGCCGGAGAGGGACAGCCCCTCTTCGCCGACGCGGGTGTCGACGCCCTCGGGCAGGTCGTCCACGAAGGACGCCTGCGCGATGTCGAGCGCCTCGCGCATGACCCGCTCGGCCTCGTCACCGGACAGGTCGGGCCGACCGAGCAGGACGTTGTCCCGCACGCTCGACGAGAACAGGGTGGCGTCCTCGAACGCGACGCCGACGTGGCGACGGAGTTCGGCGCGGGACAGGTCGCGGACGTCGACCCCGTCGATCGTCACCGATCCCCCGGTCACGTCGTACAGCCGCGGGACGAGCGCCAGCAGGGTCGTCTTGCCCGAGCCGGTGAGGCCGACGAGCGCCATGGTCTCGCCGGGACGCAGCTGCAGTTCGACGCCGTTCACCAGGTCGGGGAACTGCGCTGGGGAGTCCTGGTAGCGGAAGTGCGTCGCGTTGAAGGCGAGTGCACCGTGGGGTTCTGCGATCGTCTTCGGCGCTGCCGGGTCCGTGATCGTGTTCTCGGAGTCCATGACCTCGAAGAACCGGTCCACGGCGGTGCGGGTGTCGAACGTCATCGACAGGAAGAAGCCGATCGACTCGATCGGGAACCGCAGCACGGTCGCCGTCGCGAAGAACGCGAACAGCTGGCCGACGCTCAGCTCCCCCTGGCTGGCGAGCCAGATGCCGGCGAGCAGACACAGCGCGAACGCCACGTCCGGCACGAGCAGCAGCCAGAACCAGATCGCCGCGATCGCCTTGGCCTTCTCGATCTCGGTGCCGCGCAGCTGTTCGGCCTGCTCGGCGAACTCGTCGAGCTTGTACCGACCACGGCCGAACGCCTTGAGCACGCGGATGCCGTGCACCGACTGCTCGACGCTGGTCGCGAGGTCCCCGACCTGGTCCTGACTGCGTCGGGCGACGACCGAGTACTTGCGCTCGAACAGCACGCTGTTCACCCAGACCGGGATCGAGGCCACCAGGAAGATCAGGCCGAGCTGCCACCCGAAGGTGAACAGGACACCGAACCCGATGACGATCGTCACGACGTTGACGACGAGAAGCACGATGCCGAAGGCGAGCCATCGGCGGATCAGCGACAGGTCGGACACCGATCGGGACAGCAGCTGCCCGGACTCCCACCGGTCGTGGAAGGCGACCGGCAGGTCCTGCAGCTTCGCGTACAGCGCGTTGCGCATGCTCGCCTCGATCCGGGTGGACGGCCGCATGACCATCTTCCGTCGGGAGGCGATGAAGAACGCCTCGAGGACGCCGAGCGCGAGCACGCCGAGTCCGGCGGGCCAGATGCGGCTGCCGTCACCGGACGCGAGCGGTCCGTCGACGAGCGCCTGCAGCACGTAGGGGATGACGAGCGCGACGACGGAGGCGCCGAGCGCCGCCAGCATCCCGCCGAACAACCGCCATCGGTACGGCTTGACGTAGGGCCAGATGCGCCCGATGGCGCGGGCGGTGGAGGGGCGCGCCGGTGTCGGCGCCGGTTCCCGGTGGGGTACCTGGGACATGCGTGTGCGTCCTCGTGCTTCGTACGGGCGCAGGTGCGGTCAGGTTGCGTCTGACCGGACGGGAGGCCCGGGGTGCGTTGCGTGGTCTGGTCGGCCGGGTGCCCGCTCGGGCACCACGACAGCGCGCGGAGTCCCGCGGGTTCCGTCGGCGCCGCTGGGACGACGTCGCCCGTGGGGCGGGTGGGGCCGGTCGTGCGCCTAGGCGGACGGCGGTGTCGGGACGCCGGGAGCGGCCGTGTCGATGGACGTCGATCGCGTCCGGGCAGCCGTTGCGGTGGTGCCGGTCGTCGTGTCCATCGTCACTCCAGTCTCGTCGTCGTCACCGTCGTGCCCGCGGTGCTGCCGACCTGAGAAGTCGTCAGCCATGAGGTCGCGGAGCCTTGCAGACTATCGGCAGCGGCTCTCAGGACGCAACCAGGATCTCGTGCTGGTTGCGCCCTGGTCGACGCGGAGTCGAACTGGACTCAGTGGAAGAAGTGCCGCTCGCCCGTGAAGTACATCGTCACGCCGGCAGCAGTCGCAGCCGCGATGACCTCGTCGTCGCGGACGCTCCCGCCGGGCTGGGCGACGGCGCGGACACCCGCCTCGAGCAGCACCTGCAGGCCGTCGGCGAACGGGAAGAACGCGTCGGACGCCGCGACCGAACCGGCAGCACGGTCCCCGGCCCGGTTCACCGCGAGGTGGCACGAGTCGACCCGGTTGACCTGCCCCATCCCGACACCGACGCTCGCGCCCTGGTTCGCCAGGAGGATCGCGTTCGACTTCACCGCGCGGCTGGCCTTCCACGCGAACGCCAGGTCCGCCAGGGTCTGCTCGTCGGCCTGCTCGCCGGAGACGAGCGTCCACGTGGACTGGTCGAACGCCGTGAAGCGGTCGGCGTCCTGCACGAGGAACCCGCCGGAGATCTGCTTGACCTCTCGCTCGGCGAGCGCGAAGTCACCCGGCAGCGTGAGCAGACGGATGTTCTTCTTGCGGGACAGGACCTCGAGCGCCTCCGGGTCGAAGGCGGGAGCGACGACGACCTCGGTGAAGATGTCGGCGATCGTCTCGGCCATGCCGCGGGTCACCGTCCGGTTCGCCGCGATGACGCCGCCGAACGCCGACAGCGGGTCGCAGGCGTGGGCAGCCGCGTGCGCCGAGGCGATCGGGTCACCCGCGTCAGGGGCCGCCACCGCGATGCCGCAGGGGTTGGCGTGCTTGATGATCGCGACGGCCGGCTCGGTGAAGTCGTACGCGGCACGGACGGCGGCGTCGGCATCGACGTAGTTGTTGTACGACATCTCCTTGCCGTGCAACTGCGCCGCCTGGGCGATCCCGGTGCCGTTCGTGCTCGTGTAGAGCGCCGCGGACTGGTGGGCGTTCTCGCCGTAGCGGAGCGTCGCGGTGCGGTCCGCGGACAGCGTGAGGTGCTCCGGGAACGTGCTGGGGGCCTCCTGGCCGTCGTGCTCTGCTGCCGCGGACGTTGCCGACGGGGCGACGACCTCGGACGCGAAGTAGCTGGCGACCGCGGTGTCGTACGCCGCGGTGTGGCCGAACGCCTGCGCGGCCAGACGCTTGCGGAGTTCCAGGGTCGTGCCGCCGGCACGGACGGCTTCGACGACCTCGTCGTACGACGACGGCGACACCACGATCGCGACATTCGGGTGGTTCTTCGCGGACGCGCGGACCATCGCCGGGCCGCCGATGTCGACGTTCTCGACCACCGTGGCCGCGTCGGCACCCGAGGCGACCGTCTCGACGAACGGGTACAGGTTCACCACGACGAGCTCGAACGGGGCGATCCCCAGGTCAGCGAGCTGCTGCTCGTGCGACTCCAGCCGCAGGTCGGCGAGCAGCCCCGCGTGCACGGCGGGGTGCAGGGTCTTGACGCGGCCGTCGAGCGACTCCGGGAAGCCCGTGACGCTCGCTACGTCCGTGACGACGTACCCGGCGTCACGGATGGTCTGCGCGGTGGAGCCCGTCGAGACGAGTTCGACGCCGGCGTCGGCGAGCGCGCCGGCGAGCTCGAGCAGCCCCGACTTGTCGCTCACCGAGATGAGGGCTCGACGCACGGGCACGACGTCCCGGTCGCGGTACAGGCTGGGGTCGGCGGCGTGCACGCTCATGCGGGGGTGGTGCCCTTCAGGTCGATGTGTCCGTTGGCGATGTCGAGGACGGTCTGGATGAGCAGCCGACGCTCGACGGGCTTGATGCGGTCGTGCAGGGTCGACTCGGTGTCGCCGGGCAGGACCGGGATGCGCTCCTGCGCCAGGACCGGACCGCTGTCGACACCGTCGTCCACCGCGATGACGCTCGCGCCGGTCTCGGTGACGCCGGCGGCCAGCGCGTCCCGGACGCCGTGCGCTCCCGGGAACTCCGGCAGGTACGCGGGGTGGGTGTTGATGACCGACGGGCCGAACTCGGCGACGACCGCGGGCGGGAGCAGGCGCATGAGCCCGGACAGCACGAGCAGGTCGGGCGACCACGGGCGGATCTGCTCGGCGAGCGCTGCACCCCACTCGGCGCGGGTGGCGTACCGGGTGTACGGGACCGTGAAGGTCGGGATCGAGTAGTGCTCGCCGAGCTGCAGGCCCTCGGCGTCACGGTCCGCCCCGATCGCGACGACGCGGGCGGGGTACTCGGCATCGCGGGTCGCCTCGAGCAGGGCTCGGAGGTTCGACCCGGTACCGGAGATCAGGACGACCAGTTCGAGCACGGGGACAAGCCTAGCGGGGGCGGGTGCTGCCGGGCGCGCGGGCAGGCTGATCGTACGGCGTCCATCATCATCGCCGGTCGTCCGCAGTGACATCTGGTACTGGAGTGTGTAGCGTCAGGTCCTCGCCCAACTCGTCCTCGACGCAACGATCCGGAGTCATCGTGATCCTTTCCCTCCCTCCTCTCGCCATCGCCGGTCTCGCGGCCGTCGTCTCCTTCGCGGGCGCACTCGTGCCGACGCATCCTGCCGACGCCGCATCCGTCATCGACACTCCTGCCGCCGCTGCTGCAGCAGCAGCCGCACAGGAGGCGGACCCGGTCCTCAGTGCGCTGCAGGCTTTGGAAGGGAAGCAGTCCGCCGCGGAGATCGATCGGATCGTCGACACCGGACACGTGGTCGCCACGTACACCGAAGGCACCTCGTCGACGATCGTCGCGGCCGTGGACCTCGGGCCGGCGTCTCGCGGACTCTCCTTCGTCGCACCCGGCTGCAGTGCCGACAGCCTGTGCATGGTGAACACGAGCAACTCGCCGAGCGCCTACACCGGCGTGGGATCGCTCACCGGAACGTGGAAGCGCATCAAGAGCGCCGCCGCCCGAGGCCGCAATGCCCGCTTCACGTGGAGCGGCGGCGCGCTCACCGTCGGCGCCGGGCAGATCAACTACTTCGGCTCACCCGTCACGATGACGAAGGTCAGCAGGTGACCGGCTGACCTTCGCTCAGGCGTCGTCGTCGCCCTTCGGCTTCCGCCACCAGGGCAGCTCGTCCTCGGGGATCTGGTCCGTCGTGTCCCAGGTCGTCGCCCGCGGCGCGGGTCGCGCCGGCGGTTCCGGGTCGACGTCGTCACGGCCGGCGACGAACTCCTCGGTGCTCCACGGGAAGGCCGGCTGTTCGTCCGTCCGCGGGACGGGAGGCGCCTCCCGCCGTCCCGCGGGACCGGCGGGCGCCTCCGCGGACGACCGCTCCCCTGGACGACCGGCACCGCCCGCACGGTGGCGCAGGTCGTCCGCACGGTCGCGGAGGCCACTCGCACGGTCGCGGAGGTCACCGGCGCGGTCGCGGGCACCGGACGCGGCAGCCCGGAGGCGTGCCCGCATGCTGCCGACGGCCGGCGCTGCTGCCGCCCGGTCGTCGACGCGCTCTGCCGCGACGGCGTCGGTCCGTGCCCAGTCGGGCAGGTCGACGTCGGTGGCGACGGCAGCGGTCGAGACGGGTGTGGGTGTGGGCGCGGGTGTGGCTGCGGGCGCTGCCTCCGCCACGCGGTCGTCCTCGTCCTCGTCGACGGCGTTCGGCGATCGGTCCGTTCCCGCGTGCGCGGTCGTCACCGCGTCGTGCTGCTCGTCGACCGAGAACCGATGGACTTCGGTGGTCCGCCCGGCTCCGGCGGACTCGAGCGCGGCGATGAGCGAGCCGTGCTCCGGAGTCGCGTCGGCGGTGGCGAGGTCGTCCTCGGTCTCGTGCCAGCGCTCGCCGATCCACGAGCGCTCGGGCAGCCGGACCAGGTCGCTGCCGATCGCGAGCGCGATGAGGGCGGGGATGCCCACCTCGAGCGCGGCGAACCCGCCCACGGCCAGCGCATGCGGTCCGACGTCGGCCAGGCGCCCGGGTCCGACGGAGCCGGACGACATCCAGGCGAGGCCACCGATGACGACGCCGGCGACGAGTCCGGTCACGACACCACCGATCGCCCGGTACAGCGCCGAGTCGGCGGCACCGAGCATCCGCACCAGGCGCGGCCGCATCAGCCCGCCGACCGCGAAGCCCGCGACGACGGGGACCAGGATCCAGACGAGTCCGAACGTGTGCCCGGAGGTCGGCAGCGCACCGAGGACGGGGATCGCCGGCACCGGCCCCAGTGCCGTGCCGATCGGGGACACTGCGGAACCGGTGCCGATCGCGAAGCCCGGGCCGACGAGCCAGGCCGTGGCCCAGGCGACGAAGTCGGGGATGAACGCGAGTTGGCCGACGGTCAGGGCGAAGCCGCCGACCAGTCCGGCGTGCGAGCGTTCGTAGAGGGTGATGACCTCGGCGAACGAGACCAGCAGCACGAGTCCGACGAGCACTGCGGCGACGGCGACGACGCATGCGGTCGCGACCGTGCCGGCGCGCAGGCCGAAGCCGACGACGACCCGCCACAGTGTGGGGATCCGGTCGACCAGGTCGACGATGCGCGCGGTGACCGGGTCGGCGGCCAGGCCTCGGCGTCGGCGGCAGACCTCGGCGGAGACGACCGCGGGGATCCCGAACCAGAGCGCCGGTGCGACGACCGCCTGCCAGGTGGTCGGGTGCGTGGCCGCGCTGGTCGAGCTCAGTGCGACGAGGAGCCCGAGGACGGCGACAGCGGCCGTCCCGACGAGGATGCCGGTCACGCGGTGCTCGGTCTCGGCGAACCGACGTCCGGCGCGCGCGCCCAGCCAGGCGGTGACGACGGCGAACCCGAGGGCGGCGAGACTCACCCCGATCGGCGCGGAGGCTCCGGACAACCCGGTCGCCTTCGCCGCGGCGGCCCCGAGCGTGAACGTCACGTCGACGCCGTGTCCGATCAGCCAGACGTTGCCGGCAGCGGTCCAGAACACGTCCCAGTCGACCTGGAGCCCGTACTCGAACGCCCACAGCAGGGTGAGCGGGACGAGCGCGATGCCCACGCCGACGCCGACCGTCACGATCGCTTCGATCACGGCGAGCAGAGCGGTTCCCAGGCGGTTCATCGCAGCGAGGATACGGCGGCCACCTCCGCGCTCGCGGGTGCCGCGCGGCTCCCCCCGGCAAAACACCGGTGGACGGACCAGCCCGACCACGGACGGACGGGAGGCGCGGTGCCAGCCGGCACCGCGCCTCCCGTCCGCAGGGGGCCTGCGACTACTTCGCCGCGACGACCTCGCGCAGCAGCGCGGCGGTCTCGGACGGCGTCTTGCCGACCTTGACGCCGGCAGCCTCGAGCGCCTGCTTCTTCGCCTCGGCCGTACCGGCGGAACCGGACACGATCGCGCCGGCGTGGCCCATCGTCTTGCCTTCCGGGGCGGTGAAGCCCGCGACGTACCCGACGACCGGCTTCGTGACGTGCGCCTTGATGTAGTCGGCGGCCCGCTCTTCGGCGTCGCCACCGATCTCACCGATCATCACGATGGCCTCGGTCTCGGGGTCGGCCTCGAACGCGGCGAGCGCGTCGATGTGCGTCGTCCCGATGACCGGGTCGCCGCCGATGCCGATGGCGGTCGAGAAGCCCAGGTCACGCAGCTCGTACATCATCTGGTAGGTCAGCGTGCCGGACTTCGACACGAGGCCGATCGGGCCCTTGCCGGTGATCGTCGCCGGGGTGATGCCGACGAGCGACTCCCCCGGGGTGATGATGCCGGGGCAGTTCGGCCCGATGATCCGGGTCTTCGCGCCGAGGGCCTTGGCGTGCGCCCAGAAGACGGCGGAGTCCTGCACCGGGATGCCCTCGGTGATGACGACGACGAGCGGGATCTCGGCGTCGATGGCCTCCATCACGGCGTCCTTCGCGAACGCCGGCGGGACGAAGACGATCGAGACGTCCGCACCGGTGGTGTCGATCGCCTCGCGCACGGAGCCGAAGACGGGCAGTTCGACATCGCCGTGGGTGACGGTCGTGCCGGCCTTGCGGGCGTTGACACCGCCGACGACGTGCGTCCCGGCCTTGAGCATGAGGGCCGTGTGCTTCGTGCCCTCACCGCCCGTGATGCCCTGGACGATGACCTTGGAGTCCTTGTTGAGGAAGATCGACATGGTCAGTCCCTTCAGGCCGCAGCGGCGGCGAGTTCGGCGGCCTTCTCGGCCGCGTCGTCCATGGTCGCGGCGACGGTGACGAGCGGGTGCGCTGCCTCCGCCAGGATCCGTCGGCCTTCTTCCACGTTGTTGCCGTCCAGGCGGACGACGAGCGGCTTCGTGGCCGCGTCGCCGAGGATGCCGAGGGCGGCGACGATGCCGTTCGCGACGGCGTCGCAGGCGGTGATGCCGCCGAAGACGTTCACGAAGACGCTCTTCACCTGGGGGTCACCGAGGATGACGTCGAGGCCGTTGGCCATGACCTCTGCTGAGGCACCACCACCGATGTCGAGGAAGTTCGCGGGCTTCACGCCGCCGTGACGCTCACCGGCGTAGGCGACGACGTCGAGCGTCGACATGACGAGCCCCGCACCGTTGCCGATGACGCCGACCTGGCCGTCGAGCTTGACGTAGTTGAGGCCGTGGGCCTTCGCCTTGGCCTCGAGCGGGTCCTCGCTGGCGGTGTCCTCGAGTGCCCCGTGTCCCTCGTGGCGGAAGTCGGCGTTCTCGTCGAGCGTGACCTTGCCGTCGAGCGCCAGGATCTGACCGTCACCGGTGCGGACGAGGGGGTTGACCTCGACCAGGGTGGCGTCCTCACCCGCGAACACGTCGTAGAGCTTCACGAAGACGCTCGCGACCTGGTCGACCAGCTCGTCCGGGAACCCGGCCTGGCGTGCGATGTCGACCCCGGCCTCCTGGTTGATCCCGGTCAGCGGGTTCACCTCGACCCGTGCGAGGGCTTCGGGCTTCTCCACCGCGAGCTGCTCGATCTCCATGCCGCCCTCGACGCTGACGAGCGACAGGTAGGAGCGGTTCGCGCGGTCGAGCAGCACCGAGAAGTAGAACTCCTCGGCGATGTCAGCGCCCTGCGCGACCATCACGCGCTGCACGGTGTGGCCCTTGATGTCGAGGCCGAGGATCGCCTGTGCGTGCTCGAACGCCTCGTCGGGGGTCTTCGCGACCTTGACGCCGCCGGCCTTGCCGCGACCGCCGACCTTCACCTGCGCCTTGACGACGACGACTCCGCCGATCCGCTCGGCCGCCGCCTTCGCCTGCTCGGGGGTGTCGGCGATGATGCCCTGCAGCACAGGGACGCCGTAGGACTCGAAGAGGTCCCTGGCCTGGTACTCGAAAAGATCCACGCTGTTCTTCTTCCCGCACGGTTCGTGCGATCGGCATCGGTCATCCGGTCGCGTCCTCCTCATCGAGGGTCGCTCGATGTCGAGACGACGGCCGCGACCGAGCCTAGCGCTGGCAGGTGGACGTGCGGTGCCCGGTGGAGAACGCGCTGCCGGCACCGCCGCCAGCCCCGTGTCGTCCGGGGTACGCCGTCTCCGGGCGACCGACCAGGCCGTATCGTGCACCGTCGATCGGGTGCAGAACGATCTCCGTACCCGTGCCGCCGACGTCTTCGGCTGGGAACTCCGCGACGCCCAGGCGACCGTGGTCGACGCGGTCCTCGCCGGGCGCGACGCCCTGGCGCTGATGCCGACCGGTTCGGGCAAGTCCGCGATCTACCAGGTCGCCGCCCTGGCCCTCGACGGCCCGGTCGTCGTGGTCTCGCCGCTCGTGGCCCTGCAGGAGGACCAGGTCGTCGGCATCGAGGACCACCCGGACGCGCCCCGCGCCGTCACGATCAACGCCACCCGGGCGCACCGGGAGCTCGAGGACGCGTGGGAGGCAGTCGCCTCCGGGGCTGCCCGCTACGTCTTCCTCGCCCCGGAACAACTCGCCAAGGACGACGTCGTCGACCGACTCCGTGAGGCCGGCGTCGCCCTCGTCACGGTCGACGAGGCGCACTGCGTCTCGAGCTGGGGGCACGACTTCCGCCCGGACTACCTGGTCCTCGGCGAGGTCATCGAGCGCCTCGGCCGCCCTCCGGTGCTCGCGATGACGGCGACCGGCTCGACGCCGGTCCGGAAGGAGATCGTCGAACGGCTCGGGATGCGCGACCCACTCGTGCTCGCCACCGGGTTCGACCGGCCGAACCTGCGCTTCGAGGTGCAGCGACACACGGACGAGGACGAGAAGCGCGAAGCCGTCGTCGCCCAGGTCGTGGGGCTCGAGGGTGCGGGCATCGTCTACGTCGCGACCCGCGCCGAGACCGTGCTCTACGCCGACGAACTCGTCGAGAGCGGCCGACGGGCGAAGGCATACCACGCGGGGCTCCGGGTGCGGGACCGCGAGCACGTGCACCACGAGTTCCTCGACGGCGATCTGGACGTCGTCGTCGCCACGAGCGCGTTCGGCATGGGCATCGACAAGCCGGACGTCCGCTTCGTCGTGCACGCCGACGTCCCCGAGTCGGTCGATGCCTACTACCAGGAGGTCGGCCGGGCCGGACGGGACGGCGACGTCGGTCTCGCGACCCTGCACTACCGGTCGGAGGACCTCGGGCTACGCCGGTTCTTCGCCTCGGGCTCGCCCCGTACGGCATCGCTCCGCGCCGTGTTCGACGCGGTGCCCGCCGACGGCACCGTCGCCCGCTCCGAGGTCGCCGAGCGGGCCCAGCTCGCCGCACGCACCGCGGGACGGGTCGTGAACACCCTGGTCGACGCCGGTGCGCTGGTCGACGACCGGGACGGCCTGCGTCGGGCACCGCACGGACCGGCGGACGCCGCCGCGGCCGCCGAGCTCGCCCGGGCGCACGCGAAGGAGCGGGAGCGGGTCGAGGAGTCCCGGATCGAGATGATGCGTCGCTTCGCCGAGACGAACGGCTGCCGTCGACAGTTCCTGCTCGGCTACTTCGGTGACGAACTCCCCGAGCCGTGCGGCAACTGCGACACCTGCTCCGCCGGCACCGCCACCGATGCCGACACACACGGCGCGGACGGGTCGCACGATGCCGAGTGGCCGCCGGACGCGCCGGTCGAGCACTCCGAATGGGGCCGCGGGACCGTGATGAGCACCGAGGACGACCGGCTGACGGTGTTCTTCGAGTCCGCCGGCTACCGCACGCTCGCCCTGGCCGACGTCACCGAGCGGCACCTGCTCGAACGGGTCTGAACCAGCTGCAGCGAGCAGTCCCCGGGGGGAAGGCGCGGTCGCTCGACCACCCGTCGGCGACCGCGCTCCACTCCCCCGAGCACGTGCAGTAGACACCGGGAGTGTGACCCGTCGGTGTCCACCGGGTGAACGGCGCGCGAACCGGCCACGATCGGTCACGCGCGGTTCCGACGGTGCGCCGAGCGACCCGGTGCGTCCCCCGACCACCGCGCACACTCCCACCGGCACCCGGGTACCAAGGACCGGTGGGCAGGACGGCACACCGCAGACCGCGCACGGCAGACGGCGCACCACAGACGCGCACCGCACATCCAGCCCACACGCATCACCACGACGACCGACAGGAGCGACCATGTCCGACCCCGGCATCACCCCAGGCGACGAGTTCAGCGACGGCGTCAGCGACTCCGACGACGAGGGCCGCGCCGACGACGTCGACCGCGAGTACGTCGGCGGCTTCGAGACCGACGACGCCGAGGAGGCGCTCGAGACCGTCACGAACGACGCCGTCGCCGGCGAGACCGTCGAGCCCCAGCTCGGTGACGGCACCGACGACGGCCCGACCGGCGGCGCACCGAACGAGGGCTCTCCGGACATGTGGGAGCACGGCGACGAGCGCCCCGACCTCGGCGGCGACCTGGGCACGAAGCCGCTCTGAGCTGCCCCGACGCCGAGCTGACCCGACGACGCTGACCGTGACCGGACGCCGGGCGGGAGGCCCGGTGCACGACGTGCGCCGGGCCTCCCGCCCGTCCCCTGCTCGCGACCAGAGCCGCGCGCTCCGCCGGTTCCTCGCCGACAGCACGCCCGTCGTGGCGGGCGGCCGCGCGATCCTGCTGCAGATCGCCGATCCCGTGGTGGCGGCCGGGGTCCGACGCCACTCGGACTTCGCCAGGCGACCGCAGCAGCGCCTGGCCCACACCCTGATGTACGTCTACGCGGTCGTCGTCGGCACCCCCGATGACGCTGCCGTCGCGTCCTCGTTCGTGAACCACGCGCACCGCCCGGTGACCGGCGCCGACGACCCGGACCGGCAGCTCTGGGTCGCGGCCACGCTCGTCGACTCGGCGATCCGGACCCACCGTCTGCTCGGCACCCCCGTCGACGGCGAACGGGCCGAGGACGTGCTCCGTGCCTACGCGCCGATCGCGACGGCCCTGCGGGTCCCGGCCGAGCGGTGGCCGGACTCGATGCCCGCGTTCGAGCAGTACTGGGCCGGGTCGCTCGCGCAGCTCCGGGTGACGGACGACGCCCGCGGTGTCGTGCGCGACCTGCTGCACCCACGACAAGCGCCGGCATGGGTGCGCGCGGCGATGCCGGTCGTGCGGATCGTCACGGTGGGGATGCTGCCCGCGGCGGTGCGGTCGCAGTACGGCTTCGCCTGGGGGCCGCGCGAGGCTCGACGCTTCCGCCGGACCGTGACGGGCCTCCGGTTGTTCCGCGCGGTGCTGCCCGGCGCGCTGCTGCGACTGCCGGGGCCGCTGCTCATCCGCGCGATGCACCGGACCGCCCGCCGGTACTCCGCGCACTGAAGGAGGGCTCAGCGACGGCTTCGACCTGTTCAAGGTGCTCACCGAGGTGCTCCCGCAGCTCGAGGACCGCATCACGGCCCGCGACGGCAAGCTCGTCATCCGCCCGGACTCCGGCGACCCGGTCGACATCGTCACCGGCACCGTGCACGGCGTCGACGAGGCCGAGCTGTTCGCCGCCGACCGCAGCGACGAGCAGAAGGGCGTCGTCGAACTCCTCGACCAGCACATCCGCGTCATCTACGGCGACAGCATCACCCCCGACCGCGCCCGCCGGATCTACGAGCGCCTCGCCGCGAAGGGCTACGCCAGCGACAACGTGGTGCTCGGCATCGGGTCGTACACGTACCAGTTCATGACTCGCGGCAACCTCGGCAGCGCCGTGAAGGCCACCTGGGCCCTGGTCGACGGCGAACCGGTCGACATCCAGAAGGACCCGAAGACCGGCAGCGGCAAGAAGAGCGCCAAGGGCCGGATCGCCCTGCACCGCGACGCGACCGGCGAGATCCGGCAGACCGACCAGGCCACGCCGGAGGACGAGGCGACCAGTCTGCTCCAGCCGGTGTGGGTCGACGGGCGGTTCACGGTCCTCCAGTCCTTCGCCGACGTCCGTGAGACGCTCCGTCGTGAGCGGGCCGACCGTGCCGCCCGACGCGCGGCCGCGGGTACGGCGGCGGCGTGAGCGGGGCCGCTCCGGCGGCGGTCCGCGACCAGCCGCTCATCGCCGTGGACGTCGTCCTCGTCGCGTTCGACGGCACGGGCGACGGAGTCGATCCGGGCGGCCTCCGGGTCGCCACCGCCAGGAGGCGGTACGAACCGTTCGTCGGACGGGAGGCGCTGCCCGGCGTCCTCCTGGACGGTCCGGAACTCCTCGCCGACAGTGCGCGACGCGCGCTGCGGACCAAGACCGGGACGGACGCGGCGGCGGTCCGGCACCTCGCCCAGATCGGGGCGTTCGACGGACCCGAGCGGGACCCGCGGAGCGCTGCGATCAGCATCGAGTTCCTCGCGGTCACCGCCGGCGCGGCTGCTGTCTCCGACGCCGTGGTCTGGCACGACGCGGTGGGGCTGCCGCTCGGGCTGCCGTTCGACCACGACCGGATCATCACGGCAGCGCTCGACCACGCGCGGACCCGGCTCTGGTCGGATGGACCGCTGACCCGGGCGCTGCTCGGCGAACGGTTCACCACACCGGACGCCGCACGGCTCGTCGTCGCCCTGACCGGGGTGGCACCGGACCCGGGCAACCTCAACCGGGCGCTCCGTACGAACCCGGCACTGACCCGGCTCGACGCCGCGGCGGAACCGGTCGTCCGTTCCGGTGCCGGGCGGGGCGGGCGTCCCCCGGCAGCCTGGACGTGGACGGACTGAGCGCGGTTGAGTGGGCGCATGTCTGCTTCGCTGTCCGGGGAAGAGTCCCTGCACCTGCCCGAGTTCGACGCGCCTCCCGCATCGCCGCTCGACCTCGCGCGCCTCTGGCTCGACCAAGCCGGTGAACACGAGGTGTCCGAGCCGCTGTCGATGACGCTCGCGACCGCCGGCGCCGACGGCCGGGTCAGTGCCCGGACCGTCGACGTCAAGCGCATCGAGGACCGCGGGCTGGTGTTCGGCACCTCCGCCGAGAGCCCGAAGGGCCGCCAGCTCGCCGAGAACCCGCACGCCGCCCTGCAGGTGTACTGGCGTGAGACGATGCAGCAGCTCCGGTTCGAGGGCCGGGTGGTGCAGCTCTCCGACGAGGAGTCCGACGCCCTGTTCGCCGACCGCTCGCTGAAGTCCCGCGCCGCCACCGCGATCGCGGACCAGTCCGCGGTGCTCGAACCGCGGACGCTGCAGGACCTGATCGACGACGCCAACGAGCTGCTCGCCGAGTCCGACGACGACGTGCCCCGGCCGCCGCTGTGGGACGCGTGGCGCCTGGAGCCCGACACGGTCGAGTTCTGGCACGGCAGCCGCGACCGCATGCACCGCCGTCTGCAGTACGTGCACGCCGACGGGAGCTGGACCGCGACGCGGCTGCAGCCGTAGCGCAGCGGTCGGTTCGCGAGCAGGGCTCGGAACGGCACTGCGGTAGCGTCGGACCATGACGGCCGCAGCACGCATCACCGTCCGGACCGCCGTGGAAGCGGACGCACCGGGCATCGCCGACGTGCACGTCCAGGCCTGGCGCGAGGCGTACGCCCACCTGCTGCCCGCCGCGTTCCTGTCCTCGCTCGACCCAGTCGCCCGCACCACCCGATGGCGGCGGACGATCGCCGGCGCGGGCGCGGCCGGTACCAGTGTCGCCGTCGCCGAGCATGACGGCGTCGTCGTCGGCTGGGCGACCGCCGGGCCGGGGCGTGACGAACACTCCGTCCGGGACGTCGAGCTCACCGGCATCTCCGTCCTCGCCTCCGCGTACGGGTCCGGGGCCGGCCAGATGCTCCTCGACGCGGTGCTCTCCGACGCGCCGGCGTTCCTCTGGGTCGCGGACGACAACCCTCGTGCGCAGGCGTTCTACGCCCGCAACGGGTTCCGCCGAGACGGCGCGACGAAGACCGAGCACCTCGGCGACAACGCACTCGTCGCGGCGCGCATGGTCCGCTGACGTCGGGCTAGAGCTTCTCGATCGGTGCGATCTTGATGAGGAGCTTCTTCCGCCCCGCGGTGTCGAAGGCGATCTCGGCGATCCGCTTCGCACCCTGACCGGTCACCGCCGAGACGGTCCCCTGCCCGAAGTCGACGTGCGAGATCCGGTCACCGGCAGCGAGTTCCATGTCCCCGTTGTCCCGGACCTGCCCGGACACCCGGTTCGCCCACTCGGTCTTCGGACGGGTCTTCGCGGCAGCAGCAGCACGGTCGTAGGAACCGCTGCCCCAGCCGCCCCCGCCGCGGTAGCCGCCACCGGCGCCGCCGCCCGAACCGCCGAACCCGCCGTCACGCTTGGCGTTGATCGCGCGGGGCTGCGTGCCACCACGACTGTTCGCCATGCCCGGTGACTGCTTCCACTCGATGAGCCCCTCGGGGATCTCCTGCAGGAAGCGCGAGGGCATCGCCACGTTGACGTCGCCGAACTGTGCCCGGGTCATGGCGAGCGACAGGAACAGGACCTTCTTCGCGCGGGTGATGCCGACGTAGAACAGACGGCGCTCCTCCGACGGGCCACCGGGCTCGTTCGCGGACATCCGGTGCGGCAGCAGGTCTTCTTCGACGCCGGTCAAGAACACCGCGTCGTACTCCAGGCCCTTCGCGGTGTGCAGCGTCATCAGGGACACCGTGCCGGAGGAGTCGTCGAGCTCGTCGGCCGCGGCCACCAGCGAGACCTCGGTCAGGAAGTCGGAGAGCGTGCCCTCGGGGTTGTTCTTCTGGAACTCCCGCGTCACGGCCACGAGCTCGTCGATGTTGTCCGCACGGGCGGCGTCCTGCGCATCCGGCGACTTCCGGAGCTGTTCGAGCAGCCCGGACCCGTCGAGCAGCTGCGTGAGCGTGTCCACGACGGGCTGGTCCGCGGCCTTCGCGGAGACGTCGTCGAGCAGCCTCGCGAACGAGGTGATGGCGGTCCGGACCTTGGGTCCGAAGCCGAGCTCGTCGGCGTGCCGCAGGGCCTCGCGCATCGAGACCTCGTGCTCGTCGGCGTACCGCTGCAGGGTCGTCTCGGTGACGGCGCCGATGCCGCGCTTCGGCACGTTGAGGATGCGGCGGAGCGACAGCGGATCGGCCGGGTTCGCGACCGTGATCAGGTAGGACATCGCGTCCTTGATCTCGGCCCGCTCGTAGAACTTCGTGCCGCCGAGCACCCGGTACGGGATCGCCGCCCGGATGAAGATCTCCTCCAGCGCACGGGTCTGCGAGTTCGTCCGGTAGAACACCGCCATGTCGCGGTAGTCCATGCCGTCCTCGTGCAGGCGCTGGATCTCGTCCGCGACGAACTGGGCTTCGTCGTGGCCGGTGTACCCGGTGAAGCCGACGATCTTCTCGCCGGCGCCGACGTCGGTGAACAGGCTCTTCGCCTGCCGGTCGAAGTTGTTGGAGATGACGGCGTTCGCGGCGTCGAGGATGTTCTGCGTCGATCGGTAGTTCTGCTCGAGCAGGATCACCTTCGAGTTCGGGAAGTCGCGCTCGAACTCGACGATGTTGCGGATGTCCGCCCCGCGGAACGCGTAGATGGACTGGTCGGAGTCACCGACGACCGTCAGCGAGGCGCCGGCGATCGATCCGTCGGTCTCCCGCATCCGGGCGACGTGCTGCCCCTGGTCCTCGAGGCGGTCGACCTGCTCGACCGGCACCGGCCGGGTGAGTTCCCGGATCAGCGAGTACTGCGCGTGGTTGGTGTCCTGGTACTCGTCGACCAGGATGAAACGGAACCGACGCTGGTACAGCGCAGCCACCTCCGGGAACGCCCGGAACAGGAACACCGTCTGGCCGATGAGGTCGTCGAAGTCGAACGCGTTCGCCCGCCGCAGCTCGTTCGTGTACCGACGGAACACCTCGGTGAACATGACCTCCTGCGGGTCGCTCGCGTTGATGTTGCGGGCGTAGGTGTCGATGTCCTGCAGCTCGTTCTTGAGCTTGGAGATCTTCGACGCCGCTGCCCCGACGGTCAGCCCGAGGGAGTCCGCTTCGAGGTCCTTGATGATCCGCTTGAGCAGGGCCCGGGAGTCCGCGGAGTCGTAGATGGTGAACGACTGCGGGAACCCGAACCGCTCGGCTTCACGCCGGAGGATCCGCACGCACGCGGAGTGGAAGGTCGAGATCCACATGCCCTCGGCTGCCTGCCCGACCAGGGCCTGCACCCGCTCACGCATCTCGGCTGCGGCCTTGTTCGTGAAGGTGATCGCGAGGATCTGGGACGGCCAGGCTTCCCGGTTCGCCAGGAGCAGCGCGATGCGGCGGGTGAGCACACTCGTCTTGCCCGAACCCGCGCCGGCCACGATGAGCAGGGATTCGCCGCGGAACTCGACGGCTTCCTTCTGCTGGGGGTTCAGACCCGCGGTGAACGGGTCGTCGTACGCACGGTCACCGGCACCCGGACCGTCGGTGCGGCCGGGCGTCGAGTCGAAGGGGTCGAGCACGATCGTCATGTCCGAGACAGTCTAGGCGCGACCCCCGACAGGCATCAGGCCTGCGCGGGTCGTTCCGCGACGAGCGATCGGGCCCGGACGGCCAGGTCGGCGTGGTCCGCGAACACCCCGTCGACGCCGGTGCGGAGGATCGAGGTGAACCACCGCTCCCAGTCGCCGTGCCCCGCCAGGTCGCCGCCCCGTCGGAGCGCCGCGGGCAGGAACCGGTTCTCCGGCCGGAGCGTCCACGTGTACACCGCGAGCCCGGCCGCGTGCGCGCGCTCGACGACCTCGCTCCGGACCGGCCCCGGATCGGCGAGTGCCCTCGTGTCCACCCCCGCCATCAGGGTCGGCAGGTCGATGCTGATCCCGTCGAACTCGGTGGCGAGACGGGCGAGCGCCGTGTCGCTCCGCTCGGAGGCGTAGGTCGGAGCGGCGGTCCCGGCGGAGGCGACCTCGTCCGCGGCCGCACCACGGGCCTCCTGGAGGTACACCAGCCGCCCACCCGTCCCGCGTGCGGCGACCTCGCGGAGGACGCCCTTCTCGAACGACTCGACCGTCAGGCGCTCGTCGCCCCGCCACCCGGCGTCGCCGAGGACGCCGTCCAGCAGCGGCGCCATCGGGAGGCCGGCGGCGGCGAACGCGCTGGCGTGCTTCACCTCGGCCACCAGGCCCACCGGCCGCGGTGCGGCGTCCAGGATCGCGAGCAGGTCCTCGAGGCGCAGGACCGTGTCCTCGCCGTCGTGCTGCCGGGAGGCGCGGCGCAGTTCCGGCAGGCGCTCACGGGTCCGCAGGGTGCGGACCTCAGCCCACGTGAAGTCCTCGGTGAACCAGCCGGTGAGCCGGTGCCCGTCGATCGTCTTCGTCGTGCGGCGGTCGCGGAACTCGGGCCGCTCGGCGACGTCGGTCGTGCCGGAGACCTCGTTCTCGTGCCGGAGGACCAGGACACCGTCCTTCGTCGGCACGAGGTCCGGCTCGATGGCGTCCGCGCCGAGCTCGATGGCGAGCTCGTAGGCGCTGCGGGAGTGCTCGGGGCGGTACCCGGAGGCTCCGCGGTGGGCGATGACGAGCGGCTGCATGCAGGCGACGATACGGAGCGCGGGTGAACGCAGTGTCCTCGAGACCGAGGCCCGCTCGGACGTTCAGCGAGCATGCGGAGTTCCCACGGTGGACCGACAGTGACCGTCAATAAACTGCCGCGCAGGAGCACGGACGCCGGTTCCGCTTCCCGCGGATCCTCAGCCATCGAACCCTCACGGCCCGTAGGCTGTGAGGACACGAAGGAACGGCACCGCCGCACTCCGTCACGAGCCCACGAACCGGTGCCACCCGGGTACCGGATCCACGACTCCACACCAGAGGAAATCAGAGGACACCATGGCCTTCAAGCCCGGTTTCGACCAGTCCCCCGCCTTCAACGACGCGGGCCGGAACGCATGGGGCGCCGGCTCGAACGCACCGCGGGGCGCCTACCCGCAGCAGGGGTACCCGCAGCAGGGCGGCTACCCGCAGGCCCCGTACGGGCAGACCGGCTGGGGCCAGGCGCCGCAGCAGCCCGGCATGTCGCCCGACCAGCTCCGGGACATGTACGACCGCCCCTCGGCCGACAAGGTCGACACCGGTCGCATGTCGTACGAGGACACCATCGTCAAGACGCTCTTGGCCTTCGGCGTGCTCCTCGTCGGCGCGGTCGCCGGCTGGAACCTGCCGCCCGTGGTCTGGATCGTCGGCGCATTGGTCGGGTTCGTCCTCGCGCTGGTGAACACCTTCAAGAAGAAGCCGTCGCCGGCACTCGTGCTCGCGTACGCATTCTTCGAGGGCCTCTTCGTCGGTGGCATCTCGGGGATGTACAACACGATGTGGGACGGCATCGTCACGCAGGCGGTGTTCGGCACCCTCGGTGTCTTCGCCGTCACGCTGCTGCTGTTCTCGTCCGGCAAGGTCCGTGCCACCCCCAAGCTGACCCGGTTCTTCCTGGTCGCGATGGTCGGCTACATGGCCTTCTCGCTCGTCAACATCGTGCTCATGTTCACCGGTGTGACCCAGAGCGCGTTCGGGCTCCTCGGCGTCTCGCTGTTCGGCATCCCGCTCGGTGTCCTGATCGGCATCTTCGTGGTGCTGATGGCGGCGTACTCGCTGATCCTCGACTTCGACCAGATCAAGACCGGCGTCGAGCGCGGCGCTCCGCGCGTCTACGCATGGACCGCGGCCTTCGGTCTCATCGTCACGCTGGTCTGGCTGTACCTCGAGATCCTGCGCATCCTGGCGATCGTCGCGAGCAGTTCCCGCAACTAGCGTTCCGCACCGCGAAGGGCCCCGGCTTCCGCCGGGGCCCTTCGTCGTTCCCGGGCGGGCGGCGGGCGCGGGCGGCGGCGGGCGCCCGACCGGTCACAACACCCCGCTCACCTCCGCCGAGCGGTCACGGCTCGTCGCTCACCACCCGCCAGAACGACGACGTGTAACCGGTCGGCGGAAGGCAGCCGGGCGCGGCAGGCGGGCCCGGCCCGCGCCTCCCGTCCGGGCACGTCTGCCCGCCGACGTCGCGCAACACGCCGCAGCCGGTTCGCCGAGGTCGCTCAACCCGCCGCCGTCCAGCCGCCCGAGCGGCAGATGGTGCGACCCCGAGAGCGCCGGCAGCATCCCCCGCGCGCCAGCCCCGTCCGCCGCCAGGTCGCACGACATGCCGCAGCCGGTTCGCCGGGGTCGCTCAAGCCGCCGCCGTCCAGCCGCCCGATCGGCAGAACGTGCGACCTCGGCGGCCGGGCTGGGCGGGCGACGGCAGAACGTGCGACCTCGGCAGACGGGCTGCGGGCGGGCGACGGGCGGGAGGCACGGCTCGACCCCGCAGGACGAGCGAGGGCCCGGTACGCAGCGCGTGCCGGGCCCTCGGGCGTCAGGGGAGGATCACTCCCACTCGATCGTCCCCGGCGGCTTCGACGTGACGTCGAGCACGACTCGGTTGACGTCGCGCACCTCGTTCGTGATGCGGTTCGAGATCTTCGCGAGCACGTCGTACGGCAGGCGCGTCCAGTCGGCGGTCATGGCGTCCTCGGACGAGACCGGACGGAGCACGATCGGGTGCCCGTACGTACGGCCGTCGCCCTGGACCCCGACCGACCGGACGTCGGCGAGCAGGACGACCGGGCACTGCCAGATCTCGTCGTCGAGGCCGGCCGCGGTCAGCTCGGCGCGCGCGATGGCGTCGGCGGCACGGAGGATCTCGAGCCGCTCCGCGGTCACTTCACCGACGATGCGGATGCCGAGGCCCGGGCCGGGGAACGGCTGGCGTCCGACGATGACCTCGGGGAGCCCGAGCTCGCGACCGACCGCGCGGACCTCGTCCTTGAACAGGGTGCGCAGCGGCTCGACGAGTTCGAACGTCATGTCGTCGGGCAGCCCGCCGACGTTGTGATGCGACTTGATGTTCGCGGTGCCCGATCCGCCGCCGGACTCGACGACGTCCGGGTACAGGGTGCCCTGCACGAGGAACTTGACCTCGGCGTCGCCGTCGGATGCCCGCGCTTCGAGGACGAGCGCTTCCGCTGCGGCTTCGAACGTGCGGATGAACTCGCGCCCGATGATCTTGCGCTTCTGCTCGGGGTCGCTGACGCCGGCCAGGGCGTCGAGGAACTGCTCGCGGGCGTCGACGGTGACCAGGCGCACGCCGGTGGAGGCGACGTAGTCCTCTTCGACCTGCTTGCGCTCGTCGGCGCGGAGGAGCCCGTGGTCGACGAAGACGCATGTGAGCTGGTCGCCGACGGCCCTGTGCACGAGGGCTGCGGCGACGGCGGAGTCCACACCACCGGAGAGCCCGGCGATCACACGGGAGGACCCGATCTGGGCGCGGATGCGCTCGACCTGCTCCTCGATCACGTTCGCCGAGTTCCAGTCGCCCGGGAGCCCGGCGGCACGGTGCAGGAAGTTCTCGAGCACGGCCTGGCCGAACGCGGAGTGCTTGACCTCCGGGTGCCACTGCACGCCGTAGAGCTTGCGCTCGTCGGAGGCGAATGCGGCGACCGGCGTGGACTCGCTCGACGCGAGGACCTCGAAGCCCTCGGGTGCCTTCGACACGGCGTCCCCGTGGGACATCCACGTGGTCTGCGCTGCGGGCTGGCCGCCGAGCAGGACGCTGTCGGTGCCACTGACGGTCACCGCGGTGGCGCCGTACTCGCGGAGGCCGGTGTTCGCGACCTCACCACCGAGTGACTTCGCCATGGCCTGGAAGCCGTAGCAGATGCCGAGCACCGGGATGCCGAGGTCCAGGATCTCGCCGTCCAGGGACGGTGCGCCGTCCTCGTAGACGGAGGACGGGCCTCCGGACAGGACGATCGCGGCCGGGTTCTTCGCCCGGATCTCGTCCGCCGTGACGGAGTGCGCGACGATCTCGCTGTAGACGTTGGCCTCGCGGACACGTCGTGCGATCAACTGCGCGTACTGCGCGCCGAAGTCGACGACGAGGACGGGACGCTGTTCGGTCTCGCTCACCGAGCGCTCTCCTTCTCCCGCGACTGCTGCGCGGTCAGCTCGTGGTGCGTGGTCATGGCGGCCTGCTGCATGCGGTGCTCGACCACGAACGACATGAACGGGATCACACCGCCGAGTGCGATGAGCAGGAAGCGCGTCGGCCGCCAGCGCATGATGCTCCACAGACGGAAGTCCGCGAACAGGTAGACGACGTACAGCCAGCCGTGCGCGATGAGGATCGCGATCGACAGGTTGAACGTGCCGGGCGCTTCACCGGCGGTGCCGTTCGGGACGAAGAACGCGCCGCCGCCGAGCTGCATCTCACGCTGGATCGGGGTGTACTTGATGACGACCTCGACGACCAGGGCGAGCAGGAGCACGCCGGTGACGTACGCGGAGATGCGGTAGAACCGCACGGCCCCCGGGATCTTGGGGATGTCGCGTGTCCGGACGGTCAGAGCCATGTGGTCGATCCTACCGGCGACCCGGCTCGGCCCGGGCGTCGTCCACCGGGACCGCGGGCTCGTCCACCGGCTCGACGTCGTCGTCAACAGGATCGGCGGCGGCGGCCTCGGCGGCCTCGCGGGCTTCGTCCTGCTCGCGCTCCCATGCGTCCTTCACGAAGCGGTACCAGAGGAAGACGGCGAACCCGGCGAACACGACCCACTCCACCGCGTAGAAGAGGTTGAGCCAGTCGAACTGGACCTCGCGCGTCGGTGCCCGGTCGGCGATGGTGCCGAGGTCGGCCGCGTCTGCGGTGGTCCGGTCGGCGACGACGTAGCCGCCGTACATCCGGTCGTCGAACGCCTTCCAGGTGTTCACGAACCGGGCCGGTGCCACGGCCGAGTACTCGTGCTGCTCGAAGGTGTCCTGGTCGGGCGACTCCGCCGGGTAGTACCGGCCGCGGATGGTCATCGTCGCGTCACCGGCCAGGCGGTCGCCACCGGCCACGGCGGCGGAACGCTGGTCGGACCAGCCGATCACGACCGGGAGGCTCGCACCCGTCGCGTCGTCGACCAGGTGGCCGACGGTCTGGAACTCGCCACCCCCGCTGCGGCCCGTCAGGACCGTCGTGTCACCGGCGACGAACCGCCCGGAGACCGTCACCTTCTGCCCGGCGAGGGCCGACCCGACCGGCTTCTCCGGGGTGGTGACGTCGTCGAGCGTCTTCCGTGTCTCGGTCGACGCCGGCAGTGGCTTGCCGTTCTCGATGCTGCGCTCGAGCTGCCACTTGCCGAGTGCGGCGAACACGCCAGCGAGGATGATCGCCAGCAGCAGCAGCGCGATCCACCTCGGTCGTCGGGCAACGGCCCACATCTGAATCAGTACTCCGGATCACGTACGCGGGCCGGGCGTTCGGGACGCTCGGCGGGGACCTCGATCGACGACGTGCTCGCGCTCACGGGTTCCGGCGTGGCCGGCTCCTCGCGCGACGGCGTCGTCTCTGGTGCACCATTGTCGCGCTCTTCCCTGCCCGCAGCCTCCACGAGGGCGATCTCCTCGGCGAACTTCGCGTCCCGCTCGGCCTTGCGTGCGGCGGCGGCCTGGGCGGCGGCGAGTTCGCGGCCACGGAGCTTCCGCACCCGACCCGGGCGGAGCACCAGTCGGCCGATGCGGTCGGAGTTCACGGCGAGCAGCGGTCCCAACACGGCCATCACCAGGACGTAGAGGCCCGCGAAGGCGGTGATCCGTTCCTCCAGTCCGGCGGCCGCCGACAGGGTCGCCAGGATGAGCGCGAACTCGCCACGGTTCACCAGGATGACGGCGGTGTTGATGCCCTGCTGGACGCTGAAGCCGTTCATCCGAGCGACGAGCTGCCCGGCGACCGCGTTGAGCACGACGGTCATGCCGATGGCACCGGCGACGGGCCAGAGCACCTCGCCGAACGTCGACACGTCGAGGCCGAGCCCGAAGTTGACGAAGAAGAACGCCGCGAACACGTCGCGCATCGGCAGGGCCAGCTGCTCGATGCGGTCCCGGTAGCGGGTGGCACCGCACAGCAGTCCGATCACGAACGCGCCGATGGCGTCGGTCACCCCGAGCAGGTCGCCGATGCCGCCGAACATGACCGCGAGCCCGAAGAACAGGATCGTGAAGAGCTCGTCGTCGCGGGTCGCGAAGATCTTCGAGACCTGCTTGCCACCCCAGCGCGCCAGGCTGAACATCACGATCAGGAAGCCGAACGCCAGCCCGAGCTTGCCGATCACCGCCCACAGGTTCGTGTCGCCGGAGAGCACCACGGAGACGATCGCCAGGTACACGGCGATGAACACGTCCTCGATCACGGTGACGCCGAGGATCATCGGGGTCTCGTCGTTGGCCAAGCGCCGGAGCTCGATGAGCAGCTTCGTCACGATCGCGCTCGACGACGTCGCCGTCATTCCCGCGATGATCAGGGCTTCTCGGGTGCCCCAGCCGAGCGAGAACCCGAACGCGAAGCCGACGCCCATGTTGATCGCGACGTAGGTGCCGCCGGAGACCAGGAGCTTGCCGGCGTTGCCGTAGAACTCCTCTTGATCGAACTCCAACCCGAGGTTGAAGAGCAGCAGGATGAGGCCGAACGTCGCGATCAGCTCGATCGTGTGCGACTCGACGCTCAGGCCGATCCACGGGGTGTGCGGGCTCGCGATGAGCCCGACCACCATGTAGACCGGGATCGCCGGCAGACCGATGGTCTTGCCCAGCCGCCCGAGGACGTAGGCGATGAGGAACAGGCCGCCGATGGTCAGCAGCTCACCACCCAGGTGCATCCCCTAGCTCCGGGGCGGCGCCTCGGCAGCGGCCGCTGCCAACTGACCGCTGCGGTAGAAGGAGAAGGCCTTCGCGACCTTCTCCGGCGCACCCGCGACGACGATCGTGTCCCCGGGGAACACGACGAAGTCCGACGAGGGGGCCGGGTTGGCGCTGTCGCCACGCACCACCGCGACGACGGTCAGGCCGATGAAGCCCGAGTCGTGCAGGTCGCCGAGGGGCTTGCCCGCGATGGCGTCGTCGTAGTCGACGCTGAACCAGTCGATGGAGAGGCCGGGGATCTCGTCGAGCTTGTCGAGGCCCTCGGTGATGCGCGTGCCGCCGAGGAGTTCGGCGAGGGTGTGCGCTTCGTCCTCACTGAGGCGGAGCGAGACCTTCTCGGACTTGTCCGCGCCGTCGGCGACGTCCGCGAACGAGATGAGGTCGGAGTGACCCGACCGGTGCGTGATGACACCACACTTGCCACCGTCGTCGGTGTAGAAGCTGTGCAGCACGCCGACGCCGGGGAGTTTGACGCGATGGACGTCGACCATGATGGCTCCCTTTCCCAGGACTCCCATGCTAACCACCGGCAGGGCCGGTCCATTCCGTTGTCCACAGGTCGTCCGGACCGGGGTCAGCTGAGGTCAGCTGGGCTCGGTCGTCTTCTCGCCCACGACCTGCTCGTCGTCCGCCGTGGCGCCCTCGGCGCCGCTCGAGCGGCCTCCGCCGACGACGACGTCGTCTTCCTCGAAGCCGAACGCGATGTCGGGTGCCTCGAGCCGGACGCGGTCGGCGGACTCGTCGTCGGGCTGGAGCTGCGACTCCCGCTCGGCGGCGACGCGCTTGAGGTAGTTCGACACCTCGTTCTCCGTCGTCTCCTGGTCCCAGCCGAGCACCCCGGCCATGAGCCGCGCGGCGACGGGCGCTGCGGACTCGCCGCGGTCCCACGCCTCGATCGAGATGCGGGTGCGGCGGGCCAGGACGTCCTCGAGGTGCAGGGCGCCCTCGTGCGAGGCCGCGTACACGACCTCGGCGCCGATGTAGTCGTCGGCCCCGGGCAGCGCGTCGGCCAACGAGGGGTCGTCCTCGACGAGCTGCAGGACCTCGGTCGCGAGCGTGCCGTACCGGTTCAGCAGGTGCTCGATGCGGACCTTGTGCACGCCGTACGTCTTCGCGGTGCGCGCACGCTTGTTCCAGGCGGCGGGGTAGCCCTCGGCCCCGAGGAGCGGGATGTCCTGCGTCGTCGACTCCGGGATCTTGCCGTCCATCGCCGCGGCGGCCTCATCGATGGCGTCCTTGCCCATCACGCGGTAGGTGGTCCACTTGCCGCCGGCGACGACCACGAGGCCCGGGGCGGTGTGTGCGACGACGTGCTCCCGGCTGAGCTTCGACGTCGCCTCGGACTCCCCTGCCAGCAGCGGCCGGAGTCCGGCGTAGACGCCCTCGACGTCCTCGCGGGTGAGCGGCACGGCGAGCACCTTGTTGACGTGTTCGAGGATGTAGTCGATGTCCGCCGCGGTCGCCGCCGGGTGCGCCTTGTCGAGGTACCAGTCGGTGTCGGTCGTGCCGATCAGCCAGTGGCGACCCCACGGGATGACGAACAGGACGCTCTTCTCAGTGCGGAGGATCATGCCCGAGTTCGACTGGAACCGGTCGCGCGGCACGACGAGGTGCACGCCCTTCGACGCGCGGACCTTGAACTGCCCGCGGGTGCCGACCATCGCCTGGGTGTCGTCGGTCCAGACGCCGGTCGCGTTGACGACCTGCTTCGCCTTGATGTCGAAGTGCTCACCGGTCTGGATGTCGTGCGCATGGGCACCGACGACCCGCTCACCGACCTTGATGAAGCCCTCGATCCGGACCCGGGAGGCAGCGTGCGCGCCGTACGAGGCCGCCGTGCGGACGAGTGCGGCGACGTAGCGCGCGTCGTCGACCTGGGCGTCGTAGTAGGTCATGCCGCCGACGAAGGCGTCCTTCTTCAGGGACGGCATCGAGCGGAGCACCTGCGTCCGGGTGAGGTGCCGGTGGTGGGGCACCCCGGGCGGACGGCCGCCGGACCAGCTGAACACGTCGTACATCGCCATGCCGATGCCGATGTAGAAGCGCTCCCACACCCGGTGGTTGAGCGGGTAGAGGAAGCGCACCGGCTTCACCAGGTGCGGGGCGATGCGCTGCAGCAGCAGGCCGCGTTCGATGAGGGCCTCGCGGACCAGGGTGAAGTTGAGCTGCTCGAGGTAGCGGATGCCGCCGTGCACGAGCTTCGACGACCGGCTCGACGTGCCCGAGCCCCAGTCGCGGGCCTCCACGATCCCGACCGACAGGCCGCGCGTGACGGCGTCGAGCGCTGCGCCACCACCGACGATGCCGCCGCCGACGACCAGGACGTCGAGCTCGGTGGACTTCAGCGTCTCGATGGCGGCGTCGCGTTCATCGGGGCCGAGCTTCGTCGCGGGGTCGAACCCCGCCGTGCTGGGTGCTCCGCGGGGTGCCTTCTCGCCCGTGACCGTGCTTGTCATGCTCGCCTCCGTCGCCGATCGGCACCGGAGCGGCACCCGCAGGACCTCCGCGGGCGCACCGCCGTCAGCGGTGGTACGGCGCCACGACCACTTCTACTCGCTGGAACTCCTTGACGTCGGAGTATCCGGTGGTCGCCATCGAGCGACGCAGGGCGCCGACCAGGTTGGCGCGGCCGTCCCACGACGGGGTCGGGCCGTTCAGGATGCTCTCGAGCGAACCGATCGTGCCGACCTCGACCCGACGGCCACGGGGCAGCTCCGGGTGATGCGCCTCGGCACCCCAGTGGAAGCCGCCGCCCGGCGCTTCCTGCGCACGGGCCAGGGCCGTGCCGAGCATGACCGCGTCGGCACCCATCGCGATCGCCTTGACGACGTCGCCGGCGGTGTCGAGGCCGCCGTCCGCGATGACGTGCACGTAGCGGCCGCCGGACTCGTCCATGTAGTCGCGACGGGCACCGGCGACGTCCGCGACCGCGGTGGCCATCGGTGCGTGGATGCCGAGGGCCGCACGGGTCGTCGAGGCCGCACCGCCACCGAAGCCGACGAGGACACCCGCGGCACCGGTGCGCATGAGGTGCAGCGCCGCCGTGTAGGTCGAGGCGCCACCGACGATCACGGGGACGTCGAGCTCGTAGATGAACTTCTTGAGGTTGAGGGGCGCCTGGTTCTGCGAGACGTGCTCGGCGCTGACGGTGGTGCCGCGGATGACGAACAGGTCGACACCGGCGTCCACGACGGTCTGCGAGAACTCGGCGGTGCGCTGCGGGCTGAGCGAACCGGCGACCGGGACGCCGGCGGCACGGATCTCGGCCAGGCGGCGGGTGATCAGCTCGGCCTTGACCGGCTCGGCGTAGATCTCCTGCATGCGCTTCGTGACGTTGCCGTCGGTCAGCGAGCGGATCTCGGCCAGGTACGGCTCCGGGTCCTCGTAGCGGGTCCAGAGGCCTTCGAGGTCCAGGACCCCGAGGACGCCGAGACGCCCCATCTCGATGACGGTGGCGGGCGAGGCGACGGAGTCCATCGGCGCCGACAGGATCGGCGACTCGAAGGTGAACGCGTCGATCGACCACTGGACGCTGACGTCACGCGGGTCACGTGTCCGTCGCGAGGGGACCACCGCGATGTCGTCGAACGCGTACGCCCGACGTCCGCGCTTGCCTGCACCGATCTCGACTTCGCTCACCCGGCAACCCTACCGGGCGGGCTGCGCGGGTGGCACGGCCGGACGGTCCGGGGGGTTCGGCGGGAGCGGTGACCGGGGGCTCACCGGGGAGGTCGAGCCGCACGACCCCGGCGGAGCACCCGGAGCGTCAGCCCCAGGAGCAGCGCCAGCACGATGAGGACGACGAGCAGCGCTGCGGCCACCTTGACGAGCAGGGCCGCACCGATGAAGAGGACGACGAACACCACCCACACCAGGGCGTCCATCGCGCGGTCCGCGAAGCGTTGCACGCTGGAACGGTACCGGACGCGTCCGACGCGGGGCGGGCCTCCCGTCCGGGCTGGAGGCGCGGTGCGCGTCCCACGCGGCACCACCGTCAGCGGGGCGGCACCGGTCACGCGGGACGCCGGCGTCGACGGGCGAGACGCCCACGTCCGTGAGCAGCGCCGCGATGTGTGGGAGACGCCGCCGGATCTCGCGGCGTCGCAGTGACTGCGGGGCGTCTCGAGCGGACGGGGGCGTCTCGAGCAGACGCGGGCGTCTCGAGCGGACGGGGGCGTCTCGAGCAGACGGGGGCGTCTCGACGACGCCCCCGCCCCACCACCGGGAACGAGAGCGGGGCCGTGCGGCGCGCACGCGCAGCCAGCACGGCCCCACCGGTCGCGGGTGCTGCCCCCACAGCGGCACCCGCGATGTCGACGGGCTCAGCGAGCGTCGTCGACGTCCTTGGCGAGCGTCCCGAGGTAGAGCTCGATGACCTTGGGGTCGTCGGCGAGCTCCTTCCCGGTGCCCGAGTAGGCGTTCCGCCCCTGGTCGAGGACGTAGCCGCGGTCACAGATCTGCAGGCAACGGCGGGCGTTCTGCTCGACCATGATCACGGAGACGCCGGCCTTGTTGATACGGCGGGTGCGGATGAAGGTCTCGTCCTGACGCACCGGCGACAGGCCCGCGCTCGGCTCGTCGAGCAGCAGCACCTTCGGGTCCATCATCAGCGCCCGTGCCATCGCGACCGACTGCCGCTCACCGCCGGAGAGCGACCCGGCACGCTGGCCCTTGCGCTGCCCGAGCACGGGGAACAGGTCGTAGATGACCTCGAGCCGCTCGCTGAACTTCTTCGGCCGCAGGTACAGCCCCATCTGCAGGTTCTCCTCGATGGAGAGCGACGGGAACACGTTGTTCGTCTGCGGGACGAAGCCGACCCCGGCCTGCACGAGCTTGTTCGCCTTGAGGTTCGTGATGTCCTCGCCCTGCAGCGTCACGGACCCCTCTCGGACGTTGACCAGGCCGAACAGCGCCTTGAGGAGCGTCGACTTGCCGGCACCGTTCGGGCCGATGATGCCGATGAGCTCGCCCGGGTAGCAGACCAGGTCGCAGCCGTTGAGGATGTTCACGCCCGGCAGGTACCCGGCGACCAGGTCGCTGGCCCGCATGACCGGTTCCACGGTCGCCGTCGCACCCGCACTGGAGGCCCGGCTCACGCCCGCCTCGTTCGTCGCGTCCGTCATCGGGTCGCCTTCCCTTCGTCGGCGGCGTCCGCCGCGTCCTCGTCTGCGACCTCGTCGGCGAGTTCCTCGTAGGTCTCCTCGGTGAGGAGCGAGTCGTCACCCAGGTCGGTGTCGTGGTGGGCGCCGAGGTAGGCGTCGATCACGGCCTGGTCGTCCATCACGGTGGCGGCCGGGCCCTCGGCCACGACCTTGCCCTCGGCCATCACGACCACCCAGTCGGAGATGTGCCGGACCATGTGCATGTCGTGCTCGACGAACAGCACGGTCATGCCGTCGTCGCGCAGGGACTGGATGTGCCCGAGCAGCGACTGGGTCAGCGCCGGGTTCACGCCGGCCATCGGCTCATCGAGCATGATCATCGTCGGGTCGGACATCAACGCGCGGGCCATCTCGAGGAGCTTGCGCTGGCCACCGGAGAGCGACCCGGCGTAGTCGTCCTTCTTCTCGAGGAGCTTGAAGCGGTCGAGCAGGTCCTCCGCCTTCGCGGTGATCTCCTTCTCGCGCTTCGACCACACCGGCCGGACGAGTGCGGCGAAGAAGTTCTCCCCCGGCTGGTCCTTCGCGCCGAGCAGCATGTTCTGCATCACGGTCAGGCGGGACAGCGCCTTCGTGAGCTGGAACGTGCGGACCATGCCGGCACGAGCGACCTTCGCAGCACCCGTGTTGCCGAGCGTCCGCCCGTTGAACTGCCACCGAGCGTCCTTCCCGCTCGACGGCTTGTCGAAGCCGGTCAGCAGGTTGAAGAACGTGGTCTTGCCGGCACCGTTCGGGCCGATCAGGGCCGTGATCTGGCCGCGCTGCACCTCGAGGTGGTCGACGTCGACCGCGGTCATGCCGCCGAACTTCCGGGTGATGTTGTCGACGGTGAGGATGGCGTCGGGCTTCGCGGCACCCGGGACGCGCTGGATGGTGGTCGGGTCAGACACTGAACGTCAGCTCCTTCTTGTTCCCGAGGAGTCCCTGCGGGCGGAAGACGATGAGGAGCATGAGCGCGACGCCGACGAGCACGTAGGAGAACTGCTCGGCCTGCTGCGCGTTCATGATCGAGTTCGGGATGAAGTCACCCGCGAGCGTGCGGATGAAGAGCCGGAGGACGAAGAACAGCACCGACCCGAGCACCGGGCCGAACACCGTCGCCGCGCCGCCGAGGATGAGCGCCGTCCAGATGAAGAACGTCATCGACCGGCCCATCGCGTCCGGCTGCACCGAACTCGGCAGGACGTAGATGACGCCGCCGAGCGCGCCGAGTGCGCCACCGAAGACGAGCGCCTGCATCTTGTACGAGTAGACGTTCTTGCCGAGGGAGCGGACGGCGTCCTCGTCCTCGCGGATCGCCTTCACGACGCGGCCCCAGGGGCTGCGCATGAGCAGGAACAGCACGAGGGTGAACAGGGCGACGAGGCCCCAGCCGACGATGCGGATCCACCAGCCGTTCACCCCGTTGTTCGAGTACGTGAACCAGAGGATCGTCGTGGTGCCGTCCGGCAGGAAGCTCAGCGCGTTGAAGGGTTCGCGGTAGCTGGAGCCGGTGATGCCGTTCGAACCGCCGGTGGTGTCGGTGAGCAGGCTGGACCGACCGACCATGCGGATGATCTCGGCGCCCGAGATCGTCACGATCGCCAGGTAGTCCCCGCGCAACCGCAGGGTCGGGATGCCGAGGATGATCGCGAACACGATGGCGATCGCGAGCGCGACGAGCACCGCCAGGCCGAGGGGCAGGCCGTTCGTGATGGAGATCGCGAAGCCGTACGCGCCGAGCAGCAGGAACGCCGCCTGACCCATGTTGACCAGGCCGGTGAGGCCGAAGTGCACGTTGAGGCCGATCGCGGCGAGGGCGAACGCCGCGGTCGTGGGGGCGAGGGCTTCCTGCGTCAGGGAGCTGAGGAGTTGGAGGATGTAGTCCATGCGGGTGCTCCCTTAACCGATCCGCTCGGCACGGCCGAAGATGCCCTGCGGCCGGAACAGCAGGATGAGGATGAGGATGACGAGGGCGGTGGCGTACTTGAAGTCACCGGGCAGCACCAGGTTCGTGAGCTCCACGACGATGCCGATGATCATCGAACCGACGAGTGCGCCGTAGGCCGTCCCGAGACCACCGAGGGTCACGGACGCGAACATCAGGAGCAGGAGCTGCAGACCGGTCTGCCAGTTCACGCCGTTGAGCACCAGGCCGAGCATCACGCCGGAGAGCCCGGCGAGACCGGCGGCGAGCGTCCACACGAAGCGGATCACCCGGTCGACGTCGATGCCGGAGGCCGCGGCGAGCGCCGGGTTGTCCGACACGGCGCGGGTGGCACGGCCGAAGCGGGTCTTCGCGAGGAACAGCCCCGTGCCGATGAGGACCACGAGGGCGATGCCCATCGCGACGTAGGACTGCACGGTGAGGGTGATGCCGGCGAAGGTCACCGTCTCGGGGTTGCCCTGCTGGATGCGGACGGTCGAGGCGCCGAAGAAGTACTGGAAGGCGTACTGCGCGGCGATCGAGAGGCCGATCGTCACGATCATGAGCTGGGTGAGGCTGATCCGGCGCTTGCGGAGCGGCTTCCAGATGCCGGCGTCCTGCAGGTACCCGGAGGCGGCGCAGAGCAGCACCGTGACGATCCCGGCGAGCCAGATGTTCCATCCGAGCTGATTCGCGAAGACGTAGGCCAGGAGTCCGCCGAGGGTGACCTGCTCGCCGTGCGAGAAGCTCGACAGTCCGGTCGTGCCGTAGATCAGCGAGAGGCCGATCGAGGCGAGGGCGATGAGCAGGCCCAGGCGGATGCCGGAGGCGAACTGCTGCCAGAACCGGGCGGCCGTGACGCTGGTGGTGGCGGTGTCGGTCGTGGCGCCCTCCTGGTCGGAGAGCTGGAAGATCGTGCCGGCGTTGGCGTTCAGGTTCCCCTGGACGGTGCGGGCGGCGTCCTTCGCATCGGTCAGGTACTGCCCCTTCGGCAGGGAGTCCTGGTCGACCTTGACGGTGTACGACCCAGCTGCCGGGATGCTGACGGACCAGCGTCCGTCGGCGTTCGTTGTCGAGGAGCCGGTGAACGAGCCGGGTCCGGTGACCGCCACGGCGACGCCCTCGGTGGGCTTCCGGTCGGAGTCGAGGATGGTGCCTTGGATGCAGCCGTTCAAGGTGCTGACGACACAGGGCCCGGTGCTCGCGGGCGCGCTGCTGGAGCTGGGGCTGCTGGTCGCTGCGTCGGCGACGGGCGTGAGTGCCCAGTCGACCGCGAAGGTGGCGAGGAAGGCGAGGAAGAGCACGGCGGCGAGGACCAGGCGACGGCGGCCTGGTGCCCCGCGGCGGAGTCGGTGCGCGAGCACTGACCCCGGCGGAGTGATGGAACCCACGGATGAGCCTCTCGTTCGGATAGTCGAGGACCCTAGGGATTTTTTGTGTCCCCCGTGTTTCCGGCACGTTCCCTGCACAAATCGTGCCGGAACCGTGATGTTGCTCAGGCGCGTCGATTTGCAATCCCGAGACGAGCCTCCCGTCCGGCCGGTACAGCGACTTGGGAGGCGACCGGAATGGCGCGCGCAGCCCGCGCGTTACCATGTCCTATCCGGAGCCCACCGCAGCGTTCCCGGTGTCTCGACCACTTGTCGCGCCCACGAAGGGGACCCATGGACCAGCCGGATCCGTTCGGATTCATCGGACTCACGTACGACGACGTCATGCTCCTGCCGGGGCACACCGACGTCATCCCGAGCGAGGCGTCCACGGCGTCCCGGCTCACCAAGCGGATCTCGGTCAACGTGCCGCTGCTCTCCGCCGCGATGGACACCGTCACCGAGTCGCGCATGGCCATCGCCATGGCGCGCCAGGGCGGCATCGGGATCCTGCACCGCAACCTGTCGATCGCGGACCAGGCGGCCTACGTCGACAAGGTCAAGCGCTCCGAGTCGGGCATGATCACCAACCCGGTGACCACCACGCCCGACGCCACCGTGGCCGAGGTCGACGCGCTCTGCGGGCAGTTCCGCGTCTCCGGTCTGCCGGTGGTCGAGGCCGACGGCACGCTCGTCGGCATCATCACGAACCGGGACATGCGCTTCGTCGCCTCGTTCGAGCAGGCCACCACCTCCGTGCGCGACGTGATGACCAAGGCACCGCTGATCACCGCGATGGAGGGCATCGACCCCGAAGAGGCGATCGCCATCTTCGCGCAGCACAAGATCGAGAAGCTGCCGCTGGTCGACGCCGAGGGCAAGCTCCGCGGCCTCATCACCGTCAAGGACTTCGACAAGAGCGAGCAGTACCCGGACGCCACGAAGGACGACGAGGGCCGACTCCGCGTCGGTGCCGCGATCGGCTTCTTCGGGGACGCCTGGCAGCGTGCCGAGGCTCTGCGTGACGCCGGCGTCGACGTGCTCGTCGTTGACACGGCCAACGGCGAGAGCGAAGGCGTGCTCGACATGGTCCGACGCCTGAAGGCCGACCCGACGTTCGACGCGATCGACGTCATCGGCGGCAACGTCGCCACCCGCGCGGGTGCCCAGGCGCTCATCGACGCCGGTGTGGACGCCGTCAAGGTCGGCGTCGGCCCGGGCTCGATCTGCACCACCCGGGTCGTCGCCGGTGTCGGCGTTCCGCAGGTGACCGCCGTGTACGAGGCCTCCCTCGCCGCACGCGAAGCCGGTGTGCCGGTCATCGCCGACGGTGGCCTGCAGTACTCCGGCGACATCGCGAAGGCCCTGGTGGCCGGCGCCGACACCGTCATGCTCGGCTCGCTGCTGGCCGGCACCGACGAGTCCCCCGGTGACCTGGTGTTCGTGGGGGGCAAGCAGTTCAAGGCCTACCGCGGCATGGGGTCCCTCGGGGCCCTGCAGACCCGTGGCAAGAAGACCTCGTACTCGAAGGACCGCTACTTCCAGGCCGACGTGCCGAACGACGACAAGCTCATCCCGGAGGGCATCGAGGGCCAGGTGCCCTACCGCGGTTCGGTCGGCAACGTCGTCTACCAGCTCACCGGTGGGCTGCGGCAGTCGATGTTCTACGTCGGCGGCCGCACGATCCCCGAGCTCAAGGCCCGTGGCAAGTTCGTCCGCATCACCGCGGCGGGGCTCAAGGAGTCCCACCCGCACGACGTCCAGATGGTCGTCGAGGCGCCGAACTACCGCGGCTAGCCTTCCGCGAAACGCAACGTGGGCGGCGCTCCGCAGCGGTATTCCGCTGCGAAGTGCCGCCCACGTTGCGTTTCGCGAGAGGACTTTCCACAGATCGAAGCGACGAGGCTCACTGCGGCGGTAGCGCTCGCACAGTGGGGTGATGGACGAACCCCCACGACTGCTCCTGCTCCGCTCCAACGACAGCGAGTCGCAACACCGCATCCGGCGCGGGGAACTCGTCCGCGTCACCCACGGCGCCGCCGTCGACGCGACCGCGTGGGAGCGCGCGTCCGTCCGGGAACGCCAACGACTGGTCCTGGAGGCCGTGGTCACCACTGTGGGCGAGTGGCGCGCGCTGTCCCACCGCTCCGCCGGGCTGCTCTGGGGCCTGCCCGACGTCGACCGGCCCGACCCACGGGTGCACGTGACCGATCCCCTCATCGGCACGACCCACTCCGGGCGCCGAGTCGTCCGACATGCAGCGCCCCTGGAGTCCGCTGCCGTGTCGACCGTCGACGGACACCGCGTCACGTCACTCCTCCGTACCGTCGTCGACCTGGCACGCAGCACGTCGTACGAGAACGTCGTCGCGGTGCTCGACCACGTCCTGCACGAGCGCCTGCTCGACATCGACACCCTGCGCCGCGCCTTCGCCGACTGGCCCACGCCTCGGGGCATCACGCGCGCACGTCGAGCACTCCGGTTCGCCGATCCGCTGGCCGAGTCACCGGGTGAGTCGGTGAGCCGCGTCCGCCTCGACGAGGACGGCTTCGCACCGCCGGTCCTGCAGCAGTCCTTCGGGCGTTTCCGGGTCGACTTCTGGTGGCCGCGGTACGGCGTCGTCGGGGAGTTCGACGGGATGACGAAGTACGACGAGCCCGGGGCTGTGCGCGACGAGAAGGCCCGGCAGTCGGCGCTGCTCCTCCGGCACGATGTCCGGACGGTCGTCCGGTGGGGGTGGGTGGAGGTCCGCACCCCGGGTCGCTTGCAGGCTTTGCTGCGGGGTGCGGGCCTCCCGACCGGTCCGTGAGCCTGGCCCGGCCCGCAAAACGCAACCCCGGCGGCGAGGCGCCGCGGTACAGCGCTGCGAGAAGCCGCCGAGGTTGCGTTTTGCGAGGGGCTACGCGCTGCGCCAGTCGTTCGACGTGATGTGGCTGCCGCCGTGGGGGCCCATCTGCAGCATGCCGCCGTCGACGGGCAGCGAGACGCCGGTGATGTACGACGACGCGGGCGAGGCCAGGAACGCCACTGCGGCCGCGATCTCCCACGCGTTGCCCGGACGGCCGAGTGGAACCCCGGGACGGGAGATCGTGTGCGGGTCCTCGTCCTCGGCCCCGGTCATCCGCGTCGCGATCTCGCCCGGGGCGACGGCGTTCGCGGTGATGCCGTGCTCGGCGAGCTCGATCGCGATCGTCTTGAGCAGTCCGCCGAGCCCGTGCTTGGCGGCGTCGTACGCACTCGAGCCGTAGCGGGGCTGGTGCTCGTGGACGCTCGTGATGCCGATGATCCGGCCGCCGGTGCCCTGCGCGACCATGCGCCGAGCAGCAGCCTGGATCGTGACGAACGCGCCATCCAGGTCGGTGGACACGGTGTGCCGCCACTGGTCGAGCGTCATGTCGAGGAACGGCGCGTTGTCGCCCGTGCCTGCGTCAGCGACGATGACGTCCACACCGCCGAGCTGCTCCGCGAGCCGCTCGATCACCGCGCCGGCGCTCGCGAGGTCGGTGACGTCGATCTGCTCGACGAACGCCTGACGGCCCTCTGCGCGGATCTCCTCCGCGGTCTCCTGGGCACGATCGGGCTCGGACAGGTACGTGATGCCGACGTCCATCCCGGCAGCCGCGAGGGCGACGGCGGTGGCGCGTCCGATACCGGATTCTGCACCGGTGACGATGGCCCGGGAGGGCCGGAACTGGGTGGTCGAAGATGGCTCGCTCATGCCTCGGGAACGTACGCCGGGCCTCCCCGACGTCCGTCCGGAACCGCGGAGACCGTCCAGACGGACTTCTCATCAGGGGTTCCGGTGAGGCTGTTCAGAAGAGTCACGGCTCTGTAACGAAACATCCAGGTGTGTACTTCCGTCACACGGGCGAAACACATCGACCCTAGTTTTCTCCACATCCCACGCGGAGACGCCGCGCTCGACCCGATGCGGTAGGGCCTCTGCGCAGAGAAAGGGTTCCACGGATGATCAGAACCACCCGCGCCACCACGGCGCTGGCACTGGCGGGAGCTGCAGCGGTGCTCCTCGCCGCCTGTTCCACCTCGAGCAACGCCGGTGGCGGCTCCTCCGAGTCGGCTTCGGCCGGCGGTGCGAAGAAGGACCCGGCCGCGAGCTGCCAGGCCCCCTCGTCGCCCAGCACCGACGCTCTGAAGATCGGCACGATCCTGCCGCTGACCGGATCGCTCGCCTACCTGAACCCGCCCGCCGAGTCCGGCGTCGGCCTCGCGGTCGAGGACATCAACTCCGGCGGCGGCGTGCTCGACAAGGACGTCACGATCGACCCTGCCACCGACTCCGGTGACAGCAACGACATGACCGTCTCGAGCTCGGCCGCGACGAAGCTCGTCAACGCCAAGGTCCCCGTCGTCATCGGCGCCGAGTCCTCGTCCGTCACGCTCAACGTGATCGACCAGCTCACCAGCAACTGCATCGTCCAGGTCTCGCCGGCCAACACCGCGACCGACCTGTCCGGGTACTCCTCGCACTACTACCGCACCGCTCCGCCGGACTCGGTGCAGGGCTCCGCGCTCGGCCAGCTCGTCACGGGTGACGGCAACGCCAAGGTCGCGTTCCTCGTCTTCAACGACACGTACGGCACCGGCCTCCGCAACTCCGTCCAGGAGGCCGTCGAGGCCGCCGGCGGCCAGGTCGTCTACGGCGCCAAGGGCAAGGGCCAGGAGTTCCCGCCCGGACAGACCACGTTCTCGTCCGAGGTGACCGCGGCACTCGCCGCGAAGCCCGACGCGATCGTCGTGCTCGCCTTCGACGAGACGAAGTCGATCATCCCCGAGCTCGTCTCGCAGGGGAACAAGGCGAAGATCTACATGTCCGACGGCAACACCGCGGACTACTCGAAGGACTTCGACAAGGGCACCCTCGACGGCGCCCAGGGCACCATCCCCGGTGCCAGCCCGAAGGACGAGCTGAAGCAGCGTCTGGTGGAGTTCTACAAGAAGTCCTCCGGCAAGGACCTCGCCGACTTCTCGTACGCGGCTGAGTCCTACGACGCCACGACCATCGCCGCCCTCGCCGCGGTGAAGGGCAAGGGCACCGACTCCGGCACCATCCAGGCCAACATGGCTGCGGTGTCCGGCGCCGACGGTGGCACCGAGTGCGCGACGTTCAAGGAGTGCAAGGCTCTGCTGGACGACGGCAAGGACATCCACTACACCGGTCCGTCCGGCATCGGCCCGTTCGACAAGAAGAACGACCCGTCGAGCGCCTACATCGGCATCTACAAGTTCGACTCGGACAACAAGCCGGTCTACCAGAGCGCCATCCAGGGCTCGGTCTCGAAGTAACCGCACCAGCACCACGACGGCCCCCGGGAGCAGCAGCTCCCGGGGGCCGTTCGCGTGCGCCGGGTGGTCCCTGCATGCGCGCGAGACGGTGGCGTCGCCAGAGGACGCCGCGATGCCGCCGAAACACCGCCGACTCCGCGGCGTCTCGCAGCGGTCGCGGCGTCTCGCACACACGGCGGCGTCTCGCACACACGGCGGCGTCTCGCACACACGGCGGCGTCTCGCACAGACGGGGGCGTCTCGGGCAGACGGCAGACTGGAGGCCCGGGGAGACCCGGTGGACCGCCTACGCCCCGGCGTCCGCCACCTCAGGCACCGGGGTGCGTCGCACACGCCGCGCCGCCGTGAACGAGTCCACCGTGAGCACCACGAGCGCGACCCACACGATCGCGAAGCCGACCCACCGCGAGCCCGACATCGCCTCGTGCTGGATCGTCACCCCGACCACGAGCTGCATCACCGGCGTCAGGTACTGCGTCAGCCCGAGCGTGGAGAGCGTCAGCCGCCGAGCGGACGACGCGAAGAGCAGGAGCGGCACAGCCGTCGCCGGTCCCGCGCCGATCATGATGAGCGTGTGCAGCCAGCCCTCGCCGCCGAGGGTCACGCCGCCGGCCAGACCCGTGGTGCCCAGGACGACGAGCACCCCCACCGCGAGCGGCGTCAGCCACATCGTCTCGATCGTGAGTCCGCTGAGCGCGTCGACCGTGCCACCGACCCGCTTCTTCACGAGCCCGTACAGCCCGAACGAGAAGGCCAGGGTGAGCGAGATCCACGGGACCCGCCCGTAGCCGACCGCGATCACGACGACCGCCACCACGCTGATCCCGACCGCTGCCCACTGTGCCGGCCGGAGTCGCTCGTGGAGCAGGACGACACCGAGCGCGATCGTCACGAGCGGGTTGATGAAGTACCCGAGCGCGGCCTCGACCGTGTGCCCGGTCGTCGTCGCGGCGACGTACACGGTCCAGTTCACCAGGATCAGGACGGCGGCGAGTGCCAGGACGGCCATCACGCGGCGGTCGGCGAGCAACGCCCGGGTCCGGAGCCACGTCCGCGTCACGGCGATCGCGATCGCACAGAACCCGAGGCCGAAGACGATGCGCCAGGCGACGATCTCGAACGGCCCGGCCGGTGCCATCGCGGCGAACAGGAGCGGCATCAACCCCCAGAGACCGTAGGCGATGACGGCCTGCACGACGCCGACGGACGCCTCGCTGCGCGCGGGGCGCGTGGGACTCGGTTCACTCACGGAACCATCCTAGGAAGGCGAGCCGAGGTCGGGTGCTGGTGGCGGGCCTCCCGGCGGACGACGAAACGCCCCGTCGGCCAGGCCGACGGGGCGTTTCGTGGAGCGGGTGTCAGTGCTCGATGACCGCGAGGACGTCGCGGGCGGAGAGGACCAGCAGGTCCTCGCCCGAGTACTTGACCTCGGTGCCGCCGTACTTCGAGTAGATGACCTTGTCGCCGACGGCGACGTCGAGCGGCACGCGGTTGCCGTTGTCGTCGATACGACCGGGGCCCACGGCGACGACCTCGCCCTCCTGGGGCTTCTCCTTCGCGGTGTCCGGGATGACCAGACCGGACGCGGTGGTCTGCTCCGCCTCCACCTGACGGATGACGATGCGATCTTCGAGCGGCTTGATGCTGACGGCCACGGTGACCTCTTCTTTCTCGGTACGTGTTCGGTACTGACGAAAACCGGGTTGGCACTTCCCTCGGGAGAGTGCCAACCCCAACTGTAGGACGTCACTGGCACTCGGTCAATCCGAGTGCCAGTGCTCCACGGTCGTGTCCGCCGCCTGGGAGGATCAGGGCATGGACGCCGCCGAACTCACCCAGCTGCTGACCCCGGCCGGGATGGACCTGCTCGACCGTACGCCCTCGGTCTCCGACGGCGGCGAGATCGTCCGGGTGGTGTCGCGGCTGCGGGCCGAGGGGCACGACCCGGCCCTGGTGGCGGCCGTCCTGACCCAGGCGAAGCTCCGGCAGAAGGCCCGCGGCAAGTTCGGCGAGTTCGCCGCCCGCATGCTCTTCACCGAGGCGGGCCTCGAGCAGGCCACCCGGCTGCAGGTCGCCGCGCAGCACGCCGGACGCTTCGCCGCCGCCGGCCTGCAGCGGGTCGCGGACCTCGGCTGCGGGATCGGTGGTGACGCGTTGGCCATGGCCGCGCTCGACCTCGACGTCACCGCGGTCGACCGTGACGAGGTGACGGCGGCCGTCGCGACGCACAACCTGGCCCCGTGGCCGAACGCCCGCGTCGCGCTCGGTGACGCCGCCTCGTTCGACCTGTCCGCCGTCGACGGGGTCTGGATGGACCCGGCCCGCCGCACGAGCGGGCACTCGGACACCCGCCGTCTGGCCGACCCCGACGACTGGTCGCCCTCACTCGACACGGTGATCGCGGCCGCCACGACGACCCCGACCGGGGTGAAGCTCGGCCCGGGCATCGACCGTGACCTGATCCCCGACACCGCCGAGGCGCAGTGGACCTCCGTCGACCGGGAGGTCGTCGAACTCGCCCTGTGGTTCGGCCCGCTCGCCCGCCCCGGGATCCGCCGTGCCGCGACCGTCGTCGGCCCGCACGGCATCGCGGAACTGACGGGCGCAGCCGATGCCGAGGACGTCGAGGTCGGCGCGCTCGGTGCCTACCTGTACGAGCCGGACGGCGCCGTGATCCGCGCACGGCTGATCGGGGACCTCGCACGCTCGATCAACGGCCGGATGCTCTCCGAGGGCATCGCGTACATCACGTCCGACCGGGCCCTCGTCACGCCGTTCGCGCAGGGGTTCCGGGTGCTCGACACCATGCCGCTCGACGTCAAGCGCCTGGCTGCGCGTCTGGCCGCGGACGACATCGGCACCGTGGAGATCAAGAAGCGCGGGGTCGACGTGGACCCGGCCGAGTTCCGCAAGCGGTTGCGTCTGCGGGGCCGTGGGAGCGTGACGCTGGTGCTCACCCGACTGGAGGGACGACACACTGCCGTCCTGTGCGAACGGCTCACCGACGTGGCCGGCTGAGCAGAGGGCGCAGCACGCGGGGTCGGGCTCAGCCGACGGGGTCGGGCGCAGCCCACGGGTCGTCGCGCGAGCCCCGAGGTCAGGCGACGACGGCGCCGGTACCGCCGCCGGAGCCGTCCCAGCCGGTGCCGCCCGTCTGGGGGATCGATGAGGCGATGGCGATGATCGCGATGACGATCAGGACGAAGAGCGCGGTCAGGATCCAGCCGCCGATGATGCCGGCGAGTGCCAGGCCGCGGCCCTGCTCCCCCGTCTGCTTGATACGGCCGAGGGCGACGTGCCCCAGGATCGCGCCGACCGGGCTCGTGAGGATCACCAGCAGCGGGAAGACCAGGCCGCCGAACGCGAAGACGATCGACAGGATCGCGAGGGTGCTCGTCCTCTGCGGGGCGTACGGGTTGTGCGTGCTGGCCCGGTAGGGGTCGTGCACCCCGGGGTTGCCGTACTGCGGAGCGGCGTACGGGTCCTGCTGGGCGTACGGGTTCTGCTGAGCGGCACCGTACTGGCCGTACTGCTGCGACCGGCCGTACTGCCCCGGCTGGCCGTACTGCCCCGGCTGCTGCCACCCCTGGCTCTGCTGCCCGGACGGGTACTGCTGCCCCTGCCGGGGCGTCTCGTCCGGCTTCGATCGGTCGTTCAGATCGGACACGTTGCACCCTCCTGACGGCCGCTCGACCGCCGTCCCCGATCCTCCCACACGGCGCCCGGAGGGACCCGGGCGTCGGGCTCAGACCTGGACGGTCGTCACCGGCAGGGTGGAGTCCGCCGCGATGCCCAGGGCACTCGGCGCGTGCCCCTCGGCGACGAGCCGTGCCCCGACGGCCGCGATCATCGCGCCGTTGTCCGTGCACAGGTCGAACGGCGGGATGCGCAGCGCGACACCGGCGGCAGCGCACCGTTCCTCGGCGACCTGCCGCAGCCGGGCGTTCGCGACCACCCCGCCGCCCAGCAGCAGCCGGTCGACGCCGGTGTCCCGGCAGGCGTTCAGGGCCTTGGTCAGCAGGACGTCGACCACGGCCTCCCGGAAGCTCGCGGCGACGTCGGCCACGGGGACCTCGCGGCCCTCGTCACGGCAGCGCTCGACCCAGCGGGCGACGGCGGTCTTCAGCCCGGAGAACGAGAAGTCGTACCGGTGCGCCGCCATGTCCTTCGGCAGCGTCAGGCCGCGCGGGAACCGGATCGCGGTGGGGTCGCCGTCCGCCGCGGCCCGGTCGATCTGCGGTCCGCCGGGGTAGGGCAGCCCGAGGAGTCGGGCGACCTTGTCGAACGCCTCGCCCGCCGCGTCGTCGATGGTCTCGCCGAGGAGCTCGACGTCTCCGACCAGGTCCCGCACGAGGAGCAGCGACGTGTGCCCGCCGGAGACCAGCAGGGCCACGGTCGGCAGGTCGATCTCGGATCCGTCCGGTCGCAGGACGTCCGCGCCCACGTGACCGACCAGGTGGTTCACGCCGTACAGCGGCTTGCCGGTCGCCACGGCGAGCGCCTTCGCGGCGCCGACCCCGACCATCAGGGCACCGGCGAGCCCCGGACCCGCCGTCACGGCGACGGCGTCGAGCTCGTCGAGGGTGACACCGGCCTGTTCGAGTGCCTGCTGCAGGGTCGGGGTCATCGCCTCGAGGTGCGCCCGTGCGGCGACCTCGGGGACGACTCCGCCGTAGCGGGCGTGCTCGTCCATGCTCGACGCGATGACGTTCGCGAGCAGGGTGGTGCCGCGGACGATGCCGACGCCGGTCTCGTCGCAGCTCGTCTCGATGCCGAGCACCAGGGGTTCAGTCGCGCTCATCGAGCGCCTCCTGTCCGATCGGGCCCGGGGCGGACCGGGTCGCGGGCTCCAGTGCTGCACGCATCACCCACGCGTCGACCCCGTCGGGCTGGTAGTACCGCGGCCGGGTTGCGATGTGCTCGAACCCGAAGCCGGTGTACATGGTCTGCGCGACGGGGTTGTCGGCGCGGACCTCGAGGAAGACCTCGTGGACGCCGCGGCGTCGGGCTTCGTCGAGGAGCTCGGTGAAGAGCACCCGGCCGAGGCCCCTCCCCCGCTGCTCGGCGGCGACCGCGATGGTCTGCACGTCGGCCACCGGGTTGCCGGGCAGCGACGACAGTCCCGCGTACCCGACGACCGTCGGCACCGCGCCCTCGTCGGTCGTCTCGACCACGACGTAGTAGCCGTGCGGTGAGTACAGCTCTGCGGACATCTGCGACGTCGACCACGCGTCGGTCGGGAACGAGGCGCGTTCGAGCCACATGACGTCGTCGAGGTCCTGGGGGTGCGCCCGACGGATCCGCAGACCCTCCGGCAGCGCGGTCACCGAGCCACCCGCTTCGGCGCACCGGGCACCGTCACGTCGGGTTCGCGCAGGTACACCGGCGTGTCCGCGGCCAGGGGTGCGCCGGAGGTGAGCCGGTCCGCGGCGAGCACCCCGAGCCTCCCGGCCGGGATGGTGACGGCGGTGTGACGGGGCCAGTCGACGAGGTCGGGACGGGAGGCCCCCAGCACGTCGTCCAGGTCCGCCGGCCGGGCGAGACCCGGCCCGGCGACACGGACGCCGTCGGCGTCGTACGCGCTCCACGCGACCTCACGGCGGCGGGCGTCCGTCAGGACGACGAGCGGACCCTGCTCACCGGCGGCCACGGCGTCGTGGCTGACCAACGGCAGGAACGGGACACCGCGGGCAGCGGCGAAGGTGCGGGCGGCGGCGATGCCGACACGGAGGCCGGTGAACGGTCCGGGGCCCATGCCGGCGACGACGCCCGTGACGTCCGCGGGCGTGATGCCGGCGGCACGCAGGACCTCGTCGAGGAACGGCCCGATCACCTCGGCGTGACGGCGGGTGTCCTCGGTCCCGCGCTCGGCGAGGACCTGGCGGGTCGCCGGGTCGACGACGGCGACCGAGGTCCCGGCGGAGGTGTCGATCGCGAGCAGCACCCGACCATCGTAGGCGCGACGGCAGGTCGGGCAGCGTGGTCCGCACGGAGCGACAGCGCCCGGGCCGTCGACCGCGAGGGCCGTCGACCAGCGCGGATCCGGCTTCCGCGACGGGCCTCCGGGGACGAAGATGGAACTCCCCCACCCCGATCGGGCAACACCAATCGTGCCCAGCAACCATCCCCCGCCAGACGCCGCCGCCGAGCTCGGTCGCCAGTTCGACCTGCACGGCCGCCGCATCCTGCGCTACCTCGCCCGCCGCACCGACCTGCAGAGCGCCGAGGACATCCTCAGCGAGACGTTCGTCACGGCCCTGGTGCGGTGGGGTTCGTTCGACCCGGAGCGGCAGGAGCCGTTGCCGTGGCTGTTCGGCATCGCGACGAACCTGCTCAGCCGACACTGGCGCTCGCAGCGGCGGACGCTCCGGGCGATGTCCCGTTCCGCGACACCGGAGCACGTCGAGGACGAGACCGGCGACCGCGTCGACGTGCAGCGTGCCGTGCAGGCGGTGGTCCGGGAGCTCGACCGGATGCGCCCCGCGGTCCGGGACACCGTGCTGCTGTACGCGTGGGCCGAGCTCACCTACGAGCAGATCGCGGCGGCGACGGGCGTCCCCGTCGGGACCGTCCGCTCCCGACTGAACCGCGCCCGCACGGCCCTCCGTGCCGTCCCGGGCGCCGCCGACTCCCTGAACGGACCCCTCCATGTCTGATGACGACCTCTCCACCCTCCGTCTGCTGCGGCAGGACGACGTGCCGCCCGAGGTCCTCGACGCGGCGCTCGACCGTGCACGCATGCGGTTCGACGCCGCCGCGCAGGCCGCGACGGTGACCGCCCCGGGGACGGGAGGCGCGGGTCCGGCCCGCACCGTCCCTCCCGTCCGTCCCCGTCGTCGGTTCCGCCCCGTCCTGGTCGCCGGTGCCGCGGTGGTGCTCGCCGGCGGCCTGGTCGCCTCCGGGATCGGGATCACGCACTGGTCGTCGCCCGCGCCGGCTGCTGCGGCCACGTTGCGCGAGGCCGCCCGTGCCGCCGCCGACGACCGGGCACCCGTCGGCGCCTTCACGAAGGTGGTCGAGACCGAGCGGGCGCTCGGGTACGCGACCTCGGACGGGGAGCACTACGACGAGGGGTACCTGGCGCCGACGACGAGCACGACGTGGGTGCCGGCCGACGTGTCCGGCACCTGGGTCCGCGAGACGTGGTCGGGGCCGGCGACGACCTTCTACGGCGGCGCCGCTGCCCGGAAGGCCGCGGCGGACGACTACGCGACCGAGGCGCACCGCGACGACCCCCGGTGGGAGCGTGCGGTCGGCGGGGACTTCACGGTCGGCGAGCTGGGCGGGGTCCGACCGGGCACGCTGACGGTGGCGGACATCGAGGGCCTGCCCCGCGATCCCGATGCCCTCGTCCGCCGGATCGAGGACGCACCCCGAGCGGTGGACACGACGGACGCGGAGCACGTGTTCGACACCGTCCAGGAGCTCCTCCGGACCGGACTGGTACCCGCCGACCTCCGCGCGGCGATGTACGAGGCACTGGCGACCCTGCCGGGCATCGTCGTCACCGAGGAGCAGGCGTCACTCGACGGTCGGGTCGGGACGGCCGTCGGGCTGCCGGCACGCACCGGTGGGGAACGCCAGGACGTGATCATCGACCGGACGTCCGGCACCTACCTCGGCGAACGGACCGTGCAGACGCAGCGGAACGGCAGCATCCCCGCGGGGACGCTGATCGACTCGGTGTCCGTCCGGGTCCTCCCGGTGGACGACCAGCCCTGACGGGTTCCGGGCGGGGGCGGACGGGCGACCTGCTCCCGTCCGCCCACCGCTCACAACCGCGGGTCGACCGCCTCGGACTCCATCGCGAGCACCCCGAACACGGCCTGGTGCACGCGCCACAGCGGCTCACCCTCGACGAAGCGTTCGAGCGACTCCAGCCCGAGGGCGTACTCGCGGAGCGCCATCGACCGCTTGTGTCCGAGGTCCCGGTCCTTCAGCCGCGCCAGGTTGCCGGGCTCGGTGTACTCCGGCCCGTAGATGATCCGCAGGTACTCCCGCCCGCGGACCTTCACGCCCGGCTGCACGAGCCCCTTCGGCCCCCGGGTCAGGTTCGACTCGGGCTTCACGACGGCGCCCTCACCGCCGGCGCCGGTGCGTTCCTGCCACCACTCGGTCCCGGCCGCGCAGCTGGCCTCGTCGCGCACGTCGACGAGCAGTGACCGGGTCGCGCGCACCACGTCCGGTGCAGCGGCAGCCAGCCGGTCGGCGATCGCCATGTGCCAGCCGTGCGGCCGGTCGGCGAACGTCCGTCCCTCGGCCGCGAGGACCTGGAACGGCGCGAACCGCACGTCGTCGAGGCCGGTCGCCGGGTCGGCGTACCGCCGGTAGGACTCGGTGTAGGCGGTCGCGTCGACCGCGCGCTGCTCGGTCCGGGCCAGCAGGTCGGTGACGTCGACCCCGCTGTCCCGGGCTGCGGCGAGCGCGGCCAGGGCGTCCGGGAACGCCCCGCCAGCAGCGGCGCCCACCTCGGCGTACCAGTCGCGGATCATGCCCTCGGCCTTGACCGCCCACGGCAGCACCTCGCCGTCGAGCAGCAGCCAGTCGGTGTCGAGCTCGTCCCAGAGGCCAGCTGCGTCGACGGCCGCGTCGAGCCGTCCGAGGAAGGTCCGGGTGCCCGCGGCACCGAAGAACGCCCGGCCGGTGCGAGTCGTGACGACGCCGTTCCAGTCGGCCGCAGCACCGAACCGAGCGGGGTCGCGTGCGAGCAGCACGGTCCCGCGGGAGCCCATGTGCTTCTCCTCCATCCGGACCTGGTCGACGCCCTGGCCCCGGTAGTAGGCGAACGCCTCGTCCGGGTGCTCCAGGTGGTCCGGGCGTGCAGAGGTCGCGACCGGGCTCATGGTCGGCGGCAGGTACGGCAGCCAGCGCGGGTCGACGGCGAAGCGGCTCATCACCTCGAGGGCGCCGGCGGCGTTCTCGGCGCGGATGCCGATCCGGCCGTGGTGCCGGGTCTCGACGATCTGTTTACCGGTGACGTCCTCGATCGGCAGCAGTCCGGGGACGCGACGCGGTGCGGCGGGGCCGGCCACGGGCCTCCCGGCCGGACTGGAGGCACGCCCCGCGTCCGCACCGTCGGCACCTGTCGTCGACGTGCCCGGTCCGCGCAGCGGCTCGAGCGGCTTGGCGGCTTCGTAGTGGACCCGCTCGGCGTCGACCTGGACGACCTCGCGCTCGGGGTAGCGCAGCGCGGAGAGCTTGCCGCCGAACACGCACCCGGTGTCGAGGCACATGGTGCCGTTGATCCACTCGGCGTCGACGGTCGGGGTGTGCCCGTACAGGACCATCGCCGATCCGCGGTAGTCGTCGGCCCACGGCAGGCGGACGGGCAGGCCGTACTCGTCGCTCTCCCCGGTGGTGTCACCGTAGAGCGCGAAGGACCGCACCCGGCCGGAGGCCCGGCCCTGGTACTGCTCCTTCAGCCCGGCGTGGGCGACGACGAGCCGGCCGTCGTCGAGCACCAGGTGGCCGACGAGGGCGCGGCAGAACTCGCGGACCTCGTCGCGGAAGGCGTCCGGCTCGGCGGCGAGCTGGGCGAGGGTCTCGGCGAGCCCGTGCGCGGTCTGCACCTTGCGGCCGTCGAGCGCGCGGACGAGCTTGTCCTCGTGGTTGCCGGGCACGGCGAGGGCGTGGCCGTTCCGCACCATGCCCATCACGAGGCGGAGGACGCCCGGGGAGTCCGGTCCGCGGTCGACCAGGTCGCCGAGGAACAGCGCCTGACGGCCCTCCGGGTGGACGGCGTCGACGGGGCGACCGAGGTCGTCGCGGACCAGGCTCCAGCCGAGCCGACCGAGGAGCGACTCGAGCTCGGAGCGGCAGCCGTGCACGTCCCCGATCACGTCGAACGGGCCGTGCTCGCCCGTCCGGTCGTTGAGCAGGGGCTCGCGGACGATCGTGGCGGCGGCGATCTCGTCCTCGCCGTGCAGCACGTGGACGCGGCGGAAACCCTCCTTGCCCAGGCCCTTGAGCCCGCGCCGGAGCTGTCCCTGCTGGCGGCGGATGACCTCGGGTCCGAAGTCCCGACCGGTGCGGGCGGCGTTCCGGGCGACGCAGACCGGCTCGGGGACGTCGAGGACGATCGCGACCGGCAGGACGTCGTGCGCGCGGGCGAGCTCCACGAAGTCGCGGCGGGCCTCGGCCTGGACGTTCGTCGCGTCGACGACGGTGAGCAGTCCGGCGCGCAGACGCTGCGCGGCGACGTGCTTCAGGGCCTCGAAGGCGGCCGGGGTCGCGGCCTGGTCGTCCTCGTCGTTCGAGACGAGGCCGCGGAAGAAGTCGCTCGACAGGGTCTCGAACCGGCCGAAGTGCTGCGCGGCGAACGTGGACTTGCCGGAGCCGCTCGTGCCGACGAGGAGCACCAGGGACATGGTGGGGACGGTCAGGGCGGTCATGCGGCGGTGCCTCCGGTCGTCGTGCTGATGGTCGTCAGGCTGCCGTTCGTCGGGCTGCTGGTCGTGTGGCGGCGGAACAGGGCGAGCTGCGTGGGTGGGCCGACCTCGGGGTCGTCGTCACCGACGGGTCGGTGCTCGACCGTGTAGCCGTGCCGGTCGGCGACGGCCTGCGCCCAGGTGCGGAACTCGTCGCGCGTCCACTCGAACCGGTGATCCGGGTGTCGGAACCGGCCGGCCGCCAGCGAGGCGAAGCGGACGTTGTGCTCGGCGTTCGGGGTGGTCACGACGACGGCTGCGGGTCGGGCGGCCAGGAACACCGACGCCTCGAGCGCCGGCAGTCGCTCGGGGTCGACGTGCTCGACGACCTCCATGAGCACCACCGCGTCGAGTCCGGCGATGCGGTCGTCGGAGTACGTGACCGACGACCGCAGCAGCCGCACCCGGGCACGCTGCTCGTCGCTGACGTCGTCGAGCCGCAGGCGCCGCTCGGCTCGTGCGAGTTCGCGGGGTGCCACGTCGGTGCCGATGATCGTCGTGAACGACCGGTCGGCGAACAGGTGTCGGAGCAGGGCACCCTCGCCGCAGCCGACGTCGGCGACGGTGTGGGCCTGCACGTCGGCGAGCGCCGTCAGGACGGCCTCGGCACGGCGCCGGTACAGGGGCGTCTCGCGAGCCGACGTCCCGTCGTCGTCCGCGGACGCCTCGTCGACGGGCGCGTCCACCGCCCCGCCGTCCCCGGCCGTGCCGTCGAGCCCCAGCAGCCGGGACGTCGCATCGTCCACGAGCGACCGCTGGTGCGCGAGCGACCGGGTGGTGATGAGCTCCCGGAGCGGGTGCTCGGCGAGCCACCCCTCGCCCCGGCGGAGCAGCATGCCGACCTCGTCGTCCCCGACCCAGTAGTGCTTGGCGTCGTCGAGCACCGGCAGCAGCACGGTGAGCTGCCGCAGCGCGTCCGAGAGCCGGACCCGCCCGCGGAGCCGCAGGCCGACCGTGGCGGCGTCGCCCCACTCCGGTCGCGTGTCGTCGAGCGGTCGCCGGGTCTCGTCGACGTCCCAGCCGAGGGGCGCGAACAGCCGCGAGGCCAGGCCGACGCCGTGCTCGTCGACCTCGCTCGGCACGCTGGTCAGGGCGAGCTCCAGGTCCATCGGTGCGGCCGCGCGCTCCGGCCGGGAGGCGCTGCGCCCGCCCATCGCACTACGGAACACCTGCCCGATCGCGAGGGCGAGCATCGAGGTGGAGGCGTACGGCCGGTCGTTCACGTACCGGGACAGGGCCTGCGCGTCCGCGCCGTACCGCTTGCTGCGCGCGAGGGCGATCGCGTCGACCTCGAGCAGCAGGGCGGCGGAGCACACGTCCGGGGTGTCCACGGGGTAGAAGACGTGCGCCGTGCCGACGCTGAGGTCGAAGGACTGTGCCCGACGGGGGTGCTTGTGCAGCAGGTGGGAGAGGTCCGGGGCCGCGTCGCCGCGGGTGGTGATGGTCACGAGCATGCGCGTGGCCTCCGATCGTCGTCGTCCGGCACCGCTGCCGGCCGGCTGGTCCGAGGCCGGAGAGCGAGCCTAGTACCAGCGAACGGCGCACAGGGAACGTCAGCAGACTGGGACGTCGACCGTCCCGCCGACCCCGGCACCGGTCCGCCACAGGAGACCCACGCCGGGTCCCGGACAGGAGGCCCGTGATGGTCGTCTACGACAGCCGCCCGACCCGACGTGCCCGGCAGGTCGTCGCCGACGTGCTCGTCCTGGTCGGCATGGTCCTGGCGGTGGTCATCGGCCGCGACGTCGCCGGTTCGATCGCGCGGCTCGCCACGATCGGAACGCGCGTGCAGTCCGAGGGGTCGGCGTTCCAGCAGCAGCTGTCTGCCACCGCCCGGGCACTGTCGCGGATCCCGCTGGCCGGCGACGCCGTCAGTGCGCCGCTCCGGAAGGCGAGCGAGCACGCGGGCGCCGTCGCTGCCGCGGGCGCCCAGCAGCACGACACCGCACTGCACCTCGCGCACCTGGTCGGCGGAGGCCTGACCGTGGTCGTCATCGCGCTCCTGCTGCTGGTGTGGACGCGGACCCGTGGGCGTTTCGTCCGGGTGGCGACCGCGACCAGTCGGGTCGACCGGTCGCCGGACGGGGCGGAGTTGCTCGCGCTCCGGGCACTCGTCCGCCGGGACGCGGTCGTCGCCCTCGGCCCCGGTGTGGTGGACCGGTGGCGTGGGCGGGACCCGCAGACGGTGGCGGCGCTGGCGGACCTCGAGCGTCGGAGCTGTGGCCTCCGGACCCGAGCGGCGGCTCGTCGCTGAGCGGTCCGCTCGTCCTTGTCGGTGCTCTGCTGCGGCGCTACCGTCGAGACACCGACGAAGGAGTCCGCCGTGCCCGCTCGGTTCGTGTACTGGATGAACGTCTCGCTCGACCTGCTCATCGAGCGCGACCGTGACGACCACAGCGGCCTGGACGGCCCGGACTGGCTGCACATCGACGAGCCGCTGCACCGGGAGTTCAACGACCGGGCACGGTCCATGTCGATGTTCGTCGAGGGCCGGGTCGTCCGCGACTTGATGGACCCTTTCTGGCCCGACGCCCGGCACGACGATTCACTGCCGCAGTGGTTGCGCGAGTTCGGCGAGGTCTGGACCGACATCCCGAAGGTCCTGGTGTCCCGGACCCGGACGAGCGCCGAGCACCACACGCGCGTCATCGGCGGGGACGACGCGATCGAACAGCTCGCGGCCCTCCGCCGGGAGTCCCAGGGGGACATCGCGGTCGGCGGTGCCACCCTCGCCACGCAGCTGCTCGCCGCCGGGCTCCTCGACGAGCTGCTGCTCTACACGCACCCCGCGGTCCTCGGCACCGGCCGGCCGCTCTTCGACGAGCCGGTCGCGGAGCCCCTGCTGCTCGACCTGCTCGAACAGCGTTCCTTCCACAACGGCGTGACCCTCACCCGGTACGCGATCACGGGATCCGCCACGTGAACGCCCTCCGGGCCGCAGCGTCCTGTGTCTCGGACGCGGTCCCCTGCGACGACGGCGGCGGGACGATGGACGGCACCGGGGTGTTCGTCCTGGTCGCCGTCGTCGTCGCAGTCGTGGTGCTGTTCGGCGTCGTGCTGCTCGGGCGCCGTCGCTGACGCGATGCCCGATGCTCCACCTGACCGGTGAGGTCGAGGGCGCCTGACTCGGGTTCGGGTCACGTGGCAGGCGCCCTCGCGCTACGACGCCGTCGGGTTCGACGTACGATCACGACGAGGCCGGCCCGGTAATGGGGGACGGGCATGCCGCGGCTAGGGACCGCGGAGTAGCGCGGGCGACGCTACGCGCTCCGTTCTCGATACCCAAGCGTTCTGAGATCATCGTCCGATCTCCGCGGGAACCGGACCGCGCTTGTCCGTCGATGTGCCGACTTGGCAGCCGGCCGCCGGGAGCAGGAGGCTTGCGCTCGTTCGACTCACGAGAGAAGGCAACGATGCCTCACATGACCATCACCCTGCGACGGGCGGCGCTCGCGTCGTTCGCGGTGTTCGCCGCCGCGGTCCTGCCGATCGCGTCCGTCACGGCGCCACAGGCCGCCCACGCCGCGATCCCGTCAGCACCCACGGGCTTCACGCAGACCTGGAGCGACGACTTCACCGGCGCCGCCGGCACCGGACTCGACCAGGGGCAGTGGAAGTACGACACCGGACCGGGCAGCAGCTTCGGGACCGGTGAGATCGAGACCATGACGAGCAGCACGGCGAACGTCCGCCACGACGGTCAGGGCCACCTGGTGCTGCAGGCGCTGCACAGCGGCACGAACCCGTCGACCGGCTGGACCTCCGGCCGGGTGGAGACGCAGGCGGCCACCTTCGGGGCTGCTCCCGGCGGTGTGGTCCGGATCGAGTCCGTGCTGCAGCAGCCGAACGTCACCCCGGCGAACGGCATGGGCTACTGGCCCGCGTTCTGGATGCTCGGCGCGCCCCTCCGGTCCGGGGTCACCTGGCCCGGTTCCGGCGAGGTCGACATCATGGAGGACGTCAACGGCCGCAGTTCCGTCTTCAGCACCATCCACTGCGGCATCAACCCCGGCGGCCCCTGCAACGAGTCGACGGGCATCGGTTCGGGCGAACACGCCTGTGCCGGCTGCCAGACCGGGTTCCACGACTACGCGGTCGAGATCGACCGGTCGACGTCGCCGGAGCAGGTCCGCTTCTCTCTCGACGGAACGGTCTTCGCCACGGTGAAGGCGAACCAGGTCGATGCGACCACGTGGTCGAACGCCATCGACCACCCGTTCTTCATCATCTACGACCTGGCGATCGGCGGCGGCTTCCCGAACGCGTTCGGCGGTGGTCCGAACGCGTCGACCGCGTCCGGCGGTCAGCTCGTGATCGACTCCGTGGCGGTCTACAACAAGGGTCCGGTCGCCGGTGGTGGGACGGTCACCGGGCGGACCATCGCCGCGCCCGGGGGCACGTGCGTCGACGTCGCGGGTGACGACACCGGTGGTGACGGGTCCGCGGTGCAGCTCTGGGACTGCGCGGCGGCGGCGAAGGACCAGCACTGGACTGCCAGCGGGCAGACCCTGCAGACCCTCGGCAAGTGCCTCGACATCGCCGGAGGGGTGAGCGCCGCGGGCACGAAGCTCCAACTCGCGACTTGCAACGGCGGCGGCTACCAGAACTGGCTGGCGCAGTCGGACGGGTCGCTCCGGAACCCGACCAGCGGCCGGTGTGTCGACGCACCGGGCGGCGCCACGACGAACGGCACCCGGTTGCAGATCTGGGACTGCAACGGCACCCCAGCGCAGCGGTTCGTCCTCAGCTGAGCCGGGCCGGCCGGTCGGGGTCCGCGAATCAGGGTCCGGTCAGGGTCCCCGCTGGTCGGGCGTCAGAGCCTGATGCCCGACCAGCGGGGACCGGTGCCGGTCACCACCACTCGACGGGGTTCGTCGGGGACGTCGTCCGGATCGAGGTCGTCGCCGAGGTCGTCGCCACCGCCGGTCGGCCGGGTGATCTCGACGTCCAGGATGCTGTCGCTGACCCCGTCGACCATGCCGCGGCCCCACTCCACGACGACGATCGAGCCGTCCCAGTCGAGGTCCAGGTCGTCGAGCTCGACCGGGTCCGACAGCCGGTACGCGTCCACGTGCACCAGGTCCGGGCCGGCCGTGGTCGGGTGCGTCCGCGCGAGCACGAACGTCGGACTCGACACCTGCCCGCGCGCACCGAGCGCGGTGCCGAGGCCCCGCGTCATCGTGGTCTTGCCAGCGCCCAGCGGCCCGGTGAGGACGACCAGGTCGCCGGCCCGGAGCACCGCGGCGATCCGGGCACCGAGCGCCCCCATCTCGTCCGTCGTCGCGACCGTGGTGTCGAGGAGGACGGTCACGAGCGTTCGCCCCGCAGGTACTCCCCCACCCGACCCTCGCCGGAGTGCCCCTCGTGGACGCGCTGGACCCGGCTGCCGATCCGACAGACGATCTCCTCGCCGATGGTGTCGAGCGCACGCCCCCACTCGAGCACCGTGGACTCGCCGTCCTCGCCGGTGCCGAACAGCGTCACGGTGTCGCCCACCCGGACGTCGTCGTCTCCGACGTCGACCAGGAACTGGTCCATCGCGACCCGGCCGGCGATCGGGTAGCGGGTGTCGTTGATCGCGACCTCGATGCGTCCCTGTGCCACGCGGGGGACGCCGTCCGCGTAGCCGACGGGCACGAGCGCCAGGGTCGTCTCGGTGTCCGTGCGGTACGTGTAGTCGTAGGAGACGCCGGTACCGACCGGGACGCGCTTCGTCTTCGCCACGGACGCCGTCAGGGTCATCACGGGCGTCAGGCCGAGGTCGGCGGCGGACACTCCGTCGGCACCGGGGATGCCGAACAAGTTGGCGCCCATCCGGACCATGTCCTTCCGGAACTCCTTGCGTTCCAGGCCCGCGAGCGACGCGGCGACGTGCTCCCACCGGATGTCGAGCCCCAGGTCCTCGGCCTGCTCGACCATCGCGTCGAAGTGCGCCACTGCCGCGGCGTCGTCGGCGTCCGAGGACTCCGCCAGGTGTGTGTAGGCGGCGACGACCTCGATCCGGCCGTCGCGCTGGGCGTCGCGCGCCAGTTCCACCAGCGCGGTCCAGTCCGCCGCCGTCGCGCCGTCACGGTGCAGACCGCTGTCGACACCCAGGTGCACGCGGGCCGGTCGCTGGTCCACCGCGTCGACGATGCGGCGCAGCTCGGCGACGTTCGAGACACCGAGGTCGACGGCGGAGTCGATCGCGTCGCGGAAGTCCAGCCCCGGGTCGTGCTGCCAGGTGAACAGGTGGACGTCCTCGCCGACGCCGATCGCGCGCAGCCGCAGCGCTGCCGGCACCGTCAGCACCCCGATCCACCGGATCCCCGCGTCGACCGCGGTCAGCGCGATCGGTTCGAGGCCGTGGCCGTACGCGTCGGCCTTCATGATCGCCATCACCTCGACCGGGTCCATCCAGGACCGGACGAGATCGAGGTTGGCACGGTAGGCGTCCAGGTCGATGACCGCCCGGCGCAGTCCTGCGCTCACGTCGTCCTCCGTTCGACGCTGCGGCCGACGCGGGCGACCACCTCGTAGTTGATGGTGCCGATCGCATCGGCCCACTCCTCGACCGCGGGGTCGCCGTTCGCCGGGTCGCCCCAGAGCACGACCTCGTCCCCGATCGCGACGTCCGCGTCCCCGATGTCGATGTGCATCGCGTTCATGGCCACCCGGCCGACGACCGGGAATCGGCGGTCCCCGATCCGCACCGAGACGTGGTTGCCGTAGGCGCGGTCGAAGCCGTCGGCGTAGCCGAGCCCGATGACCGCGAGCCGGGTGTCCTGCTCGGCGCGCCAGGTGTACCCGTACGAGACGCCGTCCCCGGCGGGCACGGCGACCGTCCGCAGCACCGCGGCGGTCACCCGCATCGCCGGCCGCAGCCCGAGTTCAGCGGAGGTGCGGTCCGGGAACGGGCTGAGTCCGTAGAGCGCCAGGCCGACCCGGGTCAGGTCCCGTCGGGTCTCCGGCAGCGCCAGGCTGCCCGCGCTGGCCGCGAGGTGCACGACGTCGGGGCGGATGCCGACCGCCGCGAGGCCGTCGAGCGCCCGCTGCAGCGCCGCGTCCTGGTCCAGGTCGTCCGAGCGCGATGCGTTCGACAGGTGCGACATCACCCCCTCGATCCGGGTGCGGTCGCCGCCGCGGGACAGTGCGGCTGCGGTGGCGAACAACTCGGGCCACTCGGACTCCACCGCACCGTTGCGGCTGAGGCCGGTGTCCACGACCAGGTGCACCTCGGGGACGTCGGCGTCGGCCGCGGTGGAGAGCTGCTCGACGCTGGAGACCGCCGGGGTGATGCCGTACCGGGCCGCACGACGGAAGTCCTCGTCGGGGGCGTGCAACCACGCCAGGATCCGGACGCCCTCGTCGATGCCGGCCTCGCGGAGTGCCACCGCCTCGTCGAGGTCCGCGACCCCGAGCCAGTCCGCACCCGCGTCCACCAGGGCCCGGGCGACCTCGACGGCGCCGTGCCCGTACGCGTCCGCCTTCACCACCGCGACGACGCCGGCCGGAGCCACCTGTTCCGCGACCGTGGCGTAGTTGGCGATCAACGCCTCCCGGTCGACGGTCACCCCCGTGAACGCGCTCACGCGATCGGTCCTTCCGTTGCGGGCCGGTCCCGGCCCTCGATGACGACGAACGCCGTCGCGATCCCACCGTCGTGCGACAGCGAGAGGTGCACGTGCGCGACGCCGCGCTCGTCGGCGACCCGCTGGGCGCCCTGGTGCAGGGTGAGGGACGGGTTCCGCTGGTCGTCGGCGACGACCTCGAGTTCCCGCCAGCTCAGGCCGGCGCTCGACCCGAAGGCCTTGATCAACGCCTCCTTCGCCGCGAACCGGGCGGCGAGCGATGCCACCGGGCGCGGCTCACCGTCCCGCAGCTGCTCGGCGTCGGTGAACAGCCGCGACCGCATCGCGGGGGTCCGTGTCAGGACCCGCTCGAACCGTTCCAGGTCGACCACGTCGACCCCGATGCCGATGATCATCGCCGACTACTCGACGGTGACCGACTTCGCGAGGTTGCGTGGCTGGTCCACGTCGAGCCCCTTCGCGGCCGCGAGCTCCATGCCGAACATGTGCAGCGGGGCGACGGCGAGCAGGGGCTCGAACAGCGGCGTCGCGAGCGGGATCCGCAGGACCTCGTCGGCGAAGGGCAGCACCGCGGCGTCGCCCTCTTCCGCGATCGCGATCACCCGGGCACCGCGGGCGCGGATCTCCTGGATGTTCGACACGACCTTCGGGTGCAGCGAGCGGGCGTCACGCGGTGACGGCACGATCACGAAGACGATCTGGCCGGGCTCGATCAGTGCGATCGGGCCGTGCTTGAGCTCACCGGCGGCGAAGCCCTCGGCGTGGATGTAGGCGAGCTCCTTGAGCTTGAGCGCACCCTCGAGTGCGATCGGGTACCCGACGTGGCGCCCGAGGAACAGCACGCTGCGGGTGTCGGCCATCCACTTGGCGAGCTCGGCGACCCCGGCGGCGTCCTCGATGGTCTGCTGGAGCTTGGCGGGCAAGCCCTCGAGCTCGGCGACCTGCTCGGCGATCTGCTCGGCGGTCAGCGTGCCCCGGAGTGTGGCGAGGTGCAGCCCGAGCAGGTAGAGCGCGACGCCCTGGGCCAGGAACGCCTTCGTCGACGCCACGGCGACCTCGGGGCCGGCGTGCGTGTAGATCACCGCGTCGGACTCGCGCGGGATCGTCGCGCCCTGGGTGTTGCAGATCGAGAGGACCTGGGCGCCCTGCTCGCGCGCGTACTTGACGGCCATCAGCGTGTCCATGGTCTCGCCGGACTGGCTGATCGAGACGACGAGCGTGCGGTCGTTCAACACCGGGTCGCGGTAGCGGAACTCGTGGGCGAGCTCGACCTCCACCGGGATCCGGGACCACTGCTCGATCGCGTACTTGCCGAGCATGCCGGCGTAGGCCGCGGTGCCGCAGGCGATGACGATGACGCGGTCGACCTGCTGCAACCGCTCGGCGATCGGGTCGAGGTCGGTCAGGGTGACCGCACCCTCGTGCACGCGGCCGAGGACCGTGTTGCGCACGGCCTCGGGCTCCTCGCTGATCTCCTTCGCCATGAAGGAGGACCAGCCGCCCTTGTCCGCGGCCGAGGCGTCCCAGTTCACCTCGAACTCGTTGCGGTCGGCGGGGGTTCCGTCGAAGTGGATGACGTCCACGCCGTCGGGGCGGATCGTCGCGATCTCGTCCTGCCCGATCGCGAGCGCGCGCTGCGTGTGGGCGACGAACGCGGCGACGTCGGAGCCCATGAAGTTCTCGCCGTCGCCCAGGCCCACCACGAGGGGCGAGTTGCGACGGGCGCCGACGACGACGCCGGGCTGGTCGGCGTGCACGACGAGGAGCGTGAAGGCGCCGTCGAGGCGGGCGACCGTGCGACGCATCGCCTCGGTCAGGTCGTGGGTGTCGCGGAACTCGCGCGCGACGAGGTGTGCCGCGACCTCGGAGTCGGTCTCGCTGTGGAACACGACGCCCTCGGCCAGCAGTTCGTCCTTCAGCGGGGCGAAGTTCTCGATGATGCCGTTGTGGATCAGCGCGAGCTTGCCGCCGTCCGCCAGGTGCGGGTGCGCGTTCTCGTCCGTCGGGCCGCCGTGCGTCGCCCAGCGTGTGTGGCCGATGCCGGTGCCGCCGTCCGCGATCGGGTTCGTGTCGAGCTCGTCGACGAGCATCTGGAGCTTGCCGGCCTTCTTCGCCGAGGTCAGGTCCCCGGACGGGTCGACCACGGCGATGCCGGCCGAGTCGTAGCCGCGGTACTCGAGGCGCCGGAGGCCCCCGAGGAGGACGTCCGTGCTGCTGTTGCTGCCGACGTATCCGACGATTCCACACATGGGATCGATCCTACGGGCAGCGCGGGGAGCACCCTGCGAACCGCACGGCGGGTGGGGATAGCCTCCGGAGATGGGACGCTTCGACGACATCGAGATCACCACCATCAAGGGCGAGACCACCACGTTCGGCAGCTTCGGTGACAAGGCGGTGCTCGTGGTGAACGTCGCCTCGCGCTGCGGCCTCGCTCCGCAGTACGAACAGCTCGAGGAACTGCAGCGCACGTACGGTCCGCGGGGCTTCACCGTGCTGGGCTTCCCGAGCAACCAGTTCCTGCAGGAACTCGGCTCGTCCGAGGCCATCGAGGAGTACTGCTCGACCACCTGGGGCGTCAGCTTCCCGATGTCCGAGAAGGTCAAGGTGAACGGCCGCTCGGCGCACCCGCTCTACCGCGAACTCACCCAGGCTGCGGACGCCTCTGGCAAGGCCGGACGGGTCATCTGGAACTTCGAGAAGTTCCTCGTCGCCCCGGACGGCACGGTCACGCGCTTCCGCCCGACGGTCAAGCCGGACGCCCCCGAGGTGGTCGCCGCCATCGAGGCGGCGCTCCCCGCCTGATCGGCACCGGCACCGGCACCGGCACACGCATCCTGACGGGAGGCCCGTCCACCGCCGTCGACGTCGCTGACCGGTGACGCGCCTCCCGGCTGAGTACGCTCGATCCCATGCCGATCCCGGAGACGACCGTCGCGCACCCCACCCCCTTCGTGGAGATCCCCCGGGACGAGTGGTCGCAGCTCGCGCCGAAGGAGCACCTCTCACTCACGGAGACCGAGATCGTGCAGTTGCGCGGCTTGGGCGACCGGCTCGACATCACCGAGGTGCAGGACGTGTACCTGCCGCTCTCCCGGCTGTTGACGCTGTACGCCGCCGGCGCGCGGGACCTGCACGCGGAGACCAGCCGTTTCCTCGGTGAACGCGCCGGCCGGACGCCGTTCGTGATCGGCGTCGCCGGGTCGGTGGCCGTCGGCAAGAGCACCGTCGCGCGTCTGCTCCGTGAGCTCACGAAGCGCTGGCCGGACACCCCGCGGGTGGAGCTCGTGACCACCGACGGGTTCCTGTACCCGAACGCCGAGCTCGAACGCCGCGGGATCATGGACCGGAAGGGCTTCCCGGAGTCGTACGACCGCCGCTCCCTACTGCGCTTCGTCAGCCAGGTGAAGAGCGGCGCCACCGAGGTCCGGGCGCCGTACTACTCGCACCTGGTCTACGACATCGTGCCGGACGCCGAGATCGTCGTGCGGCAGCCGGACATCCTCATCGTCGAGGGGCTCAACGTGCTCGCGCCGCCGGTGCACGGGCGGCTCGCGCTGAGCGACCTGTTCGACTTCACCATCTACGTCGACGCCAAGACCAAGGACATCGAGTCCTGGTACGTCGACCGGTTCCTGGCGTTGCAGGAGCAGGCGTTCTCGAGCCCGGACTCGTTCTTCCACCGCTTCGCCGCGCTGTCCCGGGAGGACGCGGTGCAGACCGCCACCGGGGTCTGGCGAGCGATCAACGAGCCGAACCTCCTCGAGAACGTGCTGCCCACGCGTTCCCGGGCGACCCTCGTGCTGAAGAAGGCCGCCGACCACAAGGTGACGAGCGTCCTGCTCCGCAAGATCTGACGCGCGGCGGCGCAGGTGGCCGCGGCCGCGCGGTGTCCGCCGTCTCCGCACAACAGAAGCCCGTCGGAACCACGCGCGTGCACGGTTCGGACGGGCTTCTGTTGCGCGGAGACGAACCACGCCATCGGACGCAGGGCGCGGGCCGCAGGGCGCGGGCCGCGCGCTAGGCGGCCTCGAGCGTCAGGCGCTCCCGGACGACGTCCGCGAGCTCCTCGGCGACGCGCTGGGCGTCCTCCTGGGAGGCGGCCTCGACCATCACGCGGACGACCGGCTCGGTACCGGAGGGGCGCAGCAGCACCCGGCCGGTGTCGCCCAGCGCCAGCGTGGCGGCAGCGATCGCGTCCTGCACGCCCTGGTCCTGCAGTCCGTGCCGGTCCACGCCCTTGACGTTGAGCAGCACCTGCGGGAACACGGTCATGCACGCCGCCAGCTCGCCGAGCGTCTTGCCGGTGCGGGCCATCTCGGCGACGAGGTGGAGGCCCGTCAGGACCCCGTCGCCCGTCGTCGCGTAGTCGTTGAAGATGATGTGGCCGGACTGCTCGCCGCCGAGCGAGTAGCCGCCCTCGGTCATCTTCTCGAGCACGTAGCGGTCGCCGACGCCGGCCTCGATCACGGTGATGCCCGCGTCCGCCATCGCCCGCTTGAGCCCGAGGTTCGACATCACCGTCGCGACGAGGGTGTCGTCGATCAGTCGGCCGCGTTCCTTGAGGGACAGCGCGAGGATCGCCATGATCTGGTCGCCGTCCACCGCGTTGCCCTCGGCGTCCACCGCCAGGCACCGGTCCGCGTCGCCGTCGTGCGCGATGCCGACGTCGGCTCCGGCCTCGAGGACCGCACGAGCCAGGTTGTCGATGTGGGTCGAGCCGACACCGTCGTTGATGTTGATGCCGTTCGGGTCGGCACCGATCAGCGTCACCTTCGCGCCGGCGTTGACGAACACCTCGGGCGAGACCCCGGAGGCTGCCCCGTTCGCGCAGTCGAGCACGACGTGGATGCCGTCGAGCCGGTGCGGCAGCGTGCCGAGCAGGTGCACGACGTAGCGGTCCTCGGCGTCGGCGAACCGCGTGATGCGCCCGACTTCGGCACCCGTCGGGGTGGGTGCGGACTGGTCGTGCATGGCCGCTTCGATGCGGTCCTCGACCTCGTCCGGCAGCTTGCGGCCGCCAGCGGCGAAGAACTTGATCCCGTTGTCCGGCGCGGGGTTGTGCGACGCCGAGATCATCACGCCGAAGTCGGCGTCGATGTCCGCGACGAGGTACGCCGCTGCGGGCGTGGGGATGACCCCGGCGTCGAGGACGTCGACGCCGGCGGAGGCGAGCCCGGCTGCAACGGCAGCACCCAGGAACTCGCCGGAGACGCGCGGGTCGCGCGCGAGCACGGCCTTGGGGCGCGTGCGACCGGACGCTCGACGAGCGTCCGCATGGTGTCCGTGCGTGAGCACGGCCGCGCTCGCCTGGGCAAGGCCCAGTGCGAGCGCGGCCGTCAACTCGCCGTTGGCGAGGCCACGAACGCCGTCGGTACCGAACAGACGCGGCATGCGATCTCCCGCCGTCAGGCGATCAGCGCTTCGAGAACTGCGACGCCTTGCGGGCCTTCTTGAGACCGGCCTTCTTGCGCTCGATGACGCGGGCGTCACGGGTGAGGAAGCCGGCCTTCTTGAGGGCCGCGCGGTTGTTCTCGCGGTCGATCTCGTTCAGGGTGCGGGCGATGGCGAGACGCAGTGCGCCGGCCTGACCCGAGGGGCCGCCACCCGTGATGCGGGCGGTGACGTCGTACGAGCCGAGGAGCTCGAGGACCTTGAACGGGTCGTTGATCAGCTGCTGGTGCAGCTTGTTCGGGAAGTAGTCCTCGAGGGAGCGGCCGTTCACGACGAACGTGCCGGAGCCCGGGACGAGACGGACGCGGGCGATGGCCTCCTTGCGGCGACCGACGGCACCGCCCGAGACGTTGAGGATCTGACGGGGAGCCGCCTCCGACGCGACGGGCGCGCTCTCGGTGGTGAAGGTCTCCGGGGTCTGGTCGATGGAGTCAGCGATCTGAGCCATGAGTGTTTTCTCGTTCCTGGAAGTCGTCGTGGCCGCTGTTACTGCGAGACCTGGTCGAAGGTGTACGGCTTGGGCTGCTGCGCCGCGTGGGGGTGCTCAGCGCCTGCGTAGACCTTGAGCTTCTTGAGCTGCTCGCGACCGAGGGTGTTCTTCGGCAGCATGCCTCGGATCGCCTTCTCGACGGCGCGGGTCGGGTGCTTCTCCAGCATCTCCGGGTAGGTGGTGGCCGTGAGGCCGCCCGGGTAACCGGAGTGGCGGTAGTAGACCTTCTTGGCGAGCTTCGACCCGGTCAGGGCGACCTTGTCGGCGTTCACGATGATGACGTAGTCACCCATGTCCATGTGCTGGGCGAAGGTGGCCTTGTGCTTGCCGCGGAGGAGGGCGGCGACGTGCGAAGCGAGGCGGCCGAGCACGACGTCGGTCGCGTCGATGACGATCCAGTCGTGCTGGACGTCTGCCGGCTTCGGGGAGAACGTACGAGTCACAGGAGTACTGCTTTCGTGTCGAGGTGAGGAGTCCGTGAATCCCACTCCGGTGGGCGTTCCCGCGGGCAGATGCCCGGTGAACGACCCGGTGGAGGGCCCATCTGACTGTCTGGCGCAACAGAGCGCGCAGACCAAGAGATGAGCCTAGTCGACGCCGGAGAGTCGGGTCAACCGCGGCCACTCCACGGTGACGACGGACAGGAGGCTCCCCACCGGTCACGGCCGGCCCGCCGCTGGCGCGTCGCTCCGGAACCGGCCGGTGTGGGCCCAGGTGCGGGTCCGACCCGCACCGCACCTCCCGTCAGGTGGTCGCGTCAGCGCCACCTCCAGGTGGTCGCGTCAGCGCACCGTCACTCGGTGTCGCCGGCCGCCGACCGGCGGCGTCGGACCGCCAGGAGCCCGCCACCGGCGGCGAGGAGCGCGAGCGCCGCCGCGACGCCGCCCCCGATCTCCGCACCCGTGAAGGCGAGGCCACCCGTGCCCGGACCCGACGTCCCGCCGCTGCCGACACCGGCGCCGGGGAACAGCCCCGTGCCACCGGCACCGGAGCCGTCGACCGGCGTCGGGACCGGGCTCGCGGTCGGGTCACCCGCACCCGGGGCGGGGGCGGGGGTCGGCGCCGGGGTGGGGTCCGGCGTCGGAGCAGGCGTCGGCGCGGAGGTCGGGTCGGGCGTCGGCTCCGGGTCGACCGGCGCGTCGGCGACGTCGAACCCGACGAGGATCGGGTCGTGGTCGCTCGCGCGGTACACGTCGTTCGTGTACAGGTCCGAGACGTTGACGTTGTAGCGGCTGTACTCCAGGCCCACCGACTCGGTCGAGTTGATGTTCCAGATGTCCACGCCAGTCACGCTCGCGAGCGCTGCCGGGGAGGCCAGCACGTGGTCGAGCGACCCGCTCAACCCGCTGAACACGTACGAGTACTCGGTGCGGTCGCGGGCCGGGGCGAGGTCCGTGTACCCGGCGTCGCGGAGGACGACCATCGGGTCCTCCTCGCTGTAGGCGTTGAAGTCGCCGAGCATGAACACCTTGTCGGTGTCGTAGCGGTCCTGCATCGCGGTGGAGAACGTCGTCAGGGCCGTCGCCTGGCGGACGCGGTCCGCGTTCGACGCTCCCTGGCCGTCGCCCTGGTCGGCGTTCTCGCCGGTGCCGGAGCCCTTCGACTTGAAGTGGTTCGCGATGACCAGGAAGTCGTCGTCCGCGGTGCCGCCGACCGGGCGGAAAGCGTCCGCGACCGGCTGGCGGGCGTTCGTGAACGCGGGGTCGAGCAGGATCGTCGACTCGCCGGTGGGCGCGACGCGGGCCTTCTTGTAGATGAGGGCGAGGCGGATGACGTCCTCACTGCTCGGCAGGACGGACGGGGACGGGACGAAGGCCCAGGTGTCGGAGCCGGTCGCGGCGTTGAGCGCCGTGACGAGGGTGCCCACGGCGGCGTCGCGGTCCTGGCCGAAGCGGGCGGAGTTCTCGATCTCCTCGAGCGAGACGACGTCGGCGTCCAGCCCGTTGATCGCCTTGACGATCTTCACCTGCTGGCGGTCGAGGTCCTCCTGCTCGGCGGCACCGCGGGCGTCGCAGCCGGAGTTCACCGTGATCGGGTCACCGACGCGGTCCGTGTAGTACGTGCACCCGGTGAGCTCGTCGCCCGTGGTCGGGAAGTAGTTGAGCACGTTGAAACCGGCGAGCTTGAGGTCCCCGCCGACCGCGGCGGGCGCGGTGGAGCGGACGTCCGAGAACGACACCGGCAGGTCCGCCGCCGCCGTGGCACCGGTGACCGGCGTCGTCGGCTGGAACTTCCACGCGTCGTTCCGGAAGTCCAGGACGACCGGTGCCGAGAAGGTCGCGGTCGCGCCGACGGTCACCGGGCCGGCGTTCGTCAGCCACGGCACCGGGATCGACCGTGCGGACTGGTCGGCGCCGTCGCGGGGCAGGAAGTTCGTGCTCGCACCGTCGTCGAGCGTGACCGACCGGGCGGCGTTGTCGGCCGCGACTGCCGCGGCCTCGGCGCTGCCGGGGCGGGCGACCTCGGTCGGCTGCAGGAGTCGACCGGAGCCCGTCGCGAGCACGATCTCGCCGTACTGGTTCGTCGTGTAGTTGTCGGCGACCGTGTACCCGCCCTGCGGGGCCACGAGCATGCTCTCGAGCGTCTCGCGCTGCGCGTCGGTGCGCGGGAAGGCGACGGCGGCGGGCAGCGGTGCGACGGCCGGCGTCGTCAGCTCGGTCAGGTCCGCGGTGCTCGCCACGGTGAGCTCGGTGAGGCCGGAGAACTCGGACACGGCGCCGGTGACCTGCACGTGGTCGCCGATCGCGACGAGCCCGGCGGTCACGGCGGAGTAGACGTAGAGCCCGTCGGAGGCGGTCCGGTTGGCGGGGTCGACCGCGCCGCCCGTCCCCGGCGTCTGGATCGTGTACCCGTTCAGCCCTCCCGTCGCGTAGACGGCGGTGACGACACCGCTCGTGGTGACGGTCTTCCCGACGAGGGGCGACGTGTCCGTCGTGCCCTGGACCTCGGGGATCGTCGCGGCGACGGCCGGGGTCGGCGGCGGCGTGGTGCCGCCGCCCGGCGCCGGGGTGGTCCCGCCGCCGGCGGTCTGCCCGGCGGCGTTCCGCGGCGTCACGGTCGCGGTGACCGTGAAGTCGGTCGCGTTCACGTCGGTGTCCGCGGTGCCCTGTCGGACCAGGGCGTTCGGGACGGGGTTGCCGCCGTCGACGGTGCGGACCGCGCCCTCGTACGTGTTCGAGGCGCCGTAGCCGAGCAGGTCGACGACCCCCGCGGTGCCCGTGCCGACCGGGCCGGCGGGCAGCGTCAGCGCGGCCGTGCGGTCGGCGAGGACGAGCGTGCCGGTGGTGCCGGACGGGTTGAGCGACGCGGTGTCGTCCGCCGTGGGCAGGGCCGCGCCGACCGCGGTGGCCCCGCCGTTCCCGGCCATGGACACCAGGAACGTGCCGTTCGCCGGGACGGTGCCCTCGAGGGTGCTCGTGCTGAACGCCCCGGTGCCGGTGGCCGAGCGGTACTGCAGCGACCAGCCGTCGAGGCTGACCGGGACGGCGGTCGGGTTCGCGATCTCGACGAACTTCTCGTTGAAGAACGCGTTCGCGCTGCCGCCCTTGAGGTAAGCCTCGGCGATGACGAGCCCCGTGCCCGCGGGGTCTGCGGTCGCAGCGGTGACGGTGACGAGCGGTGCTGCGACGAGTGTCGCGGCAGCCGTGGCGCACAGCAGGGTGCGGCCGACGGTTCGTGGCATGGAAACCTCTGGTTCGGAGTCGGGAGGGACCTCGCCACGCTACGGACTTGTGGGGACGCTCAGGTTACGGGGACGTGAAGTTCTGCCCCCGCACGGGGGACAGAAGGAGCGGTCTCCAGATGCACGCGGACACCGCACGGAGCCACCCGTCACAGGTCGGAGAGCATGCGCAGCACGGTCGTCCCGACCGCAATGACGTACCACCCGACGAGGTTCCCGCGCTTCCGCGCGAGCACCAGCGAACACCCCATGACGACCAAGGTCGCTCCGGCCGCGATCCCGCGGATCACCAGGCTCTGGCCCGTCACGCCGATCACGCAGCAGCCCAGGGTCGCCAGCACCACCAGGAGCCCCAGTGCCGCTCTGCGGCCCCGGTCCCGACGGATCGGTCGAGGAGCCTCACTCACGTCGCCACCCGCTCCGCACGTACCCAGCCGGCCAGGACGGGGAGGACGATCCAGATCAGACCCGAGGTGACGGCGGGGAGGACATCGGCTTCACCCGTCAACCCGCTCTGCACCGTGCCGAACCGGATGTACGCAGTCCACGCCCCGAGCGCCGCGAGGACCACGTCGAGCACGAGCGTCACCGCGAGCACACTCACCAGCCCGAGCGGGAGCGAACGCGACGTCGCGCCGATGCCGAAGCCGGACACCGCGGACGAGAACGTCAGAGCAGCCAACTGCACGACGGGATGGACGGCTTCCAGCGACGCGGCTCGACCGCCGAGCAGGACGGCCACCCCGGCCCCGACGACCCCGACGAGTACGGCGAAGAGGACCACAGCGGCGATGAGCACGCCACACGCTGCGAGTCGCGCGAGGTACATGGCCGACCGGGATCGTCCCGCCAACAGACCGTCGCGCTCACCGCCGCACGAGGCGTCGCCCACACCGACCACGACCCCGACCACCGATGCAGCCAGCGCGACGGGGAGCCCGGTGGTCACCAGGACCTCCCCGACCGTGAAGCTGGCCGCACGCGTGACGAGCGACACACTCAGAGCGCAGCACACGACGACGAGCAACGCCAGCACACCGAAACCGACCAGGGCGCCCACCGTGTCGACACGCTTGCGGACCTCGAGCGTCGCGACACCGACGAAGCCGATCACGCAACGACCTCCGACTCGAACTCCGCCGTGGAGACCTCGTCGTAGAGCGCCTGCAGAGACCTCCGGGCCGGTACCACCGAGAGGACGTCGACGCCGACCTCCACTGCCATTCGCACGGCTTCCGCCGCACTGATCGGGAGGTGGACCACGCGGCCGTCGACGACCGGCTCGATCCCTCGCTCGGCCACGGCCTCCAGGAAGTCCGTCGCGTTCCCGACCCGTACCTCGCACGCCTCGGTCTCGACGGACACCACCGGCTCGACGCGGACGACCCTCCCCTGGCTCACGATGACGGCGACGTCGATCATCGTCTCGAGTTCACCGAGGAGGTGGCTCGACACGACGACCGTCACTCCGGCGTTCCGGAGGTCGGACACGACAGCCCGGAGCCACCCGATGCCGTTCGGATCGAGTCCGTTCATCGGCTCGTCGAAGAGGACGAGGGACGGTGATCCGAGGAGCGCCACACCGATCGCGAGTCGCACCTTCATACCGAGCGACAGCGCCCTGACCCGACGCCCCAGGACGGCGTGGAGACCCACGCGACGCGCCGTCTCGTCGACCGCTGAGCGATCGCTGCCCACGAAACGGGCTCGGAGCAGCAGCGTCTCCCGGACGGTCCTGCCGCGGTGCAGGTCTCCGTCCCCGAAGACGGCCCCGACCGCCTCGCCGCGCTGCCACGGCGATCCGGTGAGAGCACCGTGGTCGATGCGCACGAGGCCCGCGAGGACGGCGAGGAGCGTGGACTTCCCGGCGCCGTTCGGGCCGACCAGACCGTACACACGGCCTGGCTGCAGTTCGACGGACACGTCCTGGAGACGAGGTCGGTCGTGGCCACGAAGGCCGACGTCCCGGAGTTGGATCATTGCTCGTTCCTTCCGACTCGGGGCGGCGGCCCGGGCTGGCCCGGACCGCCGCTCCCGAGCGCAGATCAACCGAAGAAGTAGTTCCAGAGAGCGCTGAACAGCTCCTGGACGGTCAGGTGCGCGAGCGCGTTGATGCCGGCGCGGACCCAGCCCGCCAGCCCGTTCCACCAGTTCTTGAAGGCGTTCAGTCCGTTCCGGAGCGCGGTCTTGAGCGCGGGGATGACGGACGAGGCGTTGCGCTTGAGCCAGTCGACGATCGGCCTGATCGGGACTCCGTCAGTGGAGGACCCACTGGTCGTTCCGGCCGGTCCGGTCGGTCCGGTCGTGGACGGAGACGACGCCGCGGGAGGCGCGACGGCGATCGCCGATGAACTGACGGCGCTGGACGAACTCGAGCTGACCGGTTGCGCTGAAGCAGCGGTCGCCCCGATCGTGCCCAGCATCGCTCCGCCCAGGATCGCTGCGACGACCGCACTCGTACGGATCTTCTTCATGGTGGTTCCCCTCGTGGAGGGCGGCTCCTTCACCACCGCTGAATCCACCATTTCAGATACCGAACTGGAATACCAATGAGAGGAGCTGTCAGCTCCCGATCGGCACCCACTCCGCCCCCACCCGGTACACCGCCGGCCCGTGCCCCGGCAGCACGATCGCCGGGTACGGCAGCACCCGCGCCGACTCCACGGCGAGCGCCTGGTCCGCCGTGAAGAACGGCGTGATCATCCGCGGCCGCGGCGCCCAGGACGCGGGCTGCGTGTCGTGGTGCGTGACGACCGCGTCCCCGGTGACGAGGGCGTCCGCGGCCGGGAGCAGGTACGTGGTGGACCCGGCGGTGTGCCCGGGTGCCGGCAGGGGGGTCATCGCACGGCCGTCGAAGTCGCGGGCCGTGAAGGCGCGGGCGCTCGGAACGGTGGTGGGTCGGAGGGCGTCGGACGCGACCGCGCGGGCGAGCCAGCGGAGCACGCGCGGTGCGGCGAGCCGTCCGCCGATCTCCGCCGGGGTGACCTGCTGCCGGTCGGGGCCGCGGACGTTGTCGACCTCGTCGGCGTGCGCGAGCACCTCGACGTGCGGGAAGCGCTCGAGGATCCCGGGCAGGCCGCCGACGTGGTCGACGTGCCCGTGCGTGACGTAGACGCGGCGGAGGTCCTCGAGGTCGTGTCCGGCGAGCAGCACGCTGTCGAGCACGAGGTCGGTGTCGGCCGGGTAGCCCGCGTCGATGAGAGCGACGCCGTCCTCCTCCGCCAGGACGACCCAGTTCGACACCGGCCCCTCGACGAAGACCACACCGGGTGCGACGGAGACGACGGAGCGCGGAGCACGAGGAGCCATCCCCCGACGCTACCGCCCGGCGTTACCGCCCGCCCTCGTCCGACAGGTCGCCGGGCCGGTGTCCCTCCGCGTCGCGACGGGCGCGTGTCTGGACGGCCCGGGCCTCCAGTGCGTCGTCGTCCGGGTACCCGACCTCGGTGAGGGTGAGTCCGCGGGCCGGGGCGGTGGTGAAGGCGCTGGTGCGTTCCGCCGCGACGCGGAGCCCGTCGAGTTCGTCCGGCGTCAGCCGGCCCTCGCCGACGGCGAGGGTGCCGCCGACCATCGCGCGCACCATGGAGTGACAGAAGGCGTCGGCCTGGAGGCTCGCCACCAGCACGCCGTCCGGCTCACGGTCCCAGCGGAACTCCTGCAGGGTCCGGATCGTGGTCGCGCCGACCCGCGGCTTGCAGAACGCCGCGAAGTCGTGCAGCCCGAGCAGCCGCAGCGCACCGCGCTCCATCGACGCCGGGTCGAGGCGCCCCGGGTACCAGGTCGTGTGCCCGCGGCGGAGGGGGTCGCGGAGGGCGTCGACGTCGGCGACCCGGTACCGGTAGCGCCGCCAGAGCGGGGAGAACCGGGCGTCGAAGCCGGCCGGGGCGACACGCACGCTGCGGACGACGACGTCCCCGTCGGCGCCGGCGAGCCCGTTGAGCCGTCGGACGAGCCCGCTGAAGGCGTCGCGGACGGTGCCGTCGGCGCTCGGACGCTTCGGCCGGGTCAGGGCGGCCCACTGGTCCGGGCTGAGGTCGAGGTGCGCGACCTGTCCGGTGGCGTGGACGCCGGCATCGGTGCGCCCGGCGACCGTCAGCCGGGGTGGTTCGCCCCACCGGGTGAAGACGGTGGCGAGGGCGTCCTCGAGCACACCCTGCACGGTCCGGAGTGCGGGCTGCCGCGCCCATCCGGAGAAGCCGGAACCGTCGTACGCCAGGTCGATCCGCAGTCGCACGCCGGTGTCGTCTGCGCCGGTGTCGTCTGGTGTCCGGGCCGTCTCGCTCACGCCCTCCACGGTACCGATGTCAGCGCCGCGTCAGTGCCGCGTGAGCGGTGCTCGGCAGTGTCCTCCCCGTACACGACGTCGACGGAAGGACACGACGATGACCACGACACCGCTCGCGGTGGAGGCCTCGGGCCTCGTGAAGACGTTCGGCAGCAACCGGGCCGTGGACGGCGTCGACCTGCGGGTCGAGGCCGGCACGGTGTACGGCGTGCTCGGTCCGAACGGCGCCGGCAAGACCACCACGATCAGCATGCTCGCGACCCTGCTCCGCCTGGACGGCGGCGAGGCGCGGGTGTTCGGCCACGACGTCCGCCGGGAGCCGCACGTGGTGCGGCAGCTCATCGGTGTGACCGGCCAGTACGCCAGCGTCGACGAGACCCTGAGCGCGACCGAGAACCTCGTCGTCTTCGGCCGGCTGCTCGGGCTGTCCCGGACGGAGGCGAAGCGGAAGTCGACGGAGCTGCTCGAGCGCTTCGGCTTGAGCGAGGCCGCACGACGACCGCTCCGCGGGTTCTCCGGCGGCATGCGCCGACGGTTGGACCTGGCTGCGAGCCTCATCGCACAGCCGCCGCTGATCTTCCTCGACGAGCCGACGACGGGCCTCGATCCCCGGACCCGGGCGCAGATGTGGGACACGATCCGGGAGCTCGTCGCGACCGGGTCGACGGTGCTGCTGACGACGCAGTACCTCGACGAGGCCGACCAGCTCGCGGACCGGATCGCGGTGATCGACCACGGCCGGGTCGTGGCCGAGGGCACGAGCGACGAGTTGAAGGCCTCGGTCGGCACCGCGTCGCTGCAGCTCCGGCTGGCCGACTCGACGCCGGCACGACTGGCCGAGGCGTCCGACCTGGTGCTCCGCGTGCTCGGGACCGAGGCGGTGGCGAGCCCGGAGGGCTCCCGCCTGACCGCGCCGATGGCGGACCCCGACCGTGTCACCGACCTGCTCGTGTCCTTCCGGGACGCCGGCATCTCCCTCGCCGAGATGAGCGTGCAGAAGCCGACGCTCGACGAGGTCTTCCTCACCATCACCGGCGAGGGGGCGGGCGCTGGCACGCCTGCACCCGCCGCCCGCGCGCTCGAAGGGAGCAACGCATGAGCACGCTCACCACCCCCGACCTGGCCGCCGCACCGTCGGGTGCCCCGCGGGTCGCCCCGCGGCCCGGCGTCGGCGGATCCGGCCTGGCCGCGACCGTCCGGCAGTCGCTGACGATGGCGTACCGCGGCCTGGTCAAGGTCCGACGGACGCCGGAGCAGCTCTTCGACGTGACGCTCATGCCGATCGTGTTCACCGTGATGTTCACGTACATCTTCGGGGGCGCGATCGCCGGGGACGTCAGCAGCTACCTGCCGATCATCATCCCGGGCATCCTCGTGCAGACGAACATCACGTCGTCGATCGTCACCGGCGTGCAGCTCCGTGAGGACATGGACAAGGGCGTGTTCGACCGCTTCCGGTCGCTGCCGATCGCCCGTATCGCCCCGCTCGCCGGAGCGCTGCTCGCCGACACGGTCCGCTACGCGATCGCCACCACGATCACGTTCACGGTCGGGTTCATCATGGGGCTGCGTCCCGCCGGTGGCATCGGCGCGGTGCTGGTCGCCGGCCTGCTCGTCGTCGTCGTGGCCTGGGCGATCAGCTGGGTCTTCGCCTACTTCGGCGTCGTCGCCCGCACCGCGTCGAGCGTGTCGGGCATCTCGAACCTGGTGCTCTTCCCGCTGACGTTCCTGTCGAACGCGTTCGTCCCGGCGGACACGCTGCCGGACTGGCTGCACTGGTTCTCCGACGTGAACCCGATCTCGCACCTCATCACCGCGGTCCGCGACCTGGTCAACCACGGCACGGTCGGCGGCGACCTGTGGTTGAGCCTGCTCGGCGCAGCGGTCGTCGTCGCGGTGTTCGCCCCGCTCACCGTCCGGGCCTACATGCGGAAGGCCTGACCGCTTCGAGCGTCGCTCGCGCGGCAGCGACGGCCTCGGCCCGGGACATCCCGGCCGAGGCCGTCTCGGCGTCCTCCACGAGGGCCTCGCCGACCGCGGCCACGACCAGCGGCCGGAGCCGTCCGTGACCGAGGACCGCGAAGTCCTGCCGGGCACCCAGACGGAGCGCACTGGCCCAGGCAGCGGCGACCAGGGCCGGGTCGACTCCGCGGTCGATCGCCTCGAGCGTGGCGCCGAGGACGGCCGTCCCGACGACCGGCAGGTCGTTCCACAGCGACGGCATGCGGAGCGCGACCAGGGCGCTCACCCGGACCTGCCGGGCGAGGTCCGCACGGGCCTCCCGACCGGCGTCCTGGAGGCCCGCTGCGGCCCCGGCGGACCGGCCCTGCGCCGCCTCGTCCTGCGCGGCCAGGAGCGCCGCACCGATGACCATCACCCACTGGCTCGCCTCGCGCCGGTGCGGCACCACCTGGTCCCAGGCCCGCCGGTACTCGACGACCGCGCGTGCGGGGTCCCCCTCGGTCCGTGCGACCTCGGCCCGGACCGCGTGCGCGAGCAGCGTCATCTGCGCCCGCTCCCCGCCGGGGCCGCCACCCGGGCCACCGACCGGTCCGGAACCGGGGGACGCCGGGAGCGCGGCGAGTTCGGCCGCCAACGAGCGGGCGCGGTCGACGTCCCCGGTCGCCGCGGCGCTCAACCCGACGCTCCACCCGACCTCGACCAGGTCGTCCTCGGCGCCGAACTGCTCGAGCCGTTCGCGGGCTGTGGCCGCCGCGGCGAGTGCCTGCTCGTACCGACCGAGTTGCCCGGCGAGCTGCGTCACCGAGACGGCCGCGGTGCCCGAGGTCCAGACGTCACCGGCCTGCTCGGCGAGCAGCCGCGCGCGGGTCGAGAAGCCGAGGGCGCGTTCGAGCTCACCGTCGTTCTCGGTCAACGGCGCGCTGAGCAGGTGCGCCAGGCACGCCACTCCGGTGTCCGGGTCCTCGCGGAGTCGGGTCAGGGCGGTCTCACCCGCGGCCCGACGGCCGAGGGTGAGGAGCAGCTCGGCCTGGGCGTCGACCACCGGGACGCCGGTCACGCCGGCCCGGTGCAGGCGGCGGAGCGCGGCGCGGGCGCGCACCGAGGTGCGGCGGTCGGAGAAGGCGGCGGTCGCGCAGGCGATGACGAGGCCGAGGACGGCGGCCGTCCGCACGCCGGTCGCGGGCTCGGGCTCGGGCTCGGGCTCGGGCTCGGGCTCGGGCTCGGGTGGGACGGTGCGGAGGACGGCCACGACGTCGGACGCGATCGCCGCGACCTCGCCGTGGGCCCCACGGAACGACCAGTACCCGGCGAGCGCCGAGAAGAGCGGCGCGACCGCGACGGCGTCCTCGGCGCGCAGGTTCCAGCGCAGCATCGTGACGAGGTTGTCGGCCTCGCGTTCGAGCACCCGGAAGCGCACGACCTGGTCCGTGGTCCGCACGATGAACAGGTCGTGCTCGGCCGCGACCCGGCAGGCCCAGCGGGTCATCGCCGCACGGACGTCCCCGGTGGCGCCGGACTCCTCCAGCCGTGCGGCACCGAACTCGCGGACGGTCTCGAGCAGGCGGTAGCGGACGGGCTCGCCCTCCTGCTCGACGAGCTGCACGAGGGACTGCTCCACCAGTTCGGCCAGGTCGTCGAGGGCGTCGTGCACCCGGGACGGTGCGGCGACCGCTTCGACGGCGTCGACGGACAGGCCGTCCGGGAAGAGTGTGAGTCGGGTCAGCAGGTCGCGGGCCCCGTCGTCGAGCAGTCGCCAGCTCCACTCGATGACGGCGAGCAGGGTCCGGTGCCGTTCCGGGGCCGACCGGTCGCCACCGCGGAGCAGCGCGAAACGGTCGTCGAGTCGTCGTTCGATCTCGTCGACGCTCATCCCCCGGATCCGCGCGGCGGCCAGCTCGATCGCCAGCGGGGACCCGTCGAGCCGCGTGCAGATCCGGCGGACCGCGTCGACCGGCAGCACCGCACCCGGTCGTGCCGCGCGTGCCCGGTCGGTGAACAGGCGGACGGCGGCCCCGTCGGCTTCCACCGGCAGCGGCGCCAGCGGCGCGACGACCTCGCCGGCGACCGCGAGCGGCGCGCGCGAGGTCGTCAGGACCCGCAGTCCGGGCAGCTCCGCGAGCAGGTCGGCGGTGAACGCGGCGACGGGTTCGAGGATGTGCTCGCAGTTGTCGAGCACGAGCAGGGTGGGTTCCTCGCCGAGTGCTCGGACCACCCGGCTCCGCAGGTCGGCCACCACGGCGTCCCGCAGGCTCCGTGCGCTGCGGACCTCGGCGATCCCCAGCAGCGCACCGATCGCGGGGACCACGTCCTCGCCGGTGGTGAGCGGCGCGAGCTCGACCACGACGACACCGCAGGCGGGCGGGACCGTCGTCGCCGCGGCCTGCGCGAGTCGCGTCTTGCCGAGACCGCCGGCACCGAGGATCGTCACCAGCCGCGCCTGGGACAGGAGGCGCGTGACGGTGGCGAGGTCGGCCTCCCGTCCGATGAGCGCATTCGGCGCGGCCCGCAGCCCGACCCGCCGGACCGAGCCGCTGACGGGACCGGTGCTGCGGAGCACCTCGGCGTTGAGTCGCACCAGGTCGGCGGACGGATCGGCGCCGAGTTCGTCGGACAGCCGGTCGCGGTGCGCGGCGAAGACGGCGAGCGCCTCGGCTGCCTGTCCGGCACCGGCGAGGGCACGGACCAGCCCGGCGACGGCTGCCTCGTCGAACGGGTCGGCCGCGGCCTCGTCGCGCCAGAGGGCTGCGGCGGCATCCGGGTCGCCACTGGACTGGAGGACCGTGGCGAGTCGACGACGGAGGTCCCGTCGGACCGCGCCAGCCCGGTCGGCGAGCTCCCCGGCGACGGAACCCTCGAGGTCCCCTCCGGGCTCGCCGCGCCAGCGGTCCAGGGCCGCGCGCAGCACCGGCGCGTCCGGGGTGCCGCCGAGCATCCGTTCGGCCGCACCGAGGTCGGTCGCGTCGGTGTCCACGCCGAGGACGTACCCGGACGGGGTGGAGACGACGAGCCCGTCGGCGGTGGCGCGGCGGAGGCGCGAGACGAGCGTCTGCAGGGCCGCGCGGGCGCCCCTGGGTGGTTCGTCGGCCCACAGGTCGTCGATGAGGGACTCCGTGGTCACGGCGCGGCCGCGCGCCAGGACGAGCGCGGTGAGGAACGTCCGAGCCAGCGTCCCGGGGACCGGGACGAGGGCACCGGTCCGGTCCTCGGCGAGCACCGGACCGAGGACGGCGACACGGAGCTCGGGCACGCTCGGAGTCTAGGCGCGCCTCGTCACGCGATCGTGATGGGAACGGCCTCTGCTGCCGTCGTGCCCGCCCGTACCCTGAGCATGTGTCCACACGCTTCCGCCGTATCACGACCGCCGCCGTCGCGGTCACGGTCGTCCTCGGTCTGACGGCCTGCTCCGGCACCGACTCGTCGTCCGCGCCGGGTCCGACGTCGGGAGCTGCGAGCGGGACGACCTCCACGCCGGACACCGGGGCTGCCGGGTCCGACCAGGACGGTGCCGACCAGCGGGTCTCCTTCGGGCGCACCCCGGACAGCGCCGGATGGCCGAGCTGTGCGCAGCTGCTGCCGGGTGGCCTGGTCGAGGCGGTCATCCCGGGCGTCGCCGTCGAGGACCCGCTCACCGGGCAGGCGCACACCCTGGGCGCGTGGGCGTTCCCGCAAGCCGCCGGTGGCGCGTCCTGCTGGGCCACCAACGGGGTGTCCACGTTCGACGACGTCGCGGAAGCCCGGCGGGACGACCCCGTGTTCCAGGGCGTCCACGTGTCGGTGCTCCCCGACGCGACCCCCGAGTTCCGGGCTGCGGGCGGGAACGACGCCGCGGGCGCGAGCATGTCCACGACCGAGGTCCGCTGTGACGCGACGGATGCCGCACGCGTGCAGTGCCAGGGTGGCGTCCTGGCCGGTGACGCCTGGGTCGACGTCACGGCCGTCCGGGCGCAGGGCAGCGCCGCTGCGACGCCCGAGGCCGTGCTGCCCGCCTTCCGGACCCTCCTCGGACACGTGCAGCAGGACGTGGCGGACTCCGCCGGCGCGTCGGTGTCCACCGGTCACGCCGCAGCGAGCAGCCGACTGACGGTGTGCGACAGCAGCCGGGTGGACGACGTCAGCGACGCCGACCTCTCGACGCCGTCCGACGTGGCCACCGACACCGCCGCCGAACTCGGCGACTTCGCGATGCACCGGGTCGAGGGCGCCGTGTGTGTCTTCCGCTACGACGGCTCGGGGCGCTACCCGCTGACCGGTGCCGCGTACTCCGAACTGCCCGACGGTGGGTGGGTGCTCGAACAGCGGCTCGGCAACGGCACGGTCGACCGTTCCGGCCGACTCGACCTCGACGGACTCGAGAGCGGCGACGCCGCCTGGCGCACCTGCGACGACATGCTCTGCTCGGTGGACGTCCTGCGAGACGGCACCTGGGAGCACTTCGCGCTCTGGCGCGCGGTCGCGCCGGACACCACCTCGGCGATCGTCCGCTGGGTGGAGGCCTCGCTGGCCGCCTGAGCCGGCTACCGCTCCCGGGGGCGCTGCGGACGGCCCGTTCGCGGCCGTCGCCCGACCCGGTCGCGGACCCGCTCGCGGATTGGTCGCCGGTCCGTGTCGTCCGAGGGCCCGGTCGCGGTGTCCAGGTCCTGCGTCGCCTGGCGCTCGGACTCGACGATGCCGCGGAGCGACACCAGCGCGGACGAGGTCACCGCCACGTCCGACGGGTACTCGCGCGATGCGTCGAGCGCCCGCTCGAGTTCGGAGATCGCCCGGTCGCCCTCCTCCGGCGGGTGGTCGCCCCGGATCATCGCCGCCACCTGCCGGACCGCCGTCGTGAGCGGCACGGTGAACGCCTCGTCCGGCCGACCGAGGTTCGACGACACCGGGCCTGACCGGGCGACGAGTTCGGTGAGGTCCGTCGTGTACCAGGCGACCCGCTCGAGTGCGCGGAACCGGGAACCGTCGCGCTGCAACCGCGCACGCGATCCCCGGAGCGCTCCGCGGGGGTTGATGCGACGACTCTCCTGCGCGATCGACACCCGGCTCCGCACGTCGGCGATGGCACGGTCCACGCGGTCCTGCGCGCGGTCCCACGCCCGCTCGTCCCGCTCCCCCTGCTCGAGCACGTCGGCCAGTCCGTCGAGGTGTTCGGCCAGCACGCTGTTCACCTGGTCGATCCGACGTTCGGCGTCCCAGAAGCGCAGCGGTGGGAACACCAGGAAGTTCACCAACAGGCCGACGACCACACCGACCGCCATCTGCACGAGGTACCCGAGCGAGTACCCCTCGGCGTGGGCGCCGCCGACGAGCAGCACGAAGAGCGCCGCCGTGGAGACCCACGAACTCCCCTCGCCGAGGATCCGGAACCCACCGACGAGCACACCGACGCCGACCGCGAGGGCGACCGCCAGGACTCTCGGGTCGCCCACCCACATCGTGAAGGCGGCGACGGCGATGCCCAGGGCGATGCCGACCAGGGTCTGCACGCCGCTGCGGAGGCCGGCGAACACCGTCGTCTGCATGGCGACCACCGCACCGAGCGGGGCGTAGTACGGGTAGTCGGACGCGACGCCCGGGACGTGCCGGGCGATCATCCATGCGAGCGCTGCGGCGGCGGCGGCCTTGCCGGCGTGCAGCAGGCGCGGCTGTGTTCCGGAACTCCGGCTCCACCGCCACACGCGCGTGCCGACCCCGGCGATGTGCTGGAACTGCATGGGTGCTCTCGTCTCGTCGGCCGGCACCGTGGCGGCGGGCGCTGGGCGTGCCTCCCGGCCGCGCGGGTCCACGCACGAACACGGGAGGGCCCCCGCAGCCTGCGCTGCGAGGGCCCTCCCGTGTGGTGCGGTGTGACTACTTGGACGTGTCCGCGGCGTCGTCCGACTTGGCGGCGGCGTCGGCCTCGACCTCAGCGGCAGCGTCGGTCGTGGTCTCCTCGGCGACCGGCGTCGACTCCTCGGTGGTCTCGGTCTCCTCGACCGGGGCCTCCGTGGTGTCGGACTCCGTCGCGGCCGGCGCTGCGGCGGCCGGAGCAGCCGTGCGCGAGACCGGAGCAGGCGTGCTCGACACGGGCTCGAGGACGAGCTCGATCGAGGCGAGCGGCGCGTTGTCGCCCTTGCGGAAGCCGAGCTTCGTGATGCGGGTGTATCCGCCCTGGCGGTCGGCCACCTGCGGCGCGATCTCCGTGAACAGCGTGTGCACGACGGTCTTGTCGCGCAGGGCTGCGATCACACGACGACGAGCGTGCAGGTCGCCACGCTTCGCGAACGTGATGAGCCGCTCGGCGACCGGGCGGAGGCGCTTGGCCTTCGTCTCGGTCGTGGTGATGCGGCCGTGCGTGAACAGGGCGTTGGCGAGGTTGCTCAGGAGCAGGCGCTCGTGGGCGGGACCGCCACCGAGGCGGGGGCCCTTGGTGGGCTTCGGCATGTCAGTTCTCCAGTGGTGATGGTGGTGCGCCCCGTGTCAGGAGCGCGTGCGCGTCAGCGCGAGGTCAGTTGCTGGACTCGTCCTCGTCGTACCCGCTGTAGAAGTGGGCACCATCGAATCCGGGGACGGTGTCCTTGAGGGACAGGCCGAGCTCGGTGAGCTTGTCCTTGACCTCGTCCACCGACTTCTGGCCGAAGTTGCGGATGTTCATGAGCTGCGTCTCCGAGAGAGCGACGAGCTCGGACACCGTGTTGATGCCCTCGCGCTTCAGGCAGTTGTAGCTCCGGACCGACAGGTCGAGGTCCTCGATCGGCGTCTGCAGCTCGTTCGACAGCACGGCGTCGACCGGCGCGGGGCCGATCTCGATGCCTTCAGCCGCCGTGTTGAGCTCGCGGGCGAGCCCGAACAGCTCGACGAGCGTGCGACCGGCCGACGCGATGGCGTCGCGCGGCGTGATCGCGGGCTTCGACTCGACGTCGACGACCAGACGGTCGAAGTCCGTACGCTCACCCGCACGCGTCGCCTCGACGCGGTAGGTGACCTTGAGCACGGGCGAGTAGATCGAGTCGATCGGGATCTGACCGGCTTCGCTGAACTCCGAACGGTTCTGGGTCGCCGAGACGTAGCCGCGGCCACGCTCGATCGTCAGCTCCAGCTCGAAGCGCGCGGAGTCGTTCAGGGTCGCGATGACGAGGTCCGGGTTGTGGATCTCGACACCGGCCGGCGCGGAGATGTCCGCAGCGGTGACCTGACCGGCGCCCTGCTTGCGCAGGTAGGCGGTGATCGGCTCGTCGTGCTCACTGGAGACGACCAGGCTCTTGATGTTCAGGATGATCTCGGTGACGTCCTCCTTGACACCGGGAACGGTGCTGAACTCGTGGAGGACACCGTCGATGCGGATGCTCGTGACGGCAGCACCCGGGATGGACGAGAGGAGCGTGCGGCGCAGCGAGTTGCCGAGGGTGTACCCGAAGCCCGGCTCGAGCGGTTCGATGACGAAGCGCGAGCGGAATTCGGAGATGGACTCCTCGTTCAGGGTGGGGCGCTGTGCAATGAGCACTGTGGAATTCCTTTCGGCGAAGTGTCCGCTATATGACACTTGGCGGTACGACGGGGCCGGCCGGGCCCCGACGGGTCTGTTTCAGTTGTGATCACGCGCACAGGAGTGCGCGATCGAACGACCAGGAATGGCCGCCCCCACTCGTCCCGGTCAGGGAACGAGCGGGGAACGGCCGGTTGCTCCTCGCGTCAGACGCGGCGGCGCTTCGGCGGGCGACACCCGTTGTGCGCCTGCGGCGTCACGTCGTTGATCGAGCCGACCTCGAGGCCAGCGGCCTGGAGCGAACGGATCGCCGTCTCGCGACCCGAACCCGGGCCCTTGACGAAGACGTCGACCTTCTTGACGCCGTGCTCCGCTGCCTGGCGGGCAGCCGACTCGGCGGCGAGCTGCGCCGCGAACGGCGTCGACTTGCGCGAGCCCTTGAAGCCGACGGCCCCGGAGGACGCCCAGCTGAGGACGGCACCCGACGGGTCGGTGATGCTGACGATGGTGTTGTTGAACGTGCTCTTGATGTGGGCCTGGCCCACAGCGACGTTCTTCTTCTCCTTGCGGCGCGGCTTGCGCGCGGCGGTCTTGGGGGTAGCCATCGTGATCTCCTATCGAGCCTTCTTCTTGCCTGCCACGGTGCGCTTCGGGCCCTTGCGGGTACGAGCGTTCGTCTTGGTGCGCTGACCGCGCACCGGGAGACCGCGACGGTGGCGGAGACCCTCGTAGCTACCGATCTCGACCTTGCGGCGGATGTCGGCGGCGACCTCACGGCGGAGGTCACCCTCCACCTTGAAGGTGCCCTCGATGAAGTCACGGAGGGCGACGAGCTGGTCGTCGGTGAGGTCCTTGACGCGGATGTCGCCGGAGATGCCGGTCTCCGCGAGCGTCTGGACGGCGCGGGTACGGCCGACCCCGTAGATGTAGGTGAGTGCGATCTCCACGCGCTTCTCGCGCGGGATGTCGACGCCTGCTAGACGTGCCATTGTGCTGGCTGCTCCTGTTGTCGATGGAGGTGTGGCGCAGTGCCGGTGCCCGGGCCTCCGACCCGAGGTGTCCCCCGCCCGCTGGTGCGGACGGGATCTGACACTGCGTTGTCGATGTTCAGTTGTGGGTCGTGCTCGAGCCGCTGGCAGTCTCTCGACTGGCGGCCCCGGTCGTGCAACCGGACCGGAGTCCGTTCCGGAGCAGCTCTCGCTGGTCCGTCAGGGACTAACCCTGGCGCTGCTTGTGACGCGGGTTGCTCTTGCAGATCACCATGACGCGGCCCTTGCGGCGGATGACGCGGCAGTGCTCGCAGATGGGCTTGACGCTGGGGTTGACCTTCATTGTTCGTTCCTCGTGCTCGCTGGCTTCGTGCTCGGCGGGTTCGCCTTGCCGTTCCTTTCCAGCTCGCGGATCACTTGTAGCGGTAGACGATCCGGCCGCGGGTCAGGTCGTACGGGCTCAGCTCCACGATCACGCGGTCCTCGGGGAGGATGCGGATGTAGTGCTGGCGCATCTTCCCGGAGATGTGCGCGAGGACCTTGTGTCCGTTGGTCAGCTCAACGCGGAACATCGCGTTGGGCAGAGCTTCGAGCACCGAGCCTTCGATCTCGATGACGCCGTCTTTCTTGGCCATAGCCTCACTGTCGCTTGGTTGGATTACCGGTGTGATCCCCGAGCCGGTCTGCGGGTTCGGGCGCCACGCCAGAAGGCATGGCACACCAAAGATCGATCTTATGTGGTAGTCGGCGGATTGCCAAGTGCGGGTTCCGTGCTGCGCGCGTCGGGCCCCGGTCCGGCGCGCGGCGAGCACCCGTGCGGCAGGGGCCGAGCACCCCAGTGCAGGGGGTGGATCGTCCGTCCGGGTCCGCGGATGCGCTGTTCCACAGGGATCTCCTGGCCACACCGTCGTCGCCACCGAGCCCGGAGCCGTACGGTGACGGGAGCAGTGACCGAAGGAGAACCCCGTGCCCGACGCCCCCGGCCGCACGCGCCCTGTCGCGCGACACGGTCGCCTCCCCCGCCGACGCGGGTGGACGACCCTGCTCACCGTCGTCGCCGCCGCCGCCGCGGTGGTGCTGGTCAGCGGCACCAGCGTCGCCACCATCGCCGCAGCGCAGCTCGCCGCCGCACCGCGGACCGTGCAGCTGAGCACCGACGACCAGAGCACCGCGAAGACCGCCGACGTCACCGCGATCAGGGGCGGTGCGAACATCCTGCTCATCGGCAGCGACACCCGCATCGGACAGTTCGACTCCGACGAGGACGTCGAGGGCGCCCGGAACGACGTCACGATGCTCATCCACGTGTCCGAGGACCACCAGCAGCTCACCGCCGTCAGCTTCCCCCGCGACCTCATGGTCCCGATCCCGGCCTGCACCAACCCGGAGACCGGCACCACCTACCCGGCCGCGTCGTCCGCGCAGTTCAACACGGCCCTCGGGAACGGTGGTGTCTCCTGCGTCGTCGACACGGTCGAGAACCTCACCGGTCTGACGGTCCCGTACGCCGGACTCATCACCTTCGACGGCGTGATCGAGATGTCGAACGCCCTCGGCGGGGTCGACGTCTGCGTGGCCTCCCCGATCGACGACACGTACACGGGGCTGCACCTCAGCGCCGGCGCCCACTCGCTGCAGGGCTCGGACGCCCTCGCCTTCCTGCGGTCCCGGCACGGCGTCGGCGACGGCAGCGACCTGGCGCGGATCAGCTCGCAGCAGGTGTTCCTGTCGGCGCTGCTCCGCCAGGTGACGTCGAACGGCACGCTCTCGAACCCGATCACGCTCTACAAGCTCGCCGGTGCGGCGCTGTCGAACATGACGCTCTCGGACGGCCTCGCCCAGACCCGCACCCTGGTCGGGCTCGCCTCCGCACTCCGGGGGATGAGCACGTCGAGCATGTTGTTCGTCCAGTACCCCGTCGTCGACGATCCGGCGGACTCTGCCCGCGTGGTCGTCGACGAGGCGAACGCCCACACCCTCAACGTCGCCCTGCAGACGGACGAGCGGACGACGCTCAACGACTCCTCCACGGGTCGAGCCTCGCGGGAGTCGTCCGACACCGCGAGCCCGTCGGCCTCCGCGGCACCGTCGGCCCCCGCGACGACGCCCGGTGCTGCGACGCCGGCCCCGGAGACACCCGCTCCGGAGACCACGACGACCAGCAGCCCGTCCTCGACGCCACTGCCCTCGTCCATCACCGGCCAGAGTGCCGCCGAGCAGACTTGCTCGGTGGGGAACTGACCCCGACGCCCCAGGGCCGCGACGCGGCGCGACCACGACATGACGGGAGGCCCGTCGCCAGCAGGCGACGGGCCTCCCGTCATGTGGGCCGGTGCGTCGGCACGCCTCGGAGCACGACCCCGACGCGGGTGGAGTCGGGGAACCGTTCCGCAGCCCCGTGGACCGTGTGGCCGTCCGGCTCCCTGGCGCAGTCCGCTAGGGGACCGGGACCGGCGTCACGCCGAGCGGCTCGAGGCCGGCGGCACCACCGTCGGCAGCCGTGAGGACCCAGATGCCACCGGGATGGACCGCGACGCTGTGCTCCCAGTGGGCGGCGTCGGAACCGTCGAGCGTCCGCACGGTCCACTCGTCGGCGTCGGTCGAGCTGTCGATCGTGCCCGCGGTGACCATCGGTTCGATGGCGACGGCCAGGCCCGGCTTGACGGCAGGCCCGGCGCCACGGACCCGGTGGTTGAACACCGGTGGTTCCTCGTGCATCGAACGCCCGATGCCGTGCCCCGTGTAGTCCTCGACGATGCCCCAGTCACCGGTCTCGTCGATGGCGTCCTCGACCGCCGCGCCGACCTCGTGCAGGTGCTTCGCGTGCGCGAGGGCGGCGACCCCGTGCCAGAGCGCGCGTTCGGTGGTGTCGCAGAGCTTCTGACGCGCCGTGGCCGTGGTGGCGTCACCACCGGGCACGACGACGGTGAAGGCGCTGTCGCCGTTCCACCCGTCGACCTCGGCGCCGGCGTCGACCGAGACGATGCCACCTGGCTCGAGGGTGCGGTCCCCCGGGATGCCGTGCACGATTTCGTCGTTCACCGAGACGCACAGCGTGTGTCGGTAGCCGGGGACCAGCTGGAAGTTCGGCACACCGCCGCCGTCGCGGATGGTGCGCTCCGCGATCGCGTCGAGCTCACCCGTGGTGACGCCCGGCCGGACAGCGGCGCGGACGGCGTCGAGCGCCTGCGCCGTGAGCAGCCCGGGGCGCACCATGGCGCGGAGCTCCTCGGGCGTCTTGTAGATCGATGGCTTCCGGAGACGCGACACGGAGCTCAGACCGAGGCTGCGAGGCCGCGGGCAGAGAGCGCCGCAGCGATCCGGTCGCCGACCTCGTCGACCGCGCCGAGGCCGTCGACGTCCACGACCAGCCCACGCTCCTGGTAGACCGCCACGAGCGGAGCGGTCTGCTCCTGGTACACCTGCTGACGGCGGCGGATGGTCTGCTCGTTGTCGTCGGCGCGGCCCTGGTCGGCCGCACGGTTGAGCAGTCGCCCGACCAGCGCGTCCTGGTCCGCGACCAGCTGCACGACGGCGTCGATCCCGGTGCCCTGCTCGGCGAGCAGCCCGTCCAGGTACTCGACCTGGGCCGGCGTCCGCGGGTAACCGTCGAGGAGGAACCCGTCAGCGGCATCCGACTCGGCGAGGCGGTCGCGGACCAGCTCGTTCGTCAGGTCGTCCGGGACGTAGTCGCCCGCGTCCATGATCGCCTGCGCACGCTGACCGAGGGGCGTGCCCTCGGCGACGTTCTTCCGGAAGATGTCCCCGGTCGAGATCGCGGGGATCCCGAAGGACGACGCGATCCGACCGGCCTGCGTGCCCTTCCCGGCTCCGGGAGGTCCGACGATGACGAGACGTGCGCTCAACGGAGAAGCCCTTCGTAGTGACGTTGCTGCAGCTGCGAGTCGATCTGCTTCACCGTCTCGAGGCCGACACCCACGATGATCAGGATGCTGGCACCGCCGAACGGGAAGTTCTGGTTCGCCCCGAACAGCGCCAGTGCTGCGAGCGGGATGAGTGCGATGAGACCGAGGTAGAGCGCACCGGGCAACGTCACCCGGGTCAGGACGTAGTCGAGGTACTCGGCGGTCGGACGTCCGGCACGGATGCCCGGGATGAACCCGCCGTACTTCTTCATGTTGTCGGCGACCTCTTCGGGGTTGAAGGTGATCGCGACGTAGAAGTACGTGAAGCCGACGATGAGCAGGAAGTACAGGACCATGTAGAACCAGTTGTCACCCGAGGTCAGGTTGCTCTGGATCCAGGTCACCCACGGGGCCGGCGCGGAGCCGTCCGAGGGCTGGTTGAACTGCGCGATCAGCGCCGGCAGGTAGAGCAGCGACGACGCGAAGATGACGGGCACGACGCCGGCCATGTTCACCTTGATCGGGATGTACGTGTTGTTGCCGCCGTACGTACGCCGCCCGACCATGCGCTTGGCGTACTGCACCGGGATCCGTCGTTGCGACTGCTCGACGAACACGACGGCCATCATGATCACCAGTCCGACCAGGATCACGAAGAGGAACAGCTCGAAGGACTGCGACTGCTCGATCGCCCACAGGGCGGACGGGAACTGCGCGGCGATCGAGGTGAAGATGAGCAGCGACATGCCGTTGCCGATGCCGCGCTCGGTGACGAGCTCGCCCATCCACATGATGAGGCCGGTACCGGCGGTCAGGGTGATGACCATGAGCAGGATCGCGTACCAGCTGTCGTTGGAGATGATCGACGTGCAGGACGCCGAGGCGCTCGTGCCGAACAGCGCGCCCGAGCGGGCGACGGTGATCAGGGTGGTGGACTGCAGCACGCCCAGCGCGATGGTGAGGTAGCGCGTGTACTGCGTCAGCTTGGCCTGACCCGACTGACCCTCCTTGTAGAGGGAGTCGAAGTGCGGGATGACCACGCGCAGGAGCTGCACGATGATCGACGACGTGATGTACGGCATGATCCCGAGCGCGAACACCGACAGCTTGAGGAGCGCGCCGCCGGAGAACAGGTTGATCAGGTCGTAGAGGCCGCCGGAGGACGACGCGGACGCCAGGCAGGCCTGGACGCTGGCGTAGTCGACGAACGGTGCGGGGATGTACGAGCCCAGGCGGAACAGCGCGATGATCGCCAGGGTGAAGCCGATCTTCTTGCGAAGATCTGGGGTGCGCATGATGCGCGCGACCGCTCTGAACACGAGTTACTCCGAACTTCTGTGACCGGTCGAGCCGGTCGAGCCGGGCGAGGTGCCCGTGGCCGGAAGCGCCGACCCCGTGGCCCGTTGACGCACGTCGAACGACGCAGTCTTGCCGGGCCTGCCATCAAGGAAACCGTAACGGCGGCCCGCGCGCAATGCGCGGGCCGCCGACGGGGACTACTTGGTGACGGTGCCGCCCGCCGCCACGATCTTCTCCTCGGCGGATGCCGAGACCTTGTCGACCGTGACCGTGAGCTTCACGCTGATGTCACCCTGACCGAGAACCTTGACCTTCTCGTTCTTGCGGACGGCGCCCTTGGCGACCAGGTCCGCGACGGTGACGTCGCCACCGTTCGGGTAGAGCTCCGCGATCTTGTCCAGGTTCACGGGCTGGTACTCGACGCGGAACGGGTTCTTGAACCCGCGGAGCTTCGGGGTGCGCATGTGCAGCGGCATCTGCCCACCCTCGAAGCCGACCTTGACCTGGTACCGGGCCTTCTGACCCTTGGTACCACGGCCGGCGGTCTTGCCCTTCGACCCCTCACCGCGACCCACACGGGTGCGGTCCTTCTTCGAGCCAGCGGCCGGACGAAGGTGGTGCACCTTCAGGATCTGGACGCGCTCGTTCTTCTCGTCGCTCATGCGTCGACCTCCTCGACCTTCACGAGGTGCGCCACCGTGGCGACGTACCCGCGGTTCTGGGCGTTGTCCTCACGCAGGACCGTACGGCCGATGCGCTTGAGACCCAGGCTGCGGAGCGTGTCGCGCTGGTACTGCTTCTCGCTGATGACGGACTTCGTCTGCGTGATCTTCAGCATGGCCATCAGGCACCTGCCTTCTCGTTCGCGGCGGCACGCGCGGCTGCCTCGGCGTGCAGCAGGCGAGCCGGCACGACGTGGTCGACGGGGAGGCCACGACGTGCTGCGACGGCGCGGGGCTCCTCGAGCTGCTTGAGGGCCTCGACCGTGGCGTGCACGATGTTGATGGTGTTCGACGAGCCGAGCGACTTGCTCAGGACGTCGTGGATGCCGGCGCACTCGAGCACGGCGCGGACCGGACCACCGGCGATGACACCGGTACCGGCAGCGGCCGGACGCAGGAGGACGACGCCAGCGGCGGCTTCACCCTGCACCGGGTGCGGGATCGTGTTGCCGACGCGGGGGACGCGGAAGAAGTTCTTCTTGGCCTCTTCGACGCCCTTCGAGATGGCGGTCGGGACCTCGCGGGCCTTGCCGTAGCCGACGCCGACCAGACCGTTGCCGTCACCGACGACGACGAGCGCGGTGAAGCTGAAGCGACGACCACCCTTGACGACCTTGGAGACGCGGTTGATGGTGACGACGCGCTCGAGGAACTGGCTGTCGCCACCCCGCCCGTTGCGGTCGCCGCCACGGCCACCCTGCTGGCGGTCACGGCCGCCACCGCTGCCGCCACCACGGCGACCACGGTTGTCGACGGAGTCGCGGTTGTTCGAAGCCGAACCCGCCGCGGTCTCGACGGGACGCTCGACGACGGGGACCTCGGGCTCCTTGACCGCGGGGGCCTTGGCGTCTGCGTCGGTCGTCTCGGCAGCGTCGGTGCTCTCCGTGGCGGTGTCCGCCTCGGTCGGCGCCGCAGCGGTCGTGTCGACCTCGGCGTCGGTCGTGGCCTCGGCCTTGACCTCGGCGTCGTCGTTGGTGTTCGCGATGTCGCTCACAGGTTCAGCCCTCCTTCACGGGCACCGTCGGCGATCGCGGCGACGCGACCGGCGTACTTGCTACCACCGCGGTCGAAGACCACGGCCTCGACGCCAGCCGACTTCGCGCGCTCGGCGACGAGCTCGCCGACACGACGGGCCTTGGCGGTCTTGTCGCCGTCGAACGAGCGGAGGTCGGCCTCCATCGTCGATGCGCTGGCGAGGGTGTGACCCTTCGCGTCGTCGATGACCTGGACGAACACGTGACGTGACGAACGGGTGACGGCGAGGCGGGGACGGGTCTCGGTCCCGGTGATCTTCTTCCGGAGACGGTTGTGGCGGCGGGCCTTGGCTGCCGCCTTGCTCTTGCCTCGAGTACGAGTTCCGATGGCCATGATCACTTACCTGACTTTCCGGCCTTGCGGCGCACGATCTCGCCGGCGTAGCGGACACCCTTGCCCTTGTAGGGCTCGGGCTTGCGCAGCTTGCGGATGTTGGCCGCGACCTCACCGACGAGCTGCTTGTCGATGCCGTTCACGGTGACCCGGTTGTTGCCCTCGACGGCGAAGCTGATGCCTGCCGGCGGGTTGACCGTGATCGGGTGGGAGTACCCGAGCGCGAACTCGAGGTCGCTGCCCTTGGCGGCCACGCGGTAACCGGTACCGACGACCTCGAGGCCCTTGGAGTAGCCCTGGGTCACGCCGATGATCTGGTTCGCGATGAGCGACCGGGTCAGGCCGTGCAGCGCGCGGGAGGAACGCTCGTCGTCCGGACGGCTGACGAGGACCTGGTTGTCCTCGACAGTGGCCTGGATGGGCTCAGCGATGACGAGCGTGAGCTCGCCCTTCGGGCCCTTGACGGCGACGTTCTGGCCGTCGACCGAGACGGTCGCTCCGGCCGGGATGTCGATGGGGAGACGTCCGATACGAGACATGATCGATCACCAAACGTAGGCGAGGACTTCCCCACCCACGCCCTTCTGCTCGGCTTCGCGGTCGGTCAGGAGCCCCGAGGAGGTCGACAGGATCGCCACGCCGAGGCCACCGAGGACACGGGGCAGCTCGGTCGACTTCGCGTAGACGCGGAGGCCCGGCTTCGAGACGCGCTTGATGCCGGCGATCGAGCGCTCGCGATCGGGGCCGTACTTGAGTTCGATGGTCAGGGTCTGCCCGACGCGGGCGTCCTCGACCTTCCACTCGCTGATGTAACCCTCGCGCTTGAGGATGTCAGCGATGGTCTGCTTGAGCTTGGAGCTCGGAAGCGAGACGGCGTCGTGGTGCGCCGAGTTCGCGTTCCGCAATCTGGTCAGCATGTCTGCGACCGGATCGGTCATCGTCATGATGCGTATCCGTTCTTCGTCCGGTTTCGATCACCCGTTCCACGAGTGCCGACCTCGACGATCGATGTGATCCCAGGGCGGTTCCCCGGGATCGGTGTGACTTCGTGCGTGCGGGCCGGAGGAGATGAACTCCTCCGGCCCGCACCGCCCGGAGTAGCTTAGACCGTCTGCTCGCCCGAACGGAACGGGAAGCCGAGCTGGCGGAGCAGCGCGCGGCCTTCGTCGTCCGTCTTCGCGGTGGTCACGACGGTGATGTCGAAGCCACGCACGCGGTCGATGCGGTCCTGGTCGATCTCGTGGAACACGCTCTGCTCCGAGAGACCGAAGGTGTAGTTGCCGTTGCCGTCGAACTGGCGGTCGCTCAGCCCACGGAAGTCGCGGATGCGCGGGAGGGCCAGCGACAGCAGGCGGTCCAGGAACTCCCACGCACGGTCACCGCGGAGCGTGACGTGTGCGCCGATGGCCTGGCCCTCGCGCAGCTTGAACTGCGCGATCGACTTGCGGGCCAGCGTGACCTGCGGCTTCTGACCGGTGATCGCCGTGAGGTCCTTGATGGCACCCTCGATGATCTTCGAGTCGCGCGCGGCCTCACCGACACCGGTGTTGACGACGACCTTGACCAGGCCGGGGACCTGGTTCACGTTCGCGTAACCGAACTGCTCGGTCAGCGCCGCCTTGATCTCATCGCGGTACTTCTGCTTGAGGCGCGGCTGAACTTTCTCAGTCGTCGCGGCAGTCGTGTCAGTCATCAGAGCTTCTCACCAGACTTCTTGGCGTAGCGGACGCGGACGGTCTTGGTGACGCCGTCCTTCTCCACCTCTTCGTTGCGGAAACCGACGCGGGTCGGCTTCTTGGTCGTCGGGTCGACGATCGCGACGTTGGACACGTGGATCGGAGCTTCGTGCTGCTCGATGCCACCGGTCTTCGAACCGCGCTGGGTCTGACCGACGCGGACGTGCTTGGTCACGAAGTTGATGCCCTCGACGACCAGACGGTCGCCGCGGACCTCGATGACCTTGCCCTGCTTGCCGCGGTCGCCGCCACGCTCCTGCGTGGCACCGGTGATGACCTGGACCAGGTCACCCTTCTTGATGTTCGCCATGGCTTACAGCACCTCCGGCGCGAGCGAGATGATCTTCATGAACTTCTTGTCACGGAGCTCGCGACCGATCGGCCCGAAGATGCGCGTACCGCGCGGGTCGCCATCAGCCTTGAGGATCACTGCCGCGTTCTCATCGAACTTGATGTAGGAGCCGTCTGCACGACGGGTCTCCTTCTTGGTGCGAACGATGACCGCCTTGACGACGTCACCCTTCTTCACGTTGCCGCCGGGGATGGCGTCCTTCACCGTGGCGACGATGACGTCACCGAGGCCGGCGTAGCGACGACCCGAGCCGCCGAGAACACGGATGGTGAGGATCTCCTTGGCGCCCGTGTTGTCAGCCACCTTCAGGCGGGATTCCTGCTGAATCACTGCTGTCTCCTATTCCGAAGCGGGCCGAGGCCTACTTGGCCTTCTCGAGGATCTCGACCAGGCGCCAGCGCTTCGTGGCGCTGAGGGGACGGGTCTCGCTGATGACGACCAGGTCGCCGATGCCGGCGGAACCCTGCTCGTCGTGGGCCTTGACCTTCGACGTGCGACGGATGACCTTGCCGTAGAGGGGGTGCTTCACGCGGTCCTCGACCTCGACGACGATCGTCTTGTCCATCTTGTCGCTCGTGACGTAGCCACGACGGGTCTTGCGGTAGCCGCGGGTGACGGCGGCGGAGTCCTTCTCTTCGGTGGCCATCAGTTCTCCTCGGCGGTCGCGGCCTCGGTCGACTCAGCCGGCTTCTCGGCCTTCTTCGACGACTTCTTGGCCTTCGGGGCGGTCTCGACGGGCGCGGGCGTGGCACGGATGCCGAGCTCGCGCTCACGGAGCACGGTGTAGATGCGCGCGATGTCGCGCTTGACGGCACGGAGACGGCCGTGGCTCTCCAGCTGGCCGGTGGCCGACTGGAAGCGGAGGTTGAACAGCTCCTCCTTGGCCTTCTTCAGCTCGTCAGCGAGACGCTCGTTCTCGAACGTGTCGAGCTCCGTCGGACGGAGCTCCTTGGAACCGATCGCCATTATGCGTCGCCCTCCTCGCGCTTGATGATGCGTGCCTTGAGGGGCAGCTTGTGAATTGCACGGGTCAGTGCCTCGCGAGCGACGTCGTCGCTCACACCGGCGAGCTCGAAGAGCACGCGACCCGGCTTGACGTTGGCGACCCACCACTCGGGCGAACCCTTACCGGAACCCATTCGGGTCTCAGCCGGCTTCTTGGTCAGCGGGCGGTCCGGGTAGATGTTGATCCACACCTTGCCGCCACGCTTGATGTGACGCGTCATGGCGATACGAGCGGACTCGATCTGACGGTTGGTCACGTAGGCCGGGGTGAGCGCCTGGATTCCGTACTCACCGAAGGAGACCTTCGTGCCACCGGTCGCCTGGCCCGAACGCTTCGGGTGGTGCTGCTTGCGGTGCTTGACTCGACGGGGGATAAGCATGGTTACGCCTCAACTCCTGCGCCGGCCGGCGCGTCCTGCGGGGCCTGCTGCTCGCGACGGTCGCCACCGCGGTCGTTGCGGTCGCCACGGGGGCCGCCGCCACGACGGTCGTTGCCGCCGCCACGACGCTCCGGGCGGGACGAACGCTGGTTCGCCTGCTCGCGAGCGAGCTCCTTGTTCGTGATGTCGCCCTTGTAGATCCAGACCTTCACGCCGATGCGGCCGAACGTGGTCCGGGCCTCGTAGAAGCCGTAGTCGATGTTCGCGCGGAGGGTGTGCAGGGGCACGCGGCCCTCGCGGTAGAACTCCGAACGGGACATCTCGGCGCCGCCGAGGCGGCCCGACACCTGGATGCGGACACCCTTGGCACCGGCGCGCTGTGCACCCTGCAGGCCCTTGCGCATGGCGCGACGGAACGCGACACGAGCGGAGAGCTGCTCGGCGATGCCCTGCGCGACGAGCTGGGCCTCGGTCTCGGGGTTCTTGACCTCGAGGATGTTGAGCTGGATCTGCTTCTTGGTGAGCTTCTCGAGCTCGCTCCGGATGCGCTCGGCCTCGGCGCCGCGGCGACCGATGACGATGCCCGGGCGCGCCGTGTGGATGTCCACGCGGACGCGGTCGCGGGTGCGCTCCAGCTCGATACGGGCAACGCCCGCGCGGTCGAGGCTCTTCGTCAGGAACTGACGGATCTTGACGTCCTCGGCCACGAAGTCGGCGTAACGCTGACCCTTCTTCGTGCTGTCGGCGAACCAGTGGGAGATGTGGTCCGTCGTGATCCCGAGACGGAAGCCGTACGGGTTGACCTTCTGGCCCATTACTTGCTCGCCTTCTTGCTCGTCGCGGCGGCCTCGGCCTCATCCGGCGTCGCGAGGACGACCGTGATGTGGCTGGTGCGCTTTTTGATGCTGAAGGCCCGGCCCTGGGCACGCGGCTGGAACCGCTTCAGGGTCGTTCCCTCATCGACGTAGACGCTGCTCACGTAGAGATCGCGCTCGTCGAGGAAGCTGTTCGTCGAGTCAGCCTTGACCCGTGCGTTCGCGATCGCCGAAGCGACCAGCTTGTACACGGGCTCCGAAGCGCCCTGGGGGGCGAACTTCAGGATGGCGAGCGCCTCGTGGGCCTGCTTGCCGCGGATCAGCTGGATGACGCGACGGGCCTTCTGAGGCGTGACGCGGATGTGTCGCACGCGTGCGATCGACTCCACCATTTCGTTCCTCCTCTTCGTCGCCGCCTTAGCGGCGACGGCCCTTCTTGTCGTCCTTCACGTGGCCGCGGAAGGTGCGGGTCGGCGCGAACTCGCCGAGCTTGTGACCGACCATCGACTCGGTGACGAACACCGGGATGTGCTTCCGGCCGTCGTGCACCGCGATGGTGTGACCGAGCATGTTCGGGACGATCATCGACCGTCGCGACCACGTGCGGATCACGTTCTTGGTGTTGGCCTCGTTCTGCGTGACGACCTTGCGGAGCAGGTGCTCGTCGACGAAGGGGCCCTTCTTCAGACTGCGTGGCATCTTCGGAACTCCTACTTGCGCTTCTTGCCGGCGTTACGGCGACGGACGATGAGCTTGTCGCTCGGCTTGTTCGGCTTGCGCGTACGGCCCTCGGACTGGCCCCACGGGCTGACCGGGTGACGGCCACCGGAGGTCTTGCCTTCACCACCACCGTGCGGGTGGTCGACCGGGTTCATCGCGACACCACGCACCGTCGGGCGGACGCCCTTCCAGCGCATGCGGCCGGCCTTGCCCCAGTTGATGTTCGACTGTTCGGCGTTGCCGACCTCGCCGATCGTGGCGCGGCAGCGGGCGTCGACGTTCCGGACTTCACCCGACGGCAGACGGAGCTGCGCGTAGGGGCCGTCCTTGGCGACGAGACGCACCGAGGCGCCGGCGGAGCGGGCGAGCTTGGCGCCGCCACCGGGGCGGAGCTCGATCGCGTGCACGACCGTACCCACGGGGATGTTGCGCAGCGGCAGGTTGTTGCCGGGCTTGATGTCAGCGCCGGGGCCCGTCTCGACGACGTCGCCCTGCTTGAGCTTGTTCGGCGCGATGATGTAGCGCTTGGTGCCGTCCACGAAGTGCAGGAGCGCGATGCGCGCCGTGCGGTTCGGGTCGTACTCGATGTGTGCGACCTTGGCGTCGACACCGTCCTTGTCGGCACGACGGAAGTCGATCACGCGGTACTGGCGCTTGTGGCCACCACCGATGTGACGCGTCGTGATGCGACCCGAGCTGTTCCGGCCACCGGTCTTCGGCAGCGGACGGAGCAGGGACTTCTCCGGGGTCGAGCGGGTGATCTCGGCGAAGTCGGCGACCGAGGAGCCGCGACGACCGGGGGTCGTGGGCTTGTAGTTACGAATAGCCATGATTTATCCCTCTGGTCCTCAGCCGACAGCCGTGAAGATGTCGATCGAACCGGACTTGAGCGTCACGATGGCGCGCTTGGTGTCCTTGCGCTTGCCGATCCCGAACTTGGTCCGGCGGGTCTTGCCCGGACGGTTCAGCGTGTTGATGCCGGCGACCTTGACGTCGAAGATCTTCTCGATCGCGAGCTTGATCTCGGTCTTGTTCGCACGGGGGTCCACGAGGAACGTGTACTTGCCCTGGTCGATGAGGCCGTAGCTCTTCTCCGACACGACCGGCGAGATGATGATGTCGCGCGGGTCCTTGTTGAAGCCGCTCATGCGGTGATCTCCTTCGCGGTCTTCGACGCGATGAAGGCGTCGAGGGCGCTCTTGCTGAAGACGACGGCGTCCGCACGGAGGACGTCGTAGGCGTTCAGCTGGCCGTACGAGAGCGCGTGGACGTTCGGCAGGTTGCGGACGCTCTTGAGCGTCAGCTCGTCGCCCGACTCGAGCACGATGAGCACGTGCTTGACGGGTGCGACCTTCTCGAGCAGCGTGCGGGCGGTCTTGGTCGACGGCAGTTCTGCCTCGACGAAGCCCTCCACAGCGGAGATGCGGCCACCGCGGGCACGGTCCGAGAGCGAGCCGAGCAGAGCTGCGGCGATCATCTTCTTCGGGGTGCGCTGCGAGTAGTCACGCGGGGTCGGTCCGTGGACGACGCCACCACCGGTGTGCTCCGGGGCGCGGACCGAACCCTGACGGGCGCGGCCGGTGCCCTTCTGCTTGAACGGCTTGCGACCCGAACCGCGGACTTCGCCACGGTTCTTGGTCTTGTGGGTGCCCTGACGCGCGGCGGCGAGCTGCGCGGTGACGACCTGGTGGATGAGCGGGACGTTGGTCTCGACGTCGAAGATCGCTGCGGGGAGCTCGACGGAGCCGGACTTCACGCCCGAGGCGTCGAGGACGTCGATCGTGGTTGCGGTCGTGGTGGCCATGATCACTTACCCTTCACGGCGGTGCGGACGAAGACGGAACGGCCACGAGCACCGGGGACGGCGCCCTTGACGAGCAGCAGACCCTTCTCGGCGTCGACGGCGTGGACCGTGAGGTTGAGGACGGTCACGCGGTCGCCACCCATACGACCGGCCATGCGCATGCCCTTGAAGACACGCGACGGGGTCGAGGAGGCGCCGATGGAACCGGGCTTGCGGTGGTTGCGGTGCGAACCGTGCGAGGCGGAGACACCGGCGAAGTTGTGACGCTTCATGACACCGGCGAAGCCCTTGCCCTTGCTGGTGCCGACGACGTCGACCTTCTGGCCGGCCTCGAACGTGTCGACGGTCAGCTCCTGACCGAGCGAGTACTCCGCGGAGTCGTTCGTGCGGATCTCGGTGAGGGTGCGTCGCGGCGTGACACCGGCGGCCTCGAAGTGGCCAGCGGCCGGCTTGTTCACCTTGCGGGGGTCGATCTGGCCCGCGGCGATCTGGATCGCCTCGTAGCCGTCGCGCTCGATGTTCCGGATCTGGGTGACCACGTTCGGGCCGACCTCGATCACGGTGACGGGGATGAACTTGTTGTTCTCGTCCCACACCTGGGTCATCCCGAGCTTCTTGCCGAGGAGGCCCTTGACGGTCTTGGTTGAGTTCGCCATGAGTTCCAGCCCCCTTACAGCTTGATCTCGATGTTGACGTCGGCCGGGAGGTCGAGACGCATGAGCGAGTCGACGGCCTTCGGCGTCGGGTCGACGATGTCGATGACCCGCTTGTGCGTGCGCTTCTCGAAGTGCTCGCGCGAGTCCTTGTACTTGTGAGGGGAACGGATCACGGGGATCACGTTCTTCTCGGTGGGGAGCGGCACCGGGCCGACCACGGTCGCACCGGCACGGGTCACCGTGTCGACGATCTTCCGGGCCGACGTGTCGATGACCTCGTGGTCGTACGACTTGAGCCGGATGCGGATCTTCTGTCCCGCCATGTGTTTTCCTGTCCTCTCTTGCGCCGCGCACCCTCAGGCCGCCTGACGCCGCCGGGGCTCCGCTGTCGCGTGCCCGGCTGTTTACGTGAACCACCGGCTCCATCCGCAGGGATGACCGCTGTTCTCCTGTCAACCGCGCGAGTACCCGGGGCACACGCGTGGGCATGTCGTCACCCGCGCACCGTGGTGCTGGCGGATGTCGATCGTGTTCTGCTGCCTGCGGCCCAACCCAGCCCTGCTGAACAGGGGGGTTGTGCACTGCCAGAGCAGTGACCCCACGGGCGCGAACGCCCGCGGAATTTCGGAACCGCACAAGTCTCGCATAGGCCATGCCTCCGTGCAACCCGGGCGTGTCGCGATCTCGACGGCGTGTTGCGGAGCGCGTGACGAGCCTCCCGGCCGGGCTCCCACTGCCGGTCCGAAGTCCGGACTGGAGGCACTGCCCGCGCCTGCCAGGTCGGCCCCCGTCGGGCCCTCGGAACGCCGCTGCTAGCCTTCGCGCATGCCCGATCTCGATGTGCTCGCCGATCCTTCCGACCCCGCCGTCCAGCGGCTCAGCGACCTCGCCAAGCCCGCCCGCGGGGCCGTCCGGACCGCGATCATCGAGGACCAGGAGCCGCTCGTGCAGGCCCTCCACGCGGGAGTCCGGTTCATCGAGGTCTACGGCGAGTCCACGCGGGAGTTCCCCGACGACCTCGCGGCTCTCTGCGCCGAGCTCCGGGTGCCGGTCCGGCTCGTCGAGCCGGCCGTGCTCACCAAGGTGTTCCGCAGCGAGAAGCGCCCGAAGGTCTTCGGCGTCGCGAACATCCCCGCACCGGCCCGTTTCTCGGCGCTGGCAGAGGGCACCGGCGATGTGCTGGTCCTCGACGGGGTGAAGATCGTCGGCAACATCGGCGCCATCGTCCGGACCGCCGTCGGCCTCGGCGCACGCGGGGTCGTCCTCGTCGACAGCGACCTGCCGACCATCGCCGACCGCCGGGTCGTCCGCGCGAGCCGCGGTCACGTGTTCTCGGTCCCGGTGCTGCTGGAGTCACGGGAGCGGGTCGCCCGCTGGCTCGCCGAGTCCGGCCTGCGGGTCGTCGACGTGGACATGGACGGCTCGCTCTCGCCCGAGTCGCTCGGCGAGCTCGAGGGTGACGTGGCCCTGCTGCTCGGTGCCGAGAAGACCGGCGCATCGGACGTGCTGCAGGACCTCGCGGCGGACACGGTCTCGGTGCCGATCGACAGCCGCGTCGAGTCGCTCAACGTGTCCGTGGTCGCCGGCATCGTCCTCTACGCCCGCAGCCGACGCAGCGCCTGACCCCGGACACCACGACGCCCCGGCCCGCACGTGCGGTCCGGGGCGTTCTGTGCATCCGGGGATCAGTCCTCGGGCAGCGGCGGGACGAACCACGGCGGGAAGACGGCCACACGCGGAGCGGGCCCACCGTGTTCGGCGAAGACGGCCTTCACCTGCTGACGGACCTTGTCGTTCGGCACCCCCACCAGGGCGACCGAGGACATCGGCACCTGTGGGCCGGCGAGCAGCTCCACGCCGTGCATCGACGGGTCGGTGATGTCGGTGCGGCGGAGCAGGTTGGTCGCTGCATCCGGCCCGACGGCGAAGCGCACGTCCGGGTCGTCGGCGTCGGTGTCGGCCAGGATCACGGACGCACCGAAGGCGGTCGTCGGGACCACGAGGACGACGAACTCGGTCGCGCGGGTGCGCCGGGCGGCGTCGGACCAGCGGTCCTCCTCGGCTCCGGAGCGCAGCTCGTCCCACCGGCGGGCGTCGGGCGAGAGGGTGAACGGGACGTGGCCGGCCACGCTCGAACCGTCTGGGGCGGTGGCCGCACCACGGGCCTCCCGGGTGGCGGCGGAGCTGACGTCCACGGCCGGCGTGGCCTGGTCCGACGCGAGGATCGCGCCGTCCGCCACGATGCCCGCCAGGTTGTCGATGTGGGTGACGTGGTGCGCGCGGAGCGCACCGAAATCCCGGGTCGCCGGCAGCACCTGCTCGGGGACCTTGCCGCCCGGCGTCGACGGGGTCGACCGCAGTGACGTGGTCACGCGGGTCCGACGCGGCGTCGGGGTCTTGATGATGTCCTCCGGATCACGCTGCCGTGGGGAGCAGATGTCGCAGAGTTCGATGGGGAAACCGTGGATGCACTCGTCGGTCACGACTGATGGGTCCTTCCGTGCCTCGTGGGGTGGGCGGGCACGACCACCAACGCTACGTCATCACGGCACTGCCTGCGACCGTTCACCACTCCACCACGTCATTGTCGGTAGAGCAGCGCCCGGACCTCGGACTCGGCCGCGTGCAGACGTTGGGGGTCGATCGTCTCGCCGTGCTCGTACGCGTCGAGCAGCCTGGGGTCGATATAACTCTGTCTCGCGACGGTCGGTGTGTTGCCCAGGACATCGCTCGCGGCCTTGACGGCGTGCGAGATGGCCTTCTTCCGCTTCGCCTGACTCGACAGTACGCCGGTCTGGGCCAGGTCGACGGCGGCCGCGACCGTCCCGTGCAGCGTCCGGAAGTCCTTCGCGGTGAAGTCCTCCCCCGCACGCTCCTTGACGTAGGCGTTGATGTCCTCAGCGGTCACCGGCTCCCAGTCGTCACCGCGGCGCTCTCGGAACGAGAGCAGGCGGGCGTTCGGACCGCGACGCTTCATGCCGACGAGCACGCGCGCCAGGTCCGCGTCGTGGATCGTCGACGACCACGCCTGGTGGCTCTTGCCGGGGAACTCGAGCTCGATGTCATCGCCCGAGATGTGGGCGTGCGTGCAGAGGAGCGTCGACAGGCCGTGGCTGCCGTGCTCGGTGGCGTACCGCTCGGACCCGACGCGCAGGGAACCCTGGTCGAGCATCCGGAACGCCGCGGCCAGCGCACGGCGTCGGTCCGGCTCCGGACGGCGCAGGTCCTGTGTCACCATCCGTCGCGCGGCTGGCAGGGACTCAGCCAGGGCGAGCGCACGGTCGTACTTGATCTTGTCCATGCGATCGCGCCAGGACGGGTGGTACATGTACTGCCGTCGTCCGGCGCCGTCGATGCCGGTCGCCAGGATGTGCCCGTTCTCGTACGGCGAGATCCACACGTCGTCCCACGCCGGCGGGATGACGAGGTCCTCGAGACGCTGGCGGACCTCCGGATCGGTCACGGTCGTACCGTGCGGGTCCTTGTACGAGAAGCCCTTGCCGCTCCGAACGCGGTGGTAGCCCCGACCCTTGGTCGAGGAACGGCGCAGACGTGTCACGTTCCTGATGCAACACCATGGGGGCTGCCCGACTGAGCAGGAACGTACCCCGGTGCGCGTGCTGGCCCGGACGGCCGGGCCGAACGGAAAGCGGGGCCGGACCCGAAGGTCCGACCCCGCTGACGCAAGTGACCGGAGTTACTTGATGATCTTCTCGACCGTGCCGGCGCCGACCGTACGACCACCCTCACGGATGGCGAAGCGGAGGCCCTCTTCCATGGCGATCGGCTGGATCAGCTCGACCGTCATGGCGACGGTGTCACCGGGCATGACCATCTCGGTGCCCTCGGGCAGCGTGATGACGCCGGTGACGTCCGTGGTGCGGAAGTAGAACTGCGGACGGTAGTTCGCGTAGAACGGGTTGTGACGACCGCCCTCTTCCTTGTTCAGGATGTACGCGTTCGCGGTGAACTCGGTGTGCGGCGTGACCGAACCCGGCTTCACGACGACCTGGCCGCGCTCGACGTCCTCGCGCTTGAGGCCACGGATGAGCAGACCGGTGTTGTCACCGGCGACTGCCTTGTCCAGCAGCTTGCGGAACATCTCGATGCCCGTGACCGTGGTCTTCTGGGTCGCCTTGATGCCGACGATCTCGACCTCGGAGTTGATGTCCAGCTCGCCACGCTCGACGCGACCGGTGACGACGGTGCCACGACCGGTGATCGTGAAGACGTCCTCGATCGGCATGAGGAACGGCTGGTCGGTGGCGCGCACCGGGTCCGGGACGTTCTCGTCGACGGCGGCCATCAGGTCCTGGACGGACTTGACCCACTTCTCGTCGCCCTCGAGCGCCTTGAGCGCCGAGACCTGCACGACGGGGGCGTCCTCGTCGAACTCCTGCGAGCCGAGGAGCTCGCGCACCTCGAGCTCGACGAGCTCGAGGATCTCCTCGTCGTCCACCATGTCGGCCTTGTTCAGCGCGACGACGATGTACGGGACGCCGACCTGGCGGGCGAGCAGCACGTGCTCACGCGTCTGGGGCATCGGGCCGTCGGTGGCGGCGACCACGAGGATCGCGCCGTCCATCTGGGCCGCACCGGTGATCATGTTCTTCACGTAGTCAGCGTGACCAGGAGCGTCGACGTGCGCGTAGTGGCGCTTCTCCGTCTGGTACTCGACGTGCGAGATGTTGATCGTGATGCCGCGCTGGCGCTCTTCGGGAGCGTTGTCGATCTGCGCGAAGTCGCGGGCCTCGTTGAGGTCCGGGTACTGGTCGTGCAGAACCTTGGTGATCGCCGCCGTGAGCGTGGTCTTGCCGTGGTCGACGTGACCGATGGTTCCGATGTTGACGTGCGGCTTGGTCCGCTCGAACTTGGCCTTGGCCACTGTGGGTCCTCCTCAGGACTCGGATGCGTCGCCCCCAGCAGGACCTGGTCGGTCCTGCGCTGTTGGCGCGCGGTGTGTGTGTCTCTACTTTACTTGGTGGCGAGGGGCCCGTCGCCGGGCACCCTCGCCTGGGGATGACGCGGGAGCGTCAGGCCCCGGTGCTCTTCTGGATGATCTCGTCCGCCACGTTGCGCGGGACCTCGTTGTAGGTCTCGAACACCATGGAGAAGACAGCACGACCAGAGGTCTTGGAGCGCAGGTCGCCCACGTAGCCGAACATCTCGGACAGCGGGACGCTCGCACGGACCACCTTGACGCCGGACGCATCCGTCATCTCGGAGATCTGGCCACGACGCGAGTTCAGGTCGCCGATGACGTCGCCCATGTACTCCTCGGGCGTACGGACCTCGACGGCCATGATCGGCTCGAGCAGCACGGGACCGGCCTTGCGGGCCGCTTCCTTGTACGCGATCGAGCCGGCGATCTTGAACGCCATCTCGGACGAGTCGACGTCGTGCGCCGCGCCGTCCTTGAGGGTCGCCTTGACACCGACGGTCGGGAAGCCGGCGAGGACGCCGACCTGCATCGCGTCCTGGATGCCCGCGTCGACCGAGGGGATGTACTCACGCGGGACGCGACCACCGGTCACGCCGTTCACGAACTCGTACACCTTCTCAGCGGTGACGGGCATCGGCTCGAGCGCGATCTGCACCTTCGCGAACTGACCGGAACCACCGGTCTGCTTCTTGTGGGTGTAGTCGTAGCGCTCGACGACCTTGGTCAGGGTCTCGCGGTAGGCCACCTGCGGCTTGCCGACGTTCGCCTCGACCTTGAACTCACGCTTCATGCGGTCGACGAGGATGTCGAGGTGGAGCTCGCCCATGCCCTTGATCGTCGTCTGACCGGTCTCGGCGTTCTGCTCGACGCGGAACGTCGGGTCTTCTTCAGCGAGCTTCTGGATGGCGACGGAGAGCTTCTCCTGGTCGGCCTTCGTGTTCGGCTCGATCGCGACCTCGATGACCGGCTCCGGGAACGTCATCGACTCGAGGACGACCTGGTTGGACGGGTCGCACAGGGTGTCACCCGTGGTGGTGTCCTTGAGGCCGATGACCGCGTAGATGTGACCGGCGGTGACCGAGTCGACCGGGTTCTCCTTGTTGGAGTGCATCTGGAAGATCTTGCCGATGCGCTCCTTCTTGCCCTTGGTCGAGTTGATGACCTGGGCACCGGAGTCGATGTGACCGGAGTACACGCGGACGTAGGTGAGGCGACCGAAGAACGGGTGCACCGCGACCTTGAACGCGAGCGCCGAGAAGGGCTCGGAGGACTCCGGCTTGCGGATGATCTCGACCTCTTCGTCCTTGACGTCGTGGCCGATCATCGGCGGCACGTCGAGGGGCGAGGGGAGGTAGTCGATGACCGCGTCGAGCATCGGCTGCACGCCGCGGTTCTTGAAGGCCGAGCCACAGAGGATCGGGTAGACCTCGGAGTTGATCGTCAGCTTGCGGATCGCAGCCTTGATCTCGGCCTTGGTCAGCTCTTCGCCACCGAAGTACTTCTCGAGCAGTGCGTCGTCGGTCTCCGCGACACGCTCGACGAGCTTGGCGCGGTACTCCTCGGCACGCTCCTGGAGGTCCGCGGGGATCTCCTGGACCTCGTACTGGGCGCCCATGGTGACGTCACCCTTGGCATCGCCCGGCCACACCTTGGCGTGCATCTCGATGAGGTCGATGACGCCGGTGAAGTCGTTCTCGGCACCGATCGGGAGCTGGAGCACGAGCGGCTCCGCACCGAGGCGGTTGATGATCGTGTCGACGGTGAAGTAGAAGTCAGCGCCGAGCTTGTCCATCTTGTTGACGAAGCAGATGCGCGGGACGTTGTACTTGTCCGCCTGACGCCACACGGTCTCGGACTGGGGCTCGACGCCCTCCTTGCCGTCGAAGACGGCGACCGCGCCGTCGAGGACGCGGAGCGAACGCTCCACCTCGACCGTGAAGTCCACGTGACCCGGGGTGTCGATGATGTTGATCTGGTTGTTGTCCCAGAAGCAGGTCGTCGCGGCCGACGTGATCGTGATGCCGCGTTCCTGCTCCTGCGCCATCCAGTCCATCGTGGCAGCGCCGTCGTGGACCTCACCGATCTTGTGCGTGATGCCCGTGTAGAACAGGATGCGCTCGGTCGTCGTGGTCTTGCCGGCATCGATGTGCGCCATGATGCCGATGTTGCGGACCTTGTTCAGGTCGGTGAGCACGTCCTGTGCCACAGGTTCCTCCGGGAGAGTTGTAGGAGAGGGTGGCGGCCGTCCGGGTGCCGCGGCTCTTGGCCGAGGCACCCGGACGGTGCCGGATGACTACCAGCGGTAGTGCGCGAAGGCCTTGTTCGACTCGGCCATCTTGTGGGTGTCCTCACGGCGCTTGACCGCGGCACCGAGACCGTTCGACGCGTCGAGGATCTCGTTCATGAGACGCTCGGTCATCGTCTTCTCGCGACGGCCCTTGGCGTACGAGGTCAGCCAGCGGAGCGCGAGGGTGTTCGCGCGGTGCGGCTTGACCTCGACCGGGACCTGGTAGGTCGAGCCACCGACGCGGCGGCTGCGGACCTCGAGGGTCGGTCGGACGTTGTCGAGCGCCTTCTTGAGCGTGACGACGGCGTCCTGGCCGTTCTTGGAGGAGACCCCTTCGAGCGCGTCGTAGACGATGCGCTCGGCGAGGCCCTTCTTGCCGTCGAGGAGGATCTTGTTGACGAGCTGGCTGACGACGGGGGCGCCGTAGACCGGATCGGCGACGACGGGGCGCTTCGGGGCGGGACCCTTACGAGGCATCTAACTCAACCCTTCTTCGCACCGTAGCGGCTACGAGCCTGCTTACGGTTCTTGACGGCCTGGGTGTCCAGGGCACCGCGGATGATCTTGTAACGCACACCCGGGAGGTCCTTCACACGACCGCCGCGGACGAGCACCATCGAGTGCTCCTGGAGGTTGTGGCCCTCACCGGGGATGTAGGCCGTGACCTCGGTGCCGTTCGAGAGCTTCACACGAGCGACCTTGCGCAGGGCGGAGTTCGGCTTCTTCGGGGTGGTGGTGTAGACGCGGGTGCACACGCCACGCTGCTGGGGGTTCGCCTTCAGTGCCGGCGCCTTGGTCTTGACGACCTTGGGCGTACGACCCTTGCGAACGAGCTGCTGGATGGTAGGCAACTGTTCTCCTGGTTCTTCGCTCGTGCTCTCTGGCCGACGCGGTCCGTCGGCTTCCTCATCCCACGCGGACCAACGCCTGACGGCGGAGGGAGATGGGGGATGGAGTGATCGGGAGGCCAGAGGCCTGCAAGATCTGGGCGCGCCCGAAGGCGCACACCCGGAAGAGCCTAGCCGTCGCGACAGACGAGGTCAATCCGTGGTAGGTCGGACACCGGCGCGTCCGCTGTGGGCGTGACCGGGGTCGTCGACGTCAGGACCCGGAGTCGGACTGGCCGTTGCCGACGGCCGACACGAAGGTCGCTCCGTCGTCGCTGAACGCGGTGATCCACCCCGAGGCGTTCACCGTGATCGGCCCGGCGGTGGCGGTGCCCCGGCCGGCCGGACCGGTGAACTGCGCCCGGAACGTCGCCGATCCCGCCGAACGGGTCTCGACCGCCCATCCCTTCGACGCCCAACCCCCGACGGCGACCGACGGTCGCGCATCGAGCGTCCATTCCTGGTCGGAGTAGGTGTTCGCCGGGTCCTCGCCGTAGGCGTAGAAGCTGCAGCCGTCGGGAGCTGCGGAGGTCGAGGCAACACAGGCGTCCACCCACGCGTCCACGGCGGTCGACGCCGCCTGTGCCCCCGCGTCGGTCAGGGTCGTCGCCACCACGACCGGGGTGCCGGCAGCGCCGAAGCCCGGGACCGCCGCGGTCGAGTCCGTCGCCGTGAACCACTTGCCCCCGTCGAGGTGCACCCCGTACGAGCCCGGGAACGCGCGGAGGTCAGCAGCACCGGAAGCGTCGGTCCGGACGTCGACGCCCGCGACGTGCACGGTGCTGCGTGGCGGCCCCTGCACGACGACCTGCACCGACCCCAGCGCCGGCGCCCGCAGCGACCAGACGGGGAAGACACCCCAGTCGGTGCCCGACCGCTCGAGTTCGAACGTCGCCGGGACGATCCGGCCCGCCTGGGTCAGCACGGCCTGGACGGTCGCCCGGTCCGACCCCTGCTGGACGGAGGTGATCCGGTGCGCCGTGATCTTGTCCCCGGCACGCGCGTAGGCCGCGTCCGTGAGGAGCACGTCGTCGCGGCCGCGGTCGATGCCGGCGGTCCGGAGGGCGTCGGCGAGGTGGCCGTGCTCGACGTCGTCCAGGAAGGACTCCACGGGCCGCTCGGCCGAGTGGCTGTCCGATCCGACCGACCACCCGATGCCCCCGGCGACGACGAGCAGGACCACTGCTGCGACACCGGCCACGATCCCGACGACAACGCCACGGCGCATCGGTCGACGTCCGCCGCTCGAGGTCGGCGACGACTGGGTGAGGGTCATGGCGGGCGGCAGCACACGGTCGCCGTGCAACGACTCGTCGTCCGGCACCGACTCCCAGCCCGGCGTGCGGTCAGCTCGGTCGGTCATCGGTCCCCCATGGTGCATCGGTCAGCGCTTCCCCGGAATCGTACCGGCCGGGGCGGGGGTGGGCCGCGCCTCCCGTCAGTCCTGTGGACGGACCGGCGGCCGCTGTGACCCCTGTGGATGACTCGCCTGCCAGCGCACCGCGGAGATGCCGCCGACGACGGTCACGAGGGCGACGACGACCGCACCCACCACGAAGGGACTGAGGGCGTAGCCCGCGGGGAACACCAGGAGCTCGGCGACGTCGGACCGGACCAGGGCGTAGCCCACCGCACCGACCCCGAGCATGACGAGGTAGGTGGTCGCGGCGGCGACCAGACCGGTGACGCCGGGATTGCCCTCCCGGGCGCCCATCGCGGTCGAGAGGAACACGACGAGTGCAGCGCCGACGACCATCGCCGGGCCGAGGTACGGGGTCGCGTCGGGCTGGCGGATCGCCTCGGCATCGGCGAGCAGGGCTTCGAAGCCCGCCACCGCGATGACGAGCGCGATGAAGAGGACGGACGTCATCGTCGCCACCAACCACCGGGACATGGGCCGATCGTAGCCCTCCCCTGCTGACGGGCCGCGACGCGGCTACGGGGCGTCGGCGCGTTCCGGCTCGGAGGCGTGGTCGGCGGACCGCTGGGTCGTGTCGTGCCGCGTCCGGTGCTGCTGCGTCGTGTGCTGCGGGCCCGTGTGCTGCTGGGCCGTGTGCTGCTGGGTCGCGGCTCGGACGAGGGCGAGGGCGATCGTCGCGGTGATGACGGGGACGGACTCCGTCATCGGGGCGGGGGCATCGGTACCGGTGCCGGTTCCCGTTCCGGGCACGGGCACGGGCACGGCCACGGCCGGGAGGCTCGGGGCCGTGTCGTCGACGGATGTCACGTCGTCGTCGTGGTCGCGGAGCGCGGGACCGATGACGGGGAGGACCGCGGTGGTCGTCGGCAGTTCGGCGTGGAGGTCGGGGCGACGAGTCTCAGACGATCCGGTCACGCGGCGGCGGGCTCGGCGCAGACCCATCCGGACCAGGACGACGGCCGCGACGACCGCCCAGATGCCGTTGACGATGGTCGACGGCACGGCGTGGTGCGCGGCGACGTTGACCGCCACGGAGACTCCTCCGACCAGGTTGAACAGCTGGTACACCGGGCCGTTCGGGATCTTGCCGAGCGAGAAGAGCAAGTAACCGGCAAGAACGGTCACTGCTCCGAACCATCCGAGGAACTCGATGACACCGACGAACACGCGCGACTCCGGGCACGACGAGGAGCGCCCGTTTCGAGGGGCGTCCGAGAGGGAGATGGGCAGCCGCGACCGCGGGCCCGAGCAGCATCGTAAGGGGAGCCGGCGGCGCGGCGGAAGTGGGAGCGGCGTGGCGGGGTGGCCCCGGTGGGGGGGGCTCCGAGACCGACTAACCCTCGGTGTCGGGTGAGCTGGACGAACTGGGCGCTGTCGTGGGGACCGCTGCGGGATCACCGGACAGGACGTAGATCGTTCCTCCGAACGTCCAGGTCGCCGCGCTGGACTCCTCTCCGGAGGTCTCCGCCGATGACGTGATGTTCGTGACGAGGAACAGACGCTCGCCGGTCTGCACGCCCTTGAGGAACGCGCGGGCCTGGTCGAAGGAGCCGGTCACGCCGACCGAGACAGCGATGGTGCTGAAGTTGGCCGCGGTCACGGACGCATCGGTGGCCGGCATGGGAGCGGCGTCGTTGCCAGCGGAAGCACTCGCGTCGTCCGCGGAGCTCTCGGGGCTCGTGTAGGCGACCGGATCCGCCGTGGTGATGGACGAGATGGTCACGCCCGACGCCGCCGCCACGGCGTTCAGCTCCCGGTAGAAGCCGGCCGTGGACACAGTGGACGGAACAGAGGCTTGGAGGGCAGCCAGGGCCTGCTTCTGCGCGTCGAGCGTCTTGTTCTCCTCGCGGAGCTTGGCCAGCTCCAGACGAGACTGCTGATTCCGCTGCTCGATCGCAACACGCTGCCCGTCATTGTCCGACGCCGCTGTGAGTTGCGGTTGGACGCCGAGGAAGAACCCGCCAGCGACCACGACGATCGCGGCCAGCAAGGCGACCACGAGGAAGAGCCGGTTTCTGCTCACGATCAGTTCCCCTTGCCCTTGTACCGGTTGTCGTACGCGCCTTCATCGACGTGGAGGGTGAGACTCGCCGTGTAGGCAGTACCCGTCTCCTCGGAGAGGGTCACCGAATTCGCCGTCCCGTCCACGAACCCGGGCAGACTCCGGAGCGAGTCCAACCAATCCGGCACCTGCGGAAGTGTCGGGCTGCTCGCGGTGAAGGTGAGGGTCGCGACTCGGGCGCCCTGCAGCGCAGATGTGCCCTGCGGGTACGGGGACGTCGCCGTGGCCGAATCCGCCGTGACGGTCGTGATGCTCACCCCCACCGGAAGCGACTTCTGAACCGCGTCGAGGTAAGCCGACCAGTCGATCTCCGTGGACCCGCCGACACGCTGGGCAGCACTCGAACGGGCGGTTTCCTTGACTGTGGACTGGAGGTCGGAGAACTCCCGCTTCTGTGCCAGCAGGGCAGCTGTCTCGCTTTGCGCCGCAGAGAGTTCGGAGGCCGACTGGAGGTTCAACGCACTGACCCCGATGATGGCGACGACCGTGACGAACGCGAGGACGAGAACGCCCAGCCAGGCGCGTCGGACTCCGGCTCGCTGCCGGCGATGGACGTGGACCTCGCCCGGGAGGAGGTCGACGCGTGGAGTCGCGCCGACGAGGGCTGCCGTCGACTTGGATCCGCGCGACGGCTTGCTCGAAGCCGCCGCCTTCTTCACAGAGGCGCGCGGATCGGGGCCCCCGCCGGACTTCCCCCGTGCGGTGACGGACGGCTCGTGGACGGTGGTCATGCTGCGGCGCTCCCGACGGCCAGACCGAACGCGGTGGCGATGGAGGTTGCGCGATGACGGACGGACTCCAAGGAGATCGAGCGCGCGACTGCCACTCCCGTGAAGGGATCGCCGACAACGGTCGGTATGCGGTTGGAAGACTCGATCTCCGCAGCGATCCCGCTGAGCCGCGCTCCGCCGCCCGACAGGACGACCTGCGCGACCGACTGCCCAGGACGTGTGTTCACGAAGTAATTGAGCGTGTTGCGGATGCTGGCGAGCAGTTCCGCGGTCGACTCGTGCAGCACAGCGAGGGCGCGAGCGTCGTCGGCAGTTCGAGCACTGCCGTCGAGCCCGAGGTGTCGCTTCACGACTTCGGCCGCCTCGCGATCGATCTCCAAGCGGCCGGCAAGGGTCTTCGTGAAGTCCTCCCCGCCGACGGGGATGATGCGCACGAACTGTGGAACGCCGTCGACGAGGATGACGACGCTGGTGGTCTCTGCGCCGAGTTCGACGAGCGCGATCGTGCCGTTCCGCTCGGGTCGTCGAACGAGCACACGGCTCAGGGCGAACGGGATGAGGTCGACGCCGGATGGGTTCAGTCCTGCGAGTTGTAGCGCGCGGACGTTGTTGAGCACCGCGTCCTTGACCGCTGCGATCAGCAGCCCGTGCAACACCGGTCCGGTTTCCGACTGCCCTTCGGCCGTCGGGTAGAAGTCGAGGATCGCGTCGCCGACGGGGACCGGGAGCATTTCCTGGACTTGGAACGGGAGAGATTCGCGGATCTGAGCGAGCGGCGCACGAGGCACCGTGAGGTCGCGGGAGAGAACTCGTTGGTTGCCCATCCCGATGACGACGTTCTTGCTGCGGAACCGACCGAGCGCCCACAGCTCTTTCAACGCGGTGGCGACCGTGTTCGGCTCGAGCACCTCACCTCGATGGACCGAGTCCTCGGGAGTGGGTACCTCTGCGAACCGGACGATCGTCGGCCGAGCACGGTTGGCGTCCGCGACCTCGACAGCTCGGATCGCTGAGCCGGAGAAGTCGAGGCCGACGACGGTCTTGGCCATGAGTGTCAGTTCCGTTCTGAGTCTCAAGAGAGACCGATGAGAGAGAGGTACGCCTCGAACAGGCGGTCGCCGAAGAAGACCCCGCACCAGGCACCGGCCAGCATCCACGGGCCGAAGGGAATCCCACTCTTCCGACCGACACGTCGGAGGAGCAAGAGGACGATCGAGACGGTACCTCCGAGGAAGAACGCGGCGAAAGCTCCCACTGCGAGGGGCCCCCAACCGAGGTACGCGAGGACGAACCCGAGGACGAGCGCCAGCTTCACGTCTCCCAGGCCCATTCCCCTGGGGACTGCCAGCGCAAGCGCCAGGTAGAAGGCCCCGAGACCGAGTGAACCGATGACGCCCCGGGAGGATGCTGCCCAGTCGCCACTCACGAGCGACGTCACGACACCGAGAGCGACGACGACGGCCAACGACGGCAAGACCAATGCATCCGGGAGTCGGTGGGTGTCGAGGTCGATCAACGCCAACGCGACGCTGATCGCCGCCAGGAACAGCAAGGCCACGAGCATGAGCGCCTGCGCTGCGATCGCACGCCCGTCGGCCCCTCGGACGATGTCCGGGAGGACGTGCGCCCCGACGACCACGAAGGCCGTGGCCGTGAGGAGCTCCACGGCGGGGTACCGGCCCGAGATAGGAGCAGCACAGTCACGACATCTCCCGCGGAGCACGAGCCAGGAGACGACCGGGACGTTGTCCCGGGCACGGATCTCGTGCGCGCACCGGGGGCAGGCACTCCTCGGATGCACGACCGAAACGCCAGCTGGAACTCGGTGGACGACGACGTTGAGGAACGAACCGATGATGAGCCCGAGGACGGCGGTCAGACCGACGAAGTACACGAGGAAGAAGGCCGTCGCATTCATCGGTTGCCCCCGTCCGCCCGATAGGCCGCGACGACCTCTCCGACGGTGGTGATCCCGTAGGTGGTCGTCACGGGGTTGAGGAACTTCGGCGGTGAGAGGTACTTGAGTCGGGAGTCGTACTGGTACTTCTTGATGTACCCGTTGTCGCCGCTCGAGACGATGCCGCGGAACTTCTGAGCGATCGCCCCCTTGACCGTCAAGGTGCCTCGGAGCCCGCCCTTGTCGTAGTTCTGCACTCCGAACGTATGCGCGACCGAGATGACAGCCGCGTCGATCTCTCGGTTCGTGTCTCCGAGGAGTGCGCCGTTCGTGGTCGAAGTGCAGGTACGCGGGTACCAGTACGAACCACAGTCGTAGCTCGTCGTCGACGTGCCGACCGGGTTCCAGACCCACACCGCGTTCGTGGCCGTGAGGCCGAGGACGTCCGAGCTGGCGTCGTTGTACGTGATGTTCCCCGTTGCGTAGAGGTAGTTCTCGGAAGCGATGGTGAGCTTCCCCTGCAGCTTCCCCTTGACGAAGACGTCTCCGTTCCGAGATCCGTAGGCACACGGAGCAGAAGAGGAGGCGAACGTCGGTGCTGTCTCACCCGCGAGCGGGTACCCCACACCGTTGCCCTGGTTGCACGTGGCGGGGAGCACACTCGTGCTCGTGTAGTTCTGGTCGGTCTTCGCGGACGGGACGTTCTGGACGTAGATCAGGTTGTTGTCCGGGACCGGAACGGTCGCGCCGTTGGCGGAACCGAGCTTCCCGGTTCCGGTCCCGGGCTCGCCACAAGGCTGATCCGTCGACTGCGTGGATGCGATGGCACTGCCGTCGTCACCGGCCCAGCGGGTCTGCCGCGTGTAGGGCGACTTGACGATCATCTTCCCGACGCCGTCGACCACGGTGAACTGGATGTCGGTCGGCCCCGTGTAGAGGCAGCCGGGTCGGGGAACGTCGGTACGGAGGTCAGTTCGCGTCTCGCGCTTCTGCTGCGCGTTCGTCGCGGGCATGTCGATGGAGGACTCGAAGCCGGGTTGCGTCGTCCCGGCGGGGAACTGCTGTCCCGTGCACGAGTTGTTGTTCGAGTCGACCGCCGCGTACGTCTTCCCGCTGGCCGGCTTCCAGGAGGTCGTGACCGAGGTGGAGAAGGTCGCTTGACAGATCCGCATCGTGTCGTTCGAGTGCGCGGGCCCCGCGATGACGTCTCCCGATCCGAAGGCGATCTCGTTGCAGCCGGTCGAAGGACGACCGGCGTACGCGTACCGAGCGCAGTTCGTCGCGCTCTTGCCCGAGAGCTGTGGATCCTGGATCTCGTAGTCCGAGAAGTACAGGAAGTCGATGAACCCCTGCTGTCGAACACTTGCGGTGACGGACCGGACGGAGTTCCCGACCTTCCCCGTTGCACGGATCTTGATGGTGCCGTCCACGAGGTACCGGTGGTTGTCGACCTCGTACCGGTACTTGGCGCTGTCGCCACTGGACGGCACGGTCGCCCATGTGCCGGACACGCCGGTGCCGAACGCGGGGTTCGCGTCGGTCGGCAGACGGACCGTCCCCGCACTGGCGTTCTTGGTGGTGTACTGCGCGTCGGGGTTGCCGTACTGCGTGTAACCGGTGTCGTTCGCGAGACGCGCCTGGTAGTCCTGGATCCCTGCGTACGCAGCGCTGAGCGCCCCGTTCCAGTCCTGGTCATTGTCGGCTTTCCGGAGACCGGAGGTCGCCACCGTCAACGAGGTCGTGACCATCACGACGATGACCATGCCGAAGATGATCACCATCGCCATCGCCATACCGCGGTCATCGCGAAGCCCGTCGAGATGAAGCACACGTCGGAGACGACGCATCAGCCGTTCCCCTTCCGGAGGTTCTCGAGCATCACGGTGTTGATGAGCGTCACGCCGTTGTCGAGGGTGGACTTCGTGTTCGCCTGCCGGAGCGTGATCGCCACCGACGCGATGTCGTCCAGTGCGTCGCCGGACAACGACGAGCCGGCTGCGGGGACGAGTTCCGCGCCGTTGGTGTCGAAGTAGCGGAACAGCGGGTTCTGACCTGACGGCGTCGTCGAGACCGGGCTGGTCAGCGTCCGCGACGTCGTCGGAGAGGTTGCGTCGAAGACCCAGTACGGGCTCGTCGGTGCCGGATGCACCGCCTTCCGCGTGGTCTCACGGAGATTCCGGCTCCCGTCGACAGAGAAACTCACTTCAAGCGGAGTGGTGTCGTCCACCGTGGACGGATCGAGGTTGACCGCCGTCACGAAGGTCGCCGACTCGGACTGGGCGACGCTGAAGGCCGGGCGGTCCGTGGTGTTCACCTGCGGCAGGTTCTGGGCCGAGCGGAACATCCGGGTCAACCCGTTCATGCCGTTGGAAGCGTTCCGGACGTTCTGGTCCGTCGCGTTCGCGTAGGTCGTCGCCTTCGTCATGGTCGCGAACACGGAACCGACGACGGTGAGCACGATCCCGAAGATCATCATCGCCACGATCAGCTCGGGCAGCGAGATGCCGGAGTCCGGGCGCCCCGTCGAGGACAGGCGACGACGAATGCGCGTGATCATGATGCGAGCCTCGGATCGATCGTCACGACGTTCGTGGATGCCCCGGTGCCGAGCAGGCCGCCGATCACGTCCTTCAACGTGACTGCTCGGAGGTTCGCCAAGCTCGTTCCACTCCGGACCCCCCACGTCCCGTACGGCAGGGCGATCTTCACGTCAGCGGTACCCGTACCCGAGTTACCGGTCCTGGTGATCGTGAGGGTCTGTGTCGCTTTGCAGCCCGGGTCCCCGTTGGCCGGGGTGGTCGTGACCGCTTGGATGATCGTGTCGCCCTTCGGGATTGTCACGGTCGTGCCTCCCATGTTGACGGGTGCCGGCGCCGGTGAGGTCGGGTTGGCGGCATCCACCACCGCGGTACCCGGCGCGGTCAACGTCGTTCCCGGCTTCGCGGGCCACGTCGTGGGGTCGGTGGAGAGGCAACTCGTGTCCGCGCCCGTGGTCGGGGAGACGGTCCCAGCAGGAGCGTAGAGACCGGCGTAGACCTGGTACCCGGACGGAACGGGTGACAGGTACACATCGCTCGCCGGTGGGGTGATGGTCGTCGCGCCGTAGGAACTGACGAACGAGGTGGTGAGGTCCTTCGGGATCGCGAATCCGCCGGACAGGTTGCTGGCGTAGGAGGGCTGCGCGTCCATCGCGGGGTCGTAGGTGAACGATGCGCCAGAGGAGTCGCCCGCGGCCACCGTGATCGAACGCTTCACGGGGTTCGGTGCCTGGAGAGGATCGCGGTACTGGCTGCCCGCGGGCGGAGAGAGCGTCACGGTGTACGAGCCGGGACTGAGTTTCGTCGCCACGGTGCAGCCGTCGTTGTTCGTGCGACCGGGCTGGCCCGCGGCGGGCACCACGGTTGCCGTGTTCGGCGAGACGGTGGTGTCCGGCGCGATGGACGCTGTCACTCCGCCGACACCACCGGTCCCCCGCACCGACTGCACTGAGATGAGCACCGTGCCGAGGGTCGGGTCGTTGATCTTGCTCGTCGGAGAAACGACGGTGTCCGCGCGGACGGGCTTCGTCGTGCCGCGCATGCCGTCCCAGGTCACCGTCACCGAGACACGACGGAACAACAAGGCCCCGTTCCCGCTAGTCGCCGGAACAGTGCACTTCGTGTCGATGCCCTTGGTGGTGACCCAGGCAACGACGCTCCGCACCGTGAACTTGACGTCGTTGACGACGGGCGAGGTGACGTTCTCGTCCTGGTCGACGATGTTCGTCACTGCCTCGTCCCTGGCGACGTCGATCGCCTGCTGCGCGAGGTTCGATGCGACTTCCCGTTCCCGGTTGTCGGCCGTCATCGACAGGACGGTCCCGACCGCGGCGATGGAGCCAGCGATGATCGTGGCGAACACCAGGAGCGCGACGATGACCTCGACGAGCGTCAAGCCCTCGTCATCACCACCTCGGCGCAACCGCGCCGCCGTCCAGCTGATCATCGTCAGCGTCTCCTCGGAGTCGAGAAGGGGCGGGGCGTCGATGACGCCCCGCCCCTCGTGTCAGATCAGGAGCAGCTCGAGTAACCGGTCGGGACCGCCGTGGAGGCCGCCTTCGACACGCCCTGCGTGTCCGTCACCCAGAAGAACTTCGCCCCATCGCTGGCTGCGGGGACCTTGATGCAGAAGGTCGTTGCTGCGGTGTCAGCAGCCAGGTTCGTCGGGGCGTAGCTGAAGTCACCAGTGTCGCCACCCTTGGTGAAGCCGTACTTGCCGAGACCGGTCGTGTTGTCGGCCGTCAGCTTCGCGCCAGCAGGCACCTTGTTGTCGTTGTCGGTCATGTACGCGATCACCGCGGTCTTCGCGTTGGCGAGGTCCGACTTCACGCCGGCGTCCTTCGAGGACTTCTGAACGCCGAGGTACACGGGGATGGCGATCGCGGCAAGGATGCCGATGATGATGACGACGACCAGGAGTTCGATGAGCGTGAAGCCCTTCTCCTTGTCCTCGGTGAGGTTCTGCCGGCGAGCGTTCAGCTTGCCCATGAGCGCAAAGTACATTGCTCTTCCATTCTCTGGGATGGCGATAGGAATTGATCGGGGGCTGTGCGGTGCCGCCGCGGACAAGCGTATTGACAGGAGTTTCCGGTCATAATCCCGAGAACGGGGGTCACACCGCAGCAAAATGCCCCCAGAATCAGGCACACCCACTCGGCTGTTCGCCCCCGACCGAGGGGCAAAGCATCGAACCGGCTACTTGATCAGACTCGTGATCTGGAAGATCGGGAGGTAGAGAGCGACGATCATGCCGCCGACGACTACCCCGAGGAACGCGATGAGGAGCGGCTCGATGAGCGAGGTCAGGGCTTCGGTCGTCGCCTGGACTTCGTCGTCGTAGAAGGCAGCGATCTTCTCCAGCATGAGTTCCATCGAACCGGCGTCCTCGCCGACCGCCACCATCTGCGACACCATTGTCGGAAATGCCTTCTCAGAACCGAGCGGACCCGCTATGGATTCGCCTTTTCGCACACTCTCGGCGACGCGTTCCAGGGCTTTCTGAACGACGAAGTTGTTCGACACTTGTCCGACGATCTGCAATGCCGGCAAGATCGGCACACCCGCGCCGATCATGTTCGAGAAGTTCCTGGCGAATCGCGCGATGACGATCTTCTGGTTCAGCGCTCCGAACACCGGCATCTTGAGCTTCACAGGGTCGATGAAAGCCCGGACACGGTCGGTGTTCTTGTTCGCGCGCCACCAGACAGTCGTCACCACGATGACGACCGCCAGTACCGGGAGGACGTACACCATGGAGTGCGAGAGGTAGACGAGCATCATGGTCGGCAGCGGCAGCTTGCCGCCGAGCGACGAGAACATGTCCTGGAAGATCGGGACGATGAACACGAGCATGATCACGACCGCGGCCAGCGACATGCACAGCACCACGACCGGGTAGGTCATCGCGGACTTGATCGTCGACCGGAGCTTGTGCTCCTTCTCGAAGTTCGTCGCGATCGAGTCCATGGCCTGGTCGAGGAACCCGCCGGTCTCCCCCGCACGGATCATGTTGATCATGATCGGCGGGAACTCGATCGGGAACTTCGCGACGGCATCGGAGAACGAGACGCCCTGCTCGACCTCGTCGCGCACCTTGCCGAGGATGTCCTTGAGCTTCTTGCTCTCGGTCTGGTCGGCCAAGATCGTCAGCGCACGCAGCAGCGACAGCCCCGACGACAACATCGTCGACGCCTGCCGCGCCATGATCGCCAGGTCCTTGAGTCCGACGCCCTTCTCGAAGCCCGGGATCTTGATCTCGGTCTGCAGGCCGGTTCCGGCCTTCGCCTCGGTGATGGCGATCGGCGAGACGCCCATGCCACGCAGGCGCTGGACGACGGCGCCTTCGGACGCGGCGTCGACGCGACCCTTGACGAGCTTCCCCGCCCCGTCCCGTCCGCGGTAGTCGAATGCGAGGGACATCAGTAGCCTCCGGAGAACTTGTCGCCGAAGTCGATCCCGCTCGCGGCGATGGCGTCGGCGGACGCGTCGGACGGGGACTCGACGCGCTGCACGAGCCGGTCGAAGCCCTCGAGGTCGTGCACCTTCTCGAGCGCCGCCTTGCGGGTGATGGTGCCGACGTTGACCAGTTCGGCGAGGTCCTGGTCCATCGTGTGCATGCCCGCGTCGCGCCCGGCCTGCATGGCCGAGGTGATCTGGTACGTCTTGCCCTCGCGGATGAGGTTGCCGATGGCGGGGGTGGTCTTCATGATCTCGGTGGACACGATGCGCCCGGTGCCGTTGGCCTTGGGGACGAGGGTCTGGCAGACGACGCCTTCGAGGGTGGCGGCGAGCTGGGTGCGGATCTGGCCCTGCTGGTGCGGCGGGAACACGTCGATGACGCGGTCGATGGTGCCGGGGGCGCTCTGCGTGTGCAGGGTGGCGAACACCAGGTGGCCGGTCTCGGCGGCGGTGAGCGCGACGGAGATCGTCTCGAGGTCGCGGAGCTCACCGATGAGGATGACGTCCGGGTCCTGGCGCAGCACGTGCTTCAGCGCTCGGGCGAACGAGTGCGTGTCCGCGCCGACCTCGCGCTGGTTGATGATCGCCTTCTTGTGCTCGTGCATGAACTCGATCGGGTCCTCGACCGTCACGATGTGGTCGGCCCGGGTCTCGTTGACCAGGTCGATGAGCGCGGCCAGGGTGGTCGACTTGCCGGAGCCGGTCGGTCCGGTGACGAGCACGAGGCCGCGCGGCAGCTTGGCGAAGTCCCCCACGTACTCGGGGATGCCGAGCTGCTTGAGGGTCTTGATCTTGGTGGGGATGATGCGGAAGGCCGCACCCCAGTTGCCACGCTGCTGGTAGTAGTTCACGCGGAAGCGGAACTCGGGCGACAGCGAGTACGCGAAGTCGAGTTCCTGTTCCTGGTCGAACTGTGCGGCCTGCTCGGCGGACATGAGCGTCTTGAGGGCGGCGATGACCTTGTTGCGCGCCCACGGGCCTCCCGGCACGGCGGGACGCAGCGAGCCGTCGACGCGCACGGTCGGCGGTGCGTCGGCGGTGACGTGCAGGTCGGATGCCCCCTGGTAGACGACCTGGGCCAGGGCGGTCACGAGGTCGGAGTCGGCGTCTTCGCGGGCGTGGCGCGTGAAGTTGATCTCGGCGCTGCCCGTCGGGGCGACCATCTGCACCGGCGGGGCGGCGACGGTCTGGAGGTTCGTGGTGGCGACCGCAGGCACCACCGGCAGCCGTTCGGTCACCTGGTACCCGAGGGCCGGGTCCGGTTCGTACCCGTAGCTCGCGGTCGACGGCGGCACCGCGGCGGGAGGTGTGGCCGGTACGGCGTACGGTTGCGCGACGGGGACGGCGACCGGCACGCCACTCGGGGCGGCCCAGCCGGCGAGGTCGTCGCTGAGGTCGTAGACGGGGGTTGCTGGTGCGGCTGATGCGGCAGGGACGACGGGTGCCCCGGATGGTGCCGGGGACTGCTGCGCGGCCTGCGCGAGACGTGCAGCACGGCGTCCACCGACCTCGAGACCGGGGGTGCCGGGGTGCCAGCCGTCGACGGGTTCGTCCCCGGCTGGGCTCAGGTCGTACACGGAGTCGGTCATCTGTTCGTCTCCCACGGCTACGCGACCACGCGCAGGATCTCGTCGACGCTCGTCAGGCCGAGCTTGACCTTCTCCCACCCGTCCATGCGGAGGGTGAGCATGCCCTGCGCCTGGGCGACCCGGCTGATCTCGGCGCTCGAGGCCCGGGACACGGCGAGGCGCTCGATCTCCTCGGTCACGGTCATCACCTCGTGCAGGGCGATGCGTCCCCGGTACCCGGTGTTCGAGCAGACCGAGCAGCCGATCGGGGCGAAGAAGTCGGGCACGGGGGCGTCGGCGCTGTCGAGGAACCCGAGCGCGTGGAGCTGCTCGGCCTCGTAGAAGGCCGGGACCTTGCACCGGTCACAGAGCTTGCGGGCGAGCCGCTGGGCGACGACGCAGTCGAGCGCGGACCCGACGAGGAACGGCTCGATGTCCATCTCGGTGAGACGGGTGATCGCCGAGGGTGCGTCGTTCGTGTGCAGGGTGGAGAGCACGAGGTGCCCGGTGAGGGACGCTTCGATCGCGATCTGGGCGGTCTCGTGGTCGCGGATCTCACCGAGCAGGACGACGTCGGGGTCTGAGCGGAGGATGCTGCGGAGCGCCGAGGCGAAGGTCAGCCCGGCCTTCGGGTTGACCTGCACCTGGTTGACCCCCGCCATCCGGTACTCGACGGGGTCTTCGACGGTGATGACGTTGATCTCGGGCTTCGCGACGGCGTTCAGCGTCGTGTAGAGCGTGGTCGACTTGCCGGAACCGGTCGGGCCGGTGACCAGGATCATGCCGTACGGCTTCGAGTAGGAGCGCTGGTAGGCCGCGGCGTTCCGGTCGAGCAGGTTGAGGTCCTTGAGGGTCAACGACGTGTTCGTGTTGTCGAGGATCCGCATGACGACCTTCTCGCCCCACACCGTCGGCAACGTCGCCACTCGGAGGTCGATCTGGCGTCCACCGTGACGGACGGACATGCGGCCGTCCTGGGGCTTCCGTCGCTCGGCGATGTCGATGTCGCTCATGATCTTGAGGCGGCTGATGACGCCGTTCTGGATGTTCTTCGGCGCCGGGCTCATCTCGTGCAGGACGCCGTCGATGCGGTAGCGGACCCGGACCTCGTGCTCGCCGGGCTCGATGTGGATGTCGGACGCGTGGTCCTGGATCGCCTGTGACACGAGCAGGTTGACGAACCGGACGATCGGGACGTCGTCGAGTGAGCCGTCGCCGATGTCGGCCTGGTGCTCGGTGGTGCGCGCCTCTTCTTCGAGCGAGGAGGTGAGGTCGTTGAGCTCGTCGTCGGCGCGCAGGTAGCGTTCGAAGGCGGACAACAGGTCACGTTCGTCCACCTGCAGCGGCTTGATCGGCCGGCCGGAGGCCGTGCGTGCGTCGTCGATCGCCAGGACGTTGGCCGGGTTGACCATCGCGAGCACGAGGGTCTCGCCCTCGAAGCCGATGCCGAGCACCGAGTGCCGACGGCAGAGCGGAGCGGGCAGGACCGAGACGGCCGTGCCGTCGACCGGGTAGTCGGTCAGCGGGACCGTCTTCGAGTTGTGCGACGCAGCACGCGCGGTGATGTACTGCGCCTCGCTCACGACGCCCTGCTCGACGAGTGAGCGGATCGCCTGCTCGTCGACGTCTTCGTGACCGGTCATCGCGTCGAGGTACTCGATCGGGAGGGCGCCGTTGAGGATCAGGATCTCGGACAGGGTTGCCATGTGCCCTGTACCTCCTTGCTTGCGCGCGCGACGGATCGGCGTGGTTCGGTGGGCGCCGCCAGGGTTGCGGCGCTCGACCACGCTACGTCCGGTGTCACTGCGCGGATCAGTCCCAGAAGGAGGGGGCGGCGGGGTCCAGACTGGACCCAGAACAGGGGTACCCCGGGGTACCGAGTTCCGCGGACGGAGCCTAGAGGGCCATCGAGGTCGTGATCGTCGCGGTCCCGGCGACGAAGCCGAACCGTTCGTACAGCGCGACGGCACCGCTCGGGTTCTCGGCGTCGACCTCGAGCGACGCTGCGGAGAGGCCGGCGTCACGGACGGCGTCGAGGGTCGCACCGAGCACCAGCGGAGCGAGGCCGCGACCGCGTGCGCGACGGACGACGCCGACCCAGTGGAGGTACCCGAAGCTCCGACCGCGGGCAGCGAAGGCACCGGGGTCGGACTCGACGACGGTGAAGGCCAGGACGTCCCCGTGCTCGTCCACCACGACGCGCGACAGGTCCAACCGGCTCTTCTCCGCCGTGAGGTACCCGCGCCAGTCCGCTTCCACCATCGGCTGCGAGCCCCAGTGGTCACGGAAGGCGTCGTTCTTGGCCGCCCGCATCGGCTCGACGTCGGCCACCGTCGCCGCGCGCAGCACGAGCCCGTCGGGCAACGGCGGCACGGACTGCCGCCCGGGCGCATCCGCGTCGTCCAGGACGACCTGCATGTCGACCCACGTCCGCACCGGGTGCAGTCCGGCGTGCGCGGCGAGCGCGAGTGTCGACGACCCCTGCGGTGCGGTGAGGTCGATGGCGCCGGGCAGGTCCAGGTCGAGCCCGGCGAGATGCTGCCGTGCCCGCCCGGTCTGCCACGCGAGCATCCGTCGGCCGATCCCCCGTCCGCGGTGCGCGGGGCGCACCGAGCCGCCGAGGATGACCCGGGCAGCGGTGTCCCGCGTCGGGACCGGGATGACGATGGCGTAGGCGTGCACATGCCCCTCAGCATCGATCGCGACCACCGTGTCACGCTCGGGGTCGAGCCCTTCTGTGGACAGCCGGTGCATGAAGTCCTCTGTGGAGGGATGCGCGTGCGGCTCGTCGACCGCGGCCGACTCGAGGGCGATGCCGTGCACCTCCGGCAGGTCCGCCATCGTGGCGGGCCGGAACGTCAGGCCACCGACCGGTGTCGGGACATCGAGGTGAGCCGGAGCCGTGACCCGTTCGCGCAGCGTCGCCATCCTCACAGCATGCCCTACCCCTCGACGCACCGGGCATCGACGGACCATGATGAGACATGGACATCACGAGCGTGACCGTGGGGTTGCCCGTCACCGACCTGGAGGCCTCCTGCCTCTGGTACGGCGCGGTGTTCGAACGGGTCGAGCCCGATCTCGAGCCCACCGAGGGCGTCGCCGAGTACGAGGTCGGCGGCATCTGGATCCAGCTCCTCGAGGACCCGGACGCCGACGACAACCCCGTCATCGTCCGCTTCGGCGTCGACGACGTCGTGGCGCAGCACGCCCGGATCGCAGCCCTCGGGATCGACGTCGGACCGGTCGAGTGCGTCGACGGAGCCGTCGACTGGTTCGACGCCCGCGACCCCGACGGCAACGTCCTGAGCCTGTACTCGCTCGCCGACGAGAGCGGCCGTGGTTCCGGCGGGCGCGACAGCGACGCCGGTCGCTCCGTCTAGACCGGGCCGGATCCGGACGGGAGGCCCGTGGCGGGCCCGCCCCGTGCCTCCCGTCCGGCGTCTCCCCCGCGACAGCGGAAGGGCCCCGCATCCGACTGGATGCGGGGCCCTCCTCAGGGACTCACTCGGTTCAGTTGTACGTACCCGGCGTGAAGTCGTCCGACGAGAAGCTGTCGAAGTCGACGAAGCTCAGGTCGGCGTCCGAGAACGACGAGTCGTCCGCGAAGATGCGGTTCGGGTACCGCTCCGCCTTCGCTTCTTCCGTCGCGTTCACGTCGACGTCGCGGTACCGGCTGAGGCCCGTCCCGGCGGGGATGAGCTTACCGATGATGACGTTCTCCTTGAGGCCGACGAGCTGGTCCTGCTTGCCCTCCATGGCCGCCTGCGTCAGGACGCGGGTGGTCTCCTGGAAGGACGCGGCGGACAGCCACGACTCGGTCGCGAGGGACGCCTTGGTGATGCCCATGACCTCCTGGCGAGCCGAGGCGGTCTTGCGACCCTCCTGCAGCGCCGCCCGGTTGATCGCGTTGTAGCGCGACCGGTCGACGAGCTCGCCCGGCAGCAGGTCGGTGTCGGCGTGGTCGACGACGGTGACCTTGCGGAGCATCTGGCGGACGATGACCTCGATGTGCTTGTCGTGGATCGGCACACCCTGCGAGCCGTAGACGTCCTGCACACCGTTGACCAGGTGCTTCTGGACCTCTCGGACACCCTTGACCCGGAGGACTTCCTTCGGGTCGACGGTGCCGGCGATGAACTGCTCGCCGAGCTCGACGTGCTGGCCGTCCTCGATGAGGAGGGTCGCACGCTTGAGCACCGGGTAGATGAACGGCTCGTCGCCGTTGTCCGGCGTGAGGATGATCCGACGACCCTTGTCCGTGTCCTCGATCGTGGCGCGGCCGGGGGCCTCGGCGATCGGGGACGCGCCCTTCGGGGTGCGAGCCTCGAAGAGCTCGGTCACGCGGGGCAGACCCTGCGTGATGTCGTCGGCCGAGGCCGAACCACCCGTGTGGAAGGTACGCATCGTCAGCTGGGTACCGGGCTCACCGATGGACTGGGCGGCGATGATGCCCACAGCCTCACCGATGTCGACCAGGTTGCCCGTGGCGAGCGACCGGCCGTAGCACTGCGCGCAGACACCGACGGCCGACTCGCAGGTCAGGACCGAGCGCACCTTGATGCTCTCGACACCGGCTGCCAGCAGCTTGTCGAGGAGGACGTCACCGACGTCCTCGCCGCCCTCGGCCACCACGGTGCCCGAGGCGTCGACGGCCTCGGTCGCGAGGGTGCGCGAGTAGACGGTGTTCTCGACGCGCGGGTCGCGGACGAGCTTGCCGTCGGCACCCATCGTCGCGATCGGCAGCTCGAGGCCACGGGTCGTCCCGCAGTCGTCCTCACGGATGATGACGTCCTGCGACACGTCCACGAGACGACGGGTCAGGTACCCCGAGTCGGCGGTACGGAGAGCCGTGTCCGCCAGACCCTTGCGAGCACCGTGCGTGGCGATGAAGTACTCCGCCACGGTCAGGCCTTCGCGGTACGAGTTGATGATCGGGCGGGCGATGATGTCACCCTTCGGGTTGCTCACCAGACCACGCATACCGGCGATGTTGCGCACCTGCAGCCAGTTACCACGAGCACCCGAGGACACCATGCGGTTGATGGTGTTGTCGATGGGGAAGTTGTCCCGCATCTCCTGCGCGATCTCGTTGGTGGCCTCGGTCCAGATCTTGATCAGGTCGGCGCGACGTTCCGCGTCGGTGATCAGACCCTTGTCGAACTCACCCTGGACCTTGGCGGCCTGGATCTCGTAGCCCGCGATGATCTCCTTCTTGCGAGGAGGCGTCACGACGTCCGAGAGGGCGACGGTCACACCGGAGCGGGTGCCCCAGTAGAAGCCGGCGTCCTTGATCCGGTCGAGCGCGGCGGCCGTCTCGGTCTTGGAGTAGCGCTCGGCGAGGTCGTTGACGATCGCGGAGAGCGTGCCCTTGTCGGTGACCTTCTGGACGAACGGGTAGTCCGTCGGGAGGGTCTCGTTGAAGAGCGCACGGCCGAGGGTGGTCTCGAGGAGGATCGACTGACCGACCTCGTAGCCCTCGGGTGCTTCACCCTCGGCGAAGTGGACACCCGACATGCGGATCTTCACCATCGCGTTGAGGTGCAGCGTGTTCTGGTCCTTCGCCATGATCGCCTCGGCGACCGAGGAGAACGAACGGCCCTCACCCACGGCGCCCTCGCGGACGGTCGTGAGATGGTGCAGACCGATGATCATGTCCTGTGCGGGCAGGGTCACCGGACGGCCGTCGGACGGCTTGAGGATGTTGTTCGAGGCGAGCATCAGGATGCGGGCCTCGGCCTGGGCCTCGACCGACAGCGGCAGGTGCACGGCCATCTGGTCACCGTCGAAGTCGGCGTTGAACGCGGCACAGACCAGCGGGTGGAGCTGGATGGCCTTGCCCTCGACGAGCTGCGGCTCGAACGCCTGGATGCCGAGACGGTGCAGCGTGGGCGCACGGTTCAGCAGCACGGGGCGCTCGCGGATGATCTCCTCGAGCACGTCCCACACCTGGGCACGCGAACGCTCGACCATGCGCTTGGCCGACTTGATGTTCTGCGCGTGCGACAGGTCGATGAGGCGCTTGATGACGAACGGCTTGAACAGCTCGAGCGCCATCTGCTTGGGCAGACCGCACTGGTGGAGCTTGAGCTGCGGGCCGACGATGATGACCGAACGACCCGAGTAGTCGACGCGCTTGCCGAGCAGGTTCTGGCGGAAACGACCCTGCTTGCCCTTGAGCATGTCGCTCAGCGACTTGAGGGCGCGGTTGCCGGTACCCGTGACGGGGCGCCCACGACGACCGTTGTCGAACAGCGCGTCGACCGCTTCCTGCAGCATGCGCTTCTCGTTGTTCACGATGATCTCGGGAGCACCGAGGTCGAGCAGGCGGCGGAGACGGTTGTTGCGGTTGATCACACGACGGTAGAGGTCGTTGAGGTCCGACGTGGCGAAGCGGCCACCGTCGAGCTGCACCATCGGGCGCAGTTCCGGCGGGATGACCGGCACGACGTCGAGCACCATCGCTGCCGGCGAGTTGCCGGTGGCGAGGAAGGAGCTGACGACGCGCAGACGCTTGATCGCACGGATCTTCTTCTGGCCCTTGCCCTCGGCGATCTGCAGACGCAGCGCCTCGGCCTCGGCGGCCAGGTCGAAGGCCTCGAGCCGCAGCTTGATCGCCTCGGCGCCCATGTAGGCGTCGAAGTAGATCCCGAAGCGGTCCTGCAGCTCGTGGAAGACGGCGTCCTCGGGCTTGAGGTCGCCCACCTTGAGGTTGCGGAAGTCCTCCCACACACGCTCGAGACGGGTGATGTCCTCGTCGAAGGACTTGCGGACCTGGGACATCTCCTTCTCGGCGGTGTCCTTGGTCCGACGCTTCACGTCGGCCTTGGCGCCTTCTTCCTCGAGCGCTGCGAGGTCGTCCTCGAGCTTCTTGAGGCGGTCGGCGATGATCGAGTCGCGCTGGTTCTCGAGGTTCTTGATCTCGAGGCGCATCTCGTTCTCGAGGCCGGGCATGTCAGCGTGACGGCCCTCCTCGTCGATGCTGATGATCATGTACGCCGCGAAGTAGATGACCTTCTCGAGGTCCTTCGGGGCCATGTCCAGCAGGTAGCCCAAGCGCGACGGGACGCCCTTGAAGTACCAGATGTGCGTGACGGGTGCGGCGAGCTCGATGTGGCCCATGCGCTCACGACGGACCGAGGACTTGGTGACCTCGACGCCGCAGCGCTCGCAGACGATGCCCTTGAACCGGACTCGCTTGTACTTGCCGCAGGCGCACTCCCAGTCGCGGGACGGACCGAAGATCTGTTCACCGAACAGACCGTCCTTCTCGGGCTTCAGGGTGCGGTAGTTGATCGTCTCCGGCTTCTTGACCTCGCCGTACGACCACTGGCGGATGTCCTCGGCGGTAGCGAGGCCGATCCGAATGGCGTCAAAGGAAGTTGCTTCGAGCAATGTTCTTCTCTCTTGCTGGTTCGAAACGTGTTCAGCGGGCGGGATCAGATGTCGTCGACGGACGACGACTCGAACCGCGAGGAGATGTTGATGCCGAGCTCTTCAGCGGCACGGAAGACCTCGTCGTCCGTGTCGCGCAGGCTGACCGCCTGGCCGTCCGCCGAGAGGACCTCGACGTTCAGGCAGAGCGACTGCATCTCCTTCATGAGGACCTTGAACGACTCCGGGATGCCGGGCTCCTGGATGTTCTCGCCCTTGACGATCGCCTCGTAGACCTTCACGCGGCCGAGGATGTCGTCGGACTTGATCGTCAGGAGCTCCTGGAGGGCGTACGCGGCACCGTATGCCTCGAGCGCCCACACCTCCATCTCGCCGAAGCGCTGTCCACCGAACTGCGCCTTCCCACCCAGCGGCTGCTGCGTGATCATCGAGTACGGGCCGGTCGAACGGGCGTGGATCTTGTCGTCGACCAGGTGGTGCAGCTTCAGGATGTACATGTAGCCGACCGACACGGGCTCCGGGAACGGCTCGCCGGAGCGACCGTCGAAGAGCTGTGCCTTGCCCGAGGACCCGATCAGGCGCTCGCCGTCACGGTTCGGGAGCGTGGAGTCGAGGAGGCCCTCGATCTCGCGCTCGTACGCACCGTCGAACACCGGGGTGGCGACCTTCGTGCCGGGGGCTGCGCTGTGCGCGGCTTCCGGCAGGTTCTCGGCCCACTCCTGGATGCCCTCGACCTGCCAGCCCTGCTTGGCGAGCCACCCGAGGTGGATCTCCAGGACCTGGCCGAAGTTCATGCGACCGGGGACGCCGAGCGGGTTGAGGACGATGTCCACCGGGGTGCCGTCCGCGAGGAACGGCATGTCCTCCACGGGCAGGATCGTCGAGATGACGCCCTTGTTGCCGTGGCGGCCGGCGAGCTTGTCGCCCGCGGTGATCTTGCGCTTCTGGGCGATGTAGACGACCACGCGCTGGTTGACGCCCGAGCCGAGCTCGTCGTCGCCGTCCTGCGAGTCGAACACCTTGACGCCGATGATCGTGCCCTCTTCACCGTGGGGCACCTTGAGCGAGGTGTCGCGGACTTCGCGCGACTTCTCGTTGAAGATGGCACGGAGCAGGCGCTCTTCCGCGGACAGCTCGGTCTCGCCCTTCGGCGTGACCTTGCCGACCAGGATGTCGCCGGGGCGGACCTCGGCACCGATCCGGATGATGCCGCGCTCGTCGAGGTCGGCCAGGAGGTCCGGGCTGACGTTCGGCAGGTCGCGGGTGATCTCTTCCTTGCCGAGCTTGGTGTCGCGGGCGTCGACCTCGTACTCCTCGATGTGGATCGAGGAGAGCGTGTCGTCCTTCACGAGGTTCTGCGACAGGATCATCGCGTCCTCGTAGTTGTAGCCCTCCCACGGCATGAACGCGACGAGGAGGTTCTTGCCGAGCGCGAGCTCGCCGTTCTCCGTCGCGGGGCCGTCGGCGATGACCTCGCCCTGCTCCACACGCTCACCGGCGCTGACGATCACGCGGTGGTTGTAGCTGGTGCCCTGGTTCGAGCGGTCGAACTTGCGCAGGTAGAAGGTCTGCGTGCCACCCTCGTCGAGCTGCAGGGTCACGGCGTCGGCCGAGACCTCGGAGACGACACCGGCCTTGTCGGCGGTGACGACGTCACCGGCGTCGATGGCGGTGTAGCCCTCCATGCCGGTACCGACGAGCGGCGACTCGGAACGGAGGAGCGGCACGGCCTGGCGCTGCATGTTCGCACCCATGAGGGCGCGGTTCGCGTCGTCGTGCTCGAGGAACGGGATGAGCGAGGTCGCGACCGACACCATCTGGCGCGGCGAGACGTCCATGTAGTCGACCTCGTCGCGGGCGACGAGTTCGACCTCTCCGCCCTTCTTGCGGACGAGCACCTTGTCGTCGGCGAAGTGGAAGTCGTTCGTCAGCGGGGCGTTGGCCTGCGCGACGACGAACTCGTCCTCTTCGGAAGCGGTCAGGTAGTCGATGGTCTTCGTGACCTCGCCGTCGACGACGCGACGGTACGGGGTCTCGATGAAACCGAACGAGTTGATCCGACCGAACGACGCGAGCGAACCGATCAGGCCGATGTTCGGGCCTTCCGGGGTCTCGATCGGGCACATGCGGCCGTAGTGCGACGGGTGGACGTCACGGACCTCGACGCCGGCGCGCTCACGGGACAGACCACCCGGGCCGAGGGCCGACAGGCGACGCTTGTGCGTCAGACCCGCGAGCGGGTTGTTCTGGTCCATGAACTGCGACAGCTGGGACGTCCCGAAGAACTCCTTGATCGCGGCGACGACGGGACGCACGTTGATGAGCGTCTGCGGCGTGATGGCCTCGATGTCCTGCGTGGTCATGCGCTCGCGGACGACGCGCTCCATGCGGGACAGACCGGTGCGGACCTGGTTCTGGATCAGCTCGCCGACCGCGCGGATGCGACGGTTGCCGAAGTGGTCGATGTCGTCCACGTCGAGGCGGAGCTGGACCGGCTCACCGTCACGGACGCCGTCCATGTGGGTGCGCTCGGCGTGCAGGGACACCAGGTACTTGATCGTCGCGACGATGTCCTGCACGGTGAGCACCGAGTCGGACAGCGGGGCGTCGATGCCGAGCTTGCGGTCGAGCTTGTAGCGACCGACCTTGGCCAGGTCGTAGCGCTTCGAGTTGAAGTAGAAGTTGTCGAGGAGCGCACGCGCGGCCTCGGCAGCGACCTGCTCGCCCGGACGCAGCTTGCGGTAGATGTCCTTGAGCGCCTCTTCCTTCGTGAGGACGGCGTCCTTCTCGAGGGTCGACTCCATGGACGCGAAGCCCTGGAACTCCTCCATGATCTCTTCGCTCGTCAGGCCGAGGGCCTTGAGGAAGACGGTCACGGACTGCTTGCGCTTGCGGTCGATGCGCACGCCCACCTGGTCGCGCTTGTCGATCTCGAACTCGAGCCAGGCGCCACGGGACGGGATGATGCGAGCGGAGTAGATGTCCTTGTCGGACGTCTTCTCCTGCTGGCGCTCGAAGTACACGCCCGGCGAGCGGACGAGCTGCGAGACGACGACACGCTCGGTGCCGTTGATGATGAAGGTGCCGCGCTCGGTCATGAGCGGGAAGTCACCCATGAAGACCGTCTGCGTCTTGATCTCACCGGTCATGTGGTTCATGAACTCGGCGTTGACGTAGAGCGGGGCAGCGTAGGTCTTGCCACGCTCCTTGCAGTCGTCGATGGAGTACTTCGGGTCCTCGAGCTCCGGGGACGTGAACGAGAGCTGCATTGTCTCGCCGAGGTCCTCGATCGGGGAGATCTCCTCGAAGATCTCCTCGAGGCCGGAGTGCAGCGCGAGGTCGGTACGACCCTGCTCCTGCCCTTCGGCGAGGCGGGCCTTCCATGCGTCGTTGCCGACGAGCCAGTCGAAGCTCTCCGTCTGGAGGGCGAGCAGATCAGGAACCGTGAGGGTGTCCGTGATCTTGGCGAACGAGAGTCGCGAGTGGTTGCGACCGTTCTTGGGGTTGGTGGATGCGTTGGGCGCAGCAGCCAAGGGTGTGACCTCCGGTAGGCCCCGTCGGGCCGACACTGACGAAGCAGTGTGTAGGTGAGTGGATTGATCGCTCGGCGCAACCCGGTGATCAGGACACGAGTACGGTGTGCTCCGGGTCCGGAGCCGCGTGTGGGATGATCGGTGAGCGGGTCCCGCCGCCATATACGGGACCGGCATCACCAGGCGTGTTCAGCGAAGCACCTGCTGAGAGGCGTCTTCGTGGAACTCGGTCGACCGCAATATGACGACACGGATGCCAGGGAGCGCGAACTGTCATCATAGGTGGCTCGACAGTGCGCTGTCCAGTCCCTGGCTTGACCGAGATCGAGTCCGACGTGTATAAGCCCCGGGCGACCGGTCTCATTCCCCGGCGGAGGGCCCTGCAGGCCCGCCGGGACGGCCACCAGGACCCGTGGCAGCGCCGTCGACGGTGCTGTCGGCAGTGCTGTCGACAGTGGCGCCGACCAGCGCCCGCACCGCGTCCTGCGGCCGGTCGCTCCGCACGAACGTCGTCCGTCCCGACGCGTCGGTGATCTCCACACCGGGCCCCGGCGTGAGCACGAGGGCTCGGCGACGACGACCGATCCGCAACCCGAGGCCGCCGTAGGTGCGCGCGTCCGCCTCGGTCACCCGGACGGCCGTGATGCTGCGCCGGGCGATGCGCCGCCGCGGGAGCGGGCGGAAGTGCAGGACGACAGCGTCATCGGTGACGGTCAGGCCGGCCCGGGCGACCAGCGCCAGGACCCCGACTACGACCGCGACGAGGCCGGGGATCACGAGCGCCGACTCCGGCGCGTCCCCGGGCCAGCCGAGGACGGCTGCGGTGAGCGCCAGCCCGGCGGCCAGGACGACCCCGCCGACGACTCGCATCCAGGCCGGCGCACCCTGGTGGTCGTCGACGAGCGGACGGGAGGCACGGCTCGGCCCCGCCGTGCTCCGTACCCGGTCCGGAGCGGACGTCGGCGACCGGTCCGGTCGGCTCGGTCGGACGGGGACGGACATGGTGTCGGCGGTCATGGGGTGCTCCTTCGGGCGCGGGGCCCGGACGTCGTGCGGCGGTGCGTCTGCAGCGGTGCGTGGTGCAACGCTCGGTGCAGCGGTGCAGCGGTGCAGCGGTGCAGCGGTGCAGCGGTGCAGCGGTGCAGCGGTGCAGCGGTACGGGTGGACGCGGAGCACGTCGTCGAGACCCGCGACGGGAGCGGGGCTCGTCGTCGGGCAGGCGTCCGGGTCGGACCCCTGCGGGGACGCCCGAGGGACCGGGACGACGGGCACGACCGGTCGGTGAGGACCCGCGGTCGCGTCGCTCGTCGTCGTGAGGACCACACCACGGTACGTCGCGAGGCTTGACGTCCCCTGTCAGTCGATGCAGAAGCATCGAAAAGCGCGGTACGACGAGCCCGGCCGGTCAGCGCAGGACGCGGGCGACCGCCTCCGCCCGGGTCCGGACGCCGAGCTTCGCGAAGACCTGGTTGACGTAGGACTTCACGGTCGGCACGGTCAGGAACAGCTCGGCGGCGATCTCCGGGTTCGTCCGGCCGTCGGCGATCCGGCTCAGCACGTCGGCCTCGCGCGGGGTCAGCCCCGGGAACCGCTGCCGGAGGTCCCGCCACGCACCGGCACCGTCGTCTGCCTCGGCAGCAGCACCGACACCGGCCGCACCAGCGGCGAGCCGCGCCAGCACCTTCGCCCCGACGGTCGCGTCGAACGTGGTCTGCCCCGAGGCCACCGAACGGATCGCGGTGGCGATCTCGGCGCGGCCGGCATCCTTCGTCAGGTACCCGCGGGCCCCTGCGGCGAGTGCGGTGAGGATCGAGTCGTCGTCCGCGTGCGTGGTCAGCACGAGGACCGCGACCTGCGGGTGTCTTGCGGTGATCCGCCCGGTCGCCGCCGCCCCGTCGAGGACGGGCATCCGCAGGTCCATGAGCACGACGTCCGGCGTGAGCGCCTCGACCATCGCGACGGCGGCCGCGCCGTCCTCGGCTTCGCCCACGACGTCCAGGTCGTCGACGAGCGAGAGCACCGTCACCAGTCCGTCACGGACGATCGCCTGGTCGTCGGCGACGAGGACCCGGATCGTCACGAGGTCCGGCCGGTCGTTCCGTCGACGCCGGGCCGGTCGGCGACCTGGGCGACGGGCACGTGCATCGCGACGACGAACTCGCCGTCGGACCGCTCCGCCTCGACGGTCGCGTCGGTGCCGAGCTCTTCAAAGCGCTCGCGCATCCCGAGCAGGCCGTGTCCGTCGGCGGCGACCGGGTTCGCGACCACGACGTCCACGGCGTCGCCGTCCCGGATGACGGACAGGGACACGGGGCGGCCGGGAGCGTGCCTGCGGGCGTTGCTGAGGGCCTCCCGGACGCCGGCCATGACGACCGCGCGGGTGGGCTCGTCGACGTCGGGCAGATCGAGGTCGCCCTGCACGACTGCGGTGCCACCGAAGGAGCGGTGCGCGTCGACCAGGGCGGCGATGCCGTCGCCGGCCGGCCGGGAGGCCCGTGCCGACTCCGGCGCACTGCTCTCGTCGGACGAGGGGTCACCCTGGGCGACGGCGGTCTCCGTGTCCGTGTCGGCGTCGACGTCGACGTCGGCGTCGGCGTCGGGCAGGTCGTCGCGGAGGGCGCGGACGGCCCGACGTGCCTCGGCGAGCCCGTCGGCGGCGAGCGCGCGGGCATCGGTCGCGCGCCGTCGAGCGTCGTCGACCCGGCCGACCTCGAGGAGGGCCTCCACCGCGTCGAGCTGCAGGACGAGTCCGCCGAGCGAGTGCGCGAGGACGTCGTGCACGTCCCGGGCGACCCGCGCCCGGTCGGCGAGCAGGCGGGCACGCTGCTGGTCGCGGTCGGCCTGGCGGGCCTGCTCCTCGAGGACGCGCGTCTGTTCCTCCGCCGTCCGGAACTGTCGGCGGCTGATGCCGATCACGACGCCGAGTGCCAGGCCGAGGGCGACACCGAGGACCAGGGCGACCGATGTGCCGACGACCGTCGCGATCCCGGCGACGACGACCACGGCGGCGAGTGCGGCGAGGACGGCAGCCCAGCCGGGGAGGGTCGGCGCGGCTCCGAGGACCACGAGCCCGATGATGACCGGGACGAGCAGGAGTCCGTCGGTGTGGACGACCGCGAGCGACCCCGCGGCGACCATCAGCACGGCCGAGGGCACGACGACGCGGGGTGGGCCGTACTCGCGGACCGCCCACGCGGCGAGCGCCACGGCACCGCCACCCCAGACCCAGACGGGGAGTTCCTGGGCGACGCCGTTCCGGACGAACCAGAAGGCGACGACGACGATGCCGATCGCGGTGAGCCCGACGGACAGCCCGGCGCGGGACCGGCCCCGTGCGGAGTCGGTCCCGGCGTCACGCCCCTCGGGGCCGCGGAGGTCGCTCATCACACCATCATGCCGCGGGCCGTGCGCGCGTCGTGCTGGAGGCGCTGGTCGACGACCAGGGCCCGTGCGGCGCGGTTGACGGCGAGCATGAGGAGGATGACGCCGGTCGAGGTGAGCAGGTGTGCGCCGAGGTGGGCACCGACGACGTCGAGGCCGATCCGGACGACGATGAGGGCGATCCAGAGGCCGGCACCGACCCAGCCGGTGCGGGACTGCATGGTGCGTCCCTTCCCGTCGGGGGTGCCGACGGTCCGGAAGCGGGTGCGGCCGCCCATCGCGAGGCCGATGCCGACGGAGAGCAGCGCCTCGATGCCGAGGAAGACGACGTCCTGGGTGTCGATCGTGACGGCGCTCTGGGCGAGGACCACGATGCCGATGCCGGCCATCACGACCGGGCCGCGCCAGATCCGTGCCGGGTCGAGGTACTGCCAGGTGGACTGCTGCCAGGCGAGGTACCCGACGAGTGCGAGTCCGATGACGGTGTTCGTGAGGAGCTGGACGGACATGGGTGAGCCTCCCGGTCGTGTCCGGCGGGGTGTTCCCTGCCGGTGGTCCCATCGTCGCGAGGCCGCGTCCGCCGGCCCACCACCCACGGGTGGGGACCGGGCAGGGGTCCGGGTGGTGTTCCATGGACGCATGGCTGATGCGTTCGACGGGTTCCGGGTGGGTGCGGGGTACGCGGTCGTCGAACCGGACCGACACCGTCCGGGGTCGTTCACCCTGGTGGTGGACGGGACGCCGCAGTCGCACGTCGACCTCGAGGACCCGACGCACCTGGCGTTCGAGTACATCCGGCGGATCGGGCACGCGATCGACCTGCTGCCGCCGGGGCCGGTGACGGCGCTGCACCTGGGCGCCGGCGCGCTGACGCTGCCGCGGTACGTGGCGGTGACCCGGCCGGGTTCCCGGCAGCAGGTCATCGAGCTCGAACGGGACCTGGTCGACCACGTCCGGGACGCCCTGCCGTTCCCCCGCGGCGCCTCGATCCGGGTGCGGTACGGCGACGCCCGCGAGGTGCTCGAGAAGCTGCCCGCGGGGCTCCGCGGCACGGTGGACCTGGCCGTCGTGGACGTGTTCTCGGGGGCACGCACGCCCGCGCACGTCACGAGCGCGGAGTTCTACCGCTCCGTGGCGTCGTTCCTGTCCCCGACCGGCATGGTCGCGGTGAACGTCGCGGACGGTGCCGGACTGGCGTTCGCCCGCGGGCAGGCGGCGACGCTGCAGTCGGTGTTGCCCTCGGTGGCGGCGGTGGCGGACACCGGGATGCTGAAGGGCCGACGCTTCGGCAACATCGTGCTGCTCGGCTCCCCCGGCGAGTTGCCGATCGCCGACATGCCCCGGCGGTACTCGTCCGATCCGCTGCCGAGCAAGGTCGTCCACGGTGACGAGCTGCGGTCCTTCATCGCGGGGGCACCCATCGTCACCGACACCACGGCCGTCGGGTCGCCGGAGCCGAACCGGTCGGTCTTCGGCGCCTGAGCCCCGGCTGCGGATCACCTCCTGGCCGTACCCCGCGCGGGGGACGCTGCCAAGATGGGCTGAGCACGCCGCGCCAGCGCGCGACCGCACACCACGAGGAGGCCGCCGATGACCAACGACGATCGCAACGACCAGCAGCCGCGCTACGGCGAGCGTGTCAGCCCGGAGCAGGGCGGAGCGCCGCGGTACGAGGACCAGCCGACACAGCAGTACGGGCAGCAGCAGTCCGCACCGCAGTGGGGCCAGCCGACACAGCACGGGCAGCAGCAGTACGGTCAGCCGCAGGACCAGCAGTACGGGCAGCAGCAGTACGGTCAGCCGCAGCAGTACGGCAACCAGCAGCAGCACGGCGGGGCGCCCGCATGGCACTCGTACGAGGAGCCCGCGAAGAAGAAGAAGACCGTCGGCCTCATCGCGTTCGCCGCAGCCGTCATCGCGCTCGTGATCGGCGTGATCGGCGGCGTCATGCTCGGCACCGCCCTGTCGAGCAGTCAGCTGCTGCAGGACTACGCGCAGAACGGCGGATCCGGCAACCCCGCCGACTCGCAGGAGCTCCAGCGTCAACTCATGCAGGACCCGGAGGCGATGGCAGGACTCGGCACCGGCGCCGTCCTCATGCTCGTCGGTTCGGTCTTCGGCCTGTGGGCGATCGTGCAGGGCATCGTCGCGATCGTCGCGAAGCGCGGTCGGCTCTGGGGTGTCCTGGCGATCGTCCTCGCCGTCCTGGCCGCCGTGGTGGCCGGTGCGGTCTACATCGGTGTCGCCGCCAGCTCCTTCAACGGGATGTGACCAGCAGCACTCTCGAGCACGGCCCGTCCCGGAGACCCGGGGCGGGCCGTCCGCGTTCGTGCGCGTGGCACGGACACCTCCCGGGGCGACGCGGATACCCTCGACCGTGATGTCCCTCCCGCCCGAAGAACGCCGAGACCACGACCGTGCCGACCAGGCCCGGGAGCCCCGTCATGCCGCTCCGGTGACCGCCGGGGTCAGCCCGGGCAGCACCTTCGCGCCGGTCAGCCTCCGCCCGGCCGTCGACGTCCAGGCCGTGCAGGACCGCCTGCGGGACCTCGGGCAGAGCCGCAGCACCGACGCCCTGGCCGAACGTGCCGAGCTGCTCCGCCTGCTCGGACGGCTGGACGAAGCGCTGACCGTCGCCGAAGAGGTGTTCCGGCTGACGATGTTCACCGGCGAACGCCAGGACAAAGTGGCCGCCCGGATCCGCCGCGCTCACGTCCTGCACGACCTCGGGCGGTACGAACGTGCGGCGACCGAGGCCTCGATGGCGCGGGACACCGCCGCGACCGAGGAGTGGCCGGAGCTCGAGGGCGCCGCCGCCGAACTCGAGGGCTGGTCCCTCTACGAGCTGTCCCGCTTCGAGGAGGCCCGCGCCGCCCTCAGTCGGTCGTACGACGCGTTCCGCGCTGCCGGCGCCCCGGCGGAGCGCACCGAGGCGCTCCGGACCGCCGTCGAGGCCGCGCTCCGGGCCTCCATGACGCAGCCCGCGGTCGAACCGGAGGCCGAACGCCCGCGGACCGCACGCGACTTCGCGGTGCGCACCGACTCGGAGCCCGCACCTCGTCCGGCCGAGACCGCGCCGCAGGTGCCGCCGGCCCCGCGTCGGGTGCTCGGCGCCCCGGACGCGGCGCGGACCGAGGGCGACTCGCTCTGGGGTCGGCTGGCGCGTCCGTCCCGCACGGACCGGGACGAGTGACCCCGCTCGACCACGTGCGGAACCGCGCCGCCGAGCTGATGGGGCACCACCTGCCCGACGGCTCGTGGGTCTTCGCGTTCGACAACGCGAAGACCCGTGCCGGCCAGTGCGACTTCGCGCGACGTCGGATCACGGTGAGCCGCCACCTCGCGGTCCGCTCCACCCCGGAGGACGTCGAGCAGGTGCTGCTGCACGAGATCGCACACGCGCTGAGCGGGCCGCGCGCCGGACACGGTCCCACCTGGCGGCGGACGGCCCAGGGCCTCGGGTACACGGGCTCGCGGCTGCACGACGGCCCGATCGCCAGCGAACTGGCCCCGTGGGTGGGGACCTGTCCCGCGGGGCACGAGCACTTCCGGTACCGCACGCCAACTCGCCCGCTGGCGTGCGCGCGCTGCGGTCGGCGGTTCGACGAGCGGAACGTGATCACGTGGCACCGCCGGAACGGAACGGCTAGCCCAGCCTCGGGAGATCGTGTCGGAGGCGCGCCGCGCACCCGTTAGCCTGGGCGGATGCGAACAGGGCAGGACATCCGGACCGATGCCGGGTCCTCGTGGTTCTTCGACGCCGGTCGGATCGCCCTGGACTTCGCCCACACCGGTGGGTTCGCCGACGACCCGGACCGTCGACGCCCCCGCGGTCACCTCGGCGAGTTGCTGGCCACACCCGCTGACCTCGACGAGTGGCTCGGGTTGCACACCGAACCGATCGACGTCGGGGCGACCGCCCGCGAGCTGCAGGACGCCCGTGCGCTCCGGGCCGCGATCGCCCGCCTGGCCACCGCCGCCGCTCCGGCACCCGCCGACTCCGCCGCCGAACGGACCGCGGTCGCGGCGGGCCTCCGTGCCGGGACCGGACGGACCCGGCCGGTGCCGGACGACATCGACACGGTGAACCTGTTCGCCGCCCTGCCGGACGTGCCCCCGAGCCTCCCGGGTGGCCGACGCCGTGCCGGGGCGAACCGGGTGCGGCTGGCGCAGGCACTGTCGAGCGTCGCGCGCGACGCGGTCGCCCTGCTCACCGAGGTCGGGTTCGACGACGTCGAGGCCGACGGCCGGCCGGCACGCCTGAGCCGCTGTTCAGCGCCGGACTGCGGCCTCGTGTTCTACGACTCCTCGCGTGGCGGCACGCGCCGCTGGTGCTCGATGCAGCGCTGCGGCAACCGCGCGAAGGTCCGGGCCCACCGGGCCCGGCGCGCGGCCGTCTGAGCGGAGCTCGGGGCGCGCTCCCCGAGAACCCGCGGAGATCGGACGGCTCGTCGAAAGTCTGGATTCGGCGCACCGAAACTCTGGCATGGTGGGTGCATGACGGACACCGCTGCCCCGGTCGTGGGCCACCGCCCGCCCGGTCGTCGAGCCACCGGACTCGGACTCCTCGGCCCGGCGTTCGTCGCGGCGATCGCCTACGTCGACCCCGGCAACGTCGCCGCGAACCTGACAGCCGGCGCCCGCTACGGGTACCTGCTGCTCTGGGTCCTGATCGCCGCGAACGCGAGTGCCGTCGTCGTCCAGTACCTCTCCGCGAAGCTCGGCATCGTCACGGGGAAGTCGCTGCCGGAACTGCTCGGTCTGCGGATGCGCCGCGCACCCCGGCTGCTGTTCTGGGTGCAGGCCGAGGTCGTCGCCGCCGCAACCGACGTCGCCGAGGTGATCGGCGGCGCCCTCGCCCTGCACCTGCTCTTCGGCGTCCCGCTCGTGGTCGGCGGCGTGATCACCGGCGTGGTCTCGATGGCGATCCTGCTGCTGCAGCACCACCGCGGTGCCCGGACCTTCGAGGCCGTCGTCACGGCGATGCTCGCGGTCCTGACGATCGGGTTCTGCGCGGGACTGCTGTTCGCGCAGGTCTCCCCCGGGGCACTGCTCGCGGGCATCGCGCCGCGGTTCGCCGACTCCGGCTCGGTGTTGCTCGCGGCGTCGATGCTCGGTGCGACGGTGATGCCGCACGCCGTCTACCTGCACTCGGCGTTGGCCCGCGACCGACACGGCGACACCCCGGTGGGTCCGGAACGCCGACGCGTGCTGGTGGCGACGCGGTGGGACGTGGCCCTGGCGCTCGTCCTCGCCGGCGGGGTGAACATCAGCATGCTCGTCCTCGCCGCCGCCACACTGCAGGGGGTGTCGGGCACCGACTCGATCCCGGGAGCGCAACACGCCATCGCCGAGAACGTCGGCCCCGTCGTCGGGGTGCTCTTCTCGGTCGGGCTGCTGGCGTCCGGGCTCGCGTCGACCTCGGTCGGCTGCATGGCCGGAGCGGAGATCATGCACGGCCTGCTGCACATCCGGGTCCCGCTCGTCGTGCGGCGGCTCGTGACACTCGTGCCGGCGATCGTCCTGCTGGCGCTGCAGTACGACGCGACACAGCTGCTGGTGATCAGCCAGGTGGTGCTGAGCTTCGGGATCGCCTTCGCGATCGTGCCCCTGGTGGCCTACACGTCCCGGCGGAGTGTCATGGGCGACGACGTGAACGCGGTCGGGACGCGTGTGCTCGCGTGGCTCATCGCGGCGGTGATCGTCGCACTGAACGTCGCGCTGATCGTGCTCACCGTCACGGGGTGACGCCACGGAGGTGCCGCGGCCGCGCAGCACGAGCGGGTGCGGTGCGGCCGCGGGTGCTCACTCGGAGACCTCGACGTCCTTCCAGAACGCCACGTACCCGCTGTAGTCCTTGCCGACGCGGTCGAACGACGTCGGGATCGGCTCTGGGTAGGACCACGCGTTGTCGACGTGCTGCTGCCCGTCGACGGTCACGGTCCAGTACTGCGTGTCGCCCTTCCACGGGCAGTGGTACTGGGTGGGGCTCTCGCTGAAGAGCTCGGTCTTCACGCTCGCCGGCGGGAAGTACCAGTTGCCCTCGATCTGGATGAGGTCCGTCTCCGGGGCCTCCGCGATGACGGTGTCACCGATCAGTGCCTGCATGGCTCACTCCTCGTTCTTCGCCGTCGGTGGGACGGCGGTCGAACCGGGACGTTACGCCCGCTCGGTGGACGGCCGCAGCGTGACCAGCTCCGGGCCCACGGCGAGCGCCGCGTGGACACGCTCGACACCGAGCACGTCCGCCGACTCGGATGCGGTCACCAGGTGTCTCACCGCCCGCCGGAGGCCCGTCCACGCCGCGCAGGCCGCCGCGGCCTCGGGTGAGGTGTGGTCGATCCCGGTGGTCACGAGGGCGTCGATCACGGCCCCCGCCGCGAGCAGGTCCTCGACCGCGAACTCCGGCACCGCGGGCACCTCGGGGAACTCGCCGGCGTCGTCCGCCGCACCGCCGCCGACGGGCTCATCGAGGTGACCGGCAGCAACGACCGCCACGACACAGCGGCCGCCGCGGTCGGCCTGGAGGCGCAGCACCCGTTCCGCGACGGTCGTCACGTTCCCCAAGTGGCCGAGCACGACCTCCGGCCCGACCGGCAGCAGCGTGAGGGGCGCGTGGTGTCCGTCCGGTCCCGGTGCCGCTGCTGCTGCTGGGGTCGGGAGGACGTCGACCCAGACGAGGAGGTGCGCGTCCGCGGCGATCCGTGCCGCTCCCGCCGCACCCCAGCCGAACCGGACCTGGTACCTCCGCTGCCCTCGTTCCTGCACCCTGACACGATACCGAGACGCGAGCGGGTGCCCACCGTCTCGTCCCGGGTGCACGGCGGTCGCTGGATGCACCGTGCATGCGGTGTGTGTCGTGCACACGGGATGTGATGGCCCGCACGCAGCCTGGGTGTGGGCGCCGGCCGGTACGATCCGATGCCATGGAGACCGACCCCGCGCCCACCCTCACCGGCGACCGCGTCACGCTCGAGCCCCTGTCGCTCGAGCACGCGGACGACCTCCGGGCAGCGGTCGCGGACGGGGACCTCTGGCGCGCCTGGTACACGTCCGTCCCCGCGCCGTCGCAGGTCGACACCGAGATCGATCGACGCCTGTCCGAGCAGGCCGCCGGCCGGATGGTGCCCTTCGCCGTGCGGGACCGCCCGACCGGCCGGGTCGTCGGCGCCACCACGTTCCTCAACCTCGACCGTGAGAACCGCCGGGTCGAGGTCGGGGCGACCTTCCTCGCCGCGTCGTCGCAGCGCACCGGCATCAACACCGAGGCGAAGCTGCTGCTGCTCTCGCACGCGTTCGAGACGTGGCAGTGCATCGCCGTCGAGTTCCGGACGCACTGGCACAACACCCGGTCCCGTGCGGCGATCAGCGGGCTCGGCGCGAAGCAGGACGGGGTCATCCGGAACCACTCGATCGGGCGGGACGGCAGCATGCGCGACACCGTGGTGTTCTCCGTCATCCAGTCGGAGTGGCCGACCGTGCGGCTGTCGTTGTCTGAACGTCTGCGCAGCCACGACCGGGCGGAGGGCGCGCGACGCCGCTCGGCTCGTCACGCCTGAACCCGGGCCCGCCCCTCGCCGCGAAGGCGCGCTGCCGCACCCCAGCCCGTCCGCGTAGCGTCCACCGCATGCACGTCGGTCTCCGCATCGTCCTGGACGCTCCCGTCGACGCCGTCCGGAACGCCCTCCTCCGGCCGTCCGTGATGGTCGCCGTCACGAAGCCGTTCCTCGTCTACCGCTCGCTCGACCCCGCCGGGTTCCCCGAGCACTGGACCCCGCACGAGCCGCATCCGATCAGCGCGTCGACGTTCGGCCTGGTGCCGAGTGGGTCGAGCCACGTCGACATCGACCTGCACCAGACCGACGGGGTCCCGGTCCAGGTCGACCGCGGTGGTGGCACGAGCGGCCTGTTCGCCCGGATGGACATGCGGCACCGGATGGCCGTCTCCGCGCTCCCCGACGGCCGGACCCTGTTCCGCGACCGCCTGACCTACGGCACGCGCCCCGCGCTCCTCGGCGTCGCGCTCTGGCCCGGCATGTGGGTCATCTGGCAGTGGCGGGCGTTCCGGATGCGCGCACTCGCCCCCAGCTGGCGGGCGTGAGCGTACGCTCGACGACGTGCCCCAGACGGAGACCGCCGACCGCGTCCGCACCGCCCTCGCCACCGCCGACTGGCGTCGCGACACGTTCGACCTCTTCCGCCGGGTCCGGGCCACGCCCGAGCCCGAGGCGGCGCACACGCTGTGGCGCGAGGGGCGCGACGCGATGTTCGCCGGACACCCGGCCAGTCCGCTGCTCCCCGAGGACGCCGCCGGGTTCACCTCGCTGCCCTTCCCGGCGTACGACCCGGCCTGGCGCTTCCACGTCCGGATCGAGGAGGCCGAGCCACGGGTGCTCGACGTCGAGACCGGCACCGACGGCATCGTGCACTTCGACCGACTCGGCGTGGTGCAGGTCCCCGGCGTGGGCTCGCTCGACGTCTGGGAGCACGGCGGGTACGCGGGCGGGCTGTTCGTCCCCGTGAAGGACGCGAGCGCCGGCAAGCCGGGCGGCACGTACGGCGGCGGGCGCTACCTCATCGACACCATCAAGGGCTCCGACCTGGGTGGCGATGACGGCGAGCTGGTCCTCGACTTCAACTTCGCGTACAACCCGTCGTGCGCGTACGACCCGGCGTGGGCGTGCCCGCTCGCGCCTCCCGGCAACACCCTGCCCGTGGCGGTCCCCGTCGGCGAGCGGTACGGCTCCTAGGGTGGACCGCATGTCGGGATTCGTCGCGATCGACGCCGGTGGCCGCGTGCCGCCCTTCGAGCAGGTGCGCTCGCAGCTCGCAGCCCAGATCGCCGCTGGGTACCTGGTCGACGGAGAGCGCCTGCCCAGCGTCCGCGGACTGGCCGCCGAACTCGGGCTCGCCGCCGGGACGGTCGCGAAGGCCTACCAGCTGCTCGAGGAAGCGGGGCTCGTGCAGACCGCGCGCGGGGCGGGGACCCGGGTGGTGCGCCCCGCCGCCGTCCCCGAGTCGGTGACGCACGCCGCGGCCGCCCTGGTCGCGGTCGCCCGCGAGGCCGGTCTGTCGGCTGACCAGACGGCGGCCGCGTTGCACGACGCCTGGCCCGTGTAGGCCCGCACACCACCGCATCCGCGCTGGACACGAGGCCTTCCCGGGGCGCCCGGACCCCGACCGGGTCCGCTCAGCAGTGGCGGAAGACGTACCCGTCCTCGCCGGCGGCGACGAGTTCCCGGTCGCGGAGGATCGTCATCCGCGGGCGGTCGGTCATCGCGCAGACAGCGGACCACTTCCCCTGCAGCGTGTCCGCGTACTCGACGTCGATCACCCGCGCCCCGTACACGTCCGTGTAGGCGGCGCACTCGTCGTACTGCACGCACTCCTCGGCGACGGCGAAGTCGAACCCCGTGCGCTCCCGTCCGGAGACGCCGAGTTGCGGGGTGTTCTTCTGCGCGGCGGCCAGGCCGTGCTGGTGGGCGACCCGGACGAGCGACGTCGCCAGTGCGAGGTTCCCCGAGCGGGTCAGACGTCCACCGGAGCGGGTCCACGAGTCCAGGTTGTCGAACTCGACGGCGTCGAACCCGCGGTCGGCGCACCGGGCGATCGACCGCGTCGACACCGAGGTGATCGTGGCCCGGGCGCTCGCGGTCCGGGTGTCCAGGATGAGCTCGTCCGGCCAGCCCGGGTCGATGACGGGCTTGCCGGCCGCCGTGCGGAGGACCGCACCGGGGTGCTCGGACAGCCAGGAGGCCCGGTCCTCCGGCTGCGTCTGGAAGCCGTTGACGTAACAGATGCCGTAGGTGCCGGCGGCGGGCTTCGCGGTGCTGTCGCGCTCGACGATCGTCACCCCGGCGGGTGGTGTGTACGACCCGCCGAGCTGGTAGTCGGGGATGCCGCCGGTGGGCAGTGCACGTGCGGCGACGTCGACACCGGCGGTCGCGCCTCCCGTCCCGGCGTCATCGACGGTGTGCTGCGCGCCAGGGGCGGTGCCCGTGGGTCCCGCGCCGGCGGCACAGCCCGTCAGGCCGGTGACGGCGACTGCGAGCAGGGCGGTGGTGACGAGGGACCTGCGGGAGAGCACGAGGCATCCTCGCACGTCGCCGTGACCCGCTCGTGCCACCGTGCAGGAGGCCGCATCGCCACGCTCGCCGCGAACACCCCTCCCGTTCCGACGCCCGAGCCCGCTATGCTGGGACCACTCGAGGCACCGATCGCCTCGTGCGTCGTACGGACGCCCCCGAAACCTCCCGGTGTCCCGCACGAGTCCACGTGACTCCCGCGGAACCGACACCGATGTGTATCGTGCACCACCCTCGCCCCGGAACCCGTCCGGTGGCGCAGATCCCGGTGCCAGGCTCTCTGCTGCGGCGACAGCACCCGCACTCCAGCGCCGACGTCCTCCCGGACGTGGACCGCTGAGCGGATGCGCTCCCGCCCGCGCCGGCCTCGACCGCGCGCCCTTCCGGCCCTCACGGGCCCGAGAGGTCACCATGACCACCCAGAACACCACCCAGAACACCACCCAGAGTGCTGACAGCACCGACGTCCGGTTCGCCGACCTCGGTGTCCCCACGCCGATGGTCGACGTCCTCGTCGCCCAGGGCAAGGAGAACGCCTTCCCGATCCAGGTCGACACCCTGCCCGACTCCCTCAAGGGCAAGGACGTGCTCGGCCGCGGCCGCACGGGCTCCGGCAAGACGATCGCCTTCGCGATCCCCCTCGCCGCCCGTCTCGCCGCGTCCGCCCGCAGCCGTCGCGCCGGTCGCCCCCGCGCCCTCGTGCTCGCACCGACCCGCGAGCTCGCGACGCAGATCGACGCGACCCTCGCCCCCCTCGCCAAGGCGATGGGCCTGAACACGACGACCATCTTCGGTGGTGTCGGTCAGGGCCGTCAGGTCGAGGCGCTCAACCGCGGCGTCGACATCGTCGTGGCATGCCCGGGCCGCCTTGCGGACCTCATGCAGCAGGGCCACGTGCACCTGGACGCCATCGAGGTCACCGTCCTCGACGAGGCCGACCACATGGCGGACATGGGCTTCCTGCCCGGCGTCACCAAGATCATGCAGGCGACCCCGGTCAAGGGCCAGCGTCTGCTGTTCTCCGCCACGCTCGACAACGGCGTGGACAAGCTCGTCAAGAAGTTCCTGCACGTCCCGGTGATGCACTCGGTCGACGACGAGAACAGCCCGGTCGAGGCGATGACCCACCACCTCTTCGAGGTCGCGGACGCCGACGCCAAGAAGGACCTGGTCAAGGCCCTCGCCTCCGGCACCGGCCGTCGCATCCTCTTCATGCGCACGAAGCACCACGCCAAGCGCCTCGCCAAGCAGCTCTCCAGCCAGGGCATCCCGGCCGTCGACCTGCAGGGCAACCTGTCGCAGGGTGCCCGCGAGCGGAACCTCGCCCGGTTCTCCTCCGGCGACGCCCTGGTCCTCGTCGCGACCGACGTCGCCGCCCGCGGTGTGCACGTCGACGCCGTCGAGCTCGTCGTGCACGTCGACCCGCCGACCGAGCACAAGGCGTACCTGCACCGCTCCGGCCGCACCGCCCGTGCCGGTTCGTCGGGTGACGTCGTCACCGTGACGATGCCTGCCGAGCGTCGCGACGTCGCGCAGATGATGCGTGCCGCCGCGATCAAGGTCACCCCGCAGCACGTCACAGCGACCTCCGCGGCCGTCACCGAGCTCGTCGGCGAGGTCGCCCCGTACCGCGAGGACACCACCCCGGCGCCCCAGCAGCAGCAGCCGCGCCGCCAGTCGTCCGGTGACGCCGCCGGCCAGGGCCGTGGCCGCTCGCGTGGTCGTGGCGCCCCCGCCGGTGGCACCGGTGGCCGGTCGGGAGGCTCGTCCTCCGCCGGTCGTTCCGCCGCCGGCTCCGAGTCGGCCGGTTCCGGCGCACGCCGTGGCGGTCGCGCCGAGGGCACCGGTCGCGACGACCGTCGTGGCGCCTCGGCCGGTCAGCGTGGCGGTGCCCCGCGCCGTGCCGGTTCCGACACCACCCGCGGTGGCTCGGCGTCGGTCTGGTCCTCGGACGGTGGCTACAGCGCCGGCCGTGCCCCGCGTGACGACGCTGCTCCCGCAGGCCGTCGTGGTGGCTCGCGCCGCGCCTCCCGTCCGGCCGGTTCCGGCCGCTGACCCTGGTCCTGAACGCTTCCTCCGAAGCACGCGCATCCCGCGCGTACGGTTCTGGTCACCGGCGGATGTGCGAGCAGCCGTCGGGGAACCATCCGTTGTCGAGAGGAGCGCACATGGCTGGGATCGAAGACATCAAGAACGCCGCTGAGAAGGCGGCTGGCAAGGCCAAGGAAGGCTTCGGCAGCGCCACGGACAACGACCGCCTGAAGGCCGAGGGTCAGACCGACCAGGGCAAGGCCTCGGCCAAGCAGGGCGTCACGGACGTGAAGGACGCGGCCCACGGCGTCGCTGACAGCTTCAAGAACGACAAGTAACCAAGCCGGTCTCGTACCGCGCTGCGAAGCCCCCGGATCCGATCGGATCCGGGGGCTTCGTCGTTCTCGGGCTTCGTCGTTCTCGGGCTTCGTCGTTCTCGGGCTTCATCGTTCTCGGGCCCGGACGCGTCCCGGCGGTCAGTGCAGCGCGCCGACCGAGGCAAGGCCGGCGCGGAGGAGCGTGCCGCGACCGCCCTCCATCTCGTCCGCGACGGCGTCGGACGCGGCCTCCATCGGGCTCATCCAGGTGAGCTCGAGGGCGTCCTGCCGCGGCTCGCACGTCCCGGTGACGGGGACGACGTAGGCCAGGGAGATCGCGTGCTGCCGCTCGTCCGTGTAGACCGAGGCTCCGGGCAGCGGGAAGTACTCGGCGACCGTGAAGGGGTTCGGGCTCGCCGGCAGTTGCGGGAACGCCATCGGCCCGAGGTCCTTCTCGAGGTGGCGGAACAGTGCGGTGCGGATCGACTCGCCGTACATCACCCGGCCGGAGACGAGCGTGCGGGCGATCGAGCCGCTCGGCGACACCCGCAGCAGCACCCCGACCTCGGTCACGACCCCGAGGCCGTCCAGGCGCACCGGTACCGCCTCGACGTAGGTGATCGGGAGACGACGGCGGACGGACGCGAGCTCCTCGTCCGACAGCCAGCCGGAGCCGGAGTCGGGATCGGGATCGGGGGTGCGCAGCGAGGACATGCACCGTTCCTACCAGGCCCGGTCGCGGAAACGGCCCCCGGCGCGGCTTCTGTGGACACCGACCGCTCACGACGAACGGACGGGAGGCCCGTCGCCAGCTGGCAACGGGCCTCCCGTCCGGACTGTGGTGCTGCGGTGCTGTGGTGCGGACCGCTCAGTCGCTGAGGACCTGGAGCAGGTCGCGGCGCAGGCCGTCGATCTTCTCGGTGGCGGCCTTCGTCTGCTCCTCGGTCGCGCTCGTGCGGAACACGTGGACCACGCCCACGAGCTTCCGGAGGGCCTCGAAGAACTCGCGCTGCGAGTCCGGCATGCCGGGCGTGGACTCCCACGCGGCGGCGATCTCGTCGGCCTTGGACTCGGCCTCGGCCCGACCGGCGTCGGTGAGCTCGAACAGGGTCTTCCGGCCGTCGCCCGTGGAGACCACGAGCTCTTCGTCGACGAGCTGCTGGAGCGTCGGGTAGACCGAGCCGGGACTGGGCTTCCAGGCGCCACCGGTGCGCTCGGCGATCGTCTTGATGACGGCGTAACCGTTCTGCGGGCCCTCGGCGAGGAGCCCGAGGATGGCGAGGCGGACGTCGCCGCGGCGACGTCGCTCGCGCCCGGGGCCGAAGCCCGGACCGAAGCCGCCGCCGAACCCCGGGCCGCCGAACCCCGGGCCGCCGAAGCCGGGACCGAAGCCCCGGCCACCGCGGCCGTGTTCGTGGTCACCGTGGTCACGGCCGGGGAACCCGGCACCGTGGTGCTGTCGGGCGCTGCCGAAGCGCGGCCCGCGGGAGCCGCGACCGAAGGGGTCGCGGGGGGACGTGGAACTGTTCTCGTCGTTCATGGGGCGCATGACGACTCCTTTCGTGAAGTTGGTTCGCGATGGGTCCAAGACCGCTCGCGATGCTGTAACGATAGATCGTTGGTGTTCTCGTTGTCAAGCATCGATCCGCATGGCCTCCTGTCGGTGGTCAGGAGCAGGATGGAGCGGACCATGACGGACGTCTTCGAGCGCTTCTCCCCCGCCACCGCCGAGTGGTTCCGAGGGGCCTTCCGCGAACCGACGGCTGCGCAGGCCGGGGCGTGGGACGCCATCTCCACCGGGCAGCACGCTCTGGTCATCGCCCCGACGGGCTCCGGCAAGACCCTGGCTTCGTTCCTGTGGTCGATCGACCGGCTGATCTCGGCGTCGGACACCCCGCCCGCCAAGCAGCGCACCCGGGTGCTCTACGTCTCACCGCTCAAGGCGCTCGGCGTCGACGTCGAGCGGAACCTGCGCTCGCCGCTCGTCGGGATCACCCAGACGGCCAAGCGGCTCGGCCTCGAACCGCCGGACGTCACCGTCGGCGTGCGGAGCGGTGACACCCCCTCGTCCGACCGACAGAAGCTGCTCCGACTGCCACCGGACATCCTCATCACCACGCCCGAGTCCCTCTACCTGATGCTGACGTCGAAGGCGCGCGAGACCCTGGTGAACGTCGACACGGTCATCGTGGACGAGGTGCACGCGGTCGCGGCGTCGAAGCGCGGCGCCCACCTCGCCGTCTCCCTCGAGCGCCTCGACGACCTGCTCGAGAAGCCCGTGCAGCGCATCGGGTTGTCGGCGACGGTCCGCCCCGCCGAAGAGGTCGCCCGGTTCCTCGGCGGTCGAGCTCCCGTGCAGATCATCGCCCCGCCCGCGCAGAAGACCTTCGACCTGCGCGTGGTCGTGCCGGTCGACGACATGACCGAACTCGGCGCACCGCCGGTCGGGGCGGACGCGACCTCCGGGCCGACGAACGGGTCGATCTGGCCGCACGTCGAGGAATCCGTCGTCGACCTGGTCGAACAGCACCGGTCGACGATCGTCTTCGCCAACTCCCGGCGGCTCGCCGAACGGCTGACCGCTCGACTCAACGAGATCCACGAGGAACGGGCCCTGGCCGCAGCCGGCGACGGGGTCCTGGTCCCCGCGGGGGTCGTGCCCGAGGACGACGACCTGCCCGCTGCCCGACCAGCGGCGCGACCGGCCCCGACGCGTCCGCCCGCGCAGTTGATCGGTGGGTCCGGCCAGACCGACGGCGGTGGCTCCGACCGGACCGTCCCGGTGCTCGCCCGTGCGCACCACGGCTCGGTGTCGAAGGACCAGCGCGCGATCATCGAGGACGACCTGAAGTCCGGGCGACTCCGATGTGTGGTGGCCACCAGTTCGCTCGAACTCGGCATCGACATGGGCGAGGTCGACCTCGTCATCCAGGTGGAGGCACCACCCTCGGTGGCGAGCGGCCTGCAACGCGTCGGCCGTGCCGGGCACCAGGTCGGCGAGATCTCGCGCGGCGTGCTCTTCCCGAAGCACCGGGCCGACCTGGTCAACAGCGCCGTGACCGTCGAGCGGATGGTCGCAGGGCAGATCGAGTCGATCTCCGTCCCCGCGAACCCGCTCGACGTCCTCGCGCAGCACACCGTCGCCGCCGGGGCCATCGACACCGTCGACGTCGAGCACTGGTTCGAGCTCGTCCGCCGCAGTGCCCCGTTCAGCAGCCTGCCCCGGTCGGCGTTCGAGGCCACGCTCGACCTGGTCACCGGCCGCTACCCGAGCGACGAGTTCGCCGAACTCCGGCCGCGCCTGGTCTGGGACCGCGTGCACGGCACCCTCACCGGACGTCCCGGGGCCCAGCGCCTGGCGGTGACGAGCGGCGGCACGATCCCGGACCGCGGCATGTTCGGCGTCTTCATGGTCGGTGAACGGGCCTCCCGCGTCGGTGAACTCGACGAGGAGATGGTCTACGAGTCCCGCGTCGGCGACGTCTTCGCCCTCGGTGCCACCAGCTGGCGGATCGAGGAGATCACCCACGACCGGGTCCTGGTCAGCCCCGCGTTCGGACAGCCCGGCCGGGTGCCGTTCTGGAAGGGCGACGGGTTGGGACGACCGGCCGAGCTCGGTCGCGCCACCGGTGCCTTCGTCCGTGAAGTGGAGTCCGCGTCCGACGAGGACGCCCGCAGCCGCGTCGCCGCCGGCGGGCTGGACGAGCGTGCCGTGACGAACCTCATCACCTTCCTCCGCGACCAGCGCGCCGCCACCGGGCACGTGCCGAGCGACACCACGCTCGTCGTCGAGCGCTTCCGCGACGAACTCGGCGACTGGCGGCTCATCCTGCACTCCCCCTACGGCATGACCGTGCACGCGCCATGGGCCCTCGCGGTCGCTGCCCGACTGCGCGAGCGGCACGGGATCGACGGCGGCGCCATGGCCGCGGACGACGGCATCGTCGTGCGGATCCCGGAGACGGACGCCGAGCCTCCCGGGGCGGAACTGTTCGTCTTCGAGCGCGACGACCTCGAGACGATCGTCACCGACGAGGTCGGCGGTTCCGCGCTGTTCGCCGCACGCTTCCGCGAGTGCGCGGCCCGCGCACTCCTGCTCCCCCGCCGTGACCCCGGACGCCGATCACCGCTCTGGCAGCAGCGGCAGCGGGCGTCCCAGCTGCTCGAGGTGGCGCAGAAGTACCCGACGTTCCCGATCCTGCTCGAGACCGTGCGCGAAGTGCTGCAGGACGTGTACGACGTCCCCGCCCTCCTCGGCATCGCGGACGAGATCGCCCGACGACGGATCCGCCTGGTCGAGAGCGAGACCGAGCAGCCCTCGCCCTTCGCCCGCACCCTGCTGTTCGGGTACGTCGCCGCGTTCATGTACGAGGGCGACTCCCCGCTCGCCGAACGCCGGGCCGCCGCACTGTCGCTCGACTCGACCCTGCTCAGCGAACTGCTCGGTCGCGCGGAACTCCGTGAGCTCCTCGACCCGGCCGTCATCGACAGCGTCGAACGCGACCTGCAGCGACTCTCCCCGGACCGCCGCGCCCGCGATGTCGAGGGCATGGTCGACGTGCTGCGGCTCGTCGGTGCGCTGGACCTCGACGAGCTGGTCGACCGGAGCTGGCTGGCCGAGGCCACCGACCGGGCCGACGCCCATGCAACGCTCCGGACGGCGCTCGGAGGACTCGAGCGCGACCGTCGGGTCCTGGCGTTCTCGCACGCCGGGGCCACGCGCTGGGCCGTGATCGAGGACGCCTCCCGGCTCCGCGACGCCCTCGGGGTGCCGCTGCCGATCGGCGTGCCCACCGCCTTCGTCGAGCCGGTCGCGGACCCGCTCGGGGACCTGGTCGGCCGGTACGCCCGCAGCCACGGCCCGTTCGGCGCGCGCGAGGCCGCAACACGCCTCGGCCTCGGCGTCGCCGTCGTGCAGGACACGCTGCGCCGACTGACCGCCGACCGTCGCCTGGTCGAGGGCGAGTTCCGCCCGGACCGCCAGGGCGCCGAGTGGTGCGACTCCGAGGTGCTCCGGCGTATCCGCACGAAGTCGCTCGCGGCACTCCGGCACGAGGTCGAGCCGGTCGCCCCGGACGCTTTGGCCCGCTTCCTGCCCGCCTGGCAGCACGTCCGCGTGCCCGGTGCGCGCGGCGGCCTGCGCGGCATCGACGGCGTGCTGCAGGTCGTCGACCAGCTCTCCGGGGTCGCCCTGCCGGCGAGTTCGTGGGAGTCGCTCGTGCTGCCCTCCCGCGTCTCCGACTACGCCCCGAGCATGCTCGACGAGCTGACCGCCACCGGCGAGGTGCTCTGGTCCGGCGGCGGCACCCTGCCCGGCAACGACGGCTGGGTCCGGCTGCACCTCGCGGAGACCGCCGCGACCACCCTCGCCGAGGCCGCGGGAGACGAGACCACCGAGCTGCAGCGGGACGTCCTCGGCGCCCTCGCCGGCGGCGGCGCGTACTTCTTCCGGCAGCTCGGCCAGGCCGTCGGCAGCACCGACGACTCCGCCCTGACCACCGCGCTGTGGGACCTGGTCTGGGCCGGCCAGATCACCAACGACACGTTCGCGCCACTCCGGGCGATGCTCGGCGGCAAGGCCCGGTCCTCCAGCGCGCCGCGCACCCGCGCCTACCGGGGGCGGCGCCGCCCGACGCTGCCGACGCAGTCCGGTCCGCCGAACGTCGGCGGACGCTGGTCGTTGCTGCCGCTCGCCGAACCCGACGCCACCGTCCGGGCGGCGGCGACCGCCGAACTGCTGTTGGAGCGGTACGGCGTCGTCACCCGTGGTGCCGTCCAGGTCGAGGGCGTCCGGGGCGGCTTCGCCGGGGTCTACCGCGTCCTGGCGAAGTTCGAGGAGTCCGGCCGCGCCCGACGCGGGTACTTCGTCGAGGGGCTCGGCGCCGCGCAGTTCGCCACCGGGCCGACCGTCGACCGCCTCCGCACGTACGCCCGTGACCTGGACGACGAGGAGCGCGCCGACCCCGACCGGGCACGCGAAGCCCTGACGCTGTCCGCCACCGACCCGGCGAACCCCTTCGGTGCGGCCCTGCCATGGCCGCACGACGCCGCAGCGGTCGACCCCGACGACCCCACCGCAGCCGACCCCGCGGCAGCCGGTGTCGGGCCGGTCGCACAGACCAGCGTGAGCACCGCCGCCGCGAAGGGCGGTGCCCGCGGACACCGTCCGGGTCGCAAGGCCGGTGCGCTCGTCGTGCTCGTCGACGGGCGGCTGGCCGTCTACGTCGAGCGCGGCGGCAAGAGCGTGTTGACTTTCACGGAGGACCCGGCCGACCTGGCGGCAGCCGCCACGTCGATCGCGGCGACCGTCCGGAGCGGGCTCGGCAAGCTGTCCGTCGAACGGGTCGACGGGGTCTTCGTGCTCGAGGCCCCGCTCGGCGACGCCCTCCGCACCGCCGGCTTCACCGCCACCCCGCAAGGGCTGCGACTCCGTGCTTGAGGTGGACCGTGCCTGAGGGCGACACCGTCTTCCGCGCCGCGGCACGGCTGCACACCGCGCTGGCCGGCAAGGTCCTCACTCGCAGCGACTTCCGGGTGCCGGCGTTCGCCACGCTCGACCTGGTCGGCCGCACCGTGGACGAAGTCGTCCCGCGCGGCAAGCACCTGCTGCACCGGATCGGCGATCTGACCGTGCACTCGCACCTCAAGATGGAGGGTCGGTGGGACGTCTACGCTCCCGGTGAGCGCTGGCGACGGCCGGCGTTCCAGGCACGGGTCGTCCTCGACGCCGCCGACGTCTCGACCGTGGGCTTCACCCTCGGTGTCCTCGAGGTCGTGCCGCGCGACCGGGAGTCCGAGGTCGTCGGGCACCTCGGACCGGACCTGCTCGGGCCGGACTGGGACCCCGACGTCGCCCTCGCGAACCTCACCGCGGAGCCGGACCGGCCCGTCGGGCTGGCGCTCCTCGACCAGCGGGTGATGGCGGGGCTCGGCAACGTCTACCGGAACGAGCTCTGCTTCCTGCGGGGCGTGCTGCCCACCCGGCCGGTCAGCGAGGTGCGGGACCCGGCGCGGATGGTGACCATGGCCTCCCGGCTGATCGTCGCGAACCGCGACCGGAGCAACCGGGTGACCACGGGCGTCGACCGGCCGGGACAGCGTTTCTGGGTCTACAACCGAGCCGGCAAGCCGTGCCTGCGCTGCGGGACCCGGGTGCGGTCCGGGGATCTGGGCGAGTCGGAACTCACCCTGCGGGACACCTACTGGTGCCCGCGCTGCCAGACCTGAGCCGGGCCGGACGGAGCAGCCCGGTCCGGCCCGGGCCCCCGGCGGTGGGTCAGTGGTCGACGGCCTCGACGATGCAGCTCTGGACCTGCTTCGCGGCGTCCGAGGTCTCGGAGAAGTCGGACGGCGCGGCGGTCGCGGTGCTCTCGTCGGCAACGACGTCCTCGGCGACCTTGTTCACCGGCACGACCATGCCGTCGAAGTCCTCAGCGGTGGGGTCGGACTCGGTGCCGAAGATCGCGACCTCGTCGTCGTTGGGGTCATCGCTCTGGTTCGGGGCGACCGAGACGCCGAGGTACCAGCCGGCATCGCCCTTCGTGACGCTCGCGACGTCCGTGTTGTCGTGCGGCCCCACCGCCTTGTCCACAGCGTCGACGGCAGCGCTCGAGGCGACCTGGCACGGGGCGCTGTTGCGCTGACCCGGGTCCGTGCGGGCGGCGGACTCCTCCGAGCCCGGGACTTTCGCCACGGGGTCGCCGTTCTGGGCGCCGGCGTTCGAGCAGCCGCCGAGCAGCATGCCGATGGTGGCGAGGCCGACGAGGGTGGCAGTGGTCTTCGCGCGCATGGTCATGGCGTGGACGGTAGGCGGACGCAGGTGTGCCGGAGCCCAGGAGTGCGTCCTGTGGCTCCGGCACACCGACTCGCGCTACTCGTGCGACATGATCCAGGCGAGCAGGTACGACCGGGTGTTGCCGGTGTCGATGTCCTCCGCCGGCAGGTCCCGGGCGACGGCGAGCGCCGCCTTCGCCTGACTGCCGGACGCCAGCGCCCGGTACATGAGCAGGTAGTCACCGAACTGCACCGCGTAGTCGCCCTCCGGGACGGCTTCGTCGAGCACCTTCCCGATCTGCTGCTTGCCGCCGGCGGCCACGTAGTCCGCGGCGACGGCGGGCATCGGGATGAGCTCGATGCCGGCCGGTGCCGCCGGGTCCGCGCTGAACCAGGTGGCGTGGTCGCGCTTGCCGCCCCAGTTCAGGGAGACGACGGTGTGCTGGAACCCGGGGAACGTGCGCAGGTCCGGGTCGAGGACATCGCGCCGCGCTGATGCAGCCTCGTTCGCCAGCAGCCAGTCGCCGAGTCGTTCGGTGGCTCGGGAGCCGGAGACCTGTCCCCAGCGGGCGAGCCCGTTCCAGGCCGACACCGCCTCGGACGACGACTCCTGGTTGTTCCCGTCCGCGAACGGCGAGTACCCGGAGGCCCAGGAGTGCTGTGCGTACGGGTCGTACACGCGGAGCTCCGGGAACGACTTCGTCGCCTCGGGGGACGCGATGTCATCCGCCACCAGGTCGAGGACCGGCTTCCACTTCACGACGAGGTCGTCCGACCCGTCCGCCACGATGGCGGCTGCGGACAGCAGGTACCCGTAGTGGAAGTGGTGGTCGTTGAACTCGTCCGAGCCGAACGAGGGCGCCTGTCCGACGAGCCCCTTCACGGTGTCGTCGTAGGCGAAGCACCGGGTGCCGCTGACGCCACACCCGTCGGGGTCGGTCCACTGGTCGATCTGCGCGACGAGTTGCTGCTTGAGGCCGGCGGCGACGTCGTCCAGGTCGAGCTGTGTGGCGAGCCGGTACAGGTTCGCGACCCGGTACAGGTCCTTGCCGCCGCCGTAGCTGTCGGCGCCGAAGGACGCCTCGGACACCCCGCCGGCGTCCGCACGGACCTGTGCGACGAGGGTGGCACGCTGCGCCGACGTCAGGCCGGACAGGTCGAGCCGGTCCGCGGCCGGGAGGCTCGGTGCCGCGATCCGCAGCACTTCACCGGTGCAGACGGGTGCGTCCCCGGTGATGGTCGCGTAGTGCAGTCCGGTGCAGCTGAGGCCCGTGGTCCCCTGGCCGGGTTGCGGCACGATGAGGGTCTTCCCCCTCGCGGCGGTGCGGTATCCGAGCGCGGTCCGCTGCTCGCCGTCGGACGCGGTGCCGGTGGACGAACGGGCCATCGTGACCTCGGTCAGGGGCGACGCGGCGGCCACGGACAGCGCTCTGACCTGCTTCGCGGTGGCGTCGTCCGGCACTGGGAAGAGCACGACCGAGCCGCCGGCGGCGAGGCGGATGCCACTGCCGCTGACGTCACCGGTGGTGACGACGCCCCAGGTGCGGCCGTCGGCGGTGATGGTGCCCGTCGTCGTGCCGTCCGGACCGTCGGTCGTGTCGGAGACCGTCCCCGTGGCGGTGACGGACTGCGCGGTCTCCGCGGTGTACGAGACGAGGGGTGAGCCCTGCGCGAGCACGGTGTGGCCGAGGACGGTGGAGCCCTTCCGGTGCTCGACCGTGACGGACACCTGGTCGTACGCGGACACCAGGGTGCGGTCCGAACCGAGGTCCAGGCCGACCTGCTGCACGGCACCGCCGGCGATCGTCTTCTCGGTCGCGCTGACGACGGGCAGGCCGGCGGCGAACCCGTCGTCGGTCACCTGCCACGAGATCGGTGTCGGGAAGACGGGCTGTGGCGCTGGGCCGTGGACGAGGCCGGAGAACCACCGGTTCGTGGGCGGGACCAGGCCGTCGGCGAGACGCATCGTGCCCGCGGTGGTCTTCGTGACCGAGCCGAGCGCCTCGACGGCCCGCTGCTGGGCCGCACCGTCCACGGAGGGTGACGCCATCCCGGTGGCCCGGTCGGAGCCTCCCGTCCCGGTCTCACCGCCGGTGCCGGTGCAGGCGGTGAGCACGAGTGCTGACGCGGCCACCAGGGCGACGGCGCCGACGCGGAACCGCACCGTCACAGGCCGATCTGCCGGAGGAAGTCGCGGAAGCCGTCGGTGACGCCTGACAGACGACCGTCGTCGCGGAGGTGCAGGGTCGCATCAACGGGCGTGCCCGGGCTGGTGACACCGGAGGACGGCGAGGCCGACAGCTCCGGACTCTCCACCGACACGGTCGTCTTCGCCTGGCCGTCACCGTCGGTGACGACGCTGACGTTCTTGACCTTGCCCTCGAGCGAGCGGTCGTTCGGCAGGAGCAGGTCCACGGTCGCGCCGTCGGCGATCCGTCCGTAGTCGCGGGCGCTGACGAGGAACTCCGACGTCACGAACAGGCTCTGGGACTTGTGGATGGTCCCCAGCTCGGAACCGGCCTGGACGTAGCCGCCGGCCTTCACGTCGAGCTTCGCGACGGTGCCGGAGACCTCGGCCTTGAACGTGATGAGGCCGTCCGGGGCGATCTCGTAGGCGCTCGTCTTCGTGTTCGCGCCGACGACGCCCTTCCGGATGTCCTGGGCGAGCTGCAGGCTCTGGACCTGCATCAGCTTCTCGCCCTCCTGGACGGTGTCGCCCTCTTCGACGTACTCCTCGGTGACGGTCCCGCCGTAGTCGGTGCCGACGGCGTACTCCTGCGCGGTGATCGCGGCCGAGGTGCTGGCGACGGCGCTCTGCCGCTGGTTGAAGACGAGCGTGCACGCCGCCACGATGACGAGCACCACGAGGATGCCGCCGTACAGACGGAGTCGGTTGGTCCAGGTCACGAGGCGACCTCCACGGGGGTCGGGGTGCCGGAGGCGGCACTCGCGGTGATCACGTCGCGTGCGGGCTGCAGCGAGTCGGGTCGGACCACCTGGGTCCGGAGGGCCGGTGCGGGCTCGAGCCCGGCAGCGGCGGCGAGCACGAGCACCGGCGCGGTGTCGGCGTCGCGCTCCTGGCGGGCCGCCCGACGGTTCGCCGACTGCTCACGGAACGCGGTGATGATGAACGCGCCGAAGATGAGCGAGTTCGTGATGTTCCACGCGGTCGCCAGGGTCAGTTGTCCGTTCGAGACGTCACGCCAGATCGCGACGACGCTCGTCAGGGACAGGAACACGAAGACGAGCACCTGGGGCACGATGAAGTTGAACGGTGACGGCGCCCGGCCTCGACCGGCTCCGGTGACGTGCCACGCCTGCTCCTTCCCGCAGAGGACGTTCCACAGCGCACGTGCGTAGATCGGGAACGACACCGCCGCGAGCAGCAGCGTCTCGTAGCGGAACGACCCGAGCGCGTAGAACGCCAGGACGACCTGCATGAGGTAGAAGCCCAGGTAGAAGAGCACCCACTCGCCCACGCCGATCGACATGTTCATCGGTCGGAGGTCGAAGAAGATCTCGAGCGGCGGGACGAGCAGCAGCAGTCCGGGCACGATGCCGGTCAGGTAGAAGCTCGCCGTCACGAAGTACTGCAGGCGCTGGTCCATCGTCAGCTTGCGCTTCGGGTTGAACGGGAAGTGCGTGAGCAGGATCTCGAACCCGCCGGTCGCCCAGCGGAGCTGCTGCTTGCTGTACGCCTCGATCGTCTCGGGGGCGTCACCGACCGCGAGGGTCATCGGGATGAAGACCGACTTCCAGCCGCGCTCGTGCAGGTGCAGGCTCGTCCAGACGTCCTCGGACTTCGAGTCGGTGTGGATGCCACCGACGTCGTCGATCGCGGCGCGACGGAAGATGACGTTCGTGCCGACGCAGAAGGCCGCGTTGAAGCGGTTCCGGCCGGGCTGGATGAAGCGGTAGAACACCGTCTGCATGTAGCCGGCGCCGCGGGAGACGAGGTTGTGCAGGTTGCCGTAGGTCTGCGGCGTCTGCACGAACGCGATCGACCCGTCCGCGAAGAACGGCACGGTCTCGAACAGGAAGTCCTTGCCGGGGACGAAGTCAGCGTCGAACACCGCGAAGTAGTCGCCCTTCGCCAGGGTCAGGGCGTGGTTGATGTTGCCCGCCTTCGCGCCGTTCGAGGACAGGCGCCGGACGTACCGCGCGCCGAGGCGGTCCGCCAGGGCCCGCACGTCGTCGCTCCGGCCGTCGTCGAGGATCCAGGTGCGGTGCTCGCCGCGCATCGCGACTGCGGCGGCGACGGTGGCCGCGATCTTCGTCAGCTCCTCGCCGTAGACCGTGATGAACACGTCGACGACGACACGCTTGCCACGGACCCGCATCGGCCACAGGTGGCTGCGGTTCGTGAGCCCCTCGCGGTCGATCTCGTCCAGGTCGAACATCGTGTCCTGGGTGTTGTGGAACGCGAAGTCGCGGGGGTCCGAGCCACCGGACAGGATCGTCCACATCGACAGCAGCGACTGCCCGACGAGGACGCTCTCCGCCACGATGACCAGGCCGTAGGGCAGGAAGTCGCCGCGGTTCGCGGGGTTGAGGAGGAACACCGCGTAGGTGACGACGCCGAGCGTCGCCAGCAGCACGATCAGCACCATCACCGGGCTGTGGGCCCGGGTGTCGGCGCGGGACCGACCGGTGGCGGCGGTGCCGGTCAGGCGCTGGAGCTGCTCGCGGTCGTCACGGCCGCGCTCGTCACGGTCGCGCTGCTCGCCGACACGGCGGACGGAGCGGCGGGTGGCGCCACGGCCGCGGGGGTCGGACGCCGCTCCGGTGCCGGGTCGCTCGCCGCCCCGCTCGCTCGCGGGGACGTCGATGACGACCTGTTCGGCCGGGTCGTTCGGGGGTTCTGGGGTCGTCCGGGGTCGCCGGACGTCCGTGGGTGCGGACATGCGCGTTCTCCTGTCGGGTGTCGGAGATGTCGTCCGTCGGGCCCACGGGGGCATGACAGACGACGGTGTCGGCGACGGTGGCGACAGGACCCGGACGCGGTGGTCCGGCGCGGACGGAGGCTAGGGTTCCTCGTCCGTGGCACGGTGCCCGCCGAGGGTGCGGCGTGCACCGGAGCGGTCCGCCCTCGGGAGACGGGACCGGTGTTCGGTGTGTGTTCGGATGTGTGCCGACGACCCGTGCCGTCGGTGGAGTGATCGTACGTCACGGTCCGTGCTCCCCATGTGACGATCGCGTGAACACGCCCCCTGAGCAGGGGTCAGGGGCCTGTCCCCCGGCGGGCCGTGCGTTCTGGGGACAGTCACAGGCGGGCGGCGCGCCCACGCCCGGTCACCCCGGCTGGTGCAGCCGTTCCGCAGCAACCGTGCGCACGGCATCGGTCACGCGTTCGAGCAGCGGCGACGCCAGGTTCCACCGCTGCCACCAGAGCGCCACGTCCGCCCGGCGCCCGGGCGTGAGCTCGACCAAGTCGCCCCGCTCGAGCGCCTCGAGACACTGCGCTTCGGGCAGCAACCCCCACCCGAAGCCGAGCTGTACCGCCCGGGCGAAGTCCGCCGAGTTCGGGACGAAGTGCCGCGGACCCCGGGGAGCGTGCCCGAGCACCCGCCGGAGGAACCCCTGCTGCAGGTCGTCGTCACGGTCGTAGTCCACGAGCGGCACACGGTCGAGACGGGTCGTCATCCGCCGCTCGGTGTCCGCACCGTCGAGGTACCGCCGGACGAACGACGGCGCGGCGACGGCCCGGTACCGGTCCACCCCGAGCGGGACGGACGAGCAGCCCTGCACCGGCTCCGCCTCGGCTGTGACCGCCGCCATCACCGTGCCGGCACGGAGGAGCTCCGCGGTGCGGTCCTGGTCCTCGCGGTGCAGGTCGAAGACCACCTCGGTGTCGTCCCGGACGATCGCGAGGGCGTCGAGGAACCACGTCGCGAGCGAGTCCGCGTTCACCGCCAACGGGATCGACGGTGTCCGACCGGGGACGTCGGAGTCGGGGACGTCCAGGGCACGCGAGGTCTCCTCGTCGAGCAGCCGCACCTGTCGCGCGTGCCGGAGGACGACCTCGCCGTCGGGCGTCGGCACGATCGGCGTGGTCCGCTGCAGCAGCACCCGGCCGACGAGCTGCTCCATCGCCTTCACCCGCTGCGACACCGCCGACGGGGTGATCGACAGCTCCCGGGCGGCGGCGTCGAAGGTCCCCGCGTCGACGGCGGCCAGGAGGGTCTCGAGGTGGTCACGGTGGAACTGCACCATCAGCGCAGCTTACGGCGCACCAGGAACCTGAGCTGGCCTGCAGCTCGAGCACGGCCTACGGTTCCCCTGTGACCACGCCGCTCGACGCCCTGCTCCCCGCCCTCTCCGGCCTGGGCACCGGGCTGGCCCTCATCGTCGCGATCGGCGTCCAGAACACCTACCTGCTGCGGCTCGCGGTGAGCGCACGACTGGCGGTGGTCGCCGTCGCCGTCGCGGTGTGTGCACTGTCGGACGCGGCGCTCATCATCGCCGGCGTGCTCGGCGTCGGGGCCGTCGTCGAGCGGGTGCCGGCAGCACTGCTGGTCATCCGCTTCGTCGGGGCGGCGTTCCTGCTGACGTACGGGGTGCTCGCGGCCCGACGGGCGCTGCGGCCCTCGGGCGAGGCCATCCGTCTCGACGAGCGGGCCGCCGAGGACGGGGTGCCCGTCGTGACGGGTGCGGGCCGTGGGACCGATGGTCTGGAGGCTGCACCGACGTCACGGGGTGCGGGCGCGCCTCCCGGCCGGGCCGGCATGGGCGACCGGCGTCCGGGCGAGTGGCGTCCGGGCGGCGACCACGGTGGACCGACGATGCGTGCCGCGGTCCTGACCATGCTCGTCTTCACATGGGCGAACCCGCACGTGTACCTGGACACCCTGGTGTTCCTCGGGTCGGTCGCGAACCAGCAGGGTGTCGACGACCGCTGGTGGTGGACCGTGGGAGCGGTGGCGGCGAGCTGCCTGTGGTTCGGTGCGCTCGGTTTCGGCGGCCGACTGCTGCGGCCGCTGTTCGCGCGACCGATGACCTGGCGGGTCTTCGACGCCCTGGTCGCCGTCGTGATGCTGGCCTTCGGGTCGGCGCTGCTCCTCGGCGCCTGAGGGCTGGCCCGCCCGGCGTCACCCGGCCGGCTGGCGTCTGGCGTCACCCGGCCGGCGTCGTCTGGCGTCACCCGGCCGATATCGTCCGGCGTCGCACAACAGAAGACGGCTCGCGCCACTGGATCCGGTGGCGCGAGCCGTCTTCTGTTGTGCTGATCCGAACGGTACCGCGGGGCGCGGGGCGTACCGCGCGGCGGCGACGGTGGTTACTCGCGCATGGCCTTGCCGACGCGGCTGTTGCGGCGGCTGTAGCCGAAGTAGATCACGAAGCCGATGACCAGCCAGATGACGAACCGGATCCAGGTCTCGACCTCGAGGTTGAGCATCAGCCAGAAGCAGAGCACCGCGGACAGGATCGGGATCACGGGTGACCACGGCACCCGGAAGGCGCGAGGTGCGTCGGGGCGGGACTTCCGGAGCACGATGATGCCGATCGACACGAGCACGAAGGCCGACAGCGTGCCGATGTTGATCAGGCCCTCGAGCTTCTCGACCGGCGTGAACCCGGCGAGCACCGCCACCACGATCCCGGCGATGAGCTGCACCCGGACGGGTGTCTGCGTCTTCGGGTTCGTGACCGAGAACCAGCGGGGCAGCAGCCCGTCGCGGCTCATCGAGAAGACGATTCGGGACAGGCCGAGGAGCAGCACCATGACGACGGTGGTCAGGCCGATGAGCGACCCGATGGCGATGATGCCGGCGGCCCACGGTAGTCCGACGATGTCGAAGGCCGAGGCCAGGGACGGAGCGTCCTCCTGCGCGAGCTGCTTGTACGACACCATGCCCGTGATGACGATGCTCACGCCGACGTAGAGCAGCGTCACGATGCCGAGCCCGATGAAGATGCCGCGGGGCAGGGTCTTCTGGGGGTTCTCGGTCTCCTCGGCGCTGGTGGCGACGACGTCGAAGCCGATGAACGCGAAGAACACCAGCGATGCCGCGGCGAGCAGCCCGAAGACGCCGTACTGCGCCGGCTCGGACCCGGTGGCGAAGGACACGAGCGACTGGGTCCAGACGCTGCCCTCGGCGCCCTTCGTCGGCTCGGCAGCGGGGATGAACGGCGTGAAGTTCGCGGCCTTGACGAAGAAGGCGCCGACCACGATGACGAACAGGACGATCGCGACCTTGATGACCGTGATGACGGCCGAGACCCGGCTGGACAGTCGGGTGCCGAACGCCAGCAGCGCGGTGAACACGCCGACGATGAGCACCGGGCCCCAGGTGAAGCCGATCGGGCCGATCGCGATGGTGCTCGGCACCGTGATGCCGAACACGTCGAACGCGGTGCTGAGGTAGATGCCCCAGTACTTCGCGATGACGGCGCTGGCGGTCAGGGTCTCGAGGATGAGGTCCCACCCCACGATCCAGGCGAGCAACTCGCCCATCGTCGCGTAGGTGAACGTGTAGGCGGAGCCGGCGACGGGGATCGTCGAGGCGAACTCGGCATAGCACATGATCGCCAGGCCGCACGTGACGGCAGCGAGCAGGAACGACACGATGACGCCCGGGCCGGCGAAGTTCGCGGCGGCGTTCGCACCGACCGAGAAGATGCCGGCACCCACCGCGACGGCGATGCCCATCGCGGCGATGTCGAACGTCCCCAGGGAGCGCTTGAGCGAGCGCCCCTTCTCGTCGGCGTCGGCGAGCGACGCCTCGATGGACTTGGTGCGGAGGGCCATGGGACTTTCCCGTCATCGGAGCAGGCGGACCACGGAAGGGTAGTGGTATACCGCACGATGGTGCAACCGCAGGTCCTGCGACCCGTCAGGGCCGGTCGCGGGTCCGGTCAGACCGCCGAGTCGGAACGTCCCTCGCGCCAGGCACGGAGGAACCGGGCGCCGGCCTCGTCGTGGATGACCCCCTCCGGCGCGGTGAGCACCGCGTACGGCGTCTCGGGCACCCCGTCAGCCGGTCGGACGTCGACGTGCGCGACCCGGTGCCCGTTCGCGTGCAGCCAGTCGGCCATCGCGTAGTCGCTCCGGGAGTCGCCCACCGTGCGCCACTCGAGCGGCAGGGCACCGTCCTCGGCCAGGAGCTCCAGCGCACGCTCGGCCCCGAGGTCCTTGCCGCTGCGGTCGGACTCGATGTCGGTCGAGATGATGGTCGGGTCGACGCGCCAGTCCACGGCTCCCCGATCGTCCGGCCGGACGTCGTCCAGGCGACGGACGCCGAGCCCGCGACGCTCGAGCGCGGCCATCGCCTGGGCGTCGAAGTCGGGCTGCCGGGCCAGGTACGCCGCGTTGTCGACGTCCACCAGCTGCTCGATCGACACCATCGCGTGCTTCGTCTCGTCGAAGAACACCAGGTCGGCGTACTCGTCGTGGACGAGCCCACGCATCTCGTCGGCGAAGTCCCGCGGCAGCGCCAGGTCCTCGGCGACGGTCAGGTCACCCATGCCGTCCGGGAACTGCGGGCCGATCGAGCACCAGACGGCGCCCTTCTCGCACACCGCGTGCACCCGGCCGCCCGCCGCGAGACCGCCGGCGAGGAGCGGGCCGACGACCTGCTCCCGGATGAAGGCGTCGCTGCGGCCGGTGTTGAACACCACGGGGATGCCCTCGGCCGCCAGGGCGACGAGGTCCTCGACGATGCTCGGGATCGCGATGGTCCGCGAGAGCGGGCTGGCGATCGGGCCGTCGACGTCGAGCAGGAGTCCGAGGCGGGGTGCGTTCACCCGTCCATCCTGGCCCAGTCAGTGCGGGTCGGGACTGGGTTGAGCCTGGAGGAAATCGTCGACCGTGCTCCGCAGCACCGCGGGGTCCGGCACGTGCCCCTGTCCCTCGAGCACCACGGACGTGGAGCCCGGCACGGTCTCGACCACGGCGCGGGCGGCCGCCCGTGTCCAGGTCGGGCCGCTGGTCCCCGCGGCGACGAGCACCGGGATGCCCACCGCGGCGAGCGCCCGCTCCGGCACCACGAGCCCGCTGAGCACGCGGACGTCGCGGCCGAGGACACCGGCGTCAGCGAGCAGCGCCTTCCACAGCTTCGGTTTGAGGGGCACGGCGGAGACCTGGAGCATCGGGACGCCGAGCACCCGGGTGAGGTAGGCACGGACCGCGGCGGCTCGACGCCCGCCGGCGATCATCTCGTCGAGGCGGTCGGCGAACAGGACGTCGTCGGCGTGCGCGTCGACGCTCGCGCGGTACGGCGGTTCGTAGAGGACGGCCCGGCCGACCGGGACCCCGGTGGCGACGGCGTGCAGGACGACGGCGGCACCGACGCAGATGCCGAGCAGGTCGACGGGGGCGCCGACGTCGGCGACCACGGCGGCCAGGTCCTCGATCTCACGCGTGACGGACCACGGTCGGGTGTCGCCGCTCGCGCCGCGTCCGCGCCGGTCGTAGGTGACGACCCGGTAGCGGTCGGAGAACGCGGCGACCACTCCGTCCACGAACGGTGTGCCCCGGTGGTCGAAGGCCCCGCCCACGACCACGAGCGCGGGCCCGTCGCCGCTCGACGAGACCGCGATCCGGGTGCCGTCCGCAGACAGCACCGATCGGTCAGCGGTGGTCGTCATGGGCGTCCTCGTTCGGTCTCGACGGCGAGTGGCGCGTCCCCGGTCGTGCCGCACCTCGAGGTGCCGCACGCATCGCGCTCGACGCTGCTCTCGGTCCACGGTGTCCGTGGGCCACGCCGTCGTCGCGAGTCTGACAGGCCCCGGGCTCCGCGTCACCACCCACGTCCTGGGGGAGCGCTTGGTGCTCGCTGTGAACGCGTCACCTGTCCGAGGGGCCGCTCAGACGAGGGCGTCGGCGGCCACGGACTCGCGTTCGAGCAGGGCCCGTTTGACGTCGAGTCCCCAGGCGAACCCGCCGAGCGACCCGTCGGAGCGCAGGACCCGGTGACAGGGGACGAACAGGGCGGGGGCGTTCCGGGCGCAGACACTGGCGGCAGCGCGGACCGCATCGGGGCGTCCCATCGCACTGGCGAAGGCCGTGTACGTCAGGGTCGACCCGGCGGGGATGTCCCGCAGTCGTCGCCAGCCCTCGGTGAAGAGCTCGGTGCCGACCTGGTGGACGGGGACCTGCATGGCGTGCTCGGGCTCTCCCGCGTAGTAGGCGTCCACGGCGTCGGCAGCGCGGACCTGCCCGTCGAGGACCCGGGTCGGGCGGTGCCGTTCGGCGAGGCGCGCGAGGATCCGGTCGGGGTCGGCGGTCCACCCCGAGGAGAGGACCCGCCCGCGGTCGTCCTCGAGCACGGTGAAGGGCCCGTCGGGGGTGGAGAGGGTGGTGAGGACGGCGTCGTTCATCGGAGTTCCTTCCCGGGGTTCGTGGAGGTCGCTGCGGCCCGGTCCATCGCGCGATCGATGATCGGCCGCCAGCAGTGCATCGTGAGGTAGCTCCGCCAGGGGGCCACCCGTTCCGACCATAGGGAGAGTGCGCGCGCCGTCCCGGGCAGCCCGAGTTCCTGTGCACCGTTCCGCACGGCGAGGTCGCTGTGCAGGAAGAGATCGGGGTGGTGGCGGACCCGGAGTGCGACGTAGTCGGCCGTCCACGGCCCGATGCCCTTCACGGCGAGCAGGCCGGAGCGGAGTTCCTCGAGCGACTGTCCGCCGTGGACCACGAGGCTGCCGTCGGCGAGCGCCACCGCGACGCGCATGATCGTGTCGACACGGGCTGCGGGGCCGCGGAGGACCTCCCGCCCGCGCTCGGCGACCACCGCGGCTCGGGGGAACAGCCGCACGAGGGACTCATCGCGATCGGAGGCACCCGGCCCCTCGACGACACCCGGCACGAGGCCCGCCGCCACCCGCTCCCCCAACGCCGCGACGAGCCGCGTCTGCGCCGTCCGGGCCGCCGCGACGGACACCTGCTGCCCGATGAGGGTACGGAACACCACCTCGTGCGGGTCCACCGCCCCCGGCAGCCGCATGCCGGGCACTCGTGCGACCGCCGGTGCGAGCTCGGGCACCGCTGCGAGGGCGGTGTCCACCGCCACCGGATCGGCGTCGAGGTCGAACAGCGCCCGCACCCGGGCCACGAGGGTCGGCAGGTCGGACAGGTCGGTGAGCCGGACGAGCAGGTCCAGTCCGGTCCGCACCCGGCCGACACGAGCACCGGACCCGGCCGTGTCGGCACCCGCAGCCGTCGCGCGGAACCAGCCCGGGCCTCCCGGCAGGTCCAGCACCCGCCCGTAGGAGGCGACCCGCCCCGCCGCGTCGAACCCGACCTGTTCCATGCCGGCGAGGGCGTGCAGCGCATGCCACTCGAGGAGCCCCTGCACGTCGAACGGCGGGCGCGCCGGCAGGTGCACGTGCAGCGCACCGTCACCACCCGGTGCGGTCCGTCGTCGGGCACGCAACTCGGTGGGTGTGAGCGCGAAGACCTCGCGCACGGTGTCGTTGAACTGGCGGATGCTCGCGAAGCCGGCGGCGAAGGCGACGTCCGCGATCGGCAGGTCCGACGAGGTGAGCAGGGTCCGCGCGGTCTGCGCCCGGTGCGCGCGGCTCAGGGCCTTCGGGCCGGCGCCGAGCTCGTCGGTCATGATCCGGTTGAGCTGCCGCTCCGAGTAGCCGACGCGCCCCGCGAGGCCGGGGACGCCCTCCCGCTCCACGACACCGTCGAGGACCAGGCGCATCGCACGGGCGGCGACGTCCTCACGGAGGTCCCACTCCGGGCTGCCGGGGGTCGCCTCGGGCAGGCAGCGGCGGCAGGCGCGGAACCCCGCGAGGTGCGCGGCGGCGCTCGTCCGGTAGAAGGTGACGCCCGTCGAGCGGGGTGTGCGGGCGGGGCAGCTCGGGCGGCAGTAGATGCCGGTCGAGTGCACGGCCGTGACGAACTGCCCGTCGAACCGGGCATCCCGTGACGCCGCGATCCGGTACCGCTCGTCGTGCAGCGCCTCCGCTCCGGTGGTGGTCATGTGGTCAGCCTGACATGCGCCGACGACAGCGGACTGGCGGGAATCGGACGTCGCAGCACCGCGGATGGACGGGCCGGCCGGGAGGCACGGCTAGCGTCGTCCGCATGGCTCCCGTCGTCGACCCGGTCGCCTCCGTCGCGCTGCCGCATGCCCGCGACGTCGAGGTGACGATGCTGCTGGTCTCCCGACGGCACCGCTACGAGGGGCGTCCCGCGGACGGCGCGTCACCGGCCGACGGGGAGGAGCTCCGCGACCGCGTCGAACTGCGCGCCGGACTCGGCATCGTCGGTGACCGCTACTTCGCCGCCCGGGCGCACGTGCACGCCTCGGTGACCCTGATCGGAGTGGCGGGCCTCGAGGCGGTCGGACGCGGACTCGGGGTGTCGATCGACCCGGCGGCGACCCGGCGGAACGTGTTCCTGCGCGGCGTCGACGTCGAGGCGCTGCGGGGCGAGCCGTTCTCCCTGGACTCCGGCGACGGCCCGGTCCTGTTCCGCGGGTACCGGCCGGCGAACCCGTGCGCGTGGATGGACACCGAGGTGGCTCCGGGAGCGTTCCGGGCGATGCGCGGGCGTGGCGGGGTGCGGTGCGACCCGGAGTCCGACGGGGTGCTCACCCTCGGTCCCGCGGTGCTGCGCACGGCACTTGCGGTCCCCGTCGCCTGACCGCTCCGCGGAACGCAACGCGGGCGGCACCACGCCACGGAGTACCGCTGCGCGCTGCCGCCCAGGTTGCGTGTTGCGAGGGGTCAGGCGAGCGCGGCCTGGATCGCGTCCACGAACGCCGGCAGGTCGCCGGGGTTCCGCGAGGTGATGATCGTGCTGCCGGTCTCGTCGACCTGGACCTCCTGGTCGACCCACTCGGCACCGGCGTTGCGGACGTCCGTCTGCAGCGACGGGAACGAGGTGATCGTGCGACCCGGCAGGACACCGGCCTCGACGAGGGTCCACGGGCCGTGGCAGATCGCCGCGATCGGCTTGCCGGCCTCGACGAACGCCTTGACGAGGTCGATCGCCGTGGAGTCCTGGCGGATGGTGTCGGCGTTGATCGTGCCGCCGGGCACCACGAGGGCGTCGAAGTCGCCCGCTGCGACGCCGTCGAGGGTGGTGTCCGAGTCGACGCTCTTGCCCGGGTCCTTGTCACCGACCAGGGTCTGGATCGGGCCGGACTCCTTCGCGGCGACGGTCACGGTGGCCCCGCGCTCCCGGAGCTGCTCGGTGGGGACGACGATCTCGTCCTGCTCCACGCCGTAGTTCGTCGCGATGACGAGGATCTTCTTGCCGTCGAGGGCTGCCATGGTCACTCCTTCCGCAGACCGGGGTCTCCGGCTGCGCACACCACGGTCGTCGGAGCCCGCTGGGTGCGTTCGCAGTGCGCAGGGGGCGTCGACCCGGAGTGCGCGGAGCACCCCCCACGGCGCTCCCGCTGAGCTCAGCCGCGGATGCGGAACCCATCGCCCTCGGCCGTCACGGTGACCCCGTCGTACCCGGTGATCCGCACCAGGTCCGCCGGCAGGTCGGCGGGGGCGAGCGGCCCGACGGCGACGGTCGTCGCACCGGAGGCGAGCGCAGCCTCCAGTCCGGCGGGGGCGTCCTCGAAGGCCAGGCAGTCCTCGGCCGCGACCCCGAGCAGGGCCGCACCGCGCAGGTAGCCGTCCGGGTGCGGCTTGCCGTGCTCGACGTCGTCGGCGGCGACCACGGCGTCGGGGACGGGCACGTCGGCGGCGCGCATCCGGTTCACGGCGAGGTCCCGCGGGGCGCTGGTGACCAGCGCGACGGGCACGCCGGCGGCGAGCAGCCGGCGGACGAAGGCGCCGGCACCCGGGACCTCGATGATGCCCTCGGTGTTCTCGACCTCGTCGTTGACGAGTTCGAGTGCGACCCGACGCTGCTCGTCGGGTGCGAGGTCGGGCAGGAAGTGCCGGATCGTGTCGATCGTCTGCCGGCCGTGCGAGAAGCCGAGGATCGTCTGCGGGTCGAGGTCGTGGTCGGCGCCGAAGCGACCCCACGCACCCTCGACGATGGCGGTCGAGTCGACGAGCGTCCCGTCCATGTCGAACAGGACCCCGGACACCACGACGTCGATCACGGTGCCGACCCTACCTGCCGCCCGCCGCCGTCATCGCGCACGGACGTACCGCGTCAGCAGCACGTCCCCGGCCCCGTGCAGCACGTGCGCGAGCCGCATCGACCGCAGCTCCGGCGACGACCCGTGCACGATGCGTCCCCCCTCGCCGCCCTCGAGGGACGGGTCGATCGACAGGCACAGCTCGTCGACCAGGTCCGCCGCCACCAGGGCACCGAGGAACGACGGCCCGCCCTCGCAGTGGATGGTCGGCAGGCCCCGGTCGACCAGGGCGGCCCGGACCTGGGCCGGGTCGACGGAGTCCTCGCCGCAGGACACCACGTCCGCGACGGCCTCGAGCGCCTGTCGCCGCGAGGGGTCCGCGGACGCCGAGGTCAGGACGACCGGCCGGACCGGCGCCTCGGTGAACACCCGCGATGCCGGGTGGAGGCCGAGTGACCCCGTCACGATCGCGAACACCGGGTGGTCGGACAGGCCGTGCTCCCGGCGCCAGGCGACGTCGGCGTCGTGCAGCACCATCGGCCCGTACCCCTCGTCGCGGACGGTGCCCGCTGCGACCAGGACGACGTCGGCGACCCGGCGCAGCAGGTCGAACACGCGCAGGTCGTCGTCCCCGCCCAGCGAGCCGGACTTCCCGGAGGCGGTCGAGGAGCCGTCGAGGGAGCTGACGAAGTTGACGCGGAGCCAGCCACCGTCAGCGGTGCCCTCCGCACCGTCGGTGTAGACGTCGAGCAGCTCGTCGTCGGACAGGTCGGCGATCGGGTCGGGCAGGTGCGTCACGTGTTGTGCCTCGCTTCCAGGGGTGCCCGCCAGCCGAGGACGGTCTCGACCATGCGCATCGCGTCGACGGACGCGAGGACGTCGTGCATCCGGACGATCCGCGCCCCGAGCATCGCGCTCATGGTCGCCGCGGCCAGCGACCCGGGCAGCCGCTCCCCGCGCGGCCGGCCGAGGCTCTCCCCCACGAAGTCCTTGTTCGACACCGCGGCGAGGACCGGGTAGCCGAGGGCGACGACCTCCGGCAGACGCCGGGTCAGCTCGAGCGTGTGCACGGTCGTCTTGTTGAGGTCGTGCCCGGGGTCGATGATGATCCGGTCCTCGGGGATGCCCGCCTCGAGCGCCCGGTCGACACGGAGCCGCAGGAAGGCCGCGACCTCGCCCGCCACGTCAGCGTACTGCGGCTTCGGGTACTCCTGCCGGGGCGCCGCGAGCGAGTGTGTGATGACGATCGTCGCGTCCGAGTCCGCGACGACGGCGGCCATCCGCGGGTCGGCCAGGCCGGTGGTGTCGTTGACGACGCTGGCACCGGCGGTGATCGCGGCGGCCGCGACCTCGGGCCGGAAGGTGTCGACGCTGATCGTCACGTCGGACTGCTCGGCGACCTGCTCGACGACCGGGAGGACGCGCTCGATCTCGTCGGCCGCGGACAGCTCCGGCCCGGGGGCGAACTTCACCCCGCCGATGTCGACCCAGTCGGCGCCCTGCTCGGCGGCCGTGACCGCGGCTTGGACCGCACGGTCCAGGGCGAACGTGCGGCCCTCGTCGTGGAACGAGTCGGGGGTGCGGTTCACGATCGCCATCACGGCGATGCGGTGGTCGAAGTCGAAGGTGCGGCGGCCGATGGTCCGGATCGGCTGCCCCAGGTCCGGGACCACCCACCCGGGTCCGGTCGCGCCGGCCGCACCGGACTGGAGGCCCGCACCGAGTCCGACGCGCATCAGCCGTCCGCCCCGGCGGCGGCTCTGGCTCCGGCTGCGGACCCGGCCCCGATGAGGGCGATCGCCTCGGCACGCCCGGCCGCGTCGGCGAGGATCCCGCTCGCCGCGACGGTGACGGTCGTGGAACTCGTCTGCCGTTCACCCCGGGTCGTCACGCACTGGTGCTGGGCGTCGAGCACCACGAGGACACCCCGTGCCTCGAGGCCGTCCTGCACCGCGGCGACGATCTGCTCGCCGAGGCGCTCCTGCAGCTGCGGACGGGAGGCCAACGCCTCCACCACCCGCGCCAGCGTCCCCAGGCCGATCAGTCGCTCGCCCGGTGCGTACGCCAGGTGGGCCGTGCCGAGGAAGGGGAGCAGGTGGTGCTCGCACACCGAGCGGAACAGGACGTCGCGGACGATCACCAGGTCACCGCGTTCGCCGTCACCGGCGGGCACCGTGCCGTCCCGGGCGATCTGCGTCGCGTCCTGGTCGAGCCCGGCGAAGAACTCCGTGTACGCGTCCGCGACCCGTTGCGGGGTCCGCTCCAGTCCGGGTCGGTCGGGGTCTTCGCCGATGCCCGCCAGCAGCTCTCGCACGGCGGCCTCGACACGGGCACGGTCCATGCGCTGGGTCACCCGCTCATCCAACACCGCCGAGCGGCAGTGCAACTGACCACGGAACGCGGTGCCGTACCCCGATCAGCAGGATCGGGCCTCCAGGACGGCTACCCTGCCGCCCCGACGTGCCCGCGGTCCCAGGTTCCTTTAAACTCCCCCGGTGAGCGCCCCGCAGACATCCAGCCCGCCCCGGAACCGCGTCGCATCCGGCCTCGACCGCTTCTTCTCGGTCACGAAGCGCGGATCGACCATCCCCCGCGAGATCCGTGGTGGTCTCGTCTCCTTCGTGACGATGGCCTACATCGTCATCCTCAACCCGCTCATCCTCGGCGGGTTCAGCGCCGACCAGGCCGCCAAGGACGTCAGCGGCGGGTGGCTCGAGAACGCTCAGGTGGCCGCGGCCACCGGTCTCGTCGCCGGGCTGATGACCATCGCGATGGGCCTCGTCGCGAACCTGCCGTTCGGCATCGCGGCGGGCCTCGGGATCAACTCGTTCCTCGCCGTCAGCGTCGTGCACCAGGTGACGTGGGCCGAGGCGATGGGCCTCGTCGTCATCAACGGCGTGATCATCGTGATCCTGGCGTTGACCGGCATCCGGACGATGATCTTCACGGCGGTGCCCGCGCAACTCAAGGCCGCGATAACGGTCGGCATCGGCCTGTTCATCGCGTTCATCGGGCTCGTCGACTCCGGCTTCGTGCGGTCCTCCGGGCTCGCGTCGCCGCCGCTGCAGCTCGGCGAGGACGGTTCCGTCGGCGCCCTGCCGACGATCGTGTTCCTGATCGGCCTCGTCATCATCGGCACGCTCATGGCCCGCCGGGTCAAGGGCGCACTGCTCATCGGCATCATCGCGACGACGGTCATCGCGGTCATCCTGCAGGCCGTGTTCCACGTGCCGACCTCGGTCGACTCGAAGACCGGCTGGAACCTCAACGCTCCCGGCCTGCCGAGCGCGCTGTTCGCCCTGCCCGACCTGTCCTTGGTCGGCCAGTTCGACTTCGGCGCCTTCGCCCGGATCGGTCCGCTCGCCGCGTCGATGCTCGTCTTCACGCTGGTCTTCACGAACTTCTTCGACGCCATGGGCACGATGACCGGCCTGGCGAAGGCAGCCGGGGTCGCGGAGAAGGACGGCACGTTCCCCCGTCTCCGTGCGGCGCTCGTCGTCGAGGGTGCCGGCGCGATCGCCGGTGGTGGCGCCTCGGTGTCGTCGAACACGGTGTTCATCGACTCCGCCGCCGGCATCGGTGAGGGCGCCCGGACCGGCATGGCCTCGGTCGTGACCGGTCTGTTGTTCCTGGCCTCGATGTTCCTGACCCCGCTGACGCAGGTCGTCCCACTCGAGGTCGCTGCCGCCGGGCTCGTCGTCGTCGGTGCGCTCATGGTGGCGCAGGTCGCGGACATCGACTGGACCGACTTCGGGTCGGCACTGCCGGCGTTCCTGACCATCGTCGTGATGCCGCTGACGTACTCGATCGCGAACGGCATCGGCGCCGGCTTCATCAGCTGGGTGCTCATCAAGGCGCTGTCCGGCAAGGGCCGACAGGTCTCGTGGCTGCTCTACGTCGTCGCCGCCGGCTTCCTGCTCTACTTCGCACGCGGTCCGCTGGAGGCCCTGCTCGGCGTCGGCTGACCCGCCCCGCTGAACGCAACGTGGGCGGTTGCTCGCAACGGTATCCCGTGGCGAGCACCCGCCCACGTTGCGTTCCGCGGAGGGGACGGACGGGAGGCCCGGATCAGTCCGGCAGGTCGGCTGGCGTCGCCTCGTGGTGGGGCTGGGCCGGCGTGCGCCGGTCCTCCTTCATGCCCGCCTCGAACAGGTGGCGCTTGCCGCCGACGAGCTGCTCGCGCGCGGTCCGCTCGAGCTCCTTCGCGGTCGCGTAGTAGCCGTCGTCGTAGTCCTCGACGATCTGGAACGTCCACCGCCCGGCGATGACGTTGCGGCCGACGAGCTCGGTGTCGATGCGCTCCGCGAGTTCGGTGTGCCCGGCCTTCCGCAGCTGCTCCACCGCCTCGCCGATGTTCAGGTCGGCGGTGCCGGTCAGCCGGTGGAACCCGTAGAGCAGGCCGCGAGCGTGCTCGATGACCTCGATCGCTGCAGAGAGGCTACCGAGGGCCTCCACCGTCGCTTCGGAGACCCCCTCCGGGACCTGGTGTGCGGCGTCGGGACCCTGGGTGTCGTCGTTCGTCATGATGCCCGTCTACACGACCGGCCCTCGACTGTCCCGCCGTACTCCGGCGGACGAACACGGCGCGCCGGGCCGCTTGCAGGTGTCGGACGGTCGACCTAGCATTCGAACACACGTTCGAACGAGGAGGCCCTGATGATGATCGTCGACACCGCTGTCACCGTGTGGTGGACCGGCGGCGCGCCCGTCCGACTGGTCTGGCTCGGGCGACGCTGGCGGGTCTCCGACGTCCCGACACGGCTGACCACGACCCCGGCCGACCTGCCCACCGCCATCACCCACGCGCCGGAGCGCACGGCCGGTTGGCGCTTCCAGGCCACCGCGGAGGACGGGGAGACCCTGGTGGTCGACATCGTGCCAGAGGGTGGCGGCTGGACCGTCGCCCGGACCTGGACGTGAGCAGCGCGGACGCGGCCACGACCCGCGTGGACCCGGTCACCGACGCGCGCTACGGTCACGACATGACGAACTGGATCGCCCTGCTGCGCGGGGTCAACGTGAACGGCATCACGATCCGGAGCGCCGACCTCGCTGAGCTGTTCCGTGGCCTCGGGTACACGGACGTCCGGACGATCCTCGCTTCGGGCAACGTCGTCTTCACCACCGCCGACCCGGTCGATCCCGCGGTGCTGCGGTCCTCGATCGAGCAGGCACTCCGCGACCGCTTCGGGTACGACGCCTGGATCGTGCTCGTCCGCCACGACTCCCTGGCCGACCTCGTCGCGGGGTTCCCCTTCGCGTCGGCGGCCGACCGCCATGACTACGTCGTGTTCGCCTCCGAGCCCGTCGCACTCGACGACCTGCTCGCCGGGCTCGACCACGACCCGGCGATCGAGCAGGTCGCCCGGGGCGACGGCGTCGTCTACTGGTCGTGCCCGAAGGGGTCGAGCACGACGACCCCCTTCGCGAAGCGCGCCGGTGCCGGCCGCTTCAAGCGCACGACGACAGCCCGCAACACGAACACGCTCCGCAAGCTCCTCTGACCGGAGCAGCCAGCGCCGACGTCAGGCCTGCGCCGGCTGCCCGTTGCTCGCCATCGTGCCGCCGTCGACCGGCAGGATCGCCCCGGTGATGAACGACGCCTCGTCGCTGGCCAGGAAGAGCACCGCCGCCGCGACCTCCTCCGAACGGCCCCCGCGGCCGAGGGCGATGCGCTCCGAGAACTCCCGCTTGAGCTCCTCGTCCTCCGCCTGCGACTGCGTCAGGTCCGTCCAGATCAGGCCGGGTGCGACGGCGTTCACCCGGACACCGAACCCGCCGTTGTCCAGGGCAGCAGCCTTGGTGAAGTTCGAGACGCCGCCCTTCGCCGCGTTGTAGGGACTCATCCGCCAGTCCGCGGCCTCGCCGGACACCGACGAGGTGTTCACGATCGAGCCCTTCGTCTCCCGCAGGAACGGCAGCGCGACCCGGGTGCCGTAGAACACGCTCGACAGGTCGGTCTCGACCACCCGGCGCCACTCGTCCGGTGAGATGTCGGTGATGTCGCCCGAGGTGAACGTGCCGGCGTTGTTCACGAGCACGTCCAACCGGTCCCAGCGGTCGATCGCCGCGTCGACGACGGTCTGCCACGCGTCGGGGTCGGCGACGTCGGCCTGCAGCCACAGCGCCTGGGCGGTCGGCAACGAGTCGGCGACGTCGCGGACCTTCTCCTCGACGCTGTCGACCAGGACGACGCCGGCGCCCTCCGCGACGAACGCACGCGCGGTGGCCTCACCGATGCCGGACCCCGCGCCCGTGACGATCGCGACCTTGCCCTCGAACCGCTTGCCCATGGTGTTTCCTCCCGCGTCGGTGGTCCCCGTGGAGGGACGCCGTCGGCCCGGAGGACACGGGAGACCACGGTGCCCGCCGCGCCCTGGACGGTGGTCCAGGCGGGGCGGGCACCGGGGCGGACGGAGGACGGGCCTCCTGGCCGGGTCAGGCCGTGGTGTCCTCGTCCTCCATGTCGCGTTCGAGCGAGATCGTCGGGATGGAGGCGGTGATCACCGAGCCGTCGGCACGGAGCGTCCCCTGGATGTCACTGGTGGTCGGCGCGTGGCCGGCCATCCGCGGTCCCTGGTGTGGCAGCGGCACGACGGTCGGTTCGCCGGGACGCACCTCGACCTGCTGGTTGTGGACCCACGCGTCGAGGCCGGCGCCGGTCTCGACCGTGAAGGTGAGCGCCTCCTGCTCGAGGTCGACCCGTACCCGCGAGCCGTTGACCGTGATGCGGTACGTCAGGCGGTCCCAGTCGGTCGGCAGGCGCGGGTTGAAGGTCAACCGTCCGCCGTGGTCGCGCATGCCGCCGAAGCCGTTGACGAGCGCACCCCAGATGCCACCCGTGGACGCGATGTGCACGCCGTCCGTGGTGTTGCCGTGCAGGTCGGCGAGGTCGACGTAGAGCGCGGTCTGGAAGTACTGACCGGCGAGCTCGTGGTAGCCCACCTCGGCCGCCATGATCGACTGCACGACCGCGGACAGCGTGGAGTCGCCGGTGGTCAGGGCGTCGTAGTAATCGAAGTCGCGGCGTTTCTCGGCGGGCGTGAACTCGTGGCCCTGCAGGAACAGGGCGAGCACGACGTCCGCCTGCTTGAGCACCTGGAACCGGTAGATGACCAGCGGGTGGTAGTGCAGCAGCAGCGGACGCTTCGACTCCGGCGTGCGCTCGAGGTCCCACAGTTCCTTGTCGAGGAACTGGGCGTCCTGCGGGTGGATGCCACGGTGCGGGTCGAAGGGGATCTCCATCGACTCGGCGGCGCGCTCCCAGTTCACGACCTCGTCCGGGTCGAGCCCGGTGCGACGGACCATGCGGGCGTACTCGTCCGGGTCGTCGACGGCCAGCTGCCGACAGGCGTTGACGGCGAACCAGAGGTTCGCCCGCGCCATCACGTTCGTGTACATGTTGTCGTCGACGACGGTCGTGTACTCGTCCGGCCCGGTGACGCCGTCGATGTGGAACTTCTGGTCGCCGTTCGAGCGCCAGAACCCCAGGTCCTCCCACAGCCGCGCGGTCTCGACGAGGATGTCGATCGCGCCACGCTTCAGGAAGTCGGTGTCGCCGGAGGCCCGCACGTACTGCATGAGCGCATGGGCGATGTCCGCGTCGATGTGGTACTGCGCGGTGCCGGCGGCGTAGTACGCGCTGGACTCCTCGCCGTTGATCGTGCGCCACGGGAACAGGGCTCCGCGCTGGTTCAGCTCGCGGGCCCGGGACCGGGCGGCGTCGAGCATGTTGTAGCGGAAGCGGAGCGCGTTCCGGGCGACGATCGGCGCCGTGTACGACAGGAACGGCAGGACGTAGATCTCCATGTCCCAGAAGTAGTGGCCGCCGTAGCCGGAGCCGGTGACGCCCTTCGCCGCGATGCCGTGGCCGTCGGTCCGGGCGGTGGCCTGCGCGAGCTGGAACAGGTTCCACCGGACGGCCTGTTGGATCTCGGGCTGACCGGCGATCTCGACGTCGCTGCGCGCCCAGTAGTCGTCGAGCCACTTGCGCTGGTCCCCGAAGACCTGCTCCACGCTCTCGTACTTCGCGCGGTCGAGGGTGCGGTCGCAGCGGTCGGCGAGTTCACGCGCCGGGACGCCGCGGGACGTGTGGTAGACGACGCTCTTGACCAGACGGATCGGCTGCCCGGCCTTCGCCTGGACCCGGTAGACGTGCTTGGCCAGGTCGTCCTCGATGCTCGAGGTCTCGTCCCAGCTGTTCTCGGTCTCCAGACGGTGCTCGACGCCGACGCAGATCGTCATGCCGGAGCTGGTGGCCTGGTAGCCGAGCAGGGAGCGCGAGCCCGCGTTCCGCTTGAGCCGCGGCTGCAGCACACGGTCGGTGAAGGACTCGGCCTTGCGCGGGTCGAACGCCGCCGCGGCCGCCTTCATGCCGGCGTGGTACTCGTCGGCGACGTCCTGGCGGTTGAGCACCTGGCTCGACAGCAGGACGGAGGCGTCGTGGTCGAGCATGGTGACCTCGTAGTCGATGACGGCGAGGTGCCGTTCGACGAAGGACACCAGGCGCCGGGAGCGGATGAGCACCCGCTTGCCGGACGGCGTCGACCACTCCGTCTCACGCAGCAGGTAGCCCCCGCGGAAGTCGAGCCGACGCGTGTGCCGCAGGATGTCCGCCTCGGACAGGACGAGCGGCTCGTCGTCGACGTACAGGCGGATGACCTTGGCGTCCGGGACGTTGATGATCGTCTGCCCGGTCTTCGCGAACCCGAACGCGGTCTCGGCGTGCCGGATCGGCCAGGTCTCGTGGAAGCCGTTGATGTACGTGCCGTACTGCACGCCGCCGCGGCCCTCGTCGAAGTTGCCGCGGAGGCCGAGGTACCCGTTGCCGACCGCGAAGTTCGTCTCGTCGACGCCCTGCTCGTCCGCGTACTCGGTCTCGATCAGCGCCCACTCGTCGACCGGGTACCGGACGCGGTCGAGGGGGTCGGAGGTGATGGGGTTCATGCGGTCTTCCGGGGGTCGACGGGAGGCAGGTCGGGGAGCAGGTCGGCGAGGTCCGTCACGACGACGTCCGCGCCGTGCTCGCGGAGGGAGTCGGCACCGGCGCCGCGGTCGACCCCGATCACGAGGCCGAACGCCCCGTTGCGGCCGGCTTCGACCCCGCTGGTGGCGTCCTCGACGACGACGCACTGCGCGGCGGTCAGGCCGAAGCGCGTCGCAGCATCCAGGTAGGTGTCGGGCGCGGGCTTGCCGGCGAGGCCGTCCGCGCGGGCGACAGCACCGTCGACGATGACGTCGAAGCGGTCGATGATGCCCGCGGTCCGGAGCACCTGCTTCGCGTTCGCGGAGCTGGACACGACGCCGACCTCGTACCCGGCGTCGATCGCCGCGGTGAGGAACCGCACCGAGCCGGGGTAGGGCGCCACACCGTGCTCCTGCAGCTCGGCGGTGAACTCCGCGTTCTTCCGGTTGCCGAGCCCACAGACCGTGTCGAGCGTCGGGTCGTCGTCCGGGGTGCCCTCGGGGAGGTCGATGCCGCGGGCCTGCAGGAGCGAGCGGACTCCGTCGTACCGGGGCTTGCCGTCGACGTACGCGAAGTAGTCCTGCTCGGTGTACGGCGCCACCCCGTGGTGGTCGAGGTAGGGCGTGAAGAGGCGGCTCCACGCTCGCATGTGCACCTCGGCCGTGGGCGTGAGGACGCCGTCCAGGTCGAAGAGGAGCGCCCGCTGGTCAGCGAGCGGTGCAGGGGTTCGCCGGTCCGACGACGTCATGGGCAGACCTTCCAGGGGAGCGGTGTCGATCACGGTTGCTGCGGGGTCAACTCTAGGACCGCTCCGCCGCGCCGGGTTCCAGGTGGGGAGCGTGCCGCGCACGTCCGGGGAGCGCGGACCTGGACCCGCGTCCAGCCGGGCCCCGGGACGCTCGCGACATGACCACTGACACCTCAGCGCCGGCGCAGGACGGGACCGGATCGAAGCTCAAGCAGGCGATCACCGGTCCCCTGCTGTTCCTGTTCATCCTCGGCGACGTGCTCGGCGCGGGCATCTACGCGCTCATGGGCACCCTGTCCAAAGACGTCGGTGGTGCGCTCTGGGCGCCGCTGGTGCTCGCCCTGCTGCTGGCGCTGCTGACCGCCGGCTCGTACGCCGAGCTCGTCACGAAGTACCCGAAGGCCGGTGGTGCCGCGGTGTTCGCGGAGCGCGCGTACAAGGTGCCGCTGGTGTCGTTCCTGGTCGGGTTCTCGATGCTCGCCGCGGGTGTCACCAGCGCCGCGGGTCTGTCGCTCGCCTTCGCCGGTGACTACCTCGGGACGTTCATCGACGTCCCGCCGGTGCCGGCCGCGATCGTGTTCCTGGCGCTCGTCGCCTGCCTCAACGCCCGCGGCATCTCGGACTCGCTGCGGAGCAACGTCGTGATGACGATCATCGAGCTCTCCGGTCTGGTCATCGTCATCGTCACGGTCGCCGTGATGATGGGCGGCGGTGGTGGTGACGTCTCGCGTGTCGGCGCGTTCCCCGCGGAGGCGAACCCAGCGCTCGCGACCCTCAGCGCCGCGATCGTCGCCTACTACTCGTTCGTCGGCTTCGAGACGTCGGCGAACGTCGCCGAAGAGGTCCGCGAACCCCGCAAGGTGTACCCGCGAGCCCTGTTCGGCTCCCTCGCCACCGCCGGGGTCGTGTACGTGCTCGTCGCGCTGGCCAGTTCGATCGCGCTGCCCGCGTCGGAGCTGTCCGACTCGAGCGGCCCGCTCCTGGCGGTCGTCGCCGCGACCGGCGTCCCGATCCCCGAGTGGGTGTTCAGCATCATCGCCCTGGTCGCCGTCGCGAACGGCGCCCTGCTCACGATGATCATGGCGAGTCGCGTCACCTACGGCATGGCCGAGCAGCGCCTGCTGCCGCGCCTGCTCGGCAAGGTCCTGCCGAACCGGAAGACCCCGTGGACGGCGATCATCGCGACGACCGTGGTCGCGATGCTCCTGACCCTGGTCGGCGACGTGGGCACGCTCGCCGAGACGGTCGTCCTGCTGCTGCTCTTCGTGTTCATCAGCACGAACATCGCGGTCCTGGTCCTCCGCAAGGACCGGGTCGAGCACGAGCACTTCCGGGTGTGGACGTTCGTGCCCGTGCTCGGCGTCGCGTCCTGCATCCTGCTGCTCACCCAGCAGAGCGGGCAGGTCTGGCTGTACGCGGCGGTGCTGCTCGCGGTCGGCGTGGTCCTGTACTTCATCGCCCGTGCCACGCGGGGTCGGGAACGCACCGACTCGGAGACGTCGGCCCGCTGACGGTGGTGGGGCGGGCCTCCCGACCGCTCTGGAGGCACGCCCCACGTCCACCACGCCGCTCGCCCGACCGCATCGCACCCCGTCCGACGCATCGGTGCAGGTCGCGGGCCCGGCTCGCGCCGGCGGGGTCAGTCGTCGGTGTCGACCGTGTTCGTGACGACCTTGCCGCTGCCGGCGTCGATGCGGACGCTGTGCGTCCTGCCGGAACCGCCGAGGACGTCGCCCTCCCAGACGACCGCGCCCGCGTGGTCGTCCAGGCCGAGCTCGGTGACGGTGCCGGAGACGGTCTTCGTCAAGGTCGAGGCGGCCTGCGCGACCGAGAGGTCGGCGGCACCGACGAACCGCTCGTTCTCCGTGACGTCCTCGGCGTCCGAGGTCTCCTTCGTCGGGCCCGCGGTGGTGCGCTGGCCGTCGGCGTCCACGTGGACCTCCTGCTCGTCGCCGTCGGAGGTGACGACGAGGACCTCCCACGAGGTACCGCCGGCCTCCTGCTCGATCGACGTCACGGTGCCGGAGCCGACGGCCTTCCGGGCGGTCCCGGCGGCGGCGATGAGGGCGTCGTTCCCGGCGGCGCTGCCGGAGGTGGAGGCGCTGGCACCGGTGCTGCCCTCGGTCGCGGCGGCTGCCGGAGCGGAGGCTGCCGGTGCGGCGTCGCGGTCGTCGTCGTCGGACGAGCAGCCGGCGAGCGCCAGGGCCCCGACGAGCGGGAGTGCGGTGAGGAGCGCGATGCGGCGGGTGGTGGTCTTCTTCGTGGTCTGCATGTGCCCACCCTGGGCAACGGGCACTGAAGCAGACCTGAAGCGACCTGGGGCGACGCCCGGACAGCCGGACGTCGCCGCTTCAGTCCTGCAGCAGCGGCAGCCGCACCGTGAACCGCGCTCCCCCGCCGGGCGCCGCCGACACCGTCACGCTGCCGCCGTGCCCGCGGACGACGGCGTCGACGATCGCGAGCCCCAGCCCGGATCCGCCGGCGTCCCGCGCCCGGCCCTCGTCGAGTCGCACGAAGCGCTCGAACACCCGGGTCCGGTCAGCCTCGGGGACGCCGTGCCCGTCGTCGTCCACGGTGAGCACCGCACCACCACCGTCGGTCCGGAGAGCGACGACGACCGCGTCCGCGGCGTGCCGGACGGCGTTGTCGACCAGGTTCCGGACCACCCGTCCGAGCAGCCGGTCGTCACCGCTGACCCGCGCGGGGGCGACACCGGACACGTCGACCCGGATGGCCGCGCCCTGCGCCGAGCGCGGCCGGGACGCCTCGGCGAACACGAGGTCGTCGAGGTCCACCGCACGGTCCCGGTCGCGTCCGCGTTCGTCGACGCGGGTGAGCAGGAGCAGCGACTCGACGAGCTCCTGCAGCCGGGCACCCTCGTCGAGCACGACGTCGGCGAGGTCCGCGGTGCCGGTGACATCCGGGTGGGCGCGGGCGACCTCGGCGTGCTGCCGGATCGTCGCGAGCGGGGAGCGGAGTTCGTGCGAGGCGTCGGAGACGAACTGCCGCTGCGCCTGCTGCGACGCCTCGAGCCGTCCGAGCATCCGGTTCATGGTCGCGGCGAGCCGGTCGACCTCGTCCCCGGACCCCGGTTCGTCGACGCGGGCGTGCAGGTTCGTGCCCTCCACGTCGTCGACCTCGCGGCGCATGCGGTCGACCGGACGGAGCGCACGGCCGACGACGAACCAGGTCACGAGCGACATCAGTGCCACGACGACCGGGACCGCGACGAGCAGCAGCACGCTGACGGTCCGGACGGCGGCGTCGGCGTCCTCGAGGGGAGCGCCGACGACCAGGACCCCCTCCCCGCCGCCCGGCAGGTCGACGTCGTCGGCGACGAGCAGCCACCGGTCGCCGTCGTGCCGGGTGCGGGACTGCTCGGCGGTGTCGAGCGGCCGGGTGGGAGTGTCGTCGGCGCGGGCCAGCACCCGGCCGTCGCCGTCCTGCAGTTGGGCCAGCACGTCGTCGTCCTCCGCCTCCACGGCGGTGGGGCCGTCGGCCTCCACCCGGGTGGCGAGGCCGTCGAGCGTCTGCTCCGCCGACGACCGGACACCGTCGGACAGCGAGCTCCGCAGGACGCCGACGAAGGCGACCGCCCCGATGACGAGGGCGACGAGGACGACGAGGGCCGCGCCTCCCGTCGCCCGCGCCCGGATGGAGACGGGTCGGCGAGGGCGACGGGGCGGGCGCTCAACCACCGTCGACGTCGAGGCGGTACCCGGCCCCGCGGACGGTCTCGATGGCGTTCCGGCCGAACGGGCGGTCGACCGTGCGGCGGAGGTGACCGACGTAGACCTCGACGATGTTCTGGTCGCCGGTGAAGTCGTCGTCCCAGACGTTGGCGATGACGTCGCGCTTCGACAGCACCTGGCCGGGGTGGCGCATGAGGTACTCGAGGACCGTGAACTCCCGGCTGGTCAGGTCGAGCAGGACGTCGCCCCGCCACACCCGTCGCTCCGCCGGGTCCAGACGCAGGTCACCGGCCTGGAGGACCGTGGGGCGTTCCCGGGACCCCCGCCGGACGAGCGCACGGAGACGCGCGACGAGCACCGGGAACGAGAACGGCTTGGTCACGTAGTCGTCGGCACCGGCGTCGAGGGCGTCGACCTGGTCCCACTCGCCGTCCTTGGCGGTGAGCATGAGCACCGGGGTCCAGTTCTCCTCGGTGCGGAGGGCCTCGCACACCTTCCAGCCGCTCATGCCGGGCATCATCAGGTCGAGGACGATGGCGTCGTAGGGGTTTTCACGGGCGTACCAGAGCGCGTCGACCCCGTCGTGGGCGACGTCGACGGCGAACCCCTCGGCCTGCAGCCCGTTGCGGATGCCCTCGGCGAGCCGCACCTCGTCGTCGACCACCAGCACGCGCATCGTCCGAGCATGGCGGGGCGGCCTGAACCGGCGCTGAAGTGGGTGGCGAGACGCCCCGGTCAGCCCGAGACGCCCTCTTGCGCTCGAGACGCCGCCAGATCTCGCGGCGTCCCGCCCGCTCGGCGGCGTCTCGACGGGACAGAGGCGTGTTGCGGCAAGGTCAGCGGCTGAGCGCCCAGGTCTCGATGCCCTGTGCCACGAGTCCGAGCCCGACCAGCACGCCGGCGGCACTGAGGACCATGGCCACCACGGGGCTCCAGCGCATCCGACGCCGGCGGGCCGACCACGCTGCGGAGGCGAACAGGACGACCATGACCGGCAGCGTCGTGAGTTGCAGCATTCCCCACACCCCACGGATGTGGTCCAACTGGTCCGGCGACGCCCCGCTGTCGGCTCCCGGCATGACACCGCCGAGCGGGACGCCCCAGGCCTCGGCATGTCGCACGACCGCGACCAGACCGGCGACCCAGAGCAGGACGCCGACGCTCGTGGCGACGGCCAGCGTGTGCGCCAGCTCACGGGACGGGCGTTCGGCCCGCTCCACCGTTCCGCGCTCGGCCCGGGGCGGCCTGGCCGTCCACCGTTCCCAGTCGTCGTCCTGCCCCCACGCATCCCACCCCGAAGTCATGGCTCCACGGTAGGCAGCGCGGTGGGACGGCGACATCGGCCGAACGGTGGTGCCGGGTCAGCCGAAGGGCTGAGCCGGCCACGGGCCTCCCGGCTCCCGAGGCGCTGCCGCGGTCCCCGCGGAACGCAACGCGGGCGGCCCCACGCAGCGGAGTACCGCTGCGTGGGGCCGCCCACGTTGAGTCTTGTGGAGAGGACTACGCGGCGTCGATCGCGGCGCGGATCTCGGCGGCGGCAGCGCCGACGTCCGAGGCGCTGTAGATCGCGCTGCCGGCGACGGCGACACGGGCACCCGCGGCCTTGACCGAGGCGACCGTGGCGGCCTTCACACCGCCGGCGATCGAGAACGGCACGCCCGAGGCCTTGCCCTCGTCGAGGAGCGTGTCGAAAGTGAAGCCCTCTTCGGCCTGCTCGTCGAGGCCGGCGTGCACCTCGACGAACTCGACGCCGAGCTCGGTCACCTCACGGGCACGGGCGGCCTTGTCGGGGACGCCGATCAGGTCGACGACGATGCCCTTGCCGTGCTTCTTCGCCGCAGCGACCGCACCGACGATGGTGCTGTCCCCGGCGACACCGAGCACGGTGACCAGGTCAGCGCCAGCCTGGAACGCCATGTCGGCCTCGAGCTCACCGGCGTCCATAGTCTTGAGGTCGGCGAACACGATCTTGTCCGGGTGGGCTTCCTTCATCGCCGTGATGGCAGCGACGCCGGCGCTCTTCACGAGCGGGGTGCCGAGCTCGAGGATGTCGACGTGCGGGGCTGCCGCGGCGGCGAGTTCGAGGGCGGTCTCGGTGGAGAGGGTGTCGATGGCGAACTGGAGCTGCATGGTGGTTCCTTCCGGAGGGGTCATTCGAGGTTGGCGTGCCGCGGCCAGAGGTCGTCGGCGGAGTGTCCGCTGCGCTGCCAGAGCGCGTGGAACAGCGCGTCGCCGAGCAGGACGACGCCCTGCTCGAACAGGCTGCCGGCGTACTGGGCCGATGCGGTGCCGGATCGGTCGGTCTTCGTCGCTGCCGGCAGCACGAGGGTGACCTCAGCCAGCTCGGCGAGCGGCGACGAGGACGTGGTCGACACGGCGACGACCGTCGCGCCGACGTCCACCGCGGTCCGTGCGGCCTGCACGATGCTGCCGGTGGTCCCGGAACCGCTCGCGGTGAGCAGGACGTCGCCCGGTTCGATCGCGGGAGTCGTGACCTCGCCGACGACGTGAACGTCGAGGCCGAGGTGCATGAGCCGCATCGCGGTCATCCGCAGCGCGAGCCCGGACCGTCCGGCGCCGTGCACGAACACGCGTTCGGCACCGTCGAGCAGGTCGAGCGCCCGGTCTGCGGCGCCCTGGTCGCCCTCGGCCACCCCGTCGACGAGGTCGTCGAGTTCGTGACTGACGAGGTCGAGCGCGGCGGCGAGCGTCTGTTGGGACATACAACGAGCATGCGCGTCGACGTCTGGACACGCCGCTACCCGACACGGCGGGCGCCCCACCCGTTCGAACGGCTCCCTGTCCACGGTTGGGCAGGGCGGGTAGGTTCGTCCGGATGGACACGCAGCACGGCCGGGAGGCCCGGATCACCCCCGCCGAGCACGCTCGCCTCCTCGCGGACCGGACAGACCGACACACGCTCACGCTGGAGTCCGTGCTGGCGGTGCTCCGCTCGCCCCGGGTCGGCGACGCCGCGGCCCGGGCTGAGGCGGTCGAGATCGCGTCGGCCGCGCTCGTGGACCTGCGGACGTCGACGGACCGGCAGCGCGAGGTCCTGCTGGAGCCCGTCGCCGGGGCGTTCTCGCGCCTCCGTGCCGACCTGCGACCCCTCGTCCGGTTCGGTGACCTCGACGTGCAGTTCGTCGAACCCCCCGCGAACGGACGTGCGCTGCCCGGGGACGTCGCGCACGCTGCCCGGGCCGTGGTCCGGACCGCGGTGCTGACCCTGGTCGACGAGGGGCGGGCGAACCGCGTCCGCATCCAGTGGGACTGCGACGGCCGGAACCTGCTCATGCAGCTCCGCGACGACGGTGCCGGGACGCACGACGTGCAGGACGACGCGATGCGACCGATTGCCGAACGTGTCGCGGCGCTCGCCGGGCAGATGCGGGTGGACTCGACGCCCGGGTGGGGGTCCGTGATCGACGTGACGGTGCCGCTCGACCCGCCTGTCGCCTCCGCTCCGGGACCCGAGGACTCCGACCTGACTCCCCGCGAACTCGACGTGCTGCGGCTCGTCGCGACCGGCGTCGGCAACCGGGAGATCGCCGACGGGCTCGGCATCTCCGTGAACACGGTGAAGTACCACGTGGCGAACCTGCTCCGGAAGCACGGTGCCCGGACCCGCGCGGAGCTCGCGGCGCACGCCCACGCCGGCTGAGCGGCGCACGGGCGGTCCGCGGCGGCCGGACGGTCGCCGGATGTCACCGCCCAACAGCATCCCGCTCGAACCACGGGATGCCGCGGTGCGAGCAGGACACGGTTGTGCTCGGCCGAACGGCACCAGCGAAACCGGCGGACGCGGTGCCGGCAAGACAGCAGCAGCGCCGCCGCGTCGGATCAGCCGGCCGGTGCGAACCGGTAGCCCATCCCCGACTCGGTCACCAGGAACCGCGGGCGCGACGGCTCCGGCTCGAGCTTCCGCCGCAGCTGCGCCATGTACAGCCGCAGGTACCCGGAGTCGTTGCCGTGCGTCGGCCCCCACACCTCCGTCAGCAGCATCTCGCGCGTCAGCAGCCGATCGGGGTTCGTCACCAGGACCTCGAGCAGCCGCCACTCGGTCGGGGTCAACCGGATCGCCGGACCGTCGGGAGCGGTGACCTGTTTGGCGACGAGGTCCACCACGAGGTCGCCGATCCGGATCGTCGGCGTGGCCTCCCCGGCCGCCGGTGCCCGCCGCCGCCCGAGCGCCCGCAGTCGCGCCAACAGCTCGTCCATCTGGAACGGCTTCGTCACGTAGTCGTCGGCCCCGGCGTCCAGGGCGTCGACCTTGTCGCCGGAGTCCGTCCGCCCGGACAGCACGAGCACGGGGACCTGCGACCACCCGCGGATGCCCTCGAGCACCCCGATGCCGTCCAGCCGCGGCATCCCGAGGTCGAGCATCACGATGTCCGGCCGCTCGGTGATGACGGCGTCGATGGCGGCGCGACCGTCGCGGGCGGTGACGACCTCGTACCCGCGCGCACCGAGCGTCACGGCGAGCGCCCGCACCAGCTGCACGTCGTCGTCCGCGATCAGGACCTTCATCTGCCCACCACTCCCAGGTGTCCCGCGATCGGCAGGCGCACCACGACGGTGAGGCCACCGCCGGGGGTGTCATCGACCTCGATCGTGCCGCCCATGCCCTCGGTGAACCCGCGCGCGAGCGCCAGGCCGAGTCCGAGTCCGGTGTCGTTGTCCGTGTCCCCGAGGCGCTGGAACGGTTGGAACACGTCTTCGCGGCGGTCCTCGGGGATGCCCGGCCCACGGTCCGCGACCCGGAGCTCGACGCCGCCGGCGAAGGCGCTCGCCGCGATCCGGACGCGCTCCCCGTCCGGTGAGTACCGGACGGCGTTCGCCAGCAGGTTCACCACGACGCGCTGCAGGAGCACCGGGTCGGCGAGGACGGGCGGCAGCTCGGCGGGCAGGTCGAGGTCGACGTCCTCCGGGCCGAGTTCGAGCTCGTCGAGTGCGGGGGCGACGACCGTGTCGAGCGACGTCGGCACGGGGGCGGCGGCGAGCACCCCGGCCTGCACCCGACTGACGTCGAGCAGGTCGGCCAACAGCACCGCCAGCTGACGGAGGCTCTCGTCGGCGGTCGCGAGCAGGGCCTCCCGGTCGGCCTCGCCCAGCCGGACGTCCCGCGCGCGGAGGGACTGCACGGCGGCGGAGGCGGCCGCGATCGGTCGCCGGACGTCGTGGCTGACGGCCGCGAGGATGGCGCTCCGGACCCGGTCGACGGCTGTGATCCGTTCGGCGTCGACGGCGGTGCGGGTGAGCGCGCGGTGTTCCAGGGCGGCGTCGAGCTGCTGCTCGACGACGCGCAGCAACCGCCGCTGGGTGGGGTCGTCGGGTGCGCCGGCGAACTCCAGGACGGCACCGGACGGGAGGCTCGTGGCCGCGTCCGGCGTGTCCCCGAACGCCCCCGACGTGGCCGGCACCTCGTCGCCCTGGCGGACGCGGACGCCGGCGAAGCCGAAGGCCTCGCGGGTGCGCTCGACGAGGGCCTGGAGGGCGTCGTCACCGCGGAGCACGCTGCCGGCGATCCCGACGAGGAGCCCGGACTCGGCCGCGGCTCGGCGTGCGGTGCGGGAGCGTCGGGCCGATCGGTCGACGACGAAACTGACGAGCACCGCGCTGACGACGTACATGACGAGCGCGAACAGGTGCCAGGGCTGCTGGACGGTGACCTGGTGCAGGGGTCGGACGAAGAAGAAGTCGAGGCTCAGGCCGGACAGCACGGCGGCGAACACGGCGGGGAGCATGCCGCCGATCAGGGCGACGACGAGCACCAGCAGCTGGTAGGCGAGCACGTCGACGGTGATCGAGTCGGGGTCGTCGGTGAGGCTGAGGAGCCAGGTCAGGACGGGTCCGGCGACCAGGGCGAGCAGGAACGCGGCCACGATCCGGGAGCGGGACAGGCTGCCGCCGAGCTTCGGCAGGGCCAGGCCACCGCCGGCGCGCTCGTGCGTGACCACGTGCACGTCGATGTCGCCGGACTCGCGGATGACGGTGCTGCCGATGCCCGGGCCGGTGAGGGCGGCGACGAGTCGGCTGCGACGGCTGATGCCGATCACGATCTGCGTGGCGTCGACGGAGCGGGCGAACCGGACGAGGGTGGTGGGCACATCGTCGCCGACCACCTGGTGGTAGGTGCCGCCGAGCTGTTCGAGCAGGGCACGCTGTCTGCCGAGGGCGCCGGGATGCCGCTCGCGGAGACCGTCGTTCGTGGTGACGTGCACGGCGGCGAGCTCACCGCCGGCCGAGCGGGCGGCGATGCGGGCGCCGCGGCGGAGCAGGGTCTCACCCTCGGGGCCGCCGGTCAGGGCGACGAGGACGCGCTCCCGGGTCTCCCACCGGTTCGCGATGCCGTGTTCGGCGCGGTAGCGCTTGAGCGCGTCGTCGACCTCGTCGGCGAGCCAGAGCAGGGCGATCTCGCGGAGGGCGGTGAGGTTGCCGAGGCGGAAGTAGTTCGACAGGGCCGCGTCGATCCGGGCGGCCGGGTACACGAGCCCGTCGGACAGCCGGTCGCGGAGGGCCTGCGGGGACAGGTCGACGACCTCGATCTGGTCGGCGGCGCGGACCACGGCGTCGGGGACGGTCTCACGCTGCACGGTGCCGGTGATCTCGCGGACGACGTCGCCGAGGGACTGCATGTGCTGCACGTTCACGGTGGAGATGACGTCGATGCCCGCAGCCCGCAGTGCCTCGACGTCCTGCCACCGTTTCTCGTGCGGGCTGCCGGGGGCGTTCGAGTGCGCGAGTTCGTCCACCAGGGCGACCTCGGGGCGTCGGGCGAGGACGGCGTCGAGGTCCATGTCGTCGAGCGCGACCCCGCGGTGCTCGACCGCCCGGCGCGGGACGACCTCGAGCCCGTCCACCAGTGCGGCGGTGGCGGCGCGGCCGTGGGTCTCGACGACGGCGATGACCACGTCGCGGCCGTGGTCGGCCATCCGGCGTCCCTCTTCGAGCATCGTGTAGGTCTTGCCCACGCCGGGGGCGGCACCGAGCAGCACTCGCAGCTTCCCTCGCTTCACGCGCTCATCCTCTCGTGTTCGACGTTGACGGCACGGCCATTCACTGATATGTTGGTGTCAATCGTTCCCGCCAAGGCTCGAGCTCACGCTTCCTCAAACCGGCGGGACTTTTCATTGCTCATGATGTTCCCTGCGCTGTAGTTGCTGCCGGCTTGCCCGAGATCACGATCATCCGTCGTCCTCAGGAGCCACATGTCGCACCACCCGCTCGCCGTCTCGGTCCACCGACACGAGCAGTTCCGGCAGGCGTTGCGCGCTCACGAGCTCCCCACGTCCGATGCTGCCGTCGACCGGCTCCAGGAGTTCGACGGCGAGTTGCGAGCCGTCCTGCTGTCCCTGATCGAGCGGATCGAGCTCGCGCTCCGTGGGCGCCTCGACGAGGCCGGAACCGAGACGGCCGGAGCGTTCTGGCACCTCGAGCACCGCTCGTTCCGCCCACGAGCCCCCGTCGGGACGTTGCGAGCTCGGTTCGCGCACGCGTTGGCGCAGTCGCACGACGCCGACCTGCGCGATCGTCCGCTCGACGACCTCCCCTTCGCCGTCCTGGCCGAGGAGCTCAGCCTCGGCACGCTGTCCCGGACCGCCGGCGCGGTCGTCCCCCGGCTCCAGGAGCAGGTGTCCCGGTCGTTCCGCATGCCGCAGCCCACCTTCCGCGCGACCCTGCAGCACATCACCCACGTCCGGAACTGCTGCGCGCACCACGCCCGACTCTGGGGTCGACCCCTCGGCGTCCCGACGCCGCACTACCGGCGACCGACAGACCTCGTGGAGCGGCTGGCCGGAGCGCCGGTCCGGAGTCCGTACCGCTCGGTCGTGCTCATCGACCACCTCGCCAGCACGGCCCGGCGGCCGTGTTCCCGGTCGCAGAGGCTGACGGAGCTCCTGGCGTGTCACCCCGACCTCCTCCACGGACTCCACCATCCGGGAGGGCAGCAGCGAGCCGAGGAGGGGTCGGAGTGAGCGCGTCACGATCAGGGCGCGGTCCGCGCCAGGGCCAGGTTCAGCTCGAGGACGTTGACCGTGGGAGCACCGAGAACGCCGAGCTGGCGAGCCTCGGTGTGCGACGCGACCAGGGCACGTACGCGCGACTCCGACAGGCCACGGGTCGACGCTACTCGGGCGATCTGCAGGCGCGCGTACTCGGGGCTGATGTCCGGGTCGAGTCCCGAACCGGAGGCCGTCAGCGCGTCCGCCGGGACCTCGGACGCGGGCACCCCGTCGGCCTTCGCGATCGCGGCCCGGCGCTCCTCGACCGCCTTGGTCAGGTCGGGGTTCGACGGGCCGAGGTTCGACCCGGACGAGGCGTTCGCGTCGTACCCGTCCTCGCCGGCGGCCGACGGGCGGGACTGGAACCACCGGTCCGCGTCCTTCCCGGTGAAGGACTGGCCGATGAGGGAGGACCCGACGACCTTGCCGGACGGGTCGGTGACCATCGAGCCGTTCGCCTGGTCGGAGAAGGCCGCCTGGCCGACGCCCCACACCGCGAGCGGGTAGGCGACGCCGAGCACGACGGTGGCGAGGACGGTGAGGCGGACGGCCACACCACTGGAGCGGAGGAAGGAGCGAGTGGAAGTCATGACGAGAACCCCGGGATGAGACCGACGACGAGGTCGATGAGTTTGATGCCGATGAAGGGGACGATGACGCCGCCGAGCCCGTAGACGAGCAGGTTGCGGCCGAGGATCGACGACGCCGAGGCCGCGCGGTACTGCACGCCACGCAGGGACAGCGGGATGAGCGCCACGATGACGAGCGCGTTGAAGATGATCGCCGACAGGATCGCCGACGCCGGAGAGTGCAGCCCCATGATGTTGAGGGCCGCCAGTCCCGGGAACGCAAGCTGGAACATCGCCGGGATGATCGCGAAGTACTTGGCGATGTCGTTGGCGATCGAGAACGTGGTGAGCGCACCACGGGTGATGAGCAGCTGCTTGCCGATCCGGACGACGTCGATGAGCTTCGTCGGGTCCGAGTCGAGGTCGACCATGTTGCCGGCCTCCTTCGCCGCGGTCGTCCCGGTGTTCATCGCCACCCCGACGTCCGCCTGCGCCAGGGCCGGGGCGTCGTTCGTGCCGTCGCCGGTCATCGCGACGAGGTTGCCGCCCTCCTGCTCCCGGCGGATCAGCGCGAGCTTGTCCTCCGGGGTGGCCTCGGCGAGGTAGTCGTCGACGCCGGCCTCGGCCGCGATGGCCTTGGCGGTGCGCGGGTTGTCGCCGGTGATCATGACGGTGCGGATGCCCATGCTCCGCAGCTCCGTGAACCGCTCGGCGAGGCCGTCCTTGACGACGTCCTTGAGGTGCACGACGCCGAGCAGCTGGACCGCGCCCGAGGCGTCGCGGCGGCCGACGACGAGCGGGGTGCCGCCCTGGTCGGAGATCTCCGCGACGGTCGCGTCGATGGCGGCAGCAACACCGCCGTCGCCGGTGTCCGCCCAGGCCAGCACTGCGGCCGCGGCGCCCTTCCGCACCGAGGACCCGTCGGGCAGGTCGACGCCGGACATCCGGGTCTGCGCGGTGAACGGCACCTCGACCCCACCGGCCGGGAGGGACGTGGAGACCCCGGCGGCGAGCGCCAGGTCCACGATCGAGCGGCCCTCGGGTGTCCCGTCGGCAGCGCTCGACAGCGCCGCCGCTTCCATGAGCGAGACCTCGCTCACACCCGGCACCGGGACGACCCGCGAGGCCCGTCGATTGCCGTACGTGATCGTGCCGGTCTTGTCGAGGAGCAGCGTGGTGATGTCACCGGCGGCCTCGACCGCGCGACCGGACATGGCCAGGACGTTGTGCTGCACGAGCCGGTCCATGCCGGCGATGCCGATCGCGGAGAGCAGCGCCCCGATGGTGGTCGGGATGAGGCAGACGAGCAGCGCGATGAGCACCGTGATGCTGACCGTCGAGCCGACGAGCCCGGCGATCGGCTGGAGCGTGAGGCAGACGATCACGAAGACGATCGACAGCGACGCGAGCAGGATGTTCAGCGCGATCTCGTTCGGCGTCTTCTGCCGGGCAGCACCCTCGACGAGGCGGATCATCCGGTCGATGAACGTCTCGCCCGGAGTGGAGGTGATGCGCACCACGATTCGGTCGGACAGCACCCGGGTACCCCCGGTGACGGCGCTGCGGTCACCGCCGGACTCGCGGATCACCGGGGCCGACTCGCCCGTGACGGCGGACTCGTCGACCGAGGCGATGCCGTCGACGACGTCTCCGTCACCGGGGATCACCTCGCCGGCGACGACCACCACGTGGTCACCCTTCGCCAGGTCGACCGAGGCGACGTCCTCGGTGTCGGCGGAGAGCGCGGCCGGATCGGCGGCCGAGTAGCCGACGACACGGCGGGCCGTGGTCGTCGAGCGGGTCTTGCGCAGCGTGTCGGCCTGCGCCTTGCCGCGCCCCTCGGCGACGGACTCGGCCAGGTTCGCGAACACGACCGTCAGCCAGAGCCACACGGCGATAGCGATGGTGAAGGAGGACGGGACGGGCGCGCCGGAGTCGGACGCGCCTCCCGACCGGGTGAAGGGCTCGACGACGGCGGTGACCGTCGTCAGGGCGGCGCCCACCTCGACGATGAACATCACCGGGTTCTTCCACATCAGCCGGGGGTCCAGCTTGCGGAACGCACCCGGGAGGCCCGCCGCCAGTTGGCGAGGTCCGAAGGCCGACGGGCGTCGGCCCGGTTGCTCAGCGGTGTGCTGCTCCGTCTCGGGAGTCAGGGTGGTCATCAGGACAGTCCTTCTGCGAGCGGGCCCAGTGCGAGCACCGGGAAGTACGTGAGTGCGGTGACGATGACGGCCACGCCGCCGAGGAGCACGATGAACAGCGGCCGGTGCGTGGGCAGCGTGCCGACGGTCGCCGGCACCTTGTCCTGTGCGGCCAACGACCCGGCGAGCGCCAGGACGAACACCATCGGCACGAAGCGGCCGAGCAGCATCGCGACGCCGAGCGCGGAGTTCATCCACGTCGTGTTCGCGGTGAGGCCGCCGAACGCCGAGCCGTTGTTGTTGCCGGCGCTGGTGAACGCGTAGAGCAGTTCGGACAGGCCGTGGTTGCCGGGGTTGAACAGCGATGTGCCGAGCACCTGCTCGCGGACGCCGGGGATCAGGAGCGACAGGGCCGTACCGGTGAGCACCACGGTCGGGGTGACCAGGATGTACAGCGCGGCGAAGGTCATCTCCTTGGCGCGGATCTTCTTGCCGAGGTACTCCGGCGTGCGGCCGACGAGCAGCCCGCCGATGAAGACCGTGATCACGGCGAGCACGAGCATGCCGTAGAGGCCGGAGCCGACACCGCCGGGGGTGACCTCGCCGAGCATCATGTTGACCAGCGCCATCATGCCGCCGAGCGGGGTGAAGCTGTCGTGCATGGCGTTCACCGCGCCGGTGGACGTCGAGGTCGTCGCGGTGGCGAAGAGCGTCGAGCCGAGGATGCCGAAGCGGACCTCCTTGCCCTCCATGGCGGCACCGGCGGCGTGGGTCGCGGCTCCGCCACCGGCGAGTTCGGCGAGCGACATGGCCGACAGGGACACCAGGAAGATGCCGCTCATGACGCTGACGATGGCGGTGCCCTGGCGGGTGTCGCCGACCATCTTCCCGAAGGTCCTGGGCAGCGAGAACGGGATGACGAGCATGAGGAAGACCTCGAACAGACTCGTCCAGGCCTGCGGGTTCTCGAACGGGTGCGCGGAATTGACGTTGAAGTAGCCGCCGCCGTTCGTGCCGAGCTCCTTGATGGCCTCCTGCGAGGCGACGAAGCCGTCCGGGATGTGCTGCGCGCCGCCGGTGAGCGTCGTGACGTCGGTCCCGACACCCCAGGACTGGATGACCCCGCCGGCGACGAGCACGAGCGCGGAGACGAAGGCCAGCGGCAGGAGCAGCCGGCCGGTGCCGCGGACGACGTCCACCCAGACGTTGCCGAGCGTGCCGGACCGCCGCCGGGCGAACCCGCGGACCAGGGCGACGGCGACCGCCAGGCCGACGGCCGCCGACAGGAAGTTCTGCACTGCCAGACCGGCCATCTGCACGGTGTACCCGAGGGTGGCCTCGGGCGAGTACGACTGCCAGTTCGTGTTCGCCACGAACGACGCCGCCGTGTTGAACGCGAGCGCCGGTCCCACGGCGGGAAGCCCGAGGTCGCCCGGCAACACCACCTGGATGCGTTGGAGCAGGTAGACGAGCAGCAGCCCGGCGACGCTGAACAGCAGCACGCCGCGCAGGTACGCGGCCCACGACTGCTCGGCGTCGGGGTCGACGCCGATCAGGCGGTAGACCCCTCGCTCGACGCGGCCGTGGCGGGTGCTCGTGAAGACGCGGGCCATCCAGTCGCCGAGCGGCCGGTGTGCAACGACGAGGAGCAGCACGACGAGGGCGACCTGGGCGATGCCGGCCCAGGTCTGCGCGGCGCCCATCAGAACCGCTCGGGGCGGACGAGCGCCCAGACGAGGTACACGACAGCGGCGATGCCGAGGACGGCGGCGGCGATGGTGATCGCGATCACAGCCGCTCCACCCCCTTGGCGATCAGTGCCACCACGCCGAACACGGCGAGGACACCGGCGACGACGAAGACGTCGAACACGTGGGACTCCTGGAGATCGAGGTGCCCGCGGCAGACGCCGTGGACCGCACCGGTTGTGGTGCGGTACCGATGCTGCGTCCGGGGGCGGGCCTCCAGGCCGGTCCTCACGGTTCCCTGACGCCCGGCTGGGCGACACGTGCGGAGCGCTAACGGCTCCGAGCCGGCCTCAGCGGAAGTCGTCGACCTGGTCCTCGACCGGGACGGTGCCCTCGACCACGACGTCACCGGTGTGCGCGGTCGTGACGGTCTCGATGAGGACGATCTCGACCTCCTCGTCCGCGATCGGGTTGTGCTGCACTCCTCGGGGGACGACGTGGAACTGACCGGGCGTGAGCACGACCTCCTGGTCGTCGGGCAGCTGGATGCGGAGCCGGCCGGAGACGACGAGGAACATCTCGTCCTCGGCGTCGTGGACGTGCCAGACCAACTCACCGAGCAGCTTCGCGACCTTCGAGTACTGCTCGTTCACCCGCCCGACGACCCGTGGCGTCCAGTGGGCATGGACCTGTCGGAGTTCAGCGGCGAGGTCGATCCCGCGGCGAGCAGTCATGACCTGATCATCGACCCTGGACCGCACGTCCAGCAGGTCGACGGCGCCAGCGATGGAGTCCCCTGGTTGGAGGAGTCGGACCGCAGCGCGCTGCCCGTCATGCCGGTCCTGCTCCGCGAGTCCCGGCCGCAGCGAGCCGCGCGGCCACCCGGACGACCGCGTCCCGCAGGGCCGCGGGCGCGGTGACGGCGAAGTCGGCGTCGAAGCCGGCGAAGACCGCTGCGAGCGCAGTCCACGACCACGAGCCGGTCGTGAGTCGGCAGGTGCCGTCGCCGAGGTCCTCGAGGACGGCGTCCTCGGCCACGTACGGGGCGATGGCGTGCGCCGACACCTGCAGCACCGCCGTCCCGACACACGGCCAGGCCGAGCCACCACCACCGGCACCACCCGTACCGACCGTGCCGTCCGCGCCGCGGAAGCGGGCTGCGACGAACGCCGCCGGGTCGCCGCCCGGGACGGCCCGGGGGACGAACGGGAGGCCCGTGGGCACCTTGGGCGCGATCCGGTCCACCCGGTAGGTGCGCCAGTCCACCGCTTCGGTGTCCCACGCGAGCAGGTACCAGCGGCCGGCCCGCGCCAGGAGTGCGTGTGGTTCCACCCGGCGGGGTGGCCGGTCGTCCTCCGCTCCCGGCGGCCAGGCGGGCATGTAGCCGAAGCGCAGGACGGTGCGGGTCCGTACTGCCTCACTGACGGCGACCAGCACCGCGGGGTCGACGACGACGGCTCCGGGCGTGGTGACCACCTGGACGGCGTCGATCCGGTGCCGCAGGCGGGACGGCATCACCTGCCGGACGGTCGTGAGCGCACGTGCTGCGGCCTCGGCGATGTCCGCGCCCGAAGCCGGCGCGACGGCGAGAGCGAGGGCGATCGCCACGGCCTGGTCGTCGTCGAACAGCAGCGGCGGCAGGTCCGACCCGGCCGAGAGCCGGTAGCCGCCGGCCGGGCCACGGAGTGCGTCGACCCGGTACCCGAGTCCCCGCAGACGGTCGACGTCCCGTCGCACGGTCCGCGGGCTGACGTCCAGCCGCCTGCCGAGGTCGTTGCCCGACCACTCCCGGCGGACCTGCAGCAGGGACAGCAGCGACAGCAGTCGGGAGGACGGAGCGGGCATGACCCCGAGCATGCCAGGAGGAGCGGACAGGATCTGACCGCATCTGCCGCGATGCTGCTCGGGACGAGGCCGACCGGCGCTCGCACCGACGACGAGGAGTCGACATGACCATCACCACCATCCCCCACGTGAACTTCGACGGACAGGCCGCCGCGGCGCTGGCGTTCTGGAGCGCAGCCCTCGGCACCGAGCCCGTCGTCGTGACGTACGGACAGAGCGGCGCCGTCGCGGACCCGGCGTGGGCGGACCGCGTCGTCTGGGGCCAGGTGACCTCGGTGAGCGGCGTCCGGGTCATGGCGTTCGACGTGTGGCCCGGACAGCCGTACGACCAGGGCACGAACAGCTCGTACGTCTACCTGAGCGGCACGGACGCGGACGAGATCCGCTCGGTGTGGGCGGGCCTCCAGGAGGGTGCCGAGGTGCGACAGCCGCTCGGGCCGTCGGCGTGGTCCCCCCTGGCCGGCCAGCTGCGCGACCGCTTCGGTGTGGTGTGGGCCCTCGACGTGCCGGCTGAGCAGCAGCACTGACGACCGACGGCGGCGCGGATCGACGGCGGTACGTCCCGGACGCGACCGCCGTCGATCCGTACGCTGACCGGATGGGGACCACGATCACATCCGTGACCATCGCCTTCGTCATCGCCGCCGTCGTCCCGGTGGTCGTGACGTCGGCCATCCGCCGGGGGGACCGGAAGCGGAAGCACCAGCGCGTGCTCGCCGGGGCGGCCCCGGACGCACTGTTCACCGTGCGGCCGAGACGGTGGCAGCGGGTCGTCCTGCGGACCATCGGCATCCTGGTCATCGTCCTCGGCGGCGTGCTGCTGCTCGGTGCGGCCTCGACCACGGACGACCCGGACGCGTTGCCGATGGGCATCGCAGGCACTGTCGCTCTGCTCGGCGGGGTCGCGTTCGTCCTGCTCGCCAGCGCCCTGGCACGGACGCGGATCGATGCGCTGCCGGACCGGCTGATCGTCCGGAAGGGCTTCCGGACCGAACGCGAGGTGCACCACACCGCCATCGCGTCGATCCGCCCCTGGACCGGCCCGTACGGCGGGATCCAGGCGCGCGACCCGGAGGGGACAGTGCTGTTCGACACGGTGTCGATCGCCATCGGCTACCCCGATCTCGAGGCCTGGCTCGCCGAACGGGCGCCGTGGGCATGGGTCGCGTACGCGGGGGCAGGCACGCCGGCGCCGAACTGGCCCGCAGCGGGCGCTCCGGCACAGGGCTGGCCGGCACAGGGCCGGCCGACACAGGGCGCCCCGTACCCGGGCGCTCCCGGGCAGGGCTGGCCGACGCAGCGCGGTCCGGCCGAACCGTGGCCGACACCCGACGACACGGAACCCGGCACCCGTCCGCGCTGACCCCGGTCGAGTCCGACGCTCGTCGCTCAGCGCGCGGGCGTCCAGGTGCTGACGGTCACCGCTGCCGTCACCGTCTCCGGCGAGAACACCGTGTCCGCCGCCACGTGGTGGTGACTCGGCCCCATGTGCACCACGTCGTGCACGTCCTCGGCGGTGAGTTCCATCGTCCAGGTCAGGTCCTCGGTCGAGCGCAGCGTGAACGCGGGCCTCAGGCTGTCGTGCAGCCGGCGTTCCTTCTCCGGGTCCACGCTGATCGTGGCCGCCGCGAGTTCCGCCAGGTGTCCGACCCGGGGCGTGACGACGACGAGCACGCCTCCGGGGTGCAGCACCCGGGCGTACTCGTGCTGGTTGCGCGGCGCGAAGACGTCGAGCACGACGGCTGCGGCGTGGTCGACGACCGGGAGGCGCTCGGTCACGTCCCCGACGACGGCACCGACGTGCGCGTGGATGCGTGCCGCGCGGCGGATGGCGACGGCCGAGAGGTCCAACGCGACCCCGAGCCTCCCGGCAGCATCGCCGTGGGGCGTGCCGTCGAGCGCGTGCGCGAGGTACGTGCCCGGGCCGGAGCCGACGTCGAGGACCACGCCGGGTGCGGTCGCGTCGGCGACCACGCTCGTGAGCGCCCGCTCGACCGGCGCGTAGTGACCGCGACCGAGGAAACGCAGCCGCGCGTCCACCATCTCCGGGGTGTCCGCGGTGAGCGCTCGACGTTTCACGGGCAGGAGCGTCAGGTGGCCCTGCTTGGCCTCGTCGTACCGGTGCCCGTTGCGGCAACCGGCCTGCCCCGGGGCGGTGCGGGCGAGCGGCTCGGTGCACACCGGGCACGCGAGCACGGGCAGCAGGTCGTCACGCACCGGTCCAGGGTACGGGGCGGCGGGACGGGTGGCCCGGTGCGGTGGTCGCGGTCGGGGAGCGCCCCCGGGGGTACGGCCAGGGCCTGGCTCACACGGGTGGCCGCTGGCAGGATCGGTGGGGTGAAGACACTGGAGTTGCCACAGACGGACCTCACCGCCTCCGACGTGATCGTCGGGATGATGCGGATCAACGACATGAGCGACGAGGACATCCGTTCGCTCTACACGGCCTCGCGCGATGCGGGCGTGACGATGTTCGACCACGCTGCCGTGTACGGCGTCTGGCACGGCTGCGAGGAGCGCTTCGGCTCGGCGGTGACGCTGTCGTCCTCCGAGCGGGCCGACATCCAGCTGCAGACGAAGGTCGGCATCCGGCCGACGGAGCACGGCGCGTACTTCGACTTCTCGTACGAGCACATCCTGTCCTCGGTCGAGGAGTCACTCACCGCCCTGCGCACGGACTACGTCGACGTGCTGCTGCTGCACCGCCCCGACGCCCTCGTCGAGCCGGAGGAAGTGGCCCGCGCGTTCGACGAACTGCACGCCGCCGGCAAGGTGCACCACTTCGGTGTCTCGAACCACACCCCGGGGCAGGTCGAGCTGCTGAAGAAGTCCGTGCGGCAGCCGCTCGCGTTCAACCAGGTGCAGCTGAGCATCACACACGCGAACGTCATCACGCAGGGCCTCACCGCGAACATGGGCGGGCTCGACCAGTCCATCGACCGCGACAACGACATCCTCAACTACTCGCGTCTCAACGACGTGACGCTGCAGGCCTGGTCCCCGTTCCAGAAGGGCTTCTTCGACGGCGTCTTCCTGGGCGACCGTGAGCAGTACGCCGAGCTGAACGACGTGCTCGAGGAGCTGGCAGCCGCCAACGGGGTCACCCCGACCGGCATCGCCGTGGCATGGATCACCCGGCACCCCGCGCACTTCCAGGTCGTCCTCGGCACGACGAACCCGCAGCGTGTGCGCGACTCGGCCGCCGGGTCCGACGTCGAACTCAGCCGCGAGGAGTGGTACCGCGTGCTCACGGCGGCGGGGCACACCGTCCCCTGAGTGGGCGGTCCCACCGCGGACGACGCGTCGGCGCAGAACTCAGGGCGCTGGCGCGTCGTCCTCGTCGGGCTCACGCGGAGGCAGCGCTGCCGCGGGGTCCGCTGACCCACCGGACACGACCTCGAACCGGATCCCGAGCGCGGCCGGGTCGTCGTCGAGCTCGAGCCCGTCGCCGCTGGCCTGCTCCTCGGGGATGGCGAGACCCTTTGACGGGTCGAACGCACTGCTCATCGACATCCGACGAGCATGCCCGGCCGACCCGGGAGTCCGCGCAACGTGCGCTGGTCAGTCGCCGAGGTCGCCCGGGTGCAGACGGTCGCCGGGATGCGGGGTCCGGAACACCGGGCCGCCGCCGGCCGCGTCCTCGTCGTCGTGTCGGACCGGGGAGTCCCCGGAGTCGCCGATCGCATCGGCGCCGGACACGTCCGCCCCGGACGGCTCGTCAGCGGGGGGAGCCGCACGCGACTCCTCCACCTCGAGCTCGTCCTGGTCGGAGCCGTCCACGGGGACGTCGCTGCCCTGCTGCTGGGGATCGAACGGTGCACTCATCGACATGGGTCGAGTGTGCTCCGCCCAGGTGGACGGCAGGTCAGCCTCGTCATCTGTTGTGGCCCGGTGCGTCTCCGGACTTCCCGGGACCGGTCGCCCCGCCCAGACCACTGTCGGCCGGGCCCTGCTGCGAGGTCGTGTCCACCCCGGTGTCCAGCGGGTCCTGCACGGGCAGCGTCGTGTCGTTGCCCGGCACCGGTGCGGTCGTCGGCAGCTGGTCGGTGGGCTCGCTCGACTCGTCCGACGGCTCCGAGGGTTCCTCGGACGGCTGTTCCTGCGTCGGCTCGGAGCTCGGCTGGTCCGACGGCTGGTCGGCCGGCTGGCTCGGCTGCTGCTGGGCGGGTTCGCTGGACTCGTCGGACGGCTCGGAGCTCGGCTGGTCGTCGGCCGGTGCGGTCTGCTGCGTCGATTCGCTGGGGCTCGGTGACGTGGTGTCGTCACGGTTGAACGCGAGGGCTGCGACGACGATGCCGGCGACCACGAGGACCGCCAGGACGATCAGCGGCACCACCCAGCGCTTCCGCCGGGGCTCGTCGGGGTCCGTGGCGAGCGGCCGGGCCGGAGCAGCGGGCCCGCCCGCACGACCACCGGCGCCACCCGGACCGGCTGCTGCGGCTCCCGGCGTCCCGAGGACCGTGGTGGCCACGTCGTCGTCCGCATTCCGCCCCGGCTGGGACTGGGTCGGGAGCCGCCGGGTGGCGTCGTCCGGGCGGGAGGCTCCATGCACCGGCATCGCGCGCGTCGCCTCGTCCGCGGATGCGGCACCTGCGCCGGCGGCGGCTGCACCGGCCACCCCGGCGCCGGCGGCGGCGCGCGTGACTGCCCCCGGGCCTCCCGGCAGGAGCTGGGTGGCGGGCGCGACCTCGTCCCTGCCGAGTGCGCGGAGGCGTGCGGCAGCCTCGGCGGCGGACGGACGGTCCTCCGGGTGCTGCGCCGTCATGACGTGCAGCAGCGTGCGCCACGCCGTCGGCAGGTGCTGGTCGATCTCGGGCGCTCGGGCGAGTCGGGCGGTGGCGGCCTCGACCGCGCTGCCCGGGAACGCCTGCTTGCCGGTCAGGGCCTCGAGGAGCATGAGGCCGAGTGCGTACACGTCGGCCTCGCCGGTGACGGGCTGGCCGAGGACCTGCTCGGGAGCCAGGTACGCGGCCGTCCCGATGACGGTGCCGGTGCCGGTGACACGGGCAGCGTCGCGGAGCAGCGCGATGCCGAAGTCGGCGAGCTTGACGTGCTCGCCGTCCTGCTCCAGGAGGACGTTGGCGGGCTTCACGTCACGGTGCACGATGCCCTGGGCGTGCACCGCGGCGAGCCCCTCGGCGACCTGCGCACCCACGCGGGCCGTGGTCGTCGGGTCGAGCGGACCCTCGCGGAGACGGGTGGCGAGGTCGCTGCCGGGGACGAGCTCCATCACGAGGAACGAGTCGCCGTCGACGTCGTCGAGGGCCGCGTCGAACAGGGTGACGAGGTTCGGGCTGCGGAGGCCGGCGAGCACGTGGATCTCGGCCTCGGCGCGCGCACGCTCACCGTGGTCGACGGGTCCGATGCGGAAGAGCTTGACGGCGACCTCTCGACCGAGCTGCTCGTCGACGGCGCGGTAGACCGATGCCATCCCGCCGTGCCCGAGGGTCCCGGTCACCCGGTACCTGCCGCCGATCAGCCGTTCTTCCATGCCGGAAACCTACCGGGCTGACCTGACGAGGGCGCGCAGCCCCGTCACGACGGGGTCGGCTCGGCGCCGCGGTGCAGCGCGGTCAGGGTGCCGACCGACGCACCGGTCGGGTCGTCACACGAACCACGTCGGTGGCACGGAACATCCGCACTCCCTGCCGCTCGACCTCATCGAGGATGCCGACGTCCTGGAGGCGCTGCACCGCGCTGCTCGCGGCTTGGTAGGTCTTGCCGGTCGCCCTGGCCACCATCGGGATCGTCACGAACGGGGAACCGATCAGCGAATCGACCACGTCCACGACCATGCCGCGGAGTCCGCTGTCCCGGATGCGATCACGGTAGCTCGACTGCACCGCGAGCAACGCAGTCAGGCGCTCGCCGGTGTCGACTGCCGACCGGTGGATGCCCTCTGCGAAGAGCGCTACCCACGAGTCCCAGTCCCCGTCCGCACTCACCGCTGCGAGGGCGTCCTGATAGCGCTCCCGTCGCGCTTCAAACCAGGGCGAAACGCTGAGCAACGGTTCGGTCAGGATCCTCGAGCGCATGAACTGCAGGACGATCAGCAACCGGCCGAGGCGACCGTTGCCGTCGTTGAACGGATGCAGTGTCTCGAACTGGTAATGCGCCATCGCCGCTGCGACCACAGGGTCGACGCGCATCTCGTCGGCGTCCGCTACCCACCGGAGCAGGTCGTCGACAGCGCTCCGGAGCGGCACGCCGGGCGGCATCGGCACGAACCGCGCGTCCTCGATCGCACCGCCGTGCGATCCGATGGCGACCGGGATGCTCCGGACGCGGCCGGCCTGGGCCGTGTCCGCACGAGTGCCTCGGACCAGGACCGACTGGAGCTCCTCGAGGAGCCCCGTGGTGACCGGCCGGTCGTGGACCCAGGTGAACCCCATCTCGGCCGACTCGATGTAATTCAGCACCTCCGCGAGCGCCGCCGAGCGCTCTCCGGAACCCACGGCTTCGGCGGCGAGGACGTCGTCCAGAGGTGCGAACGTCCCTTCGAGTGCCGACGTGCTCTGCGCTTCTCGGCGCAGGGTCGGTTGCCGCAGGATCCCAGGGTTCGGGATGAGCGACGCACCCTGCTCGAGGGCACCGAGGGACCGGTTGGCCCGGGACACCACGGTCCACGTCCCGCCGGACAGCGACGGCGGATCGCCGAGGGGGTCCGGGACGAAACCGAAGTGGTCGTACCGTTCGCCGGTCCGCCCGTCCGTCCCCGCGAGGGGAACGAGGTGTCCGACTGGGCTGCGACGGAACCGCTCGACGTCCATCCTTCAAGTTTAGAGGCCGTTTCTTGAAACACTGCCGCCGAAGTTCAAGTCAATCGCCGTGAACTTGAAATCACATGGGTGTAATTCAAGTTCTCACGACGGGGTCGGCTCAGCGCCCCGGTGCAGCGCGGTCAGGTACAGCCGGTGCGCGGTGACGACGAGCGCCAGCCAGGCGAGCCCGAGCGCCCACGCCGCCAGGACGTCGGTGGTCCAGTGGTGCCCGAGGAACACCCGCGAGACACCGACCGACAGCACGAACAGCGTCCCGACGACGATCGTCCAGACCCGGGCCACGACGCGGGTCTGCCGGAGGAGCAGCAGGTACACGATCGTGCCGACGACGACCGTGGCGTTCAGGGTGTGCCCGGACGGGAACGACGGCGAGTGCTCGAACGGCGGGACGGCGTCGGACATCGGCGGCCGGGCTCGACCGATCAGGTCCTTGCCCGCGATCGTCATGGCCAGGGAGCCGGCACTCGCGGCGACGAGGAGCACGAGCGGCGTCCACGCCCTGCGTTGGATCGTCAGGCCGACCAGGAACAGCACGGCGACGATCGGCATCCCGATGGTGCCGGCGATGTCGGTCCACCACGTGACGCCCTGGTCGAGCGCGGGCGACCGGTGCGTGAGCATCCAGTCGAGGACGGGTCGGTCGAGCACGGCGACGTCGTCGGACTCACGCACGGCGTCGTAGACCTCGGAGGCCACCCACGTCGCGACCGCGGCGATGCCGATCCCGACGAGCAGGGTGAGCAGCAGCAGCGGGAGCGCCCCGTAGCGGCGGCCGAGTGCCGCCCACGAGTCGGCGACGCTCCGGCCGACCCGCGTGCGCCACCGGGTGAGGTCGACGTCGCCGACGGTGCGGTCGACGCGCTCGCGCTCGGCTCCGCCGATCACGGGTGGTCGGCCGCCGGGTGCGTGGTGCTCTTCCATCGGACCAGCCTGCCCGTCAGCGGCTGTGCGGGCACGGCCGGCCTCGACCGGGGCGCCACCGCGGCAGCACCCGGGACCCGGTCGGGTCGCTACTTCGCCTGGTCGTACGACCGGACCACCGCGACCGTCAGCGGAAAGGTGACCGGGAAGCCACCGAACATGATCCGCCCGGCGTCGACCGCCGCGGCCCGGACCTGCTCGGCCACCCACTCGGCGTCCGCGGCCGGTGCGTGCACCACGAGTTCGTCGTGCACGAAGAAGACCATGTGCGGCCCGGACGTGACGGGCCCGTCGCCCCGCGCGGCCAGTCGGGTGCGCAGGCCGCCCATCCAGGACAGCGCCCACTCGGCCGCCGTGCCCTGCACCACGAAGTTCCGTGTGAACCGTCCCCAGCTGCGGGCCCGGGACTCGACGGCCCGCTGCATCGCGGGGGTGCCGTCCACGGAGTACGCCCGGTTCCGCGCCTCGAACCACGACTGCTCCGGCACCGGCGACGTCCGACCGAGCCGGGTCGTCACGGGTTCGCCCCGCTCCCCCGCCCGGGCCGCCTGCTCGACCAGGTCGAGCGCCCGCGGGAAGGCCCGGGCCAGCCGGGGCACGAACCGCCCGCCCTCGCCCTGCGTCGCGCCGTACATCGCGCCGAGCATCGCCATCTTCGCCTGCTGCCGGGTCTGCACCGCACCGGAGGCCACGACCCCGTCGTAGAGGTCCTGTCCGTCCCCGGCCGCGGCCATGTCGGTGTCGCCCGACATCGCGGCGAGGACCCGCGGTTCGAGCTGCGCCGCGTCGGCGACGACGAGCTCCCATCCGGGGTCGGCGACCACCGCTCCGCGCACCTGCTTCGGCAGCTGCAGGGCCCCGCCACCGTTCGCCGCCCAGCGACCGGTCACCACCCCGCCGACGACGTACTCCGGGTGGAAGCGGCCGTCCTGCACCCACTCGTCGAGCCACGTCCACCCGTTGGCGGTGAGCAGGCGGTACAGGCGTTTGTACTCCAGGAGCGGTTCGATCACCGGGTGCTCCAGCCGCTCGAGTTCCCACTTCCGGGTGCTGTCCACGACGAGTCCGGCCCGCCGCAGGGAGCGCAGGACGTCGGCGGGGGAGTCCGGGTTGAGGTCGGGGTCGTCGAGTCGCTGCCGGAGGACCGCGGCGAGCTCCTCGAGCTTCCGGGGCCGCACCCCGTACGGCACCCGCGGGCCGAGGGCGTCGGCGAGCAGCCGCTCGTGCACGTCGGTCCGCCAGGGCAGCCCGGCGTACTTGATCTCCGCGGCGACGAGCGCGCCGGCGGACTCCGCCGCGAGGAGCAGGCGCAGCGCTCCCGGCTCGCTCGCACCGGCCACCGCGTCGAGCTGCGCCCGGAGCTCGGCGACCGGGTCGAGGTCGTCGTCGGCCGGGGCGACCGTGAACAGGTCGTCGTCGAAGAGCGAGGCCTGCGTGGCGGGCGCGGGACGGGCCTCCAGAGCGGCGGCGGCGTCCCAGGCGCACAGCGGCGCCTCCGCGAGGGCGGAACCGCGGGTGGCGAGGGCGGTGCGGAGCAGCCGGTGGCCGAGTCGGAGGTCCACGCACCGGGCCACGCGACCGCCCGCAGCCAGCACGGCCGGGTACCAGCGTGCGGTGTCGGACCAGACCCAGCGGACGCCCGGTCCCTCGTGCGCCGCGACGAAGGCCGGGAGGCCCGACTCCGTCAGGCGCACCGGCTCACCGTCCGACGTCCCCGCGTCCGTCAGCGGCGTCGCGGTGAGGCCGCCGTCGACACGGGCGAGGACGATGTGCACGCCGACGATTCTGCCGTGCCCCACCGTCCTCGCCGCACCGTCACGCGCCGACTTCCCCGGGGTGCCCGTCACGCCGCAGCCGTGCAGAACGCGCGACCAGCAGCGCTCCGACGCCGAGGGCGAGCAGTCCCACGGCCGGGAGCCCGGCCCACAGGATCCCGCTCCCGGTGAACGCGAGCGCCGCTGCCGGAGCCGGCCTGTGCACGGGTGGGACGGCCGAGACCACGGGGAAGGACGCCGTCATCTCGGTGGACCGGACCGGCACCGCTCCCTCCGGCTCGGACGGGGTCGTCGACGGCGCGTCCGCACGGCCGACGCTGCCGGCCGCGACCGCCACGAAGTCGACGTGCCCACGAGCCGCGTCGGCCGGGGTCAATCGGCGGTCCCGGTCGGCGGCGCACTCCGTGGTCGCACCCGGCTCGAGCGCGTCGGTGTCGCAGGTGATCGTCCCTGCGGCAGCGCTGCTGACACCGATCGTCGACGCGATCAGGTTGCTCGTGTTCGTCACCCGGTACCGCGACGCGATGGCGTCGCCGGCGTGCAGGGTCCGGGCGGAGGGGGTCCAGTCGCTCTCCAGGTACAGCGCCGACGCCGCGCCGAGGCCGACGACGACGCCGTCGGTGGCGCTGACCGGGGCTCCGTCCGGACCGATGGCCACGGCCGTCTCCGCGAACGGGACGGTACCGCGTTCCACGTCGTCCTGGGTCAGCGCCGTGGCCGGTACCGTGCACGGCACGCTCTGCCCGGGGGCGAGCACACCCGCGGGGCAACGTACGGGCAGGTCGGTGCGCTCGTCGATGGTAACGGAGGGGTCTCGGAGCGTGACGTTCCCCGTGTTCGTGACCGTGAGCGCGATCTCGACTCCGTCGCCCGCGTACGGCACCGAGTGGTCCGTCACGGCGAGGTGGGCACTCAGGTCCGTGCCGAGCTCCGCGACCTGCGCGGGCTCCACCTCGTCCTCCGCCTGGGCCGAGACGGTGTCACCGGCCGGGCCCGTGCCGGTCGCCGAACTCGTGAACGCGACGCGGCCCGCGTCGACGTCCACCTGTGTGAGCGCGTGGCCCGTCACCGTGCACCTGACGGTGTCGCCGGGCGCGAGGGGCGCACCGGGGCACGACACGGACGAATCGGGGTGGCTCGGCAGGGTGACGATGACCCCGGTGAGCGTCGTCGTCCCGGTGTTCGTCACCGTCGCGGTCAGTTCGACGAGTTGGCCGGGAACAGCCGGTCCGTCCGACGGGAGGCGAGCGTCGAGCGTGGTCGCGACGGCAGACCGACGGTCGGCGGGCTGCTCCGCTGCCGCGTCGGCCGACACCTCCACGCCCCGTGGTGAGGCCGCCGTCGCCGTGACGGCGTCCTGCACGGAGCCGCGGTCGACGTCCTCCTGGCGGACCGGACGGGAGGCGCTGGCGCAGTCCGTCGACGCGCCCGGTGCCAGCTCGGTCACCGCGCACGTCACGGGACCGTTGGTCCCGGTAACGACGAGGTCGCGCAGCGGGCGGCCGCCCGTGTTCTCGACGGTCTGCGCGAAGCGGAGCCCCTCGTCGAGGTCGGCCCGGCCGTCACCGTCGCCGTCGTCGAGCACCGGCAGGTCGGTGACCGACAGAGCGGCGTCCTCGGCGCGGAACGTGATCTTCGTCTCCCCGGGTGGGTCGAGCCCGATGCGCTCGGCGACCGTTCCGGCGGTGAGTGCGAAAGTGGTGGCCGTCTCGCTCGTCACGTCGACCGCCACGGTGCACGAGCCCTGGCCGGAACGGAGGCCACCGGTGACCGCGACCGCGGTGCCGGTGGGGTCCGCGTCCACCCTGCTGTCGGCGCACGTGGTCCCCGCGTGCGGGTCTGCCGCGAGCGTGAGCCCGTCCGGGAGTGTCTCCCGGAACGACCATCCCGCCTTCGCGCCACCCTCACCGGTGTTCTGCACCGTGTAGGTCAGGCGTGCGGTCTCGCCGACGTACGGGGACGACCCGTCGAAGGCGTGCTCGAGCACCGGCGTGGCGTCGTACACGGTGACGCCGTCGATCGCGCCGTCGTTGCCCACATCGCGCGCCTCGGCGTTCCGCATCACCCAGCCGAGCGTGTCGCCGGTGAACAGCACCGCGGCGTCGGAAACGAAACGTCCGCCACGCACCGTGACACCGAGGGCGTTGATGGTGCGCGATCCCGGCGATGTACACGGGTCGATGGCCGTCGAGGTGACCCGGTGCTCGACACCGCCGTCGAGCAGGCCGAAGCGGAGCCGAGGGTGCGCCGCCTGGGAGCACGAGGTCGCGACCGCGTCGACGCCGAACGTGACGAACCGGTCCTTGACCGGCAGGGGGAGCGGCGTCAGCGTGCGGATCTGCACACCGTCCGCCGGAACGGGTCGGTCCAGTGTCCAGGCGCCGACGCCGTGGTTCGTCCTCGGATCGGACCCGTTCACCTGCCCGAGCGCGTGGTACAGCGGCGCGAGCTGCGGGCACGGCAGACCGGGGGTGGTCGCGGCGGCCACGATGCCGTTGCACTGTGCGACGTTGATCCACCCGGGATCCGCCGTGTACCGCTCCCCGTCCGCACCCACGTACTGGTCCAGTCGGGTCGGTCCCGTGCCGACGACGTGCTCGAAGTCCTCGACCAGGAGCACGCGCGGCGCAGCGCGACCGCCGCCGGTCTCGGCGGCTGCGCCGCGCGGCGTGGAGGGGACGAGGGCTTCGGAGGGACCTGCCGACACGAGGACCGTGGTCGTGGCCAGCACCACGATCGTGGCGAGCAGGGAGGCAGGTCGGGACGGCGGATGTCTGGTGGTCATGTTCGGAAGTTAGCAAGGAACTGGAGTATCACATACGGAAATCGCGCTTCCGGTGTGGGCCCAGGTGCCGCTGCGCCAGTCGGACCGCGCGGGCGCCCTCCGGCGGCGTCGCTCAGTCGCCCGGTCGGACGGCGGCGCTGTCGGCGATGTCGATACGGACGTCGCCGGACTCGGTCTCCTCGACCTCGACCCGCGGCGCCTCGTCGTGCTCGTCGGAGCCCGACATCCGACGGAAGGTGTCGTGGCGACGCTCCTCGAAGGTCATGTCGACGCCGTCGTCCAGGTGGTCTCGGTCGGGTGCGCTCATGTCCGTGACGGTACGCCGACCGGAGCGGTCCCGGTGCGCTCCGACCAGTGCCCGCCGGCGGCCCACCGCTCCTGGACGGCACGCTGCAGTCGGCCGGTGGGCACCGCCTGACGCGCGGACGCCAGGTCGGTGCCGAAGACGAACTTCGCCATCGAGTCGTCGCCCTCTTCGTGCGACTCGTGCGGGTCAGGGGGTCCTGGCAGCAGCGTGAACCGGGCTGCGAACCGCGCGGTGTTCGACGACGGCCCCAGTACGGCCGCGACCTCGGGATCGAGCAACCACGACGAGCACACGAACGTCTCGACCATGGACGCCGGGTCGAGCCGTCGGAGCACCGCGGGCGCGGCCGCGAAGGAGCGGTCGCACGGGTCCGGGTCCAGCGGTCCGACCTCCGGCACGTGCACCCCCCACGCCGGTGTCCCATCCGGCAGCTGGGCGGCCCGCTCGAACTGGAGGCGCCCCACGGCCACCACGCGACCGGTCGCCACCTGCACGAGCCAGTCCAGACCGGTGCCGTCCAGGCCGTAGCGGTCGACCTTGCGGTCCACGTCGGCGACGCTCGACGCGGCGTCCTCCGGGCTGCAGCCGTGGGTGGCGAGCCACTGCTCGGTGACCGGGAGCACCGCGCGGAGGGCGGCGAGGAGAGCCGCCTCCCGCCCCTTCGGGCCGAGGTGTCGCACAGCGTCCTCGAGCGCCGGCGCCAGCCCCGCGGGCCCGCCTGGCGAGCCGACGACGGCGGTGAGGAGCGCGACGGGGTCGGGGCGAGCCTCCCGTCCGACGTCTGCCGCGTTCACTTGAGCCCGGAGGAGGCGAGCCCGTCGATCACCCGGCGCTGGAGCACGATGAACATGATGAGCACCGGCGCCATCGCCATCAGGCTCGCCGCCATCAGCAGCGGGTAGTCGATGGTCCGGTCGCTCGACAGGGTGGCGAGGCCCGCCGCGAGCGGCATGTCCTCGGCGCGGGTCGAGACGACGAGCGGCCAGAGCAGCTCGTTCCAGGACCACAGGACGGTCGTGATCGCGAGCACGCTGATCGACGGTCGGGCGAGCGGCAGCATGATCCGCCAGAAGGTCTGGAACGGGTTCGCGCCGTCCATGCGCGCGGCCTCCTCGAGCTCGGCCGGCATGTTGAGGAACGCGGTCCGCATGAGGAACGTTCCGAAGGCGCTGAACAGGCCGGGGGCGACGATGCCGGCGAGGGTGTCGAGCCAGCCGAGCCCCTGCACGATCTGGTACTGCGAGATCAGGTACACCTGCGACGGCACCAGCAGGATCGACAGGACGATCCCGAGGATGACGGCCCGTCCCCGGAACCGCATCCGGGCGAAGGCGTAGCCGGCCAGGGTGCAGAGCACGATCTGCGCCGCGGTACGGATCAGGGTCACCCAGATCGACGTGCCGAGTTGGCTGAGGAAGGGCAGGCGGTCGAAGACGCGGACGAAGTTGCCCCACTGCAGTTCACCCGGCCAGAAGGTCGGCGTGGGCGCGGTCACCTGGGCGTTCGTGGAGAGCGCCATGATGATCTGCCACAGGAACGGGAACGCCATCACGAACCCGCCGATGCCGAGCACCACGTGGATCCACCAGTGGCTGCCGCCGCGGCGACTGGGGCGGGCGTCGGCACGGACCCGGGTGCGGCTGGCGGCCTTCGTCGCCGCCGTCAGCTTGCTGCCGTGCGCCTCGATGATGCCGGTCATGACTGGACCCACTTCCGCTGGACCCGGAACTGCACGACGGTGATGATCCCGATGAGCACGAAGATCACCATCGCGATCGCAGCCGCGAAGCCCTTGTCGTTGTCGATGAACCCGGCGCTGTAGAAGTAGAAGACGAGGGACATCGTCTTCGGGATCACCGGGTTGGTGGAGCCGAGGATGGCGTAGAGCAGGTCGAACAGCTGGAAGCTCGAGATCGTCGTGATGATGAGCACGAAGAAGATGCTCGGTGTCAGCAGCGGCACGGTGAGCGAGTGGAACTGCCGCCACCGGCTCGCCCCGTCGAGCTCGGCGGCCTCGTACAGCTCCGGCGGGATGTCCTTGAGCCCGGCGCCGAGGATGATCATCGAGAAACCGAGCGACGACCACAGCCCGACCAGCGAGACCGCGACGAGCGCGAAGCCCGGGGTCGAGATCCAGTACGGACCGTCGATGCCGAACAGCCCGAGGAACCAGTTCACGATGCCGAAGTCACCGTTGAACATGATGCGCCAGACCAGCGCGATCGCGGCGGGCATCGCCACGTACGGCAGGAAGAACAGCACCCGGTAGAACTGGGCGAAGCGCAGGCCCGGGGTGTTCAGCAGGCTCGCGAGCCAGACCGCGACCGGGATGCCGAGCAGCACGATCACCGTGTAGACGATCGTGTTGAACAGCGACTGGTACATCTGCGGGTCGGACAGCAGACGCGCGTAGTTCGCGAACCCGGTGAAACTCGATCCGCCGAACACCCCCCAGCTCGTGAACGAGTAGTAGAACGTCTGCAGGATCGGCCAGATGAAGAACGTCCCGACGCCGATGAGCAGCGGCAGCACGAACAGCCACGGCCAGAAGCCGTCGGTGCGTGGGGCCCGCGTCGGCCGCGATGGGTCGGCGGGGCGGGTCTCGGGCGGCGGGGACGCCTGCGCGGCGTCGGGTCGCTGGGTGTGGATCGTCATCAGGTCGCTCCTCGGCCAGGGCGGTCGGATCGGGTGGTCCGGGTGGTGCTGGGTGCAGCGGGTGGTGCGGACGTGCGTGTTCCGGCCGGTCGGGCGTGGGCCCCGACCGGCCGGCTCGTCGTCACTCCTTGGCGAGTGCCGCGTCCATCTTCTGGGCGAGTTCCTTCGTCACCTGGTCGACGGGCTCGGAACCGTCGAACGCACTCGGCAGCAGGTTCGTCTCGAGGGTGTTCCACGCGGCGGTGTTCTTCGACACCGGCAGCGGCTTGGCGTAGTCGACCGCGTCGAGGAAGACCTGCAGGTCGGCGTCAGGCATGGTCTTCGTGAAGGCGTCCTGCGTGCCGGTGTAGGCGGGGATGACGGCACCCATGTCACCCTGCTGCTGCTGAGCGGGCTTGCTGGCCAGGTAGGCCTGGAGTGCCTGCGCGGCGGCCTTGTCGTTCGAGCCCTCGGCGACGACGTTCGAGACGCCGTGGATGACGGTCGCCTGCTCCTTGCCCTTCGGCAGCGGGTAGGCGACGACGTCCTTCTCCATGTCGGAGCCGATCAGCGCCGACCGGAACCAGCTGCCACCCTGGTACATCGCGACCTTGCCGGAGGTGAACCACTGGTCCGCCGTGGTGTCGGTCAGCTGCTTGATCGAGGGCGAGGCGCCGGACTTGATCAGGTCGGTCCAGAAGCCGATGCCCTCCTGCGCGGCCTTCGTGTCGTACTCCGACTCGTCCCCGTCGATGACGGAGCCGCCGGCCTGGAAGATCGTGTCGTAGTAGGTGGTCTGGCCGTCCATGCCCGCGGCGGCGCCGTACGCGCCGTCCGACTTCAGCTTCTCGGAGAGCTCGGCGCCGGTCTTCTGGAAGTCGTCCCAGGTCCAGTCCTTCGACGGCATGGCCACGCCGGCCTTCTCGAACAGGGCCTTGTTCATCCAGACGCCGATGGTGTCGAAGTCCTTCGGGACGCCGTACTGGGTGCCGTCGTACGTGTAGAGCTTGTTGAGCGCTGGCGAGTAGTTCTGCGGGTCGATCGCGCCGGACTTCACCTCGCCGGTGATCGGGGCGAGCTTGCCGTTCCCTGCGTACAGCTGGAAGTTCGGGCCGTTCATCCAGAAGAGGTCGGGGAGCGTGTTGCTCGAGCCCTGGGTCTGCAGCTTCGTGAAGTAGTTGGCGTACGGCGTGACGTCGACGTTCACCTTGATGTCGGGGTACTCCTCGTTGAACCCCTTGATGTTCGCCTTGATGGCCTTCACCTGGTTCTGGTCCCAGACGGCGTACGTCAGGTTCGCCTTGGTGTCCTTCGCGACCTCGCCCGAACCGGAGTCCGAGGACCCGGCTGAGGACTGGCTGCTGCATCCGGCGAGGAGCGCGACGGCGCTGACGGCGGCTGCGAGACCGAGCAGTGCGCGGCGGCGGCCACGGCCCGGACGGGCGGTTGGAGCGGTCATCGGGTGGTCCTTTCGGGAACGTCGTCGCGGTCGGGAGTGGTCGCGAAGTGTCGGAGGGTGGCGTCGGGGAGGGGCGGCACGTCGATGGGGACGGAGCCGTTGCGGAGCGAGCGGGTGGCGAGTGCCCCGGCGGCGACGGCCGCACGGGCCGCGATCGGGGACAGGGTGGTCGGCTCCCCGAACGCCAGCGAGCGGAGGAACTCGGTCATGGTGAGCAGGTCGGCGTCGGCGTGGCCGTCCTCGACGCCGTCGATCGGGTACTCGACGTCCCCGGCGACGTCCCAGTTGCGACGGTGGTTCCACACCTTGACCACGCCACCGCCGGTGTCCCCGATGTTCTCGAGGCGCCCGTGGGTGCCGATGACCGTGTAGTTGCGCCAGTAGTCGGGCGTGAAGTGGCACTGCTCGTAGCTGGCCTGCACGCCGTTCTCGAGGGTCATCATGACCATCGACACGTCCTCGACGTCGACGACGGGGTTCAGCCCGGTCTGCTCGGCGGGCGGCCAGTTGTCGAAGGAGAACCAGTCGGTCATCAGCTCGTCGCTGCGGTCGCGGCGGTCGGTGACGTCGCCGTAGACGGACAACGAGCCCATCCCGACGACCCGGCTCGTGTACGCACCGGCGAGGGCGTGCACGACGTCGAGGTCGTGGCTGGCCTTCTGCAGCAGGAGCGAGTTCACGCGGCTGCGGTCGGCGTGCCAGTCCTTGAAGTAGTAGTCGCCGCCGTTGCCGACGAAGTGGCGGACCCAGACGGCCTTGACCTCGCCGATCTCGCCGCGTGCGATCACGTCGAGCATCAGGCGCACCACGGCCGCGTGGCGGAAGTTGTGGCCGACGTAGAGCGGGGTGCCGGTCTCGGCGGCGGTGTTGAGGACGGCGTCGGCGTCCTCGACCGTGATGGCGAGGGGCTTCTCGAGGTAGACGGCGATGCCGGCGCGGAGCAGGTCGATCGCGATCTCGGCGTGGGTCCAGTCCGGTGTGGTGACGATCGCGGCGTCGACGGCGTTCGGGGCACCGTCGGTCCCGATCAAGGCGCGGTGTCCGTCGACGACGGTGGCGTCCGGCCAGGCCTCGGCGGCTCGTCGCCGGCCGGACTCGGTGACGTCGGCGGCGGCCACGATCCGGGCGTCGACCCCGTCGGCGTCGAGTCCGGCGGCGGCGACGTGGTTCGCGATGTACGACCGCTGGCCGATGCCGACCACGCCGACTCGGAGTGTGCGCGTGCTCGTGATGCTCATCTCGCTCCCTTGCGTGATTGTGACGGCCATGATGCCAAATCGATCATGAATGCACAATATGCGCTCACGGATCGCTCACGGAAGTGTGATGCGAGGGTTTAACACGCCGGTAACGTGACCGCGCTCGGTCGGGCGGCGCGAGGCGGGTTCGCGAGCGTCGGGCAGGCCCCGGAGAGTCGGGCGCGGCGACGCACGTGCTCGCCGGACGTGCCGGTCAGTCCGCGACGACGAGCTCCGCGCCGGCGGCGGCCAGGTCCGCGGCGAACCGCGGCGGGACGTCCCGGTCGGTGACGAGCACGTCGATGCGGTCGAGCGGGCAGATGCGGGCGAAGGTCGAGCGCTCGATCTTCGTCGAGTCGGCGACCACGATCACCCGGCGGCCGACCGAGGCGAAGTGGCGACTGACCTCGGCTTCACCCTCGTGCATGGTGGTCGCGCCGTACTGCCCGGTCAGACCGTCGACGCCGAGGACGACGACGTCGAGGGCGAACTCGTCGAGCGTGTCCCGCACCAGCGGCCCGATCAGCTCGTAGGACTGCCGACGGGCGACGCCGCCGGTCACGACGATCTTGACGTTCGCGCGGACGGACAGCTCGTAGCCGATGTTCAGCGCGTTCGTGACGATCGTGATGCCGTACTCGCCGTCGGCTCGGATGAAGCGCTCGCTCTTGCCGAGTTCCCGCGCCACCTCGGTCGTCGTCGTGCCGCCGTTGAGTCCGACCGTGTCCCCGGGTGCCACGAGGGCGGCCGTCGCCCGGGCGATCGCGGTCTTCGCCTCGGCCTGGCGGGCGATCTTGTACTGCAGCGGCAGCTCGTACCCGGCACCGAGGGCAGCGGCGCCGCCGTGCGTCCGGGTGACCAGACGCTGGTCAGCGAGCGTGGCGAGGTCGCGACGGGCGGTCGCCGCGGAGATCCCGAGCTCGTCCCCGATCTCGGTGATCGAGACGTTGCCGCGGTCGCTCACCAACTCGAGGAGGGCGTTGAGCCTCTGCTGCGGGGTCATGGCGTCATCCTACGGGCGCTCCTCCGCGGGCTCCATGATCGGAAATGACGTTTTGCACTTGCATCGAGCACGATCGATCGTCATGCTGGCCGATATCCGATCACCAAGGATCGGTCCGACCGGAAGGACACCATGTCCGACACCTTCGTGGGCGACGAGCTGGCATCGCAGCCGGCCTCCTGGCGCTCCGCCGCGGCACTGCTGCCCTCGTTCATCGACGTCCTCCCCCAGCCGGGCGAGCGCGTCGCCGTCATCGGCTGCGGCACGAGCTGGTTCATCGCGATGAGCTACGCCGTCGCCCGTGAGTCCGCGGGCCTCGGCCTGACCGACGCCTTCGCCGGCTCCGAGTACCCCGCCGGCCGCCAGTACGACCGCGTCGTCACCATCTCGCGCTCGGGCACCACCACCGAGATCATCGACCTCCTGCGCGCCCTGCCGGACCAGCGCACCGTCCTGATCACGGCGGTGCCGGACAGCCCGGCCGCAGCGGACGCCGACGACGTCGTCGCGCTGCCGTTCGCGGACGAGCGCTCCGTCGTGCAGACCCGCTTCGCCACCACCGCGCTCGCCCTGCTCCGCGCATCCCTCGGCGACGACGTCGAGGCCCTCGCCGTCCAGGCCGAGACCGCGCTGACGCTGCCGATCGACGACCTGCTCGGCGCCGAGCAGGTCACGTTCGTCGGCCGTGGCGCCGCCGTGGGCCTGACGTTCGAAGCCGCCCTGAAGACCCGGGAGGCCGCACAGTTCTGGGCCGAGTCGTACCCCGCGATGGACTACCGCCACGGGCCGATCGCGATCGCGCAGCCCGGCCGCCTGGTGTGGTCGCTCGGCTCGGTGCCGGACGGTCTGGCCGACGAGGTCGCCGCCACCGGAGCCCGCCTGGTGCACCACGACCTCGACCCGCTCGCCGGACTCGTCGTCGTACACCGGTTCGCCGTCGCCCTGGCGGAGCGCCGCGGTCTCGACCCGGACCACCCGCGCTCGCTCACCCGTTCGGTCATCCTCACCTGATGACCGCACGCGGGGCAGTGCTCGGGGTCGACGTCGGCGGCACGGGCATCAAGGCCCGACTGACCGCCGACGACGGACGGTTGCTCGGCGAGCAGCGCGTCCCGACCCCGCGTGACGACCCCGCTGCCGAGGCCCTCGCCGTCGTCGTGGCCGAGCTCGCCGTGCACGCGCGCTCGGTCGCCGGACAGCACGGCGTCGCACTCGACGCCGTCGGCCTGGTCGTCCCCGGCGTGGTCGACGAGGACGGCGGCCGCTCGGTGCTGTCCGTGAACCTCGGCTGGCAGGACGTGCCGGTCCGCCAACGGGTCGCCGCGGCGCTCCGGGCGACGGGCACCGACGTGCCGCTCGCGTTCGGCCACGACGTGCGCGCCGGGGCCCTCGCCGAGGTGCAGGCCGGCGGGCTCGACCACGGCACGGTCGCGTTCGTCCCGGTCGGCACCGGGCTCGCGAGCGCCCTCGTCGTCGACGGTCGGGTCGTCAGTGGTGGCGGCTGGGCCGGCGAGATCGGTCAGGTCCGCATCGTCCACGGTCCGCACGCGGGCCTCCGGGTCGAGGAGATCGCCTCGGCCGGTGCCGTCGCGCGCCGGAGCGACGCGCCGACCGCGCACGCAGCGATGCTCCGCGTCCAGGACGGCGAGCTCCTCGCCCGCCAGGTGTGGGACGACTGCGTCGGCGTCCTCGCCGACGCCCTCGCCTGGCTGACGGCCGCCGCGGGGTGTCACACGCTGGTCATCGGCGGCGGACTGGCGCAGTCCGGTCCGCTGCTGCTCGACCCCCTCACCGCGGCGCTGAGCGACCGGCTGGTGGGCGTCCGGGTCCCGGCCCTCGTCGGCGCACGACACGGTGACGCCGCGGGCGCGATCGGTGCCGCTCTCCTCGCACGGGAGCTGCTGGGGCGCGACCTCCCCGCCCGTCACCAGCGCGTCGACGACGGCCCGACCGCGGTGTCCGCGTGACGACGCTCGTCCGCGCCCCCCGGGTGGTCACCGCGGAACTCGACCTGGTCGACGGCTGGATCGCGGTCAGCGACGGTCGGGTCGCCGCGGTCGGCGCCGGACCGGCACCGGCACACGACCGCGTGGTCGATGCCCCGGGCACCGTCGTCCCGGGCTTCGTCGACCTGCACGCACACGGCGCGCTCGGCCACGACTTCGCCTCGTGCTCGGCCGACGAGGCCCGCGCCGCCGTCGCCCACCACGCCGGACGCGGTACCGCGCACCTGGTCGCGTCGATCGCGACCGGGGCGGTCCCGGACACGGTCGCCGCGCTCCACCGGCTGCGCCCACTCGTCGTCGACGGCACGCTCGCCGGGCTGCACCTCGAGGGCCCGTGGCTCGCACCTGCCCGACGAGGTGCGCACGCGGTCGCCCTGCTGCACCCACCGACCCCCGCCGAGGTCGAACTCCTGGTCGACGCCGGAGGCGGGGCCCTCCGGGTGGTCACGCTCGCCCCCGAACTCCTCGGTGCGATCGAGACGATCCACCATCTGGTCGACGCCGGCGTCGTCGCCGCGATCGGGCACACCGACGCCGACACCGAGCAGGTGCAGCGCGCGGTCGACGCCGGTGCGACCCTGGTCACCCACCTCTTCAACGGCATGCCGCCGCTGCACCACCGTGAGCCCGGTCCGGTCGGGGTCGCCCTGACGGACGAGCGCCTGACCGTGGAGTGCATCGTCGACGGCCACCACCTCGACCCGGTCGCCGTCGACCTGGTCCGCCGCGCTGCCGGTCACCGGTTGGTGTTCGTCTCGGACGCGATGGCCGCCACCGGCTGCGCCGACGGGCCCTACCGGATCGCCGGATCGGACGTCGTGGTCGACGGCGGGGTCGCGATGCTCGCCGACGGGTCATCGCTGGCTGGCAGCACGATCACCGTCGGTGACGCCGTCGCCCGGGTCCTCACCGCTCGTCCCGACGACGCCGCTCGTCCCGACGTCCGGGAGGCCGTGGCTGCCTCGTCCGTGCGCGCCTCCGCCCTGCTCGGCCTGCGTCCACCCCTCACCGTCGGTGCCGCTGCCGACCTCGTCGTCCTCGACCCGGAGGGCCGCCCTACCGCCCTGGAGGTCCCCGCGTGATCGTCGTCATCACCCCGAACCCCGCGGTCGACGTCACCTACCGCGTCGCCGATCAGGTCGTCGGGGTCACCCAGCGCGTCCTGGACGTCGTCCGCCGTCCCGGCGGGAAGGGCGTCAACGTCGCCCGGGTGCTCGACGCCGCCGGGGTGCCGACGACCTCCGTCCTGCCGCTCGGCGGGACGAGCGGTGCCTGGGTCGCCGCGGCGCTGCAGCGGGACGGCCTCACGACGGCCGCCGTGCCGGTCGTGGGCGACACCCGGACCACGGTCACCGTCGTCGACGACCACGTCCACCCGACGATGTACGGCGAGCCGGGGCCGGCGGTGACGGCGGACGAATGGGCCACCGTGACCGGTGCCGTGCGCAACGCGCAGGCGGCTGCGAGCGCCCTCGTGGTGTCCGGGTCCCTGCCACGCGGGACCGACCCGAGCGTGGTCCGGCCCTGGATCCGCGGCGCGGTCGACGCCGGCCTGCTCGTCGTCGCCGACCTGTCGGGGCCGTCGTTGCTCGAGGCGGCCGCAGCCGGCGCCACGGTCTGCAAGCCGAACCGGGAGGAACTCCTCGACGCCACGGGCGCGCGGGACGAACGCTCCGGTGCCCTCGACCTGCTCGCACGCGGAGCCGGGGTCGTCGTCGTCTCCGCGGGCTCGGCGGGCATCACCGCCCACACGCCGGACGCGGTCGTGACCGTCCCCGCGGTGCCCAACGTGCACGGCAACCCGACCGGTGCCGGGGACGCCGCCACCGCCGGGCTCGTCCTCGCGCTGACCGCACCGGGCCCCCGGACGGCCGCCGACGTCACCGCACCCGACGTCCTCCACCGCGCCCTGGTCTCCGCAGCCGCGTACGGCGCCGCCGCGGTCCTCCGCCCCGTCGCGGGCGAGGTCGACCTCGCCGCCGTCGACCGATTCACCACCCAGCTCGACCGAACCGGGAGCCCCACATGACCACCGCCCTCGCCCTCACCGGCCTCCTCGATTCCGCACGCACCGCCCGTCGGGGTGTCGGCGCGTTCAACGTCGTCCTGCTCGAGCACGCCGAGGCGATCGTCACCGGTGCCGAGCGGGCCGGCCTGCCCGTGGTGCTGCAGGTCAGCGAGAACTGCATCCGCTACCACGGCGGGCTGGCGCCGATCGTCACCGCGACCCAGGTCGTCGCGCGGGCCGCCGACGTGGAGGTCCTCGTGCACCTGGACCACATCGAGGACACCGCACTGGTGCACGCGGGCATCGACCTCGGCGTCGACTCGATCATGTACGACGGGTCGCACCTGGACTACGACGCGAACGTCGCCGCGACCCGGGCGCTGGCCGACCGGTGCCACGCAGCGGGCATCGCGATCGAGGCCGAGCTCGGCGAGGTCGGCGGCAAGGACGGCGTGCACGCTCCCGGCGTCCGCACCGACCCGTCCGACGCTGCCGCGTTCGTGGCGGCGACCGGGGTCGACGCCCTGGCGGTCGCCGTCGGCACGTCGCACGCGATGCAGACGCGCGAGGCGTCGGTCGACCGTGACCTCGTGGAGCGGCTGCGGGCCTCCGTCCCGGTGCCCCTGGTCCTGCACGGCTCGTCCGGGCTGTCCGACGACGAACTGCGGGGCGCGGTCCGCGCGGGCATGACGAAGATCAACATCTCGACGCACCTGAACGGGCTGTTCACCCGGGCGCTGCGCGACGTGCTCGACGAACGACCGGACCTGGTCGACCCGCGCCGCTACGTCGCCGCGGGCCGGGACGCCGTCGCCGCCGAGACCGCCCGGCTGCTCACGCTGCTCGCCGGGTAGGTCCGCGGCGGTCGGGCCCGGCCGGGGCCTGGCCGGGGGTCACCCCCGGGTGTGGCTCGCCCAGATCGCCGACGTGCCCTTCCGGAGCACGACGTTCCCGTCCGACTGCATCCGGAGCGTGACGCCGGCTCCACCCTTCCGGCCCGTGCCGGTCGACCAGCGTGTGGTCCCGAGGGGCCCCGCGAGCACGAGGTCGCCGTTCGGCAGGAGCAGCAGGGACGACCCCGCACCACCGCCGGTCTTCTGGAAGAGGCGCGTGCTGCCGGAACTCGCGACGAGGAGCCCGTTCGACCGGACGCCGAAGCGCCGCGTCCCGCTCGCGTCCCGGATCGACTGCCCGGCGACGAGGGTGGCGCCGGGCACGAGCTGGTCGGTGCCCGGTGCGCCGTTGTGCCAGAGGAGCTTCCCGTCGCGGGCGGTCAGTCGCACGTCGCCGGCGTCGTCGACGGTCAGGCGGGCGCCGCCGGAGGTGGTCCGGGCCGACGTCGACCAGAGGACCGCACCGGACGGGGCGACGACGGCGAGTCGACCGGTCGCGTCGAGTCGGAGCGCCGCGCCCGCGGCCGTTCCGCTGCTCCGCCACAGCCGTCGACCGTTGCCCCACTCGACGAGCGAGCCGTCGCCCTGCAGGTCGAGCCAGTACTGCCCGTACGGTGAGTGGATCGACGTCCCGGCGGGCACGGTCCGGCTCCCGGAGGCGATCGAGGTCGCGGTCGCCCCGGCTGCGGCAGCGGTCGTGGTCGGTGCCGTGCAGTCCGAGGCCTTCGGGAGCACGCGCCCCAGGGCCGACCAGTTCGGCGATCCGAGTCCGGTCGCCGCGTCCCAGCCGCGGGCTGCCCGCGCCGTGCCGTTGCCGCCGGTGACGACGTCTCGGAACGCGGCCGGGTTCCGGTAGAGCGCCTGGTGGACGTCACCGACGCCGGCGGCGCACCCGCGGGCGGTCAACGCGACCGCGAGCTGGCCGGCGAGCACCGGGGACGCCAGGCTGGTCCCGCCACCGAGCACGAACCCGTGCGCGGTCGACAGGTACACCCCGAGCCCCTTCGCCGGGTCGGCGAGTGCGGCGACGTCGGGCAGCAGGCGCTTCGTTCCGCTGATGCCCGTCCCGGTCTGCCACGCGGGCTTGGCGTAGGCGCTCGAGGTCCCGCCCCCGCCGGCACCCAGGGAGTTCGACCAGCCCGCCTCAGTCCAGGCGGTCCCCGTCTTCGTCCCCGTCTTCGTGAGCGAGGTACCGCCGACGCCGACGACCGCGGGCGAGGACGCCGGGTACGACACGTCGTGGATGGTCGTCGTCGGTCCGGTCGGGCAGCGCGCGCCGTCGTCTCCGGTGGCGGCGAAGACGGTGGCACCGGCAGCGACGATGCGCGCCAGGGCGGCGTCGAGTGCGGCCCGGGCCGCCGCGGGGGTCTGCGTCTCGCAACTGCCCCAGGAGATGCTCACCGCGGTGATGCCGGCGGTCCGCACCTCGTCCGCGATCCGGCTGTACGCGTCGTAGCTGCCCCGGAACGAGTTCTCCGTCACGTACACGCGCTGCCGGGCTCCCGGGGCGACGGCGAGCAGGGCCTGCTGGTCGAGGGCGACCTCGGTCTCACCCTGGGAACCGTCGCCGACGTGTGGGTCCGCTCCCGCGACCGCGATCTGGTCGAGCGCCGGCAGTGGACGCCCCGTCGCTGCGGCGGAGGCGCTGAGGTCGTTGCGGTCCCACCCGGAGAACTGCACGGTGGCGATCGTCGCGCCGGCCCCCGCCGTGGCCGAGCCCGAGGACCGGTACGCGCCGGCGAGGTCGGCGGGCGCGTACCCGGCGGGGACGGCCGCATGGGCGAGCGCCGGGCGGGCATCGAGCCCGAGCACCGAGACGACGGACCCGCCGAAGGACTGCGGCAGCGCCGGCTCCGCGGTCGGGTGCATGCCGTCACCGGTGCCGACCAGGCCCACGTCGAACAGGGCCTCGGCCTGGGCAGCGGTGCCGTGCGCCTCGACCTCCCACGTGTCCGAGTCGGTCACGGTGAAGCCGGCGCCGGTCAGGACCGATCGTGCGCGCGACCGGGCGTCGTCGACGGGGGCCACGGCCTCCACGGCGTCCGCGCGCTGGGCGGCGCTGTCCCCGGTGGTCGCCACGGGCAGGGCGGCGAGCGCGGCCGGGTCGACCGGCCGGAGCACCAGCGTCAGGTCGACGGGGGTGTCACCCGGGGTCGCGCCGACCGTGGGGTCGGTGGGTGCGGGGACGCCACCGGCGGCCGGCACAGCGGTCGCTGGCGCAGCGGTCGCTGGCACAGCGGTCGCTGGGGCGGCGGTCGCGCTGGCTGCGGTCGATGCCTGCGCCGGCAGGCCCGTGCCGGTCACGGCGAGTGCCGCGACCACGGCGGACACGGCGAGGAGGGTCGGGGTGCGGCGTGACATCGGCGATCGCTTCCGGAGATCCGAGACGACGACCGTCCCTGGCCGCCGGTCCGGCAGGTTCCGGACGGTGCACGCTACCCCGCCGCTCGACGCCCGCCGCAGCCCCAGTTCCGGGGCCGGGTCAGCAGAGCGGGACGTTCACCGCGAGACCGCCCATCGCGGTCTCCTTGTACTTGTGCGACATGTCCGCGCCGGTCTGGCGCATGGTCTCGACGACCTGGTCGAGCGAGACGTGGTGCACGCCGTCGCCACGGAGCGCCATCCGGGCGGCGTTGACGGCCTTGTTCGCCGCGATCGCGTTCCGCTCGATGCACGGGATCTGCACCAGGCCACCGACCGGGTCGCACGTCAGACCGAGGTTGTGCTCCATCGCGATCTCGGCCGCGTTCTCGACCTGCTCGGGCGTCCCGCCGAGCAGTTCGGCGAGTCCCGCGGCGGCCATCGAGGCGGCCGAGCCGACCTCGCCCTGGCATCCGACCTCCGCACCGGAGATGGACGCCCGCTCCTTGTAGATCGAGCCGACGGCGCCCGCGGTCAGCAGGAAGCGGACGATCGCGTCGTCCCGTCGGTCGGGCGTGATCGTCGGCACGTAGGTGAGCGCGTAGAAGAGGACCGCGGGGATGATCCCGGCTGCGCCGTTCGTCGGGGCGGTGACGACACGGCCTCCGGAGGCGTTCTCCTCGTTCACGGCCATGGCGGTGAGGTTCGTCCACTCCATCGCGAAGAGCGGGTCGTGACCGGGGTCGTCACGGGTCAGCTGCTCGAACCAGTCGGCGGCTCGGCGCCGGACCTCCAGCCCGCCCGGCAGGGTACCGGTGCGACGGACGCTGCGGTCGACGCAGTCCTCCATCACGGCGTGGATGCGGAGGAGCCGGTCGCGCACCTCGGCCTCGGGGCGGGTCGCCGTCTCGTTGGCGAGGGCGACGCCGCTGACCGGGAGGCCCGTGGTCGCGCAGGCCGCCAACAGCTCGGCTCCGCTGGAGAACGGGTGGGGCACCGCGTCGGTCTCGACCGGGATCGCGGTGCCGGCGACGTCCTCGCCCGGCTCCTCGTCGCCGTCGCGGGCGATGAACCCGCCGCCGATCGAGTAGTAGGTCTCCACGGCGGTCTCGGTGCCGGTGGCGTCGAAGGACCGCAGGCGCATGGCGTTCGGGTGCCGGGGCAGCATGGTCAGCGGGTGCAGGACGATGTCCGCCAGCCGGAACGCGACCGTCGGGCCGCCCGCCAGCGTCAGGAGACCGCTGGACTCGAGGCCCTCGAGCGCGGCGGTCATGACGTCGGGGTCGATGTCCTCCGGCCGGTGTCCCATCAGGCCGATCGCGACGGCGCCGAGCGTCCCGTGCCCGTGCCCGGTCGAGGCGAGTGAGCCGTAGAGGTCGACCCGGATGCTCGTGACCGGCAGTCCGACGACACGTCCGGCGAAGTCGACGCCCGCGCGCATCGGGCCCACGGTGTGGGAGCTCGAGGGCCCCACACCGATGCTGAACAGATCGAAGACGGAGACCGGCACGCCGACACCCTACGCCGTCCGGACGGGACGGCTGTGCGTGGTGCCGACGACCGGCGCCGGGGCGACCTCAGCGGCGCTGACCCTGCACCGGCATGATGATCCAGAGCACGACGTAGGCGATCCAGAGCGGACCGGGGAACAGGCTGAGGACGACCCAGAGGACGCGGACGCCGGTGCGGGACCAACCGAAGCGGTCCGCGATGCCGGCGCAGACACCGGCGAGCAGTCGGCCGGCACGGGGGCGGTGCAGTGTGTTCGTCATGTCCTCGACGCTACGGGTCCACGCCGCGTGACGGCATGGGGCAGCCTCCCGTCCCGGGGTGGGGACAACCCCACCAGCGCGGGACGGGCCTCCCGGCCTGGGGCTGCTCTCGGATGACCAGTCCTACGGGAGCAGGACGATCTTGCCGCGGGTGTGGCGCTCCTCGAGCTGGGCGTAGGCGTCCTGCACCGCGTCGAGCGGGAAGGTGGCGGCGATCGGGACCTCGACCGAACCATCCGCCACCATGTTCGCCAGTGCCGACAGGATCTCGGGGTCGGCAGTGTCGGCGCTGCCGGACGCCTTGGCGCCGACCTCGGCCGCGGCCGCGAAGGCGATCGTCGTCTCGATCCGGTCGGTGGGCACGCCGAGGGTGATGCCGAGATGCACGTACTCGGCGCCGAACGTGTCGATGACGGCGTCGATGCCGTTCGTGGCGAGCTCGCGGATCCGGTCCTCGAGCCCGTTGCCGTACGCGACCGGACGGGCGTTCTTGGACCGCAGCCAGTCGTGGTTCGACTCGGAGGCGATCGCGATGACGTCGACGCCCTCGTTGGTCAGCAGCTGCGTGACGAACGAGCCGACGCCGCCGGCGGCACCGGACACGACGACGGTCTCGCCGGCTCGCGGGTCGACGGCGCGGACGGCGGCGGCAGCGGTGGTCGCGGCGACGTCCAGGCCACCGGCGGCCTCCCACGAGAGCAGACGGGGCTTCGGGACGAGCTGCCCGGCGGGGACGGAGACGTACTCCGCCTGGCTCGAGCGCTCCCACGACCAGCCGAGGACCTCGTCGCCCTCCTCGAACCCGTCGACGTCGAGGCCGATCGCGGCGACCGTTCCGGCGAGGTCGGTGCCCTGGCCGGAGGGCAGCTTCTCGGGGTCGTGGTCGTCGACGAGGCCCTGGCGGATCGCGGACTCGCCGGGGTTGACGCCGGCGGCGCGGACCTTCACCAGCACGCGGCCGGGAGCGACCTCGGGAACGGGGACCTCGGCGACGTGCAGGACGGAACGGTCGCCCCACTCCTCGAAGCGGACGGCGCGCATGGTGTCAGGGAGAGCAGTCATCCTCGGTCACGGTACGCCAGGGCGGCGACGGACGCCGCACTCCTCGCGGACGGATGTGTGATGGACCGCTCCATCGTTGCCACGTGGGACACTGACGACATGCCCATCCTCCACAAGGACATGCAGCTCTGCATCTCACTCGCCGCCCGTCCGAGCAACATCGGCACCCGGTTCCACAACTTCCTCTACGACGAACTCGGGCTGGACTACGTCTACAAGGCGTTCACCACGACGGACCTGCCCGGGGCGGTCGCGGGCATCCGGGCGCTCGGTATCCGCGGGTGCTCGGTGTCGATGCCGTTCAAGGAGGACGTGATCCCCCTCGTCGACGAACTCGAGGAGTCCGCGGCCGCGATCCGCTCCGTCAACACGATCGTCAACGACGCCGGGGTCCTCACCGCGTCGAACACCGACTACGAGGCCGTCGCCGCACTGCTCGACTCGCACGGGGTCGACCGTGACGCCCGCGTGCTCCTACGGGGCTCCGGCGGCATGGCGAAGGCGGTCACGGCGGCCTTCCGCGGTGCCGGGTTCGAGCACCTCACCGTCGTCGCCCGCAACGAGGCGACCGGCAGCGCCCTGGCCGACCAGTACGGGTACACGTGGGTCGGCGCCGAGGAGCAGGCCGGGGACGCCGACGTGCTCGTCAACGTCACCCCGCTCGGCATGCGTGGCGACCAGGAGGCCGCGCTGTCGTTCGCGCCGGACCGCATCGCCGCCGCGGGCACCGTCTTCGACGTGGTCGCGTTCCCCTCCGAGACCCCGCTCGTCCGGGCCGGCCGCGACGCCGGTGCGCACGTCATCACGGGCGCGGAGGTCATCGCCCTGCAGGCGGCACGCCAGTTCGAGCGGTACACGGGCGTCGCCCTGACCGCCGACCAGGTCGCCCGCGCGAGCGCGTTCTCCCGCGAGGAGTAGGCGGGCGCCGGTGGCTGCGAGACGCCGCCGAGTGCGCACGATGCCGCCGACTCAGGCGGCGTCTCGCACAGACCGTGGCGTCTCGCGTCGATGGGGGCGTCTCGCGGAGGGCTCAGTGGCTGCGCGCGCGACCGGCTGCGACCCAGCCGAGGCGGCGTGCCGTCTCGTGGTTGCGGACCCAGATGCCGGGCTGTGCGAGGAAGCCGGGAACGAGCGTCCCCGGGCCCTTCACGGGGTTCTCCCGCAGGGTGACCCGGCAGCCGCGGGGGTGGGGTTCGACCTCGACCTCGACGCGGGCCTCCCCCACCGGCCACCCGCGCGCCTGGATCACCATGCGTCGGGGCTCGTCGTACTCCAGGACACTCGTCGTGTCGTTGATCACGAGCGGCCACACCCCGAACGAGTGGTGCAGCTTCGTGCCGACCGCGGGCCAGCCGGGGTCCTCGCCGCGCATCCGGGACGCGCCGACCACCCAGGTGGGGTAGAGCCAGCCGTCGCGGAGGACGTCGAAGACCTCCTCGGGCGTGCAGTGGATGATCCGGACGTTCTTCGCCATGTCAGCTCCTCGGTGCCAGGTCGACGTCCACCGGCAACCCGTAGGTGTGTCGGAGGGCGCTCTTCGCCGCGTGCCAGCCTGCCATGCCGTGCACCCCGGGACCGGGAGCCGCGGACTGCGACGCCAGGTACATGCCGCCGCCCATCCGCCACGGGTCACTCGAGAGCACGGGCCGCTTCACCAGCTGCCAGAAGCTCGCGGCACCGGCGGCGATGTCCCCGCCGGAGTAGTTCGGGTTGTACTGCTCCATGTCCTCGGCGGTCCGGCTGTTCGTCGCGACGATGGTGTCGCGGAAGCCCGGGGCGAACCGTTCGATCTGACGGATGACGGACTCCTGGTGGTCGACCGTCGAGCCGGCGGGAACGTGGGCGTACGCCCAGAAGACGTGTCCGCCCGCGGGGGCCCGGCTCGGGTCGACGACGGTCGGCTCGGAGCCCAGGACGTAGGGGCGGTCGGGGTCCTGACCGCGGGCGACCTGCGCCTCGGCCTCGGCGATCTCGGCCCGGGTGCCGCCGATGTGCACGGTGCCGGCGCGGTGGAGCTCGGGGTTCGTCCACGGCACCGGCTCGGACAGCGCGAAGTCGACCTTGGCCGCCGCGTTGCCGAACCGGAAGTGCCGCAGGGCGCCGCGCTTCGGTGCGGGCAGCTGGTTGCCGGCGATCCGGAGCATGGACGGGACGCTCGTGTCGAAGAACACCGCCTTGGCCGGGGTGAGGTCGCCGAGGGAGTGGACCTCCCGCCCGGTCTCGATCGTGCCGCCGTGTGCGACCAGGTCGGCGGCGAGCGCGTCGACGATCGCCTGGCTGCCGCCGATCGGCACCGGCCAACCGCGGGCGTGCGCGTACACGCCGAGCGACAGCGCTGCGGCCGCGGTGGCGAGCGAGGGCATGTGCTGGATGGAGTGCGCCGCGACACCGCTGATCATGGCCGGAGCGACGTCGTCGCGGAAGCGTGCGTTCCACGCGCGGGTCCCCTGCTCGAGCGCACGGAGCCCGAAGCGGGCCACGGTCACCGGGTGTCGTGGCACGTGCAGGAGGGCGTCCGTGGCGAAGTCGGAGACCTCGTCGGCGTGCGACACCAGTGGGGCCATCAGCTGCCGGTAGGCACGGCCGTCGACTCCGAGCGCGTCGGCGGTGCGGTCGAGGTCCTGGTACGCGATGCCGGCACGGCCGCCGTCGAGCGGGTGACCGTACTGCACCTCGGGCAGCCGGAGCTCGATGCGCCGTTCCATCCCGAACGCCCGGAAGAACTCGGACTGCAGTGCCATCGGGTGCACCGCGGAGCAGACGTCGTGCAGGTAGCCGGGCAGCGTGAGCTCCTTGGTCCGGGCCCCGCCGCCGATCGTGTCGTTCCGCTCGACGACCTCGACACTGAGGCCGGCCCGAGCGAGGGTGACCGCTGCGGCCAGCCCGTTCGGTCCGGCTCCGACGACCACCGCATCAACCATGCGGGCGAGCCTACGGAGCGACGGCTGGACACGGGTCGAGGCCCGCGTCCGGCACCGTGCGCCCGGTCAACTCGTGGTGGTGTCCGCCTCGGCCGGGTCGGTGCCGTCATCCGGTCCGTCGGTGTCCGGCTCGTCCGCGCCGACCGCGGTGCCGGATCCGACCGGGTGCTCGGCGACCAGGGTCGCGAAGTCCTCGTCGAGGAGCTGCTGCAGCCGTTCGTCGCGCCCGACCTCGTAGTCGTCGGCGGGCCGCTGGGCCCAGCCGAGACGGCCGACGACGGTCGTGCCGATGTCGTCCCATGCGCGGGCACGGGCGGCGAGGACGATGCCGTCGACGAAGTGCTGGTCGTCCCGGCGGGCGTCGAGGCGCGCGGCGAGTTCCTCGTACGTCGCCTCGCGGGTGCGGAGCTTGAGGTCGTCGCCGCGCCGGTAGTCGTGCTGGTGCTGCGAGCGCCCGCCCTGCTTGCTCGACCGGACCCGGATCTCCCGCATCCGTTCGGCGTCGCCACGCTGCTCCTCGGCCATCCGGTGCAGTTCCTGACGCGCGGCGTCGGCGATCAGGGCATGGTCGAAGTACCCCTGGTCGCGCAGGGCGTTGGTGATGATGCGGTTCGCCACGGCGACGATCACCGCTGCCCGGGCGATGAGGAACCCCTCGTCCACCGCGCGCTTCAGCTCGACCTGGCTGACGGGCCGATCGCGCACGTCGGGCTTGCGTCGTCCGAACAGTGCCATGCGTCGACGATACCGGCGACCGGGTCCCGGCGGGCGGCGGAACGGACGGTCGGGAGGCGCGGTGCCAGCTGACACCTGGGCCCACGTCGGTCGGTTCCGGACTGACGCGCCAGCGGCAGGCCGGCCGTGACCGGTGGGGAGCCTCCCGCCCTGACATCGTCACGTCGCGACCTCAGGGCTTCGTGATGAAGCCCTCCTTCACCATCCACTCGAACGCCACGTCCGCCGGCTCGCGTCCCTCGACGTCCACCTGCCGGTTGAGTTCCTGCAGCACCGCGTCGGTGAGCTTCGGCGAGATCTGGTCGTAGATGCCCTCGAGCTGCGGGTACTCCTGGAGCGCCGAGCTCGACAGCACCGGCGCGACGTTGTACGCGGGGAAGAACCCGCGGTCGTCCTGCAGGACCGTCAGCCCGAGTGACTTGATGCGGCCGTCGGTGGTGAACACCTCGCCGAAGTTGCACGTGCCGCGGTCGGTCGCCGTGTAGACGGTGCCCGTGTCGAGGATGTCGACGTTCTTCTTCGCGATGGCGTTGTCGCCCGAACCGCCGAGGTCCAGTCCGTACTTCTCGAGCATCGGCTTGAAGCCGTCCGCGCGGGAGTTGAACTCGGACTCGACGCAGAACGTGCGCTCGTCGGCGGGCAGGTCGGCGATCTGCGAGAGCTTCGTGATGCCGTCGAGGTCCTTCACCGCCTCGTCACGCACCGCGAATGCGTACGTGTTGTTCATCGGCGCCGGGGGGAGCCAGGTCAGCCCGTTGCCGGCGTCCTCGTCCTTGACCGCCTGCCACTGCTCGGTCTTGTCCGGGATGCCCTTCTTGTGCCCCATGAAGGTCAGCCACGCGGTACCGGTGTACTCGTACGTCAGGTCGGCGTCGTGCGAGGTCATCAGCTGCCGGACGGCCACCGAACCGGGCACGTTCGTCTCGTCCGTGACGTCGAAACCGGCGGCGGAGGCGGCGAGGACCGCGATCTTGCCGAGGACGAGCTGCTCGGTGAAGTTCTTCGACGTGACGGTGAGCGCCGCGCCCTCCGGCAGGTCGTCGATGTGCTTGATCGTGCCGGGCGCTGCGGCCGGCACGAACGACGCCGCCGGCTGCAGACCGCATCCGGCCAGGAGGCTCGTGGTCACGCCCGCCAGTGCGGCGGCGGCGAGCAGACGGCGGGCTCGGCGGCCCGGGGTGCGCGTGCGGCGGGTCATCGGAGTCCCTTCGGTCGGGCGAACGTCTCGACGATGCGGCCGAGCCAGTCGATGGAGAGGGCGAGGAGCGCGATGAGGACCGCTCCGGCGACGAGCACCTTCGGCAGGAACAGGTTCACGCCGGTGGTGATGAGCAGTCCGAGGCCCCCGGCGCCGATGAACGTGGCCAGGGCCGCGGACCCGACCAGGAGCACGAGCGCGGTGCGGATGCCCGCGAGCATGACGGGGACGGCGAGCGGCAGTTCCACCTTGAGCAGGACGGCGGCGGCGCTCATGCCCATGCCCCGGCCGGCCTCGACGAGTCGAGCGTCGACGCTCTCGATGCCGATGATCGTGTTCCGGAGCACCGGCAGGATCGCGTAGAGCACGAGGGCGACCACCGCGGCCCAGAACGTGAACCCGAGCCAGAACGCGAGGAGCACGATCAGGCCGACTGCAGGTGCGGCCTGGCCGAAGTTGGCGACCGCCAGGATCGCCCCGCTCGCCTTCCGCAGGGGCCCGCGGGTGAGCGCGATGCCGAGCGGGATGGCGACGACGAGCACGATGACGGTCGACATGAGGGTGAGCATGAGGTGCTGCCGGGCGAGGTCGAGCAGCCCGGACGGGTTCAGGGTCGTGCGCTCGGTGGGGGTCAGGTCCGCGGTGGCGAGCCAGACGGCGAACGCGCCGAGGACGACGAGGATCACGACCGGTTGGATGACCAGTCCTCGCCAGCTGGTCCGCTCCCCGGTCGCCGGGGATGCGGTGACGACGACGTCGCTCACCGGTCGTCCCGACCGTCGGAGTGCGCAGCGTCGGTGGCGAGCGAGTCGTCGGCGGAGCCGGCCGGCTCGTCATCGAGGTCGACGACGGGCGTGCTCGGCATCCCCTCGATCGGGTTCGTGTTCGTCCCGACGGGCGTGTAGGCCTGCTCCTCGGCGGCAGCGGCACGGGTTCGGGTGATGGCGTCCATCACCGTCTCGACCGTGATGACGCCCCGGAACGCGTCCCGACGACCGGTCACCAGCGCTGCACCGGCACTCGAGACGAGCATGGTGTCGAGCGCGTCGTTGAGGGTGGACGCCTCGGACACGACGGGCAGACCGGCCTCGATGCCCTCCGGGATCCGGTCGAGACGCTCGAGCTGGCGGCGCGACGGCCACCCGATCGGCCGCTGACGCCGGTCGACGACGACGGCGTGCCCGTGACCGCCGGCCTCGCGCATGCGCTGGAGCACGGCCTCCGTCTGCTCGCCCGGGGAGCAGGTGACGGCGTCGGCCAGTCCGACCTCGCGGACGCGGGTCAGGGTCAACTGCTTGAGGCCGGCACCCGAGCCGATGAAGTTCTCCACGAACTCGTTCGCGGGTTCGGCGAGGATCCGCTCCGGGGAGTCGTACTGCACGATGTGCGCGCCCTCGGAGAACACCACGATCCAGTCGCCGAGCTTCACGGCCTCGTCGAAGTCGTGGGTGACGATCACGATCGTCTTGTGGAGCTCCGCCTGGATGCGGATCAGTTCGTCCTGCAGGCGCTGCCGTGTGATCGGGTCGACTGCACCGAACGGCTCGTCCATGAGCAGGACGGGCGGGTCCGCGGCGAGGGCGCGGGCGACCCCGACACGCTGCTGCTGTCCGCCGGAGAGCTCACGGGGGTAGCGGTCGCGGTAGGTGTCCGGGTCGAGCGAGACGAGGTCGAGGAGTTCGTCGACCCGGGCGGCGATCTTGTCCTTCGACCAGCCGAGCATCTTCGGCACGACCGCGATGTTCGCCGCGACCGTCATGTGCGGGAAGAGTCCGCCGGCCTGGATCACGTAGCCCATCCGGCGACGCAGTTCGTCGCCGTCGATCTTGGTCACGTCGTCGTCGCCGACCACGATGCGACCCTCGGTCGGCTCGATGAGCCGGTTGATCATCTTCAGCGTGGTGGTCTTGCCGCAGCCCGAAGGGCCGACGAGCATGACGATCTTGCCGGCCGGGATCTCGAGGGTGATGCCGTCGACGGCGGGCTTCGCCTGGCCCGGGTACCGCTTCGTCACCTTGTCGAGCAGGATGCTCCGGCCGGTGACGTCGGTGTCGGGCGCGGTGGTCGGGGACTCAGTGCTGGACACGGATACCTCTCGAGGTGGTCAGACGGCCGAGGCCGAGGAGCAGGAGGTCGAGGACCAGGGCGAGCAACACGACGCCCACGGTCCCGACGATCACGGAATTGAGGGAGTTCGCGCCACCGAGGCGGGACAACCCGGAGAAGATGAAGCTGCCGAGTCCCGGGCCGAGTGCGTACGCGGCGACCGCGGCGACGCCCATGACCATCTGCGCGGAGACCCGCACGCCGGTGAGGATGATCGGCCACGCCATCGGCAGTTCGACCTGCACCAGGGTGCGGAAGCGGCTCATGCCGATGCCGCGCGCCGACTCGACGACGGCCGGTGGGATCTCGTTGAGCCCGACGACCGCGTTGCGGAGGATCGGCAGGGCGGCGAAGAAGGTCACCGTGACGACGGACGGCACGACGCCGAACCCGAGCGGCACGAGCAGCAGACCGATGACCGCGAAGGACGGCAGCGTCAGGCCGACCGTGGAGACCTCGTTCGCGGCGGAACGCAGGCCGGGTACCCGGTAGACGAGCGCCGCGAGGACCACGGCGATGATGGTCGCGAGCACGACGCACTGGACGACCAGCGAGAAGTGCTGCCAGGACGAGAACCAGATCTGGTCCCATCGCTCGGCGATGTACTGGAACACCGGTTCTGCACTCCCTCGGGTCGACGGTCCGGCCCACGGATCGGGGAACGGACGGCCTCCAAGCTACGCAGATGCTCAGCCCCGGCGGGGTCCCCATCGCGAGAACGACGGTTCCACTCAGCAACCATTGTCCCGATAAACCCTGGTCAGCGGCACAGCACCGAGCTGATCCTGGGAGGTGTGTAACGATCTCAACCGAGGACGGGTACTGCCCCCGAGTGTGCACGGAGCGCGGATGCTCGTCCTGCAACCCGGTCGGACTCCTGCAGGGCGACCCGCTCGGCCGTGAGCAGAAGCCCGGAGACCTGCTCGGCGGTGCGCCCGGCGCTGTCGTTCCAGCGGGTGAGGTCACGCACGCGGCCCATCCGGATGTCCGGCGCGGGACACCAGGTCACCGGCGACCCCTCGGCCGCCGCGAGGGCATGCCAGACGAGGTCCAGGGAGCGCTGTACCGGCTGCGAGTGCACGGCGTGCGGCCCACCCGCGGCGTCGACGACGGCTCCGACCAGGCACGCGCCGACGAGGGGACGGCCGGCCACCTCCGTCGCGGCGGCACTCGACGCGGTCCGGGTCCGCCCCCGGTCGTCGACGTAGGCGAACCACGCGTGCTGGATCCACCCGCGGTCGACGACCGCGCGGGCGTCCGACAGCACGCGCTGCAGGTCGGACAGCTCGACGAGGTCGGCATCGAGCCGACGCAGCTGCGCAGCGGTGCGTCGGGCGGCGAGGTGGTCGAGGACCCGACGGACCCGGCCGCGCGGCGCGGTCCGGGACGAGGGGGAGGCGTCGGTGGCGACGTCGTGCTGGACGCGGAACTCGAGGGTCATGAGGCCCCTCCCGATCTTCACGTGCACGGATTGGTGTGGGGAGACGGTAACCCCGTGGTCGCGCTCGCGGTAGCCCCCGTCTCGATGACGTGCGCGAACCGGAGCAGGTCGTCAGCCGTCGAGGACGGCGTCGATCGCGCGTCGCGCCACCGCGTGGGACGCCGACTCGTCACCGACGGCGAGCGCCGACGCGATCGACACGGCCCAGCCCCGGGCCCGCCCCCAGGAGTGCTCGTCCAGGCTGGCGTCCTGGGCGGTGACCTGGGTGCGGAAGGCGGACCGGGCCTCCCGGTCGAGCGTCAACCAGGCGGTCGCGAGGTCGACGGCGGAGTCCCCCGCCGTCACGTCACCGAAGTCGACGACCGCGGACAGGTGGTCGCCCCGCGGGCCGGTCTCGACGAGCAGGTTGAACGGGTGCAGATCACCGTGCACCCAGACGGGAGGCCCGGCAGCCACCGGCAGGTCGGCCGCCGTCCGCCAGGCGGTCGCCAGCTCCTGGGCGCGCGGGACCGGTCCGGACCCGAGTCGTTCCAGGACGGCGTCCGTCCGGGTGCGGAGCGGGACGGCCCGGACCGCGTTCAGCGGGGCGTCGTCCGGGGCCGGCACGTGCAGGGCGGAGACGAAGTCGGCGAGCGCCTCCCCGACCCCCGGCCCGCCGGCGTCGCTGCCGAGCGTCCTGCCCGGGAACCAGGGCACGACGCTCCAGGCCCACTGGTAGCCGAGGGCGGGGCGACCGGTGCGGAGCGGCACCGGGACGGGCACCACGGCACCGACCAGGCGTGCGAGCTCCGGCAGCCAGCGCTGTTCGTGCTCGACGAGCACCGCGGCGGCGGCGCGTCGGGGCATGCGGACGGCCAGATCGGTGCCGAGGCGGACGACCACGTTGTCCCAGCCCGAGGCGACGACGGCGAGCGGACGGTCGGCGAGGTCCGGGTGCTGGTCGACGAGCAGCGCGCGGACGAGGGCGGTGTCGACCTCGACCTCCGCTGCTGGTGTGGGCACCTCGCGATGCTAGCCGGGCGGTCGTCCGGGTTCGTGTCGTACCGTTCCGGCATGCATGGATGGCGCACGCCCGCACGGTGGGCCAGGACCGGGCGGTGGCTGCTCGTGCCGATCGCCGTGCTCGACTGGTTCTCGCTCGTGCCGCAGCCCGTGTTCGTCGCGGCCTTCGCGCTCGCCGTCGTCGGGCTGGTGGGCATGGGGGCGGCGCTCGTCGTCCGGATGCTCGGCGGCCGTCGGGGCACGATGGCCGCCCTCGGGGTCGTGCTGCTCCTCGGCGGGCTGGCGATGTTCGGGCTCGACCCGTTCCCGGGCTCGGTGCCGTTCCTCGACCCGTGGTGGCCGGACATCGTCACGCAGCCGCAGCACGTCGCCAGTGCGTACTGGCAGCTCGCGGCGCTCGGCGTCGTGCTGACCGGGTTCGGGATGCTCGCGACCCTGCTCGTGGCGGCGTTCGCGGGGAAGCCCGGCGCGCAGACGCGCTGATCAGCCGGTCCCGAGCCGGCTGACGACTCAGTGCTGGCTGACGACCTCAGTGCCGGGTGACGACCTCAGTGCCGGGTGACGACGACGAGGGTCAGGTCGGTCGCCGGGTCGCCCTCGGGCAGCAGCGTGCGGACGTGCTCGACCGCCGCCGTGCCGTCCGGCTGCGCGGCGACGAGGGCCGCGATCGCTTCGGGCCCCTCGACGCCGGGCACGGTCGACCACGCGTCGGAAGCCAGCACGAGCCGGTCGCCGGCTGCCAGCTCGACCGACAGCGTCGACCGGGCGCCGGGGGTCGACGCGGTACCGAGCCCGACGGGCAGCTCGGTGGACCGCACCGGACGGACGCTGCCGTCGGCGCTGACGACCACCGCGGTGCCGAGCCCGGCGTCCACCAGGTCGACGCGCCCGGTCGTCGGGTCGAGCCGTGCGTGCACCAGCTCGGCGACCGCGTCGGCGACCCGGAGGTCGGGGGCGACCTGGGCCTCCAGTCCGGCGACCGCCTCGGCGATCGGGAGGTCGGTCCGCGCGGCCAGTGCGCCACGGACGTCGGCGGCGAGGAGCGCCGAGACGCGTCCGGCGACCACCGCGCCGACCGTCAGGTGCAGTGCGCCGTCGGGGACGACCCGCCAGTCGGTGAGCCCGCCACCGCCGTCCGGGCGCTGCACGGCGAGCGTCGCGACGTCGTGGCCGGGGACCGACAGCGGGTCCGGCACCAGCGCCGCGCGCACCCTCGCGAGCCGGTCACGCTCGAGCGCGTACCCGAGTTCGCGTTCGGCCCAGCGCGCCAGGTCCCGCAGGAGCGCGAGGTCCATCGCCGAGAAGGCACGCGGCTGCGCGTCCATGATGCAGAGCGTGCCCACTCGGGTGCCGTCGAGCATCGAGAGCGGCGCGCCGGCGTAGAAGCGGATGCCGTGCTCGGCGACGGCCGCGGTGTGCGCGAACCGCGGGTCGAGCGTCGTGTCCGGGATCACCAGCGGCTCCGGCGTGAGCACGGTCGTGGCGCAGAACTGCTCGTTCGCGGGCACGCTCGTGCCCTGGTTCCACCCGAAGGTCGACTGCGTGGTCACGAGGTCGTGGTGCACGAGGTTGAGGAACGTCAGCGGCACCCCGAACGCCTCGTGGGTCATCCGGGTGATCCGGTCGAAGCGTTCCTCCGGTCCCGCACCGAGGACGTCGAGCGCCTCGATCAGGGCCGTGCGGCGGTCGACCTCCTGCGGTGTGTTCACCCCTCCTGTCTACGCGACGAGTCGGCCAGGAACCAGTCCCTCGGGTGGGGGTCGGCGGTGAGCTGCCGGCGTGGACCGGTCGGCGCGGCCCACTCGGCGGCGTTCGCCAGGACCCGCTGGATGTCGGGGTGGTGGTACACCGGGTACTCCTGGTCGCCGGGCGAGAAGTAGAACACCCTGCCCAGCCCGCGACGGTAGGCGACGCCCGAGCGGAACACCTCACCGCCGGCGAACGTCGACAGGAAGACCTCTTCGTCCGGGCGCGGGATGTCGAAGTACTCGCCGTACATCTCCTGGCGGTCGATGACGATCGGGTGGGGGACCCCGGCGGCGATCGGGTGCTCGGGTGCGATCGTCCAGACCAGCTCGCGCTCCCCGTCGTTGCGCCACTTCAGCGAGCAGGTCGTGCCCATCAGCCGGGTGAACGGCTTCGAGTAGTGGCCGGAGTGCAGCACCACCAGGCCCATGCCGGCGTGCACGTGCCCTACGACGCGGTCCGCGACCTCGTCGGCGACCTCGTCGTGGGCGATGTGGCCCCACCAGAAGAGGACGTCGGTGGCGGCCAGGCGCTCCTCGGTCAGGCCGTGCTCCGGTTCCTGCAGCGTGGCGGTCGTGACGATGTGGGCGGAGGGGAGTCGCGCCTCCAGGCCGGCGGCGACGACGGTGTGGATGCCGTCGGGGTAGTGCTCGCGGACCGTTTCGTCACCTCGGGTCTCGTGGACGTTCTCGTTCCAGACGACGATGTTCATGCGACGACCTCCACTTCGTGGCCGGCCTGCGCCGACGCGTAGACGGCGTCGACGACCCGCGTGCGGTGCAACGCGAACTCACCGTGGTGGCCCTCGTGCGTGCCGGACCGGATGGTGGCGAGGAACTCCTCGATGACGCGCTGGTGGTGGCCGGCCGGGACGTGCACGACGGGACGGGTGACCGCGGGGACGCCGTCGATGTCGGAGTACAGCTCGACCGTGCCCTCGGTGGCGTAGTTCCGGACGAACAGCCGGGCACCGCCGGTCGAGCCGAGGAGCTCGACCTCGATGTCCTCGTCGTCCTTCGAGTAGGACGCCCACGAGGCCTGCAGCTGCAGGCTCGAGCCGTCCTCGAAGCGGAGCAGGGCGTTCGCGAAGTCCTCGACGTCGAACGGGCGGCCGGTCGCACCGGAGACGGGTCCGCCGCCGGTGCTGCCACCGCGTCCGGCGGTACCGAGCTCGTTGTACGCGACGGCGCTGACGGCCACGACGCGCGGCTCGCCCATCAGGTGCATCGCGATGTCGAGGACGTGCGAACCGAGGTCGATGAGCGGACCGCCACCGGCTGCGTCCTTGTTCGTGAACCACGACGTGATGCCGGGGATGCCGGCGCGTCGTCGCCAGCTCGCCCGGGCGTGGTAGACGTGCCCGAGCGGGCTGTCCTGCCCGTCGACGGGGCGGACGTGGTCGGCCAGGAACTGCACGTCGGCGCGGCGGCGGTGGTTGTAGGCGACCTCGAGCACGCGGTCGTTCGCCACGGCGGCGTCGACCATCGCCTGCGCCTCGGCGCCCGTGGTCGCGAGGGGCTTCTCGCAGAAGACGTGCTTGCCGCTCTCGAGCGCGGCGATGGCGATCGGGGCGTGCAGGGAGTTCGGCACGCCGATCGACACGATGTCCAGGTCGTCGCGGGCGACCAGGTCCTGCCAGTCCGGGTACGTGTCCGGCACCTGGCGGGTCTCGGCGAGCTCGTGGAGCCGGCCGGTCTCCTTGCCCGCGAGCGCCACCACCTCGGTGCCGGGGAGTGCGGTGTAGGCGTCGAGATGCGTCGTCCCGGCGAACCCGAGCCCGACCACCCCCACGCGCAGCGTCTTCGATGCGTCCGTCGTCTGCGACATGTCGACCACGCTACCCAAGATCAGATCGAATCGATACGAGGAACTGGTGCTGGTGTTTTCTGATCGGTTGACCTACCTTCAGATCACATTCGCGCAGGTGCCGGCACCAGGGGGTGTCGATCCGCACCCGCGCCGAGGACAGGGGCTCGTCCGATGCAGCACCGCACCATCACCACCGCCGCACTCGCGGCCGTGATCGCACTCGCCGTGCCGACCAACGCGTGGGCGTCGTCGTCACACAGCGACCGTCACCCGACACCGACCAGCTCCACCGTGACCTACACGGCGAGCGATGCCGTCATCCCGAACCCCCAGCGCGGGTTCGACCACACCACCGAGACGCACTACCGCGCCGACGGCACGGGCTACACCCCGCTCGACGCCGCCACGCTCGAGGGCTACCGGGCCGACGGTGTCACCCAGATCGTCCGCGTGTTCTACATGGAGGCGTTCGTCGACCAGCGGCGCCTCAGCCCGGCCTGGCTCAAGCTGGTGCAGCACGACTACGACACCGCCCGTGCGGCCGGCGTCAGCGTGATCACCCGCTTCGCGTACGTCCAGGGCGGCAACTGGCCGTACTCGGCGCCGTACGGTGACGCCGACCTGCCGACCGTGCTCGCACACATCAAGCAGCTCACGCCGACGCTCCGCCGGAACGCCGACGTCATCCCGACCCTGCAGGAGGGCTTCATCGGCCTCTGGGGCGAGGGCTACTACACGGACCACTTCGCCAGCGACCCGGCCAACCCGGGCGTGCTGACCGACGCGGACAAGGACGCCCGACGCCAGGTCGTCAAGGCCGAGCTCGCTGCGCTGCCGTCCAGCCGCTCGATCCAGGTGCGCACCATGCAGATGAAGCAGGACGCACTCCGCACCACGTCGGGCACCGCCGGCGCACTCACGCCGCAGCAGGCGCACAACGGCTCGGCCGCCTCCCGGATCGGCCACCACAACGACTGCTTCCTCGCCTCGCCCGACGACTTCGGCACCTTCCTGACCGACCCGCTGTCGCTCGACCAGGACTACCTGGCCGCCGACTCCCGGTACGTCCCGGTCGGTGGTGAGACCTGCGCCGTGAACGCACCGCGGTCCGAGTACCCGTCCGCCTCGGCCGAGATGGCGAAGTACCACTACAGCTACCTGAACCTGGACTACAACAAGGACGTCCTGTCGACCTGGGGCCAGGCCGGCATGACGGACGCCGCGAAGAAGCTCGGCTACCGGTTCACGATGACCTCGAGCACCGTGACCTCCGGCAAGCACGCCGCGGTCTCGGTGTCCGTGCGCAACGACGGCTGGGCAGCGCCGTACAACCACCGTCCGGTGCAGCTCGTGCTGACCAACGGTCACCGGCACGTCACCGTGCCCGTCCGTGCCGACGCGTCGTCGTGGCAGCCCGGCACCACCGCGACCGTCACCGCGTCGCTCGCCGAGGTGCCGTCCGGCAAGTGGCAGGTCGCGCTCGCGATGCCCGCCGCCGAGCGCTCGGTCGCACGTGACCCGGCCTTCGCGATCCAGACTGCGAACGTCGGCACCTGGGACGCCGCCGCCGGTGTGAACCAGCTCGGGCAGGTGGTGACCGTCCGACGCTGACGCGGACTGCCGAACGACACAGACAGGACGCCCCGGGCTCTGCGGTCCGGGGCGTCCTGCTGTGGTTGGTCCGGGGCGTCCTGCTGTCGTTCCGCGCTCGTCCACGCGACTTCCACCCGGCGTCCGTCACGATGGAGGCCATGACCCCTCGATCCCTGTTCCGCGGCCTCGCGATCGCCGAACTCGTGACCTGGACGATGCTCCTGGTGGGCATGCTGTTGAAGTACGGCCTGGGTGCCGGTGACTGGCCGGTCCGGGTCGGAGGCGGGGTGCACGGCTTCGTGTTCCTGGCGTACCTGGTCGTCACGACGGTCGTCGCGGTGAACCAGCGGTGGTCGTTCGGCGCCACGGTGCTCGGGTGGGTGAGCGCGATCGTGCCGTACACGACGCTGCCGTTCGAGGTCGGAGTCGCCCGCCGCGGCATGCTCGACGGCGGCTGGCGTCGGCGCCTGGCAGCCGGGGAACGCCCCGGTCCGCTCGACCGGCTGCTCTTCGTGGTCGTGCGGCGCCCGGTGCTCTCGGCGCTGGTCGGTGTCGTGCTCGTCGCCGCCGTGTTCGGCGTGCTGCTGGCCCTCGGCCCGCCGGTCCCGTCCCGCTGAGTCGCCGCGCCGCAGCCGGGTCTGGGACGCGAAAGCGACAGATGTGGGCGGGAGAACCGGCGCGAACTGTCGCTTTCGCGTCTGGGACCGGCCACGCGGTACGCCGCCGTGCGCGCAGGCAGGGCGCGCACGACGGACGGGAGGCCCGGTGCCAGCTGGCACCGGGCCTCCCGTCCGTCGTGTGGTCGCGCCTACAGGCTCGCGAGCGCCGCGTTCAGCGTCGCCGACGGACGCATGACCGCACTGGTCTTGGCGTCGTCGGGCCGGTAGTACCCGCCGATGTCCGCCGGCTGGCCCTGCACCGCGACGAGCTCGTCGACGATCGTCTCTTCCTGGTCGGCGAGGGTCGTCGCGAGCCCCTGGAACGCCGCGGCGAGCTCGGTGTCCTCCGTCTGCGCGGCGAGCTCCTCGGCCCAGTACTTCGCCAGGTAGAAGTGGCTGCCACGGTTGTCGATCGAGCCGAGCTTGCGGCCGGGCGACTTGTCCTCGTCGAGGAAGGTCCCGGTGGCGCGGTCGAGCGTGTCCGCCAACACCTTCGCGCGGGCGTTGCCGGTCACACCGGCCAGGTGCTCGAGGCTGACCGCGAGGGCCAGGAACTCGCCCAGGCTGTCCCAGCGCAGGTAGTTCTGCTGCACGAGCTGCTGCACGTGCTTCGGCGCGGAACCGCCGGCACCGGTCTCGAACAGACCACCGCCGCCGAGGAGCGGGACGACGGAGAGCATCTTCGCCGAGGTGCCGAGCTCCATGATCGGGAACAGGTCGGTCAGGTAGTCGCGCAGGACGTTGCCGGTGACCGAGATGGTGTCCTCACCACGCCGGATGCGGTCGAGCGAGAAGCGCATGGCTTCTTCCGGCGACAGGATCTCGATCTGCAGCCCGTCGGTGTCGTGCTCCTGCAGGTAGGTGCGGACCAGGCCGATCAGGACGGCGTCGTGCGACCGGGTCTCGTCCAGCCAGAAGACCGCGGGCGTCGCGCTGGCACGGGCGCGGGTGACGGCGAGCTTCACCCAGTCGCGGATCGCGATGTCCTTCGTCTGGCAGGCGCGCCAGATGTCGCCCTGCTCGACGTCGTGCTCGAGGACCGTGTCCCCGGCGGCGTTCGTGACGCGGACGACGCCGTCGCCCGGCAGCTCGAAGGTCTTGTCGTGGGAGCCGTACTCCTCGGCCTTCAGCGCCATGAGCCCGACGTTCGGCACCGAACCCATGGTCGCCGGGTCGAAGGCGCCGTGGGCGCGGCAGTCCTCGATGACGGCCTGGTAGATGCCGGCGTAGCTGGAGTCCGGGATGACCGCGACGGTGTCGTGTTCGTCACCGTCCGGGCCCCACATGTGCCCGGAGGTGCGGATCATCGCGGGCATCGAGGCGTCCACGATGACATCGCTCGGGACGTGCAGGTTCGTGATGCCCTTGTCCGAGTCGACCATGGCCAGGTCCGGGCCGGCGTCGATGCCGTCCTGGAACGCCTGCTTGATCTCGGCACCGTTCGGCAGCGCGTCGAGCCCGGCGAGGACCGAGCCGAGGCCGTCGTTCGGCGTGAGCCCGGCGGCGGCGAGGTCGGCTCCGTAGCGCGCGAACACGTCGGGGAAGAACGCCCGGATGACGTGCCCGAAGATGATCGGGTCGGAGACCTTCATCATCGTGGCCTTGAGGTGGACGGAGAACAGGATGCCCTCGTCCGCCGCGCGCTGAATCTGCTTGCGGAGGAACTGCTCGAGCGCGGCGACGTGCAGCACGGTGCCGTCCACGACCTCACCGGCGACGACGGGGATCGACTGCTTGAGCACCTGCTCGCTGCCGTCCTGCCCGACGAAGGTGATCGTCAGGATGTCGTCGGCCGGGGCGACCCAGGTCTTCTCGTTGGAGCGGAAGTCGTCGACGCCCATGGTCACGACGTTCGTCTTGGAGTCCGAGCTCCACTTGCCCATGCGGTGCGGGTGCTTGCGGGCGTAGTTCTTCACGGACAGCGGCGCGCGGCGGTCCGAGTTGCCTTCGCGCAGGACCGGGTTGACGGCGCTGCCCTTGACGCGGTCGTAGCGGGCCCGGACGTCGCGCTCGTCGTCCGTGCTCGGCTCGTCGGGGTAGTCCGGCAGGTCGTAGCCCTGCGACTGCAGCTCGGCGATGGCGACCTTGAGCTGTGGGATCGAGGCCGAGATGTTCGGCAGCTTGATGATGTTCGCCTCGGGCGTCCCGGCGAGCTCGCCGAGCTCCGCCAGGGCGTCGTCCAGGCGCTGCTCAGCACTGAGCCGCTCCGGGAACAGGGCGATGATCCGGCCCGAGAGCGAGATGTCTCGGGTCTCCACGTCGACGCCCGCGGTCTTCGCGAAGGACGCGATGACGGGCAGGAAGGAGTGGGTGGCGAGGAACGGGGCCTCGTCGGTGAGCGTGTAGATGATCTTGGCCATGCTGGCGGGTACTCCCTTGTTCGCGCGGTCCGTGCCCCCCACGCTACTCGCGGCGTGAGATGTCTCGACATCAAGATACCCGTCCTGTGGACGGGCACCACTGCCGGCCGCACCTGTGGAGGAAGGGCACAGCACCGCAGGGCTCCGGGGCTCAGACCGTCAGGCGGAACACCCGGAGGCCGGCGGCCCGCAGCCCTGCCGTCCCGAGCCGTGTGCGCAGGTTCCGGAAGGGTCGGCGGAACCCCGACTCCGCCGTGGCCACACCGAGCTGGTGCAGGACCTCTGCCGTCAGGGCGTGTTCGAGCTTCGGCGCGAGCCTGGTGACCCGCGAGACGGTGATGACGATGCGGACCGCGCCCGGGCGGAGCAGGGGCTCGAGCATCTCGGCGGCTTCCTGCGCACGGTGGAACGCGGGGTCCTCGCCGGGCCGGCGGATCGCGATGACGGCGAGTTCGGCACTTCCGCTCCCGTCCACCTCGGGCACGTCGTCGACACCGACGACGTGCATCCGTGTCGCGTCGACCCCGGCACGGACGGCAGCCGCCCGCAGGACGGGGAGCAGGTCCTGGGTACCGGCGAGCACGACCTCCGCCGACCGCAGGTCGATGGGTTCGTGCCGCTCCCGCGGCGATCGGGCCATGAGGGGTCCTCTCCGTCGCTTGCCTCGACCCTACTGATCCACAGCCGGGAGGCCCGGATCCGGTCGCTCTCCGCACTCCCCACCGCAGATGGCCGCGGAACGAGGGGCTGTACAACCGGACAGCTTCGTGCAGAATGGGCTCCGGCCATGACTCCCCCAGATGCAGACCACCCCAGCAGCACGCCCGTCGTGCACCTGACGCGTCGCGCTGCCCTGGCGGCGGAGCGGGCCGAGCAGGCCGCCGCGACGAAGCCGCGCCTGCGAGCTGCGCGACCGGCAGCCGTCCCGGACGTCGCGACCCGGGACGTCACCACCCCGGTCGTCGCGACCCCGGACGTCACCGCCCCGGTCGTCGCGGCCCCGGTCGTCACGCAAGCCGACACCCGCATCCGCCGGGTCCCGCGGCGGGCTGTCGCGATCGCCAGCACGACGACGGTCGGCACCGGCACCGCGAGCACCACGACTCCCGTCAGCCGCCGACGCGGAGCCCGGGCCAGCCAGCTCACCCTGACGAGCGCCGCCGCCGCCCTCGCCATGTTCGGTGCCGCCGCGATGCCCGCTCACGCCGGCACCGGGGGGTCCTCGGCGATCGCGACCCTCGCCCCCGCGGTGAGCACCCAGGACTTCGCCGTCACCCAGGTGGCGCTCCCGAGCACCTCGCGCGACGGCTTCACGGTCGGCGGCGGTGTCGCGTCGACGGACGCCGGCGCCGTGGTGGCCGGTGAGACGGTGACCTACGGCGACGCGATCCGCTCCCCGTTCCCGGGCGCGGTCCGGATGAGTTCGGGCTTCGGGTACCGCTCCGCTCCTTGCGGCGCGTGCTCGTCCCTGCACCAGGGGCTCGACTTCAACCCGGGCATGGGCGCTCCGATCGGCGCCGTCGCCGCGGGCACCGTCCGGGTGTCGGGGATCTACTTCTCGTACGGCGAGACCGTCATCATCGACCACCAGGTGGACGGCCGGAAGGTCTCGACCCTGTACGGCCACATGATCCCCGGGTCGTCGCCCCTGCAGGTCGGCGACCGCGTGGAGCCCGGACAGTTCATCGGCAGCGTCGGGTCCTCCGGTGTCTCGACCGGAGCCCACCTGCACCTCGAGGTCCTGATGGACGGCACCCTGCCGGTCGACCCGGCCGCCTGGCTCGCCGCCCACACCGGCCGCGCACTCTAACGAGCAGGTCTCCGAACCGGTACCGGGCCTCCCGTCCGGTGCCGGAGGGACGCACACGTAGCCTTGGCGCATGGGTATCGACGTCCGCAACGAGATCCGCGACTTCCTGTCCAGCCGTCGAGCCCGGCTCACCCCGGACCAGGCCGGCATGCCGGCCTTCGGCGGAGGCACCCGGCGCGTCCCGGGACTCCGACGACACGAGGTCGCGATGCTCGCCGGCGTCAGCGTCGACTACTACACACGGCTCGAACGAGGCACCCTGAAAGGCGTCTCCGAGGGCGTGCTCGACGGCCTCGCCACGGCGCTCCAGCTGGACGAGGCAGAGCGGGCGCACCTGGCGGACCTCGCGCACCTGGCGAACGCCGGTGTGAAGACCACCCACCGTCCGGTGCCGACGTCGGTGCGCCCGGCGGTGCAGCGACTACTCGACGCGATCACCGGCGCCCCGGCGTGGGTGCGCAACGAGCGGCTCGACATCGTCGCCGCGAACACCCTCGGCCACGCGCTCTACGCCCCCGTCTTCGCCGGCGCCGGACGTCCGGTGAACACGGCGCGCTTCGCGTTCCTCGACCCCGCGGCCCGCGACTTCTTCCCCCGCTGGGAGCAGACCGCCCGCGACGCCGTGGCCGTCCTCCGCACCACGGCGGCATCGAACCCGTGCGAGCCCGGGCTGATGACACTGGTCAGCGAGCTCTCGGCGAAGAGCGAGGAGTTCCGCACCTGGTGGGCCGAGCACGACGTCCACGTGCACCGCTCGGGCCGGAAGCACCTACACCACCCGATCGTCGGTGACCTCGAGCTGACGTTCGAGGCGCTCGACCTGGTGGCCGACCCCGGGCTGACGGTGTTCACGTACGGCGCCGACGCCGGGTCGGAGTCCGAACGGTCCCTGTCGCTCCTCGGCACCTGGGCCGCCACCGAGCTGGCCGAGCAGCGTGCGGCGGCCCGGACCTCGGAGCCGGTCGACCAGGTCGACTGAGACCGGCTTCGACAGACCGGGACCGGGTGCCGACGACGTCACCGCCGTAGGCTGACGGCGTGACGAGGACTGCGGACGGACCCGCCGGCGAGGCCGAGCACGGCAGGGCCGACAGCACCGCCGACAGCGCGTCCCGTCACCGCCGGCCGGAGCCGGTCTTCGAACGGGCGATCCGGGTGGCGCTCGGGCAGGCCCGCACGGTCCTCCACGTCCGAGCCGGTGCGGATGCGGGCGCTGGTGCCGGCGCGTACGAGCCGCGCGACCGGGACCTGACCGCCGTCGAGCCTCCCGACGAGGCCCTGCCCTTCGCCGACGACTCGTTCGACGCCGCCTCGTCGGCCTTCGCACTGCCCGTGTGGCCCGACCTGGAACGGGGTCTCGCCGAGGTCCGTCGGGTCACCCGTGGGCCGGTCGTCCTGCTCACCCGCGACCCGGCCCGCATCGAGGACCACTGGCTCGCCGACTACGCCCCGGACGTCCTGGCGAACGAGGCCCGGCGCTGGCCGACACTCGACCGGATCGGCGACGCCCTCGGCGGGGTGGTCACGACGACGCCCGTGCCGATCCCCTTCACGTGCGTCGACGGGTTCTCCGAGGCGTACTACGCCCGGCCGGAACGACTGCTCGACGCCAGCGCGCGCCGGGCCGACCCGGCGTGGGTCTCGGTCGACGAGATGACCGCCGCCCGCTCGGTCGCCGCCCTCCGCACCGCGATCGAGGACGGCTCGTGGGACGCCCGGTACGGCCGGCTCCGCGTGCAGCCGTCGTACGAGGGCTCGCTGGTGCTCGTCGTCGCCCAGCCGTAAGGTGAGGCCGTGAGCAACCGTTCCGAGGAGGTCGTCGGCGCCTGCGCCGACATCAGGGCCTGACGCCCCTGCCGTGTCATCGACACGGCTTCGTCGTCGACCCCTCCAGAACGAACGCACCTGAGACGCACACTGCTGCGCCGGTGCCAGAACGACAGGTTCACCATGCTCCCGATCACCATCGAGGCCCTCCGCGCCTCCTTCGTCAACGCCTCCCGCCGCGAGGTCACCGACATGACCGTCCCCGACCTCGACGCCGTCGACTGGGAGGACCTGACCTTCCTCGGGTGGCGTGACCCGAAGACCTCGCGTCGGGCCTACGCGGTCATCCCGACCCTCGACGGCGCCCTGATCGGCATCGTGTTCCGGCAGGCCGAAGCGTCGCCACGCTCCCGTGCCCAGTGCTCGTGGTGTCAGGACGTGAAGCTGCCGAACGACGTGGTCTTCTACTCGGCCAAGCGCTCCGGTCCGGCGGGTCGGAAGGGCGACACCGTCGGCACCCTGGTCTGCCAGGACTTCCAGTGCTCGCGGAACGTCCGGAAGACCCCGCCACCGGCGTACGAGGGCTACGACGTCGAGGCCGCACGGCTCCGGCGCATCGAGGACCTGCAGCTCCGCGTCGCGGGCTTCGCCGCCGAGGTCTGACCCGGGACCTGGACCGCTCAGGGACGGACGGGAGGCGCGGTGCCGGCCCGCACCGCGCCTCCCGTCCGGTCAGTGCGGCAGCGGTGGGTTGTCGAACGCGATGCGGAGCGTTGCGATCCGCCACACCTCGTCGGCCACGCTGAGCGTGAAGGTGGCCGTGCCCGTCGCGACGATGACCGGCGTGGTGCCGTCGACGGCGATCAGCGTCAGGAGGGCGGTCGCCCGGCTGGTCCCGTCCGCGGCACCCGTGATGACGGTGTTCGTGAGCAGGTGCCGCTGCTGGACGGGCGGCCCGTCCGGTGGTGCGGAAGCGAAACCGATGATGGCGTCCCGCCCGCGGATCGGGCCCATGACGACCTGGTCCCTGACGGCGAAGGACCATTCGGCGTCGTCCCGGTGCACGGCGGCGAGGGCGTCGAGGTCGTGCGTATCGAGCGCCGAGCCGTACTGCGCGATGACCTGCTGGATCTCGTGGGTGGCGGCGCTCATGCGACGGTGAGCACGATCTTGCCTTCGAGGTGGCCTGCGGCGGCCCGCTCGTGCGCGAGCTGCGCGTCGGCCAGGGTGAAGGTGCTGTCGATCGCGACGCGCACGACCCCCGTCTCGAGGAGTTCGGCGAGCTGGGCGAGCTGGGCACCGCTCGCGCGCACCTGGGTGCTCGAGACCGACACCTCCGCGGCCGCGGCCTGCTCGGGGTCGACGGGACCGGAGAAGACCGGGAAGAGCGCACCACCGCGCGTGACGTTCGCGAGGAACCGACCGGTGGCCGGCCCGCCGACACTGTCGAGGACGAGGTCGAACTCCGCACCGGATTCCTCGGGGGGCGTCACCGTGTAGTCGAGGAACTCGTCCGCTCCGAGTTCCTCGAGGAACTGTCGGTGCGCTCCCGAAGCGACCGCGACGACGTACGCGCCCTTCCACTTCGCGAGCTGGACGGCGATGTGGCCCACACCGCCGGCGGCTCCGTTGACCAGGACCCGGGTTCCCTCGTGCAGCGGCACCGGGCGGTGCAGCTCCGCTTGGAACGGCGGCACGGTGTCGTGCCCGAGCTCGATGAGGAACTGCCAGGCCGTCAGCCCCGCCATCGGCGCCGCGGCCGCGTGGACGTGGTCGATGCTCGCCGGCTTGTGCGCCAGGTCGGTCGCCGGTGCCGCGACGTACTCCGCGTACGCGTTCGCCGGGGCGTCCGGGAAGCGGATCAGGCCGAAGACCTCGTCGCCGGGCACGAAGTCCGTGACGTCGGGGGCGACCGCTTCGACCACGCCGGAGATGTCCGAGCCGAGGATCAGGGGGTAGGCGAGGACGGGTCGCCACTCCGGCGGCAGGATCGTCATGCCGTCCCGCATGTACCAGTCCGGTGGGTTGAGCCCGATGGCGTGGACCCGGACGAGCACCTCGCCCGCCTGCGGCTCCGGCCGGGTCACCTGCTCGTACCGCAGGACCTCCGGTCCGCCCGGGGTGTGGACCTGGACTGCGTGCATCATCAACTCGGTCATCGTGTCTGCCTGTCGGTCATCTAGACTGGACCGAAGTGGACCAGTGATCCGAATATATGGACCACTGATCCAGATAGCAAACGAGGTGCCCGGATGCGAGCAGACGCACGCAAGAACCACGATGCCCTGGTGGACGCGGCTGCCGCCGTCTTCGCTGAGGACGGGGCCGACGCGTCCCTCCGCGTCATCGCCCGTCGTGCCGACGTCGGCCTGGCGACGCTCCTCCGGAACTTCCCGACCCGGGACGCCCTGCTCGAGGTGCTGCTCCGCACCGGCTTCACGGAACTGGCTGAGCACGGACGAGCCCTGATGACGGCGGACGACCCCCGCGCTGCGCTGCTCACCTGGGTCCGGGAGTTCGTCAGGAGCGCCGACGTCTACCGTGGTGTCATCGACGTCATGGCCTCGGCGATCCACGACCCGGACTCCGCCCTGCATGCCGCGTGCGTCGAGATGCGGACGTCGGGCGCGGAGCTGCTCGCACGCGCGCAGCAGGCCGGGGTCGCTCGGTCCGACCTGGACGGCGACGACCTGTTCATCCTCGCCGCCGGCTTCGCGTGGACGCGCAGCCAGGCTTCCGCACCCGCTCGCCGCGAGCACGTCCTCGACGTGCAGCTCGCGTCGCTCGGGACCTGATCGCGGCCCCCCGGGCCGATGACGAGTGGCCGTCCGCGCGACGCCCCACGCGGAGACGGACGGGAGGCCCGGTGCCAGCTGGCACCGGGCCTCCCGTCCGACCGGTGGTCGCGTCAGCGACCGATGCTGGACATGTCCGGGTAGCGGTCGCCGGTCGGCAGCGGCAGCGACGTCAGGCGCTCGACCTGCTCGGCAGTGAGGGTGAGGTCGGCGCCGCCGACGTTCTCCTCGAGGCGCGTGACGCGCTTCGTGCCGGGGATCGGGACGATGTCGTCGCCCTGGGCGAGCAGCCAGGCGAGCGCGACCTGCGCCGGGGTGCCGCCGACCTCGTCCGCGATGCCCTTCACGACGTCGACGATCTTCATGTTCGCCGCGAATGCCTCCTGCTGGAAGCGCGGGTTCGCGGAGCGGAAGTCGTCGTCACCCAGGTCGGACGGCTTCGTGATGGCTCCGGTGAGGAACCCACGGCCGAGCGGCGAGTACGGCACCAGACCGATGCCGAGCTCACGGAGGGTGTCGAGCACGTCACCCTCGGGGTCCCGCGTCCAGAGCGAGTACTCGCTCTGGAGGGCCGTGATCGGGTGGACGGCGTGGGCCTTCCGGATCGTGGCGGCACTGGCCTCGGAGAGACCGATGTGGCGGATCTTGCCCTCCTGCACGAAGCCGGCGAGCTGTCCGATGACGTCCTCGATCGGCACGGCCGGGTCGACGCGGTGCTGGTAGTAGAGGTCGATGTGGTCGGTGCCGAGCCGGCGGAGCGAGCCCTCGAGGGCGACGCGGACGGACTCCGGCGCACTGGAGATCGCGCGGGTCTGGGTCGGCGTCTGCTCGTCGGCCTCGTGGTGGTACAGGCCGAACTTGGTGGCGATGACGACCTCGTCGCGGCGGCCGTGCAGGGCCTCGGCGAGGAGCTCCTCGTTCGTGTACGGGCCGTACGCCTCGGCGGTGTCGAAGAGCGTGACGCCGAGGTCGATGGCGCGGTGGATGGTGCGGATGGACTCGGCGTCGTCCGAGCCGGCACCCGAGTAGAAGGCACTCATGCCCATGGTGCCGAGGCCGATCGCACCGACCTGGAGGTCGGCGAGTGTGCGTGTCTGCATGCGTGGTCCTTTCGTTCGCAGTCCCCGGTGTACTCGCCTCCGCCGGAGCCGAGGGAGGCACTGACCGTGCCCGCCTGACGGGAATGCACGGCAGCGGCGTCTGCGCACGAGACCACGAACGCCGACGGACCCGGTCCGCGCGATGTGCGCGGTACCGGGTCCGTCGGGTGGTGCGAGCTGGTCGTCAGTGCTTGCGGAAGTACGCGTTCGACGCCGGCAGGAACATCAGTACGGTGGCGACGATGACCAGGATCAACGTGATCGTCCCGAAGACCGAGAAGGCGGCGAAGATGCCGAGCAGCTGCAGGATCGCCAGGACGAGCAGCACGATGCGGGCCCAGTTCCGGCCGTCACGCATCTTGAAGACGATGAAGAGCTCGACGAGTGCGATGACGATCGCGATGACCGCGCCGACCGTCAGCCCCGCGCGCATGGTCGTGTCGTCCGTCTGCGATCCGACACCGATGACGTTGATGATGCCGCCGATGATGCCGACGACGACGACGATCAGCCAGAGGATGAACGAGACGGTGACCGTGGTCGGACGACCGGTCGCGGAGGTGGTGCTCATGCTGAGGATCCCTTCGTGGCTCGGCGAGCCTGTTGAAGCTGAACGTAGTCTTCAAAACAGCTGATGTCCGTTCTCCGCGTGGTCGGATCGGGGCGTGAACCTGACCTTCCGGCTCCTGTTGCTGACGCTGCGCGTGCGCCTCTCCCCGCGTCGCCGGCTGTCGCTGTGGGACGAGTCGCGGACCCCGTTCCGCGTGACGCTCACGGACCTGGACCCGCTCCGGCACGTGAACAACGGCAAGTACCTGTCGCTGCTCGACCTCGGCCGCTTCGAGCTGATGCTCCGGTCGGGTGCCTGGCGCACCTTCGGTGAGCACGGGTGGTACCCGGTCGTCGCCGCGCAGACGATCACCTACAAGCGGTCGCTGACGCTCGGGCAGCGCTTCGAGTTGCGGTCGCGGGTGCTCGGTGTGGACGAGCGCGCCGTGTACATGGAGCAGACCTTCGTCCGCCACGAGGACGTCATAGCCCGGGCCGTCGTGCAGGCCCGGTTCCTCCGTCGGACGGGAGGCACGGTGCAGCCCGACGAGCTGCTCCCGGCCGTCGGTGGGTCACCCCGCGACCTGACCCTGCCGGGCTGGGTGACGGCCTGGGCCGACGCCGTGCGGGTCAGCGGCGCCGGGAGGGCCTGAGTCCTACCATCGGGCCATGGAGATCGAGCCGTTCGTCGTCGCCGACGCCGCTGCCTGGCGCGCCTGGTTGGACGGCCACGAGGACCTGTCCGACGGGGTGTGGCTGGTGCTCGCGAAGAAGGGCACCACGAGTCCGACGAGCCTGACGTACGCGCAGGCCCTCGACGAGGCGCTCTGCTCGGGGTGGATCGACGGGTCCAAGCGCGGGCTCGACGCGGCCACGTTCCTCCAGCGGTTCACCCCGCGGCGGAAGGCGTCGCTGTGGTCGCAGCGGAACGTCGGGTTGGTCGCGGGGCTGATCGCGGCCGGACGGATGCGGTCCCGTGGGCAGGCGGAGATCGACCGGGCGCAGGCCGACGGCCGGTGGGACCGGGCGTACGCGGGTGCGGCGACCGCCGAGGTGCCCACCGACCTCCGTGTGGCGCTCGACGTGGTGCCGACGGCGGCTGCGCTGTTCGCGGACCTCGACGCGACGAACCGGTACGCCGTCGTGCACCGGGTGGTGACTGCTCCGAGTCCGACGGCGCGAGCGAACCGGGTGGCGAAGCTGGTCGGGATGCTCGAGCGCGGTGAGACGCCGTACCCCCGTGCCCGGGCGGACCCTCAGGAACGTGGTGCCGGGCAGGCGTAGACCGGGTGGATGACCACTGGCACTGACACCACGAACCGTCCGGCCGCATCTTCCGGCACCTTCCGCATCGGCGGGGACCTCGAGGTCAACCGCCTCGGCTACGGCACCATGCAGCTCACGGGCCCCGGCGTGTGGGGACCGCCGAAGGACCACGACGAGGCGATCCGCGTCCTCAAGCGCGCCGTCGAACTCGGGGTGAACTTCTTCGACACCGCGGACTCCTACGGCCCCTACGTCGCCGAGGAGCTCCTCAAGGAGGCCCTCCACCCCTACGGCGACGACGTCGTCATCGCGACCAAGGCCGGCCTGACCCGCACCGGCCCGAACGAGTGGCCGCCGGTCGGCCGCCCGGAGTACCTGCGCCAGGAGGCCGAGATGAGCCTCCGCCGCCTGGGTCTCGAGCGCATCGACCTGTTCCAGCTGCACCGCATCGACCCGAAGGTCCCGCTCGAGGACCAGATCGGTGAACTCAAGAAGCTGCAGGACGAAGGCAAGATCCGCCACATCGGGCTGTCCGAGGTCTCCGTCGACGACGTGAAGGCCGCGCAGGAGATCGCCACGATCGTCTCCGTGCAGAACCTCTACAACCTCACCGACCGGTCGGCCGAGGAGCTCCTCGACTGGTCCGAGCAGCAGGGCATCGGGTTCATCCCGTGGTTCCCGCTCGCGACCGGTGGGCTGACCGGCGATGACTCGCCGCTGACCGAGCTGGCGAAGCAGAAGGACGCCACCCCGGCGCAGGTCGCACTGGCCTGGCTGCTCAAGCGTTCGCCCGTCATGCTGCCGATCCCGGGCACGTCGAGCGTCGACCACCTCGAGGACAACCTGCAGGGCGCGACGATCGAGCTCTCCGACGACGAGTTCCAGGAGCTGTCGAAGCTGCACAGCTGACGCACCGAACCGCATGACAGGAGGCTCCCCACCGGTCCGGTGGGGAGCCTCCTGTCCGTCGTCCGGATGATCTCCGTCCCGACCGCTTGCCGAACCATACCGGGTATGTGCATACTCGGTATGCCCGAGGGGAAGTGCTCCGACGGTCGAGGGGGAACGATGAGCGTTCGCATGGGCGTACTCGCACTGCTGGTGGCCGAGCCGGGCTACGGCTACCAGCTCCGGGGGGAGTTCGAGCACCGCACGGGGGGCAGCTGGCCGCTGAACATCGGCCAGGTCTACACGACGCTCGACCGGTTGGAACGCGACGGTCTCGTGGCCCGCGGCGACGCCGACGACGACGGACACGTCGTCTACACGGCGACCGACGCCGGGCGTGAGGCCGTCGACCGCTGGTTCAACGAGCCGGTCCCCACCAAGCGCGGTCGCGACGAGCTGGCGATCAAGTTCGCGATCGCGGTCACCGTGCCCGACGTGGACGTCCGACACCTGGTGCAGGTGCAGCGGACTGCGGCGCTCCGGGCGCTGCAGGACCTGACCCGACTGAAGCGCACGACGGACCCGGCGACGGAACTGGCGTGGTCACTCGTGCTCGAGTCGATGGTGTTCCAGGCGGAGTCCGAGGTCCGGTGGCTCGACCACGTCGAGTCGAGCGTCGCGCGGTACCAGCCGGCGCCCCGAGCCACGATCGACACCCCCGACGACGAGGACGCCTACGGCAGCGAGCCAACCGGCCGCCGTGGCACGGGAGCCGTCCGATGAGCACCGCACCGCTGCTGGAACTCGACGCCGTCGCCGTGCAGTACGGCAGCGGCGCGCAGGCTGTGACCGCCCTGGCCGGTGTCGACCTGACGATCCGACCGGGCGAGATGGTCGCCGTGATGGGCACCTCAGGCTCGGGCAAGTCGACACTGCTGTCCGTCGCCGGCACCCTGATGCCCCCGACGAGCGGCGAGGTCCGCATCGACGGCGAATGGGTGTCCGACCGGCCCGCCCGTGAACTCGCAGCGCTGCGGCGACGGGTGCTCGGGTTCGTGTTCCAGGACTTCAACCTCATCCCCTCCCTGACCGCGATCGAGAACGTGGCGCTGCCGCTGGAGCTCGACGGCTGGCGGACCGGGCGTGCACGGAAGGCCGCTGAGCTCGCGCTCGAGAGCGTCGAACTCGGACACCGTCTGGACGCCTGGCCGGACGACCTCTCCGGTGGTCAGCGACAGCGCGTCGCCATCGCCCGCGGGGTCGTCGGGGACCGCAAGCTCGTCCTCGCCGACGAGCCGACCGGTGCCCTCGACTCGCAGACCGGCGAGGTCGTCCTCCGCATGCTCCGTCGGCACGTCGACTCCGGTGCCGGCGCACTGCTCGTCACGCACGACGCCCGGCACGCCGCGTGGGCGGACCGCATCGTGTTCCTCCGCGACGGCCGGATCGTCGACGAGTCGTCGTACGCCGGCGTCGAGCTGGCCCTGACCGACGTGCAGGAGCGACCGTGAGCGAGCGGCCCCGGCGGGACACACACCGTCCGACGATCCGCAGCCGCTCCCCGTTCGCCGTCCGCCCGGCACTGCTGCTGGCCCGACGTCTGGCGTTCGCCCGGCCCGGGCGTGCGGTGCTCGTCGCGGCGCTCATCGGCTTGCCGATCGCCGGCCTGGCCGCGGGCGGGGTGCTCATCGCGTCGAGCACGCAGAGCACCGAGGACCGGTTGACCGTCGAGCTCGGGCAGTCCGCGGCGATGCTCGAGGCGAACGGCCCGGACCTCGCCGGCATGCGGCAGGACCCGGTGGACCGGTACACGTCGACCATCGCGAAGAAGAGCCCGCTGCAGCGGTACTACGACCGTCCGGACACCTCCGACGCCGACGCCAGCGCCTTCCCGACGCCCGACCTGCTGGGCTCGGTACCCGACGGCGCGGCGTCGATCCCGGTCCGGCAGGGCACCGCGGTCGTCAGCGGCCCCCGCGTCCCGGTCACGGTCAACGCCGTCGAGGGCCAGACCTGGGCCGGCGCACTCCAGGGGCACTGGGAGCGCATCGACGGCGGTGTCCCGCGGTCCGGGGACGAGGTCCTCGTCACCCCGGCGACCCTCGATCGTCTGGACATCGCCGTCGGCCAGACGCTCCAGCTCAACGACCCCGTCCAACGGCAGGTCACCGTCGTCGGGACGCTCCGCGACCTGGGTGTGCCGAGTTCGACCCTCGCGGTCTTCGGCGAGTGGGGGTCGCTCGGGCTCGAGGACGACGGCACCGCACAGGTGTTCCTGCCCGACCGCAGCGTCACCTGGCCCGAGATCCAGCGGTACAACGACCACGGCATCGTCGTCGAGTCGCGTGCCGTCGTGCTCCACCCGCCGTTCCCGAGCACGAGCACGCGCGGCGCGGGGTCCCTCATCAGCTACGGGTACGTCGGCCTGGCCGGGGTGTTCGCCCTCTTCGAGGTCGGGCTGCTCGCGGCGGCCGCGTTCCTGGTCAGCTCGCGAGCCGACACCCGGACCCACGCGGTGCTCGCCAGCGTCGGCGGGGACCGGCGCTTCCTGTTCACCGTGGTGTCCTCGTCCGGGCTCGTGCTCGGTGCCGTGGGGGCCGTCGTCGGCAGCGCGCTCGGCATCGTCGGCGGTGTCGTCGCGTTCCACCTGCTCGACTCCGGCGACCGCGCGCAGTACCCCGGCGTCCACCTGCCCTGGCTGGTGCTGCTCGTCGTCCTGGTCCTCGGGCTCCTGGCCGGCTGGGCGGCGTCGCTCGTCGCCGCCCGGAGCGCCAGCCGGGTCGACGTGGACAGCGCCCTCCGTGGTGCGACCCGCCCCGCCCCGGTGTCGCGTCGACGACGGGCCGCGGCGGCCGGACCGGTGCTCGCCGTCGTCGGCATCGTGATGACCCTGGCCTGCGGCATCGGGGTCCTCGCCCTGAACGCCCGCCCCGTCCAGGAGGACCACCTGGCCCTCGTCGTCGGCGCCGGGGTCGCGCTCGGGCCGTGCCTGGCGCAGCTCGGCATCGTCATGGCCGCCCGTCGACTGCTCGGCGCGGTCGCCCGCGTCGGCGAACGGTTCGGCCTGCCCGCCCGGATCGCCGTGCGGGACGCCGTCCGCAACCCGGTCCGGACCGTCCCGGTGCTCGCGAGCGTGATGAGCGTCGTGTTCGTCGCGACCGTCGTCCTGACCTTCACCGCGTCGCAGTCGACCCAGAGCAACGAGCAGTACGAGTTCAGGACCGCGACGGGCGTCGGGACGACCGCGGTCACCGACGTCGACGGGGTGCCGGACGCCGACCTCACCGCGCGGGCGGTCCGCGTCGTGCGACAGGTCGTCCCGGAAGCCCACCTCCGCGTGCTCGGCGCGGGCGTCGAGAACCGCTCGGACGACGCCCCGGTGACGTTGCCGGTCGACGTGCACCGCCCCGACTGCACGAGCGCCGGCAGCGGACCCTGCGCCGGGTGGTTGGTGGGGCCGGACAGCACCAGCCCGCACGTCCTGACGGGCAGCGCCGACGACCTCGGCGTGCTGATCGGACACCGGCCCTCCCGGGCCGCCCGGGCAGCGCTCGAGCGCGGTGACGCCGTCGCCGTCCGCCCCGAGTTCGTCCAGGACGGTGTCGTCCGGTTCGACACCCGCAAGGCATCGCAGTTCGCGATGTACGGGGAACGACCGACCGGTCGGCCCCTGCACACCATGACCGTCCCGGCCGTGGTCGAGCACACCGACGAGCCGCTGCAGATCGCCGTCTTCCTCACCCCGCAGGGTGCCGCACGCCACGGCCTGGAGACCGAGCCGAACTACCTGGTCGGGAGCTTCCCCGACGGCATGTCGACGGAGCGCTCCGACGCCCTCGCCGCCACCTGGCAGGCCTCCGCCGGACAGCAGGCGGAGTCCTGGTACCCGTCGTTCACCGTCGAGGCCGGACCGCAGGACCCGTTCCGTCCGATCGCCCTGGTCGTCGTCCTGCTCGCCGGCATCGTCACCCTCGGGGCCACGACCGTCGCGATCGGACTGGCCCGCGCCGACGGCCGCCGCGACGACGAGGTCCTCGACGCGATCGGCGCCTCACCCGGGGTCCGTCGCCGCGTCTCCACCTGGCAGGCCGCGGTGCTGACCCTGGTCGGTTCGCTGGTCGGCGTCGCGCTGGGGGTCCTGCCGCTCCGGGCACTCACGCTGCGGTTCACCCCCACCCCGCTCGGCGTCTCGCACCTGCCGTTCGCGCCGGACCCGACCTCGCTCGTCGTGCTCGCGCTCGGCCTGCCGCTGCTGGTCACCGCCGGGGTGGGGGCCGTCGCGGGGCGTCGGCGGAAGGTGGCGGTGCGCCGGACGGCCTGACGGCGGACGGCCTGCACGCCGGACGGGAGGCGCGGTGCCAGCTGAAACCGGGCCTCCCGTCCGGTGTGCGGTCGCCGCCGCTACTCGGTGAGCTTGATGAGCAGGGGCAGGAAGAGCCCGGCGAGCCAGGAGAGCACGAGCACGGAGGCGCCGATGGCAAGGAGCCGACGGCGACGACGCTGCCTGGGGCTCTCGGCGACGCCCCAGACGCCGGCACGGACCAGCAGGCGGTTCGCCTCGCCGACCAGGCGGCGGACCTCCGGGTCCTCCATGTCGAGGTGCCCGTTCTCGGCGTGCTCCGCGATCGCGGTGGCCTCGTCGACCGTCAGCGCGGTGTCACCCGTCGCGCGGTCCCTGCGTCGCATGCGCCCACGGTAGCCCGCGGGTGCCCGGAGGGCCACCGGTGGCGCCGGGCGGCACCCGCGGCGTGCTCCCGCGGCGCGCTCCCGCGGCGCGCTCCCGCGGCGCGGTCAGGCTGCGCACAACAGGAACCGGCTCGAACCGCGGACTCCCGTGGCTCGAGCCGGTTCCTGTTGTGCGGCGGCAGTGCGCCGCGGCGCCGAGGTGGGCAGCGACGGACGGGAGGCGCGGCGCGGTCCGGCACCGCGCCTCCCGTCGGCGGTCACTCGGGCAGCGGCTCGGCGTAGGTGCGGAACTCGCCGCGCTCCGTGTGGATCGCCCACAGTCGCTCGGCGATCGACTCACCCGAGTGGTCGTCCTGGCCGTCGTCGATGCCGAACGGGATGATGAGCTGGCCGACGTGCACGTCCTCGTCGCGGACGGCGTCGTGGAGCAGCTGCGCGTAGGCGCTCTCGCCGGCGAACGCGACCGAGGTACCGGTCACGCGCGCTCCCGGGCGGACGGCACTGCCGCCGTTGACGAACAGGATCGTGCCGTGCCCGAGCGACCGCATGCCCGGCAGGACCTGGCGGACGGCGTTCACCGAGCCGTAGACGGAGAACTCGATCGGGCCGACGAGGTCTTCCGCGGTCGTCTCGAGGACCGGCCGCATGTACTCCTTCGCCGGCAGCGGGCTGTACTGCAGGACCTCGATCGGGCCGAGCTGCTCGGTGGCCTGCTCGAGCGCGTGCCGGAGCGAGTCGCCGTCCCGGACGTTCGCGGCGAACCCGGCGGCCTGGTGGCCCTGCTCACGGAGCGACGCGGCGAGTTCGTCGAGCCGCGCCTGGTTGCGGGAGATCAGGGCGACGGCGAAGCCCTCGCGGGCGAAGCGTTCCGCGACGGCGAGCCCGAGGCCCTTGCCGGCGCCGACGATGGCGATGGTGGTCATGTGTCCTCCAAGGACAGTGAGGTGGTCCTCCCACTGAACCAGGCCACCTGGTCCGGTCACTCGGGCAGGTCGAGGCCCGCGGGCGCGCCGGTGGCAGCCGGATGGTCACGGCAGCGGCCGGGAGATCGGATCGAGTCGGCATCCCTCCCCCTCGACCGCGAGGCGGCACCTCGGCGGCAGCGCCGAGATGAACTCGATCTCGAAGACCCCGGCACCCTCGATGGTCGCGGTCTCGATGTCCAGGAGGAACTCGACCTCGGCCCAGCCCGGGTTCCCCGGACCCGCCGGTGCTGGCAGCACACGCGCCGAGAAACCCGCGACCCAGGCCCGGTGCAGGACGCCCGGGAGGCTCCGCGATCGGACACGACGCGGCAGGACGACACGCATCCACATCCGGAGCACCTCCACCTGCACGGTCCGCCGCGAGCCACGACGTCCCTGGATCGAACCTCGGTCGTCCTCCGGGCGTCGATCAGCGTCGCGCATCCCGGATGGGGACCGTGAACTCCACCGGCGAGCGCGGCTCCTGCGTGCACGCCGAGGTCTCCACCCGCAGCGTGGCAGGCATGTCCCGTCCCACCTCTCCCCACCGGATCACCCGGGAGAGCGCTCGTGCGGCGCTCTGGTTCTGGCCGTCCGTCTGGGCAGGCGTCGCCGTGGTCGTGACCCTGCTGCTGCTCGTGGTGCGTCCGGGCCCGTCCGGGTGGCGCTGGCCGGGCGGGCAGGAATCCGCCGGTGTCCTGCTCCAGGTGGTCGCATCGAGCGTGATGGCCGCGACGACGGTCACGTTCTCGCTGACGGTCGTCGCGCTGCAGTTGTCGTCACAGCAGTTCTCCCCGCGGCTGCTCCGCGAGTTCGCTCGTGACCGGGTCACGCAGGCCGTGCTCGGGATCCTGCTCGCCACCTTCGTGTCCGCCCTCACCTGCGTGCTCGGGATCGGCGGCACCCGGCTCCCGGTGTTCGCCCTCGCGCTGGTCTTCGTCCTGGGGATCGCGTCCGCCGGAGCGCTCATCGCGTTCGTCGGGCACATCGTGCGGTCGCTCCGGATCGACTCACTCATGCGGGCGGTCCACGGTGAGACGGCGGCGATGATCTCGGCGACGTACCCGCCGAGGACCGACGGGAGGCCCGGGGCCAGCTCCGACGGACTCCCGGACGACCGGCGGGACCCGCGCCGATCCCTGCCGGACCGCGCGCCGGAACTCAACCTGCGGGCGCGTCGCACCGGGTTCGTCCGACGGATCGACACGGCAGCGCTGACACACGCTGCCCGGCGGGACGACGTCGTGGTGCAACTCCGGGTCAGGCCCGGGGACCACGTCACCCTCGGCGCACCGATCGCACGGATGTGGTTCCGGAGCCGCCCAGCCGACCCGTGGGACGTCGTCGAGCGCGCCCTCGAGATCGGGTACGAGCGGACGATGGAGCAGGACATCGCGTACGGGTTCCGCCAGCTCACGGACATCGGTGTGAAGGCGGTGTCCCCGGCGATCAACGACCCGGTCACCGCCGTGCACGCGATCGGCTACTGCGCCGACCTGCTCGTGCGGCTGGAAGGTGTCGTCATCCGCGACCGCCGGGTGCAGGACGGAACCGGTGTGCTGCGGCTCGTCGTCCCGGACCGGGACCGGCGGTACTGGCTCGACCTGGTCTGCGGTCCGCTCCGCCGCTACGGTTCTGCCGAGCCGATCGTCCTGGGTGCACTGCTGCGGATGCTCCGGGACTGTGCGGCCTCCACCCAGGACCCGCTCGACGGCGAGGAGTTGCTCCGGCAGGCCGACCTGGTGCTCGAACAGGCGTCGACCACGCTCGCGGCGGTCGACCTCGAGGAGCTCGCCGATCGGCACCGGCGGGTCGGTGCTGCGGTCCGGGGCGACCTCGACGCAGCGTACGACGACCGGGCCGGCGAGACGAGGTCGGTCTGATCCCGTGGCTGCTCGGAGCCGCCAGCACCCAGCGGTTCCGCACCTCCGCGGGGTGCAATCGAGGGACATCGCCCGGGAGGCTCACCATGGGAAGAACCCGTCGCACCGTCTCGGTTGCGAGCGTCGCGCTCGTCGCCCTGGCGCTGACCGCCTGCGCGAGCGAGGACGGGACCGACCCCTCGGACGCACCCCGGGCCTCCGCCCCGGCCGACCTGGCAGCTGGGCAGGTCGCACCCGACGGTGCCACGACCGACGTGGTGGCCGGACTGGAGGCCCCTTGGTCCGTCGTGCGCACCGGTGACGGTGCCGACGCCCTCGTCAGCCTGCGGGACTCGGCGGAGGTCCTCGAACTATCGGAGGACGGCGAGCGACGCACCGTCGGCACCGTCCCCGGCGTGCGACACGGTGGCGAGGGCGGGCTGCTCGGACTCGCACTGCAGGACGACGGGCTGTTCGTGTACTCGACCGGGAAGGACGGCAACCGCATCGAGCGCTACGACCTGCAGGGGTCGACGGGTTCGTACGAGCTCGGTGACGCCACGACGGTCATCGACGGGTTGCCCGCGAACTCCTTCCACGACGGAGGCCGGATCGCGTTCGGCCCGGACGGCATGCTCTACGCCAGCGTCGGCGACGCGGGGGCGAGCGAGGACGCCCAGGACCGGGACTCCCTCGCCGGCAAGATCCTCCGGCTCACCCCGGACGGCGACGTGCCCGCGGACAACCCGTTCCCGGACTCCCCCGTGTGGAGCCTCGGACACCGGAACGTGCAGGGCCTGGGGTGGAGCGCGGACGGGACGATGTTCGCCTCCGAGTTCGGGCAGGACGCCCACGACGAGCTCAACGTCATCGAACCCGGCAGCGACTACGGCTGGCCCGAGGTCGAGGGCACCGGCGGCGAGGACCAGGGGTTCGTCGACCCCGTGCAGCAATGGGCCACCGACGACGCGAGCCCGAGCGGCCTGACCGTCGTCGGTGACACCGTCTTCATCGCCAACCTGCAGGGCCGGATGCTCCGCGGGATCCCGGTCGACGACCCGAGCAGTGCGCAGGAGTACTTCGCCGGTGAGTACGGCCGCATCCGGACGGTCCTGGCAGGGCCCGACGACACGCTGTGGTTCGTCACGAACAACACCGACGGACGCGGCGACCCCCGTGAAGACGACGACCGGATCGTGCAGGTCCCGCTGACCACGGGCACGTGAGGCACCCGGCCGGGGTGCGCTCCGTCAGGGGACGAGCCGCTCCGCGCGGTAGCGGTCGAACAGCCGGGTGAACGAGTCGAGCGTCCGGTGGTGCTCGGTGAAGCCGGCGAGTCGGCTCTTCGACATGTCGGTCATCACCTCGATGTCCCGCCCGAGGTCAGCGTCGGTGTGCCACCAGGACGCCAGCCGCTCCAGGTCCGGCTCGACCAGGCCGTGCTCGGCGACGATCTCGGCCCAGACGGGGGCGGCGTCGACCATCTGCTCCTCGAAGGGGCGGGGTGCGGTGTGGAAGCCCTCGGCCTCGACGCCCAGGTGCGCAGCGAGCCGCGGCCACATCCAGCGCCAGCGGAAGACGTCGCCGTTCGCGGTGTTGAACGCCTCGTCCGACCCGGCCGGGTCCGTCGCCGCCCACACCATCTGCGCGGCGAGCAGGTCGGCGTCGGTGACGTCGGTCAGGCCGTTCCACTGCGTCTCGCTGCCGGGGAAGACCATCGGTCGGCCGGTGTGGCGGCTGATCGCAGCGGCGACGGCGATGGTGAGCCCCATGTTCATCGCGTTCCCGACCGCGTACCCGAGCACGGTGTGCGAGCGGTGCACCGACCAGGTGAAGCCCTGGCGCGCGGCGGCGGCGAAGAGCTCGTCCTCCTGCGCGTAGTAGAAGTTGTCGACCTCCAGGCGTGGCTCGTCCTCGTGGAACGGGGTGTCCGGCATCGCGCCCTGCCCGTACGCCTCGAACGGACCGAGGTAGTGCTTCAGGCCGGTCATCAGCGCCACGTGCTGCACGGGTGCGTCGGCGAGCGCCGCGAGCAGGTCGCGGACCATGCCCCCGTTGACGGCGATGTTCTCGACTTCGGTCGCCTGCCGTGACCACGCCGTGAAGAACACGTGGGTGGCCGGGACGTCCGCCAGGGTCGAGTTCAGCGACTCCGCGGAACGCAGGTCGGCGGAGCGCCAGGTGACGCCCGGCCGTTCGGCTCCCGGGCGGCGGGACAGTGCCGTGACGGTCCAGCCGTCGGCGACGAGGTGGCCGACGATCGCCGATCCGGCGATGCCGGTGGCACCGACGACGAGGGCGTGCGGGGTCGCGGTCATGCGGGTCCTTCCGGTGGAGGGCGGTGAACCGGAGACAACACCTGTCGGCTGTGTGCATTCCGTCCCGCGGGTGGTCCTCGGACGGGAGGCGCGGCGGACAGGGGTACGGACGTCACCTCCCTCGTGTGGTCGCCTCCGCGCTCGGGTCACCGTGGGTCGATCGGCCCGAACCGCAGGACGGTCGCCGCCCAGTCCTCGACTGCCGGCGCATGGGTCGCCACGATCACCGCGGCCCCGGCTGATGCGAAGTCGGCGAGCGCCTCCAGCACCATCCGCGCGTTGTCGTCGTCGAGTGCGCTCGTCGGTTCGTCGGCCAGGATGACGTCGGGCTGCTTCACGAGGAGTCGAGCGAGGGCGACGCGCTGCTGCTCGCCGCCGCTGAGGTCGTGTGCCCGGTCGCTCCCACGCCCCGCGAGTCCCACCCGCTCCAGCGCCTCGGCTACGGACGTCCGGAGTACGGTCCGTGCACGACCCGGACGGCCGATCCGGATGTTGGCGTCGACCGTCATGTCGGGGACGAGGCCGAAGTCCTGGAAGAGGTAGCCGAGGTGGTCGCGCCGGAGTCGTCTGGCTCGACCGGGGCTCCTGCCCGCGTTGGTCCCGTCGATGCGGACCGTTCCGGAGTCCAGCGAGTCGATGAGCCCGATGCAGTCGAGGAGGGTCGACTTGCCGGAGCCGCTCGGCCCGGTGAGCGCGAGCACCTCCCCGCACGCCACACCGAACGACAGGTCCCGCCAGAGCAGCCGTCCGCCACGGTGCTTCGCGGCGCGGTGGACCTCGAGCATCACGAACCACTCCCCCGGGACCGGACGACCGCCCTCGTCGAGACGGCGACCACGGCGACGGCGACCGCCGTGAGCACGACGAGCGCTGCGACTGCGGAGACTCCGCTCACGCCAGCGGCACGCGCAGCGGGATCGAGCGCCGAGACGGCTCCTGACCCGTCAGGTCGCGTCTGCCACCAGCGATGCACGACGGCGATCCCGCCGGCTGACAGCAGGAGACCCTCGACCAGCAGGAGGTCGCCGTTCACGCGAGCCGGTGGTCGACCGGCGGCGATGCCGGCGAAGAGCCGACGGCCGTGACGTCGGTGATGTGCCGCGGTACTGATCACGGCGAGGACGACGGCGACGGTGAGACCGCTGATCACCGCGAGGACCCCGATGCCGACGGCGGTGGCGGCCTGCCGTTGGCGTTCAGCCACCGCCTGCCCCACGGAGACGACCGCGCTGAACTCGTCGCCGAGACCAGCGGCCTCGATCGCATGGTCGGCGACGGCCTCGGAGGTGAAGACGACGTCGCCGGTGGACAACCAGGCACCGAGTTGGTCCGGCGTGAAGACACCGGAGGCATCGGGGACGACGACCACCACGGCGTCGGTCGACCAGGAGGCCGCCGAGGAGTCACCTGCGTACGTGTACGCCCCGGTCGATCGGAGGGCCCCGCCGCCGATGTGCCGTCGTTGCTCGTCGGGCGCCCCGCGGAGTTCCCAACCCACCAGCGCACGGATCACCGCCCTTCGGTCGAGGTCCGACCCCGGCGGGGTCCAGACGGTGATGCGGTCGTCCGTCACGGTGATGCGGTCACCGTTCTCGGCGCGGAGGTCCTGATGACGCAGGTACTCGGCGTCGACGAACAGTCCCGGCACCGAACCCGGACCGGTTCCCGTGACCACCTCGACCGCAGCGGTGAGCAGGGCATCGTGCCGGTCCAGGGCGCCGCCGACGAAGTCGCCGATCCGGTCCCAGTAGCCCTGCGTCTCGGATCCGGGCCGCGGGTCCGGGGTCACCCAGAGCTGGACGGCGTCCCCGGCTGCCTGCAGCTCGCGGTCGCCGGAGTCCGACCTGGCCGCGGCGACGGCAGCCGTCACGTCGAACACCGCGGCGACCAGCAGCAAGACCGCTGGCAGTCGAGCGGCATGTGCCACCAGGACGAGCGCGCCCGGAAGCCGAGCTCCCCGCAGGGTGGCCGCGATGGGCCGGCGAACGGCGATGAGCGTGCCGACGACGTGGGCTGCCACGACCGGGACGAGCAGCGCTGTGGTGAACACCGCGGCCGACATCGCGAACGTCTCCCACGACGTGAGCCCGTTGTGGAACCAGAGGAGGAGTCCCACGACTGGTACGCCGACCAGCACGACGGTCAGGGTCGCTCGGACCTCGGACAGCTCGGCGCACACGATCGCGCCTGCGCTGCGGCCGTGCAGTCGGCGCACCGCGGTCCGTCGCGGTGCGCCGATCGTGCCGACGAAGCAGAGCGCCACGCAGCCGAGCACGAGGGTGCCGGTGAGCTGGGACGTGCCCTGGACGCCGCCGGTCACGCCGATGCGATCCAGGACCGGCACCGTCTCGGAGCTGGTCGTGAAACCAGCACCCCGGAGTGCTGCGGCGGTCACACGCTCGGCTCCGTGGTCGCCGATGACCTCGTACGAGCCGGTGGGGTCGTAGCGGTCGAGTGCTGCCATCGGTCGCACCGCCGTGCGCACCGTCCGGGAGAAGTCGGGGTAGCCGTCACGCAACCAACCGGCCCCGTCGGTCCCCGGAGCAGCGGTCACCAGAGCAGTGCGCCGGGTGGTCGGTGCCGACCGGTCGGCGACGGTCCGGACGATCGTGGCGTGGTGTCGTCGAGCGACGTCCTCGAGGGAGACGGCGATGCGGCCGTTCGACGTCGTCCCTGTCCCGGCCGCCGCCGTCACGACCGACGAGACACCGACCACTCCGGAGTCGCTCAGTCGCAGCATGCCGAGGAAGGCGAGGACGACGGCGAGCAGGGGTGGGATGACGTAGGCGAGTCGCACTGACCGCATCCGCATGGAGTCTCCTTCCGGTCCGCGGCAGGACCGCGGCCGCGAGCGGGGCGTTCCGACGGGAACGCCCCGCTGTCCGGTCAGCAGTTGTGGTAGTACGCCTTGTTGCCGCTCCGGGCCTTGGGTGCCGTGGCGAGCGCGTACCTGTCACCTGCCACTCCGGTGACGCGCTTCGACTTCACACCGACAGCTGTGGCTCCGTGACACCGACGCTCGCGGAAGAAGTTCGACCAGGCGTCGTCCTTCCCGACACCCCACTGCCAGAAGCTCCCACCGCCACCGTCGTCCTTGCGTGCCGTGCTGACGCGGGTCTCACCGCTCGAGCCAGGACCGTCGTCCGTCATCAGGACGCCGCCCGCTTCAGATTCGTGCCCGAGTACCTCGGTCGGTGAGGCCGATGCGACGGCGGCGGGTCCGACGACGAGTGCGGACGCCAGCGCGAGTCCGACCACCAGTGCTGGTTTCTTCTTCTCCATGTCTGTTCCTCTTCCTGCCCCCCGATGGGCAGGAAGAGGCTGTCAGCACGAGAGCGACGACGTCGAGTACTTCGTATTCCAGAGGATGCGAAGCGGCTCACACGACGAGCGGCCCCGCCACCTCGACCTCGTCGTGCTCCACGAGCCACCGCACCGCGTCGAGCACGGTCTCCTCCGCCGTGTACCGCGGGGCGTACCCGAGCAGCCGTCGTGCCTTGTCGATGCTGAACACGTGGCTGCGTGAGAGGTGCTCCCAGCTGGCGTCCGCGTGCTCGGCAGCGGTGACCGCGCGGAACCGGTCCCACGTGACGGACTCGAGCCGGGCCTCCTGGCCGAACCAGGACGCGGCGAGCGCGGCGTACCCGCGGGCGGTGAGCGCGGTGGGGGCGACGACGGAGAAGTCCTCGCCTGACGCCGCATCACGGTGTTCGACGGCGAGCGCGAAGGCCTGGGCGACGTCGTCGGCGTGCACGTGGTGCATGGTCTCGGCGCCGAGGCCGGGCACGAGCAGGGGTTCCCCGGCGGAGAGCGTGCGCCAGACCGACGGGTCGAGGTTGCCGACCGGGCCGATCGGCGCCCAGCCGGGGCCGCTGATGTGGCCGGGGTGCAGCGACGTCGTCGCGAGACCCCCACGGGCGGTTTCCTCCTTGAGCATCCGGGCGATCGCGTCCTTCTCGATGCCGTACTCGCCCTGCGGCGGGGTCGCGTTCTCCTCGGTGACGGGCAGCACTGCGCTGGGTCCGGCGCGCCAGATCGAGCCGCAGTGGATCAGGTGCGCGTCGGTTCCGCGGAGCGCCGTGACGAGTGCGGTGGCGGACTCGAGGGTGAAGCAGACGAGGTCGATGACGACGTCGGGTCGCAGCGCGACGATGCGGTCGCCGAGGACGCCGTCGCGGTCCTCCTGCTCGCGGTCGGCGGTGACCTGCTCGACCTGCTGCCACTCCGGGGCGTCGACGTAGGCCGAGCGGGTGCCGCGGCTGATGGTGACGACGTCGTGGCCGGCACGCACCAGACGCGGGACGAGGAAGGTGCCGATGTGGCCGGTGGCCCCGATCACGACGACGCGCTGTCTGCTCATGCCGTCACCGTACGCGCGGCCGACCCGCAGCCACGCGCAGCGGACGATGCCGTCGTCCGCCCGGTGGTGAGGGGCTACCGTCGATCCCATGCAGCGACGCACACTGGGCCGTACCGGCCGTGAGACCTCCGTGATCGGACTGGGCACCTGGCAGTTCGGCGGTGACTGGGGTCCGGTCGCCGCGGAGGACGCCTTCGCCGTGATGGACGCCTCCGCCGAGGCCGGCATCACCCTGTTCGACACCGCCGACGTGTACGGCGACGGACGGAGCGAGCAGCTCATCGGCCGCTGGACCGCCGCGCACCCCGATGCCGGGGTCACGGTCGCCACGAAGATGGGTCGCCGCGTCGACCAGGTCCCGTCGAACTACGTCGCCGCGAACTTCCGGCAGTGGGTCGACCGGTCGCGCGAGAACCTCGGCCAGGACACGCTCGACCTCGTCCAGCTGCACTGCCCGCCGACTCCGGTGTTCGAGGACGACGCCGTGTACGACGCCCTGGACGCGCTGGTGTCCGACGGCTCGATCGCCGCGTACGGCGTCTCCGTCGAGACCGCCGACCAGGCCCTCACCGCGATCGCCCGTCCCGGGGTCGCGAGCGTCCAGGTCATCCTCAACGCGTTCCGGCTGAAGCCGCTCGACCGCGTGCTGCCCGCCGCCCGGGAGGCCGGGGTCGCGATCCTGGCACGGGTCCCGCTGGCCTCGGGGCTGCTGACCGGCAAGTACACGACCGAGACGACGTTCGCACCGGAGGACCACCGCACGTACAACCGTGACGGTCAGGCCTTCGACCAGGGCGAGACCTTCAGCGGTGTCCCGTTCGAGGACGGCGTCCGTGCCGCGCAGGAGTTCGCCGCGGCTCTGCCCGAGGGCGTCTCGGTCCCGCAGGCCGCACTGGCCTGGGTCGTCGCGCAGGAGGGGGTCACCGCCGCGATCCCGGGTGCGCGCAACGCCGAGCAGGCACGGTCGAACGCCGCGGCCGGGTCCCTCGACCTGCCCGGGGACCTCGACGCGACCGTCCACGACCTGTACGACCGGTGGTTCCGTGCCACGGTCCACGAGCGCTGGTGATCGCGACCACGGACGGACGGGAGGCCCGGCTCACCAGGTGAGTCGGGCCTCCCGTCCGTCGGGTGGTCGGCTCAGCCGGCCTTGACCACGGCGCGTGATCCGGCGATGACGGCGACGTCCTCGGCGACGGCGACCACCTTGTCGGGCAGCACGGTGCCGACGGCCTTGCGGGCGCCCCAGGCGACGTAGGAGCCGACGAGGGCCCCGATCGCGCCGAGGATCGCGCCCTCGATGCGCAGGTCCGACTTGCCGGACTTCGTCGTGGTGCCGAGCGCGAGCCCGGCGAACGCGCCCGCACCGATGCGGCCGAGGAGCGCCGGGAAGGCGATCCGGTTCGGGGTCTTCGGCAACTTGTCACCGATGATCTCGCCCGCCGCACCGGCGACGAGACCGGCGCGACCGATCGACGAGTCGAAGGTCTTCCAGTCCTGCCAGTCACCGCGCAGGTTCTTGTCGCCCTGGTGCAGGCCGAGGACGGCGAGCGGTGTGGCGGAACGGCCTCCGCTGAGGATCCCGAGCAGCAGTGCACGCGTCAGGGTGCTGGTGGTCCGGCTCTTCTTCGACATGTGTTTCGTCTCCTTCGTGTCGCCGTCGACGCTACTCAGCCCGGCTGTCCCCGAGGCTCAGCCCTTGACCGCACCCGCGGACATGCCGGAGACCAGGTTGCGCTGGATGATCATGAAGAACACCACGACCGGCAGCGAGAACAGCACGGAGGCAGCCATCTGTCCGGCGAAGTCGGTGCCGGCGGTCTGCGTCGTGAAGGACGCCAACCAGACCGGCAGCGTGTAGTGCGCCTGGTCCTGCATGAACGTGTACGCGACGATGTAGTCGTTCCACGCGGCGATGAACGCGAAGACGCTCGTCGCGATCATGCCGGGCATCACGAGCGGGAACAGCACCTTCGTCAGCACCTGCCAGGTGCTCGCGCCGTCGATGCGGGCAGCTTCCTCGATCTCCATCGGGATGGCCAGGAAGAACCCGCGCATCACCCAGATCGAGAACGGCAGCACCGCGGCGACGTAGGCCAGGATCAGCCCGGCGTAGCTGCCGGTGAGTCCGGTCTGGTTGAAGATGAGGAACTGCGGGATGAGCAGCGCGGTGCCGGGCAGCATCTGGACGAGCAGGATCACCACGAGGATGGTCCGACGTCCGCGGAACCGGAACCGGGACAGTGCCGCCGACGCCAGGATCCCGAGCACCAGCGACAGGACGACCGCCCCGACCACGACGATGCTCGAGTTCTTCAGGTAGACGAGGAAGTCGGCGCGGGTGAACGCGGTGACGAAGTTCTCCACCGTCGGGTGTGCGGGGGCGAACAGCGGGGTGCTCGTCAGTGCTTCCGACCGCGGCTTGAAGGCGGTGTTCACCATCCAGTAGACGGGGAAGATCCACACCACGCAGAAGACCACGGCGATGGTGCTGCTGATCCACCTGACCGGTCGACGACGACGGCGGATGCGCTCGGTGGCCGCGATGCCCTTCGGGGTCGGGACGGCTGCGGGGACGTCGGCCTCGACGGGGATGCCCGTCGGCAGTGCGGTGGTCACAGCTCTTCTCCCGATCGGACGAGGTTCCGGATGTAGAGGGCGCTGAGGACCATGAGGATCAGCGCGGAGATCACGGCGACCGCGGAGCCGGTGCCGATGTCGTGCCCGACGAAGGCGGTGATGTAGGTGAAGACGCCGAGGGTCGAGGTGGCACCGTCCGGGCCGCCCTGCGAGACGAGCCAGATCTGGTTGAAGACGTTGAAGTCCCAGATGATCGACAGCATCGTCACCAGCAGCAGCGTCGGCCGCAGGTACTCGATGGTGACGACGCGGTAGACCGTCCACTCGGAGCCGCCGTCGAGTCGGACGGCTTCCTTCACCTCGAGCGGGATCTGCGTCTCGGCCGCGTACAGGGTCAGTGCGATGAAGGGCACCGCCTGCCACACGACGAGCATCCAGATCGACGTGTACGCCAGACCGGCGCTGTTGCCCCAGTCGGTGTTCGTCATGTCGCCGAAGACGTGCAGCTGCGTGAGCATCCAGTTGACGACGCCGTAGCCCGGCTGGAACAACCAGTTCCACACGAGCGAGGACGCCACGTTCGGCATGCCCCACGCGCAGATGAGGACGATCGTCACGGCGTAGCGGAGGACCACCCCGAGCCGGGTCATCAGGTGGGAGACACCGGCGCCGATGAGGATGCTGCCGAGCACCATCGCCGCGGTGAACAGGATCGTGCGCACCAGGGAAGCCCAGAACGCCGGGTCGGTGAGGATCTGCACGTACTGCGCCAGGCCGACTGCGTCGTAGGCACCGGTGTAGAGCGAGCGCTGGTCGTAGTCGGTGAACGACGTGAAGACCAGGAAGACGATGGGGGCGATCGTCACGAAGACGAGCACCAGGCCCGCCGGCGTGAGGAGCCACAGCGGGGCGAACGAGCGGGTGGCGCGACGGCGGGGTGACCCACCAGGCCGGTCGTCGCGCGAGCGGGTCGGACGGTCGGTGCGCTCCTGGCTCGGGCGGGTGGCGGAGACGGTCACGTCTGGCCTTTCCGTGAGGGGCGGACGGTGCGGGTGCCGCGGCGTGTGCCGGGGTGCCCGCACCGTCCTGCGTCGGTCGAGGAGTGCGGCCTACTCCTTGTTGAGCGTGGAGTCGGCTGCCTTGTCGAAGGTCGCGGCGGCTTCCTCCGGGGTCTTCGAGCCGGAGACGATGCTCGAGAACAGGTTGTTGATGCTCTGGTCACCCTCGAGGTCGGCCCACCGGGAGTTCGCCGGGGTGGCCTTCGAGTTCAGCGCTGCCGTGAAGAAGCCCTTGTTGATGTCGCTGAGCGTCGAGTCGGCGGCCTTGATGCCGTCGGTGCTGTTCGGGATCCAGCCGTTGTCGCCGTACACGTACTTGCTCTGCATCTCCGGGCCGGACGCGATCTTCACCCACTGCAGGGCCAGGTCGGTGTTCTTCGACTTGGCGGCGACACCCCAGTCGGAGCCGCCGAGCATCACCGGCTGGGTCTTGCCGGACTTGCCCGGGAACGGGAAGGTGCCGAGCTTGTCCGCCGTCATCTCGGGGTTCGCCTGCTCGACGAGCCCGAGCGTGCCGCTGGTGCTGAGGATCGCCGAGGCCTTCTCGTCGGCGAAGACCTGGTTCATGTCGGGGCTGTCGGTGTTGAGCGTCGCGGAGGCCTTCGAGGAGTAGTCGTTCGCGAACTCCTTGAAGTCCGCCAGACCCTGCTGCGCCTTCGCGTCGCCGAAGCCGGCCTTCCAGGTGCCGTCCTGCTCGGTCGCGATCTCGCCGCCCGCGTCCCAGACGAACTGCATGCCGGCGTACCAGTACTGACCAGGCATGTAGAACGCGGAGAAGTCGCTGGCGGTGTTCTTCGCCTTGACCTTGTCGAGGTCAGCGGTGAGCTCCTCGTACGTGGTCGGGGCCGTGGTGATGCCTGCGTCGGCCCACATCTGCTTGTTGTAGATGACCGATCGGGCACCGGCGAACCCGGGGACGCCGTACAGCGAGCCGTCGACGGTCGCCGGGTCCGAGAGCCCACCGAGCCAGGTCTGCCCCTGAGCGAGGTCCTTCTTGTACGGCGTCAGGTCCAGGAGCGCCCCGTTGGCGGCGTAGCTCGCGACCTGGGTGTTGCCGAGGTCCAGGACGTCCGGCGGGGTGTTCGTCGCCAGGGCTGTGGAGATCTTCGTCGTGATGCCGTCCCACTGCTGGATCTGGACCTTGACCTTCGCGCCGGTCTTCGCCTCGAACTCCTTGTTGATCGCGGCGATCGTCTTGTCCGAGTAGTCGCCGGTCATGGCCCACACGGTCAGCGTCTTGCCGTCGCCCTTGACGTCGGCGACGTCCTTGGTCCCGCCGCCGCCCCCGCTGCCGGCGTTGCCGGCGCTGGAGCAGGCCGTCAGGCCCATGGCGAGGGTCAGGGCCACGGCAGTTGCTGCCGCGAACTTCTTCGTACGCATTGCTTCTCCTTGGTGGTCGTTCTGCTGTGTCGGTGTCGGGTCAGCTCACGCCGAGCTCCGCGGCGAGCAGGAAGGCTGCTCCGCCCCGGAGGATCAGGTCGCTGTTGGTGGAGGTTGCGGTCACGGAGAGGTCGTTGCCGACGCTCGCGAGGGTCCGTGCCGTGGCCGTCACGCGGACGGCCTGGATGAAGGGGCCCTGGACGAGGTCGGCGGGGCCGGTGACGACGATCTCGGTGATGTTCACCGCGCTGATGATGGGCGCGAGGACACCGCCGAGGGTGCTGCCGGCGGAGCGCAGGACCTCGTCGCGGTCGTCGGGCGACGCAGCGATCCGGCGGGTCAGGTGTTCGGCGCCGATGAGGACCTCGAGGCAACCGCGACGACCGCACAGGCAGGGTTCGCCGTCCTCGTCGATCGTCAGGTGTCCGATCTCACCGGCGGCGAACCGCTCGCCGAGGACCAGACGGCCACCGAGCACCATGCCCGTGCCGACACCGTGCTCGAGTGCGACGACGAGCAGGTCGTTGCCGGGCTCGACCTCGAAGGCGTGCACGCCGAGGGCCGCGGTGTTGGCGTCGTTGAGCACGTGCACGGGCAGCCGGAAGTGCTCAATGAGCTGTTCCTGCAGCGGCAGGCCGGCGCCGAGGGCCACGGAGTGCAGCACGGTGCCCGCGGCGTCGATGACCCCGGGGCAGCCGACCGCGATGCCGAGCAACCGGCGGGTGGTCATCGTGGTGAGGCGTTCCACCAGCCGGATGATGCGGACGACGGCCTGTTCCCCGGTGGCGCCGTCGACCTCGATCTTCGCGCTGTTCACGACGTCGCCGCGGAGGTTCGTGACGGCGCCGACGAAGTGGTCGGGGAGCGACAGGTCGACGACGACGATGTGGAAGGCGTCGACGTTGAGGTTGATGAGGGTCGCGGGTTTGCCGACCCGCAGGTCCTCCCGCGGGCCGAGCTCGGTGACGAGCGCGTCGGCCTCGAGCTCCGCCACGAGTCCGCTGACCGTCGGGCGGGTGAGGCCCGACTGCCGGGACAGGTCGGCGCGGCTCATGGCCCCGTCGGTGAAGAGCGTCTGCAGGATCAGCGAGCGGTTGTGGGCCCGGCTGTGCTGGGGGAGCGCCTTGCTGCGCGGGCGGCGGAGCTGCGCGCCGAAGGCGGTCTGTGCGTCCGTCTCGTTCGGCATCAGATCTCCTCCCTCCGAGCGGTTGCCTTAGTAAAGGACCGTTCCTAATCGCCTGTCAAGACCCGATCTGCAGCCGTAACAAGCGCGTGATCTGGCGGAAACAGGCGGAAGTCGCTGCTTGCCACGGATGCGTAAGGCGTGTTTACTAACCCGCATGCGCAGCCCAGACGCCGCGTCCTCGACGCCGAGGCCGGACACCCCGACGACCGGTTCCCGATGAGGATCGGCCTGGACATCGGCGGGACGAAGATCGACGCCGTCGCGGTCGCTCCGACCGGGGAGACCGTCGACCGGGTGCGCGTGCCGACCGGCTTCGGTGCCGAGACGGTGGTCGCGAACACGCTGCAGGTGATCGACTCGCTGCGGGCACGGACCGGCACGACACCGACCGCGGTCGGCATCGGGATCCCCGGGCTCATCGACCACGAGACCGGCTGGGTCCGCCACGCGGTGAACCTCGGGCTGTCCGAGGTCGCGCTCGGCCCGCGCGTCGCCGAGCACGTCGGGCTGCCCGTGCAGGTGGAGAACGACGTCAACGTCGCGGCACTCGGCGCGGCGCAGGCGATGCACCTCGACGGCCCCCACGCCTACCTCAACATCGGCACGGGGTTGGCCGCCGGCATCGTCGTGGACCGCCGGCTCTGGCGCGGAGCCCGCGGGAACGCCGGCGAGGTCGGCCACATCCCGGTGCTCGCCGACGGCCCCGTGTGTGTGTGCGGGCAGCGCGGCTGCCTGGAGACCGTCGCGTCCGGCTCGGCACTCGCCACCGCCTGGCCCGGGCACCCGGGCAGCACCGCCACGAGCGTGTTCGACAGTGCGGATGACGGCGACCCGGCGGCGACCGCCGTACGGGACCGCTTCGTCGGCGGCGTCGCCTCGGCCGTCCGGATCCTCGTGGTCACCGCCGACGTCGAGTCCGTCGTCATCGGCGGTGGGCTCGCCGCCCTCGGCCAGCGCCTCCTCCTGCCCCTGCGTGCGGACTTCGACGAGGCCGCACGCTCCTCCCCCTTCGTCGCGTCGCTCGGCCTGTCGTCACGCGTGCTCCTCGCGCCCCTCGACCAGCCGCTCGCCGCACTCGGCGCCGCTTTCCTGGCTCCCGAGTCAGCCGTGACGGCCGCCTGACGCGAGGGGCGGGACCCGGCCGAGCCGGGCCTCCCGTCGCGTCGAGTCGGGGACAGTGGCGGGCGGGGCGCGTGTACTTGCCCGCGAAAGCGACAGATCAGCGCGGACCGCACGCGCACATCTGTCGCTTTCGCGGGGTGGATCGAGCAGCGTCAGCCGGCGTCGTCGGGCACGACGTCGCCGGTCGCTGCGTCCTCCATGGCAGCGGTCATCTCCTCGAAGAACGCGCCCATCTCCGTGAGGGTCGTGGCTGACAGCCGGTCCGCCGCTGCGATCATCCGGGCGTGGACCCCGGTCAGGTGCGACCGGACGATGTCGTCGCCGCTGTCGGTGGCGACGAGCACGAACCCGCGACCGTCGCTCGGGTCGGCGCGGCGTTCGACGTGGCCAGCGGCGACGAGTCGCTTCACCAGGGCCGTGGTCGACGCGGTCGTGATCCCGAGGTGCTCCGCCAGGCCGGTCGGCTTCACCACGGTGCCGCGCTGCCGGGCCTGGAGCAGGTGGCGGACGGCGGCCATGTCGGTCGGGCCGAGCTGCATGGTGTCGCGGGTGCGCTGCCGCATGGCGACCTCGGCGGACCGGTAGCGGCGCATCGCGTTGAGGAGTCCCACGCCGGTCTTCGTCGAGCGGTCGGGGTACCAGTACCCGGAGTCGTCGTAGGTCCTCGCGTCGGCCATGGGGTCCCACCTCGTCCTCGGCCACTGGGCGCAGCCGATCCCCCAGGACTACCAGCACGGCGGGTTGGCGGGTCCAGCGCCTCCGCGGACTTGTCCCCCGGTCGCCCGGCCGGTCCTGCCACGGCGAGACGCCCCCGTCTGTGCGGAACGCCCCGGGACCGCCGAGACGCCGCAGGGATCGGCGGCGTCCCGGCACGATCGCGGCGTCTCGCCGGGACACGGGCGTCTCCGCTGGACGTACCCCGTGAACCACACCGGAGCGGGAATGCGCGCAGGGCTGCGCGTGTACAGATCATCACCTCGACGAAAGGAGTCCGCCGTGATCGACGACGACCGCACCCCAGGCCAGCGCACCGACGTGGCCCAGCACCCGCAGTTCCGACTGCAGGACGACGAACCGACGGGCTTCGGCCGCTGGCTCGGACTCATCAACGCCGGAGACTGACCTCTCCGGGCGCGACCACGACACAGACGCGCGACCACGACACAGACGGGAGGCCCGTCACCGGTCCACGAGACCGGTGACGGGCCTCCTGTGTGTTGTCCCGGCGACCGGCGGCACGTCCGCTGACGCGCGTACGGTCGGAGCGTGCACGGCATCGGTGAGGTCGACGAAGCCGGGCGGCTCCGGCTGCTCGGCAGCGCGGCGGCTGGTGCGGGCTTCGCGCTCGTGTTCACCATGCTCGTCCTGTCGTCGTTCCAGACCGCGACCCCGCAGGTGCTCGTGACCGTCGGACTGCCCGCAGCCCTGGTCGGTGCCGCGGTCGCCGGCTGGTTGCAGCTGCGGTCGTGGCGGGTCGACGGCGGCTACGAGAACGTCGTGATGGTCCAGCGCTGGGTGACCGAACGGCACGTGCCGAGCGGGGTGCCCGCCGAGATCTGGGTCCCGCGACTGCAGGCCCAGGCCGACCAGCAGACCGCAGGATGGGGCAAGATCGTGCTCGCTGTGTTCTGGAGTGCGATGACCTGGTCGATGCGCGACCAGCACGGCACCGTGATCACACTGCTGCTGCTCGGGCTGTGGGCCGGCCTCGCGCTGTGGAGTGCGCTGTGGGTGATCCCGCGCTCTCGGGTGGCACGCGACATGCTGCGGCAGGGCGTCGTCGCCCGCGACTGAGTCGTGGCTGCGATCAGCCGAGGGCCGCCGTCGCGGCCCGGAGCTCCTGCAGGACCTCGAGCGCGTGGCGTGCCAGCCCGTCGTCGTCGCTCCGCTCGCCCTCTGACCAGCGGGCGTAGCCCTGCTTGAACGCCAGTACCCCCATCTCACTGGCCAGGTGGGCCGTCGTCTCGGGCACCCCGCGTTCGAGCAGCGCCGTGGTCATCGCGGCCGCCATGCCGACGCTCTTCAACGCGTCGCGCTCCTGCAGTTCGGTGCTCGCCGCGACGGCGGCCTTCAGTCGTGGCCCGAGTTCGCGGTTCCGGGGACCCATCTCGCCGGAGGCCCGCTCGAGTCCGGCGGCGACGGCCTCCAGGGGGCTCGCGTCGGCCGGGGCCCCGGTGATCCCTTCGGCGAGCAGGCGGCTCAGGGTCTCCTGCCCGGCGACGAGCAGCTCGCGCTTGTCGGGGAAGTGCCGGAAGAAGGTGCTCTTCGTGACACCGGCACGCTCGGCGATCTCCGTCACGGTCGTCGCGTCGTAGCCCTGCTCAGTGAACAGGTCGACGGCGGCGATGACGAGTCGATCCCGTGCCCCTGGTTCCCATCGCGCCATGGTCCGATCCTAGCCGATGAGACAATTGTCCCATCGCGGGTCTACAGTGACGGTACACATGTCCCATCACTCGACTCGAGGAGTCCCCATGCACGTCTTCGTCACCGGTGGCACCGGCACGATCGGCACCGCCGTCGTCGCCGAGCTGCTCGCCCACGGCCACACCGTCCTCGGGCTCGCCCGCTCGGATGCCTCCGCCACCGCCCTCGAGACCGCCGGTGCCGAGGCCCTGCGCGGCTCCCTCACCGATCTCGACGTCTTGCGTGACGGCGCCACCCGCACCGACGGGGTCATCAGCCTCGCGTTCAGCCGCGACTACGGCAGCGCCGACGCACTCGAGCAGGGACTGACCGAGGAACGTGAGGCGATGGCGACCCTCGGTGCCGCACTGATCGGGACGGACAAGCCGCTCGTCACCGTCTCGGGCACCCCGCAGGTGAACGGGCGTGCCTCGACCGAGGCCGACCCGCTGCCGATCGAGGGGCCGGTCGCGAGCCGCGCGGTCGCCGTCAACGACCTGCTCGCACTGTCGTCGCAGGGCGTCCGCACCTCCGCCGTCCGGATGCCCCGCACGGTCCACGAGGACGGGCAGGGCGGGTTCGCCGGGCTGCTCACCCAGGCCGCGCGGAAGACCGGGGTCGCCGGGTACCCGGGTGACGGCCAGCAGCGCTGGCCCGCCGTGCACGCCCGCGACGCCGCTGCGCTCTTCCGGCTCGCGCTCGAGTCCGCACCCGGCGGCACCGCATGGCACGCCGTCGCCGACGAGGGTGACCGGGTCGTCGACATCGCGACCGTGGTCGGTCGTCGCCTCGGTCTGCCGGTCGAGTCCGTGCCGGACGACACGTTCGGGCCGTTCGGGCCGATCTTCGCCATGGACCAGCCGTCGTCCAGCGTGCACACCCGGCAGGCGCTCGGGTGGGAGCCGACGCACCCGTCCCTACTCGAGGACCTCGAGGCGCTGCAGCCCTGACGGACCGCGCACGACGACGGACGGGAGGCGCTCCATCAGCTGGTGGGGAGCCTCCCGTCCGTCCACCCGCCACTGCGCTGCCCGGACGTGCACGGCACGGCGCGATCCGTACAAGCTCCTCGTCCACTCGCCCCACCCCGTCTACCGTGACCGCCGGTCCGGCGCGTGCCGGACGCGGCGAGGTGGAGGGCGCAGATGACGAACACGACGAGCACCGAGGACCAGGTCGCCGGTGTCCCTCCGACGGTCCCGGACGACGACGGCGGTGCGGAGCAGGCCCGCACCACGCGGCACCACGTCACGCGCGTCGCGTTCATCGCCGCACTCGGCGGGTTGCTCTACGGGTACGACACCGGCGTGATCTCGGGCACCCTCATCGAGATCGGCAAGGAGTTCTCGATCGGCTCGGCCGTCAAGGAGTTCATCACCGCGTCCATCCTCGTCGGCGCGATCCTGGGCGCCTTCCTGACCGGTCCGGTCTCAGCGCGGATCGGCCGACGCCGCACGATCCTGCTCATCGCCGCGGTCTTCATCCTCGGCGTCCTGTTCGCCGCGGTGTCGCCCAGCCCGGTGTTCCTCGTGCTCAGCCGGCTCTTCCTCGGCCTGGCGGTGGGCGGGTCGACGCAGACGATCCCGACGTACATCGCCGAGATCGCGCCGGGGTCGCGGCGCGGGAGCCTGGTGACGGTGTTCAACTGCGCGATCGGCGTCGGGATCCTGGCCGCGGCGCTCGTCGGGGTGACGCTCAACGGTGTCGTGTCATGGCGGTTCATGATCGGCGTCGCCGCGGCCCCCGCGATCGTGCTGCTGCTCGGGATGCTGCGGTTGCCGGAGAGCCCGCGGTGGTTCGTCTCCCAGGACCGCGTCGGGCCGGCACGCCAGGTGCTGCGATGGCTGCGGCCGACCCACCGCGCAGCCGAGGACGAACTCGACGAGATCCGGCGACTCGACGACGCCGAACCGGACTCGCGCTCGGGGCAGTGGGCGCAGCTCCGGAAGCCCTGGGTCCGTCCCGCGCTCGTGGCGGGCCTGATCGTGGCCGCGTTCACACAGCTGACCGGCCTCGAGATGATGATCTACTACACGCCGACGATCCTGACGGACGCGGGCTTCCCGCACGTCTACTCGCTCTGGGCCAACGTCGGCGTCGGGGTCGTCTACCTGCTGATGACCTTCGTCGGGTCGCGGATCGTCGACCGGGTCGGCCGCCGACGGCTGACGCTCGTCATGCTGCCGGGAGCCGCACTGAGCATCGGTGCCTTCGGCGTGCTGTTCTTCGTGCAGGGCGGCAAGCCCTCCCCCGTGCTGACGATCGTGCTGATCCTGCTGTTCATGTTCTTCCAAGCCGGCGGCATCCAGGTCGTCGGATGGCTGATCGGCTCCGAGATGTACCCGCTGCGGGTGCGTGCCGCGGCGACGAGCCTGCACGCGATGGTGCTGTGGGGTGCCGACCTGCTCGTGACCTCGACGGCACTGACGCTGACCGGGTGGATCGGGCTCGGCGGCACGATGCTCGTCTACGCAGCCCTCAACGTGCTCGGGTGGGTACTCGTGTTCCTGCGGGTGCCGGAGACGAAGGGGCGCTCGCTCGAGCAGATCGAACAGTCGCTGCGTGACGGGACGTTCCTGCCGCGGTCGTCGAAGCGGTCCTGACCGACGCACCACGAGACGGACGGGAGGCCCGGTGTCAGCTGCACCGGGCCTCCCGTCCGTCAGGTGGTCGCGTCGCGACCGCGGGTCAGTTGTAGCTGGCCACCCGGTTCGGCGCGGTGTTGCCCGCCGGGGTCGGGACGGCACCGCCGACGCCGTTGATGACGCTCGAGATGGTGCCGACGTCACCGAGGGACACCGTGACCAGGCCGTGCGCCTTCACGCCGGCCGTCTGCGGGACCTCGAAGGCGCGGTCGGCGTGCACCGACTTGTTGGTGTTGAAGAAGCAGTACACGCCACCGCCCCAGATCTCGTGGTTGGTGACGGTCGACGCCACCTTGTAGGCCGCGTACCCGGCTCCGGTCGGGCTCTGCCACGAGGCGTTGTCCGGCACGTCGTACGGCATCTCGTTCTGGAAGAAGATCGTCCGGCCGTTGTTGCCGTTCCACTGCACTTCGTACTTCTGGTAGTGCTCGACGAAGAGGCCGGTGGCCAGGACGTCGTTGCCGTTCACCTCGACACCGGTCGCGCCGGTGTTGACCGTCCAGCCCGTGGCGGCTCCGCCGTGGTCGGCGCGCCAGGCCCAGATGTGGTCGACGAGGGTGTCGTCGGCGTTCACCTGCAGCGTTGTCGTCGCCCGGCCCTGGATGCTCGAGCCGACGCGGAAGAACACGTCCTGGATGCTCTGCGGGTCGGCCGCGTGGTCGACGTGCGACCCGCTGGTGCCGAGACGGAGCAGCTGCGCGCTGTTCTGCGATCCGGCGTCGACGACGAGGTTCGAGACGTTCACGCCGGCGACGTCGGACGAGGTCAGCACGGCGTTGCCCCGCGTCGGGACGAGCGTCGGGAAGCCGATGCCGGTGACGACCGTGTCGGCCCGCGTGACGTTCAGCGCGGAGTCGAGCTGGTAGGTGCCGGGCGTGAAGAACAGGTTGAGCCCCTGCGCCAGCGCACTGTTGATGGTCGCCGCCGAGTCGCCCGGGTGCGCGACGTAGAAGTTCCGCATCGGGATGTCGGTGCCGCCGGTGTTCGGCCAGGTGACACCGCTCGAGTTCTGCTTGAGCGACGGCACGAAGACGTGGTACTTGTTCGACGAGTCGATGTACAGGTACGGCTTCTCGCGGGTCGTCGGCGTGGTGGCGAGCGTGGTGTAGCTCTTCGAGAAGTCGTTCGCCGGCGCACCCTGCACACCCGAGAACGTCATGTTCCAGTTGCCGCCCTGCCACGAGCCGAGCGTGGAGTTGCGGGTGTACCACTGCTGCTGCGACCCCGAGGTGACGGTGCCGTCGACCTTGCTGTCCGCCATGTAGCCGCCGGACGAGTAGCCCTGGCCGCCGTCCTGGTTCGAGGGGCCCATCGTGAGGTTGCCCTTGATGTGCACCCGGCGCATCGGGGCCGCCTGCGACACCGCCCAGCGGTCGGTGCCGCCCTCGGGCACGATCGCCAGGTTCTCGACCGAACGCCAGAAGTTCTGCGTGGCGTTCGACTCGTCGCCGGCGTTCCACCCCGAGTCCACGTTGACCGCGCCGTTGATCGTGACGTCGTCGGGGTTCTTCCCGAGGCCCGCGACCGAGGTGTAGAACCCCAGGTTCGCCCACACCCGGCCGTAGTTGCCGGGCTTGAACATGAAGGCGTACCGCTGCGATCCGAACTGTGCGGTGGTGCTGCGCAGCTGCGAGTTGAACGCGGCGTCGACGTCCGCCTGGATCGTCGAGGTCGGCGTCGAAGGGCTGTAGACCTTGACGCTGCTGCCGAAGTCCGGGGTGTCGCTCGTCGTGACCGCCTGGGCCGAGATCGCCGGGACCAGCGCCCCCACGACGCCGGCACTCACGGCGAGGGCGACGAGACTTCTCATCCGTCGTTGCATGATGCTCGATTCATGACCGGTGCGGCCCCGTTGCCGCACGGTCGCGACGCTAGACCCGATCCGACATGCTCCGCAGTCGGACGAACGGCGGACAAGTGCCGGTCCCCGGACGGACGCGTTCGGCCGCCTGATCACCACCCGAAGGCGACCAGACGGCCGGCTCACCACCCTGGGTGAGAGAGCAGAGCGCAGATACCCGGTCCGCGCCCTGGAGTCATCATGGCGGAACCGGGAGCGCTCCACCGCCCCCACTCCACGGCTAGACCGTTCCGTCGGCCTGCTGGTCGGCGCTCAGCGGGTGGGGGCGACCGGGATGTCCCAGTACGTCGGCTGCTCGTACTGCTCGGACCATCCGCGGCGCATCCGGGCGGCCGCACGGTCGAACGCGTCGACCGGGTCCGTGTCCGGCGTCAGCAGTGCCTGCAGCCGGAGCCCGTCGTAGAGCGCCAGGAGCTGCTGCGCACCCCGCTCCGGGTCCATCGTGGCGGGCTCGCGGCCGTCGCGGACGTCCGCGGCGAGCGCCGTCCGGATCGTGTGCCGGAACTGCAGGTACGCCGACCGGTAGTAGTCGGCACCGTCGACGGTCGGGTCCGTGGCAGCGCCGAGGATCGAGGCGAGCAGACGCATCAGGCCCGGCTCTTCGACGTGCGCGGCGAGCAGCGCGTGCATGTACGCGACCGTGCCGCGCTCGGTGATCATCGGCAGGAGCGGCGCCGAGACCGCCAGGCTCCAGCGCTCGACGGTCGCGGCGAGCAGGGCGTGCCGGTTCGGGAAGAGCCCTCCGACCTCGGCGACGCGCATGCCGCACCGCTCGGCGACCGCCTCGGTGGAGAAGGCGACCGTGCCGGCGTCGTGCAGCACCGCGATCGCGCCGTTCAGGACCCGCGTGCGCGGGGCTTCGGCGTCCGCCGGGTCCTGGCTCGTCAGCGGAGCGAGGGGGTGCTTGCGGAACCACTCCAGCAGCGCGCGGGCTCGGGACGCGCCGAACTCCGCGTCCGTCGGCCGCTGCGTGTCGAACAGGTCGCTGAAGCCCGGGACCTCGCGCATCAGCGGGTCGAGGGGCTGGAACGCCATCGACCAGTCCGGGAACGAGCGCTGCTGCACCGGGTCGTCGCAGAGCACCCGGACGTTGGTGTGGCGCGGGTCGAGGCGGATCTGCTCGAGGCGCTCGTGGACGACGTCGTCCTCGCCCTCGATGATGCCGATGCAGTTGGCGTCGCGGTGCGCGAGCATGCCGGTGATGCCGAGCCGGGTGTTCTTCTCGCGTCCCACTGCCAGGATCTGCGCGAGTTCGGAGTCCGAGATCGGTCGGGTCTGCGTGCTGGTGTAGACGAGTGTGCGCACGGTCGGCCTCCCTGGTCGTGGCAGGGCGGGGTGCCCTGGAACGAGTCAAGTGCGCGACCAGTGGCGGCACCAGTCCCGTGTTCGGGTCGCGTGGGCGCGGTGGCGGCGGGACCGCCGGACGGGAGGCGCGGGCCGGCGCCGGTCCGCGCCTCCCGTCCGGAACGATGGGTACAGTCGGAAGAACGAGCCCGGGGCGGGCGCGCAGAGGGGGAAGACTTCGTGGGGGACATCCAGTACGACGAAGCGTCAGCCGATGCGCTCGTGCGTGCGGCGAGCGCTGCCGCTGAGCAGCTCCGCGGTCAGGGGGCGGGTCGACGGGCAGCCGTCGAGCTCGGCACCGACGACTTCGACGGCGCGTACGCCAAGCGCTTCGAGGAATCCGCGCGGATCGAGGCAGCCGACCGCCCGAAGTTGGCATCGGTACTCGACGACCTGGGCGACCAGGTGAACGACGCGACGGCGGCAGCGAAACGCGAACGAGAGCGGCGAGAGGACCTCGCGGCCTGGCAGGTACGGCAGGACGAACGCGACCGGAAGGCTGCCGAAGCACCGGTGAGCCTCTTCCCGACGCCACAGCCGCCGAGCTTCGACTTCAAGCCGTCTGAGACGCCGATCGCGCCGCCGAGCATCTCGGCCGCGTTCTCGGCACGGGCTCGGACGCGGACCGGAGGTGGCACGCCCAGCGGGAAGAGCTCCGCCGATCCCGACAACCTGCGGTCCTTCGCCAGGGACTACCGCGCTCTCGACCGGAGCACCGCGGAGAAGCAGACGACCTTGCTCAACGCTTGGCACGGCTTCACCGGCTCCTGTGGATGGGTCCGCATCTCGTCCGCGACCTTCTTCATCGGGTTCAACCGGTTGCTCGAGGAGAACGGTGAGGACTCCGCGTGGGCCGACCGGATCGCCGACGCGTTCGAACGGGCGGGAGGCCACGGGTCGCTCTCGAACGCGACGCTCGACGTGTCCGCCGCTGCCGACCTGCCCCCCGCGATGCAGCAGATGTTCGCCCCCGGCCTGACTCCGGCCGAGGTCGCCGCACTCTGGGCGAAGCTCGGCTACACGTCGGCGGACGCAGCGGACCTGAAGTCCCTCCCGCTCCCGGTACTGGGCAAGCTCGGCAACCTGGAGGGTGTCGACTACTGGGCCCGCTCGACGGCGAACCGGGTCGTGCTGAAGGCTCGGATCACCGAGGCAGCGGACGAGGTCGAAGCGCTGAAGTCGACGATCGCCTACGACAACGGCGCTGCGTGGAGTCGGGCGTCGACGAACCTCGACGCGCTGCGCAACATCGACGACTCCCTGGACAAGCACAAGCACAACGGCGACCGGTACCTGATCACCCTGACCGAGGACGTCCCACCACTCGCTGCGGTGTCCATCGGCAACCTCGACACGGCGAAGGACGTCACCTGGGCGGTTCCCGGCATGGGCTCCTCGACGACGGGCATGGATTCGTGGACGAACTCCGCGCAGAACATCTACGACCAGCAACGCAAGGGGGGCCCGGCCGACCGAGCGGTGATCGCCTGGATGGGGTACGAGGCTCCTCCCGTTCCAGTGATGTCGGGCAGCGCAGACCCAGGCGTGCTCTTCAACGGCTACGCGAAGCCGGGCGGCGACAACCTCGCTGCGTCGGTGCGCGGCCTCGATGCGGTCCGGTCCGGAGACATGCCCGTCACCAACGTCGTTGCGCACTCCTACGGGTCAACCACGTCTGCGTTCGGTCTCACGCAACCCGGCGTCCAGGTCGACACGTTCACCACGATCGGATCCGCTGGGATCCCGAACTCGATCCCGACGGCGGACGACATCCACGCCGACCACGTGTACGCGGGCCAGGCGCGCAACGTCTGGGCGATCCCCGGGGACGAGAAGGGCGACCAGTGGGCCGCGTCGGGTCGGCTGAGCCCGGTGCACAACATCGACCCCACCTCGAGCGACTTCGGTGCGACGGCGTTCGGCGCGGACGGGATCGAGGGCGATGACACGATGCGCGGGGTGAAGGACCACGGTGTCAGCACACCCGACGGCGAAGGCTACCTCGACCTCAACACCGAGTCGCTCGCGAACGTCGGGTACGCCACCACCGGACAGCCTGAACGCATGACCGCGTACGAGCCGAAGGGGTTGACCGACTTCGAGAAGTCACTCCTCGAAGAGATGATGAGAGCGCCCTGACGATGAACCGAAGCACCCACCGGGCGGGGCGACTGGGCTTCATCGCCGTCGTCGCCGTGACCGCCGCACTCACCCTGACCAGCTGCGGAAGCAGCACGCCCGGAGGCATCACCGTGAAGCCGTCAACCGTCAAGAAGTCGATCGTCGACCTCGTCGAACGCTCCACCGCTGCGATCGGCGGCAAGTGGGAGGTGTACAGCGGTCCGTCGGTGGAAGCCTGCGGGGAGGGCGCTGAGGACAAGGCTCGCTACGTCTACATCATGGACAGGGTCGACCAACCGACCGGTGACCCGACCGCGGACCTCGGCAAGATCAAGGCACTCTGGAAGAGCGATGGGATCGAGGTCACCGACTACAAGAGCGGCGGCGCGGACCCACTGCTCGGAGTCCGCGGTTCCGGCGGCCCGACGACGTCCATCGGCTTCGACGCCTTCCCGAAGGGCTACAGCGTCACCGGGGTGTCCCAGTGCGCCGACGGGAACGTGAGCGAACTGCGCAAGTCGGAGTGACCGTCACAGCAGCCGGTGCACTTCCTGCGCCCGCTCGCTTCGTCTACATCCTCGAGCGGGCCGGGGCGGACGGTTCGGCTCCTGAGACCGACATCGCCACCGTCGAAGAGCTCTGGAAGAGCAAGGGGATCACGACCGAGCGTTTCGTCAGCGGCGGAGCCTCCGGGAACGTGAAGGACCTCCGGCAGCCAGAGTGATGCACACACGAACGTGTGCCGGCCTTGCGCTCCTCGTGACGACGGCACTGACCGTGAGCGGCTGCAGCGGCAACACCACCGATCCGTCGGATGCGAAGGAGACGATCGTCGACCTCGTGGAGGAGTCGACCCGTGCGGTGGGCGGTGCGTGGACGCTGTACCGAGGTCCCGCTGCTGAGGTCTGCGAGCAGCCCGGCGGCGGAGAGGGCGCACACTTCGTGTACATCCTCGAGCGGGAAGGCGCCGATGGTCCTGCGCCGGCTGCGGACATCCGCACCGTGGAGAGGCTCTGGAGGAGCAAGGGGATCACGACCGAGCGCTTCCAGAGCGGGAGCGCGGACCCCTTGACCGGCGTGAACGGAAGGGGCGGTCCCGTCACCACGGTGGGCTTCGACGCGTACCCACAGGGCTACACCATGACCGGCATTTCGAAGTGCTCGGACGGCGACGTCAAGGAACTGCGTCGCGAAGAGTGACCCGGCCTCGATCGCAGAGCAGGAGGACCACCACCGTCGCTCTGGTCCTCGTGGGTGCGTCACTCGCACTCACCGCTTGTGGGAACGACCCGCCCGGACGCGTCGTGCCTCCCGATCAAGCGAGGAGCACCGTCGTCGACGTCGTCGAGGAGACGACCGAGGCAGTCGGTGGCGACTGGGCGCTCTACCGCGGCCCTGATGCCGAGGTGTGCGAGCAGCCGGACGGGAGGGACGGCGCTCGCTTCGTCTACATACTCGAGCGGAAGGGCGCCGACGGCTCCACGCCGGCAACGGACATCCGCATGGTCGAGGAGCTTTGGGAGGGCAAGGGGATCACGACGGAGCGCTTCGCCAGCGGCGGTGCCGACCCACTCACGGGTGTCCGAGGCGCCGACGGCCCCGTGACCTCGGTGGGCTTCAACGCCTACCCGCAGCGCTACAGCGTCACCGGCGTCTCGACGTGCTCCGACGGCGACGTGGCCGAACTGCGACAGACGGAGTGACGCCCCGGTCCGGCACGCCGCACGGCACTCCACGCTGACCGCAGCGAGCAGGGCCGCACCCCCCCGGGTACGGCCCTGCTCCGGATCAGCTCACCGACCTCATTCGGTCCGTCGACGACGTGCCACGGTGATCCCGACTCCGGCCGTCAGCAGCAGGAACGCCGCGAGGGCCGCCGACCCGATCTCGGCCCCGGTCCAGGCGAGGGAGCCCGGCCGCTCGGTGACCGCACCGCCCGCGGGCCCGGAGCCGGAGCCCGGGTCGCCGACGGTGCCGGTCGGCGTCCCTGCGGTGCCGCCCGGTGCAGGCGTGCTCGGCGTCCCACCACCTGGTGTTCCCGCTCCCGGCGTTCCGGCTCCCGGCGAGGGAGCCGGGGTCGGCGTCGGGGTCGGTGTCGGCGTCGGGGTCGGCACCACCGGTGCTGCCGCCACGGTGACGACCACCGGGTCGGACGCGGACGCGTCCGCCGTGGCGGTCGCGCCGAACGCCGCCACCAGCGTGTGGTCACCGGCGCTCAACCCGTCGGTCAGGGTCAGCGTCGCGACCCCGTCCGTCACCTCCGCCGTTCCGAGTGTCGCCGCGGCGGCACGGGCACGAGCGGAGGGCTCGCCGTCGCGGAACGTGACGGTGCCGTCGGTGTCGCGGCCGGTGACCGTGGCGGTCAGGACGACCTCGTCGCCTGCGACCGGCTCGGCCGGGGTGACGGACAGGACCGTCTCGGTGGGTGCGAGGACCGCGAGGGTGGCCTGGGCCTCCCGGCCGGAACCGGCGCCCTCGGCGGACACGGCGAGTGCACCGAGGTCGGCGTCCTCCGCGATCCGCAGGGTCGAGCTGGCCGTGCCGGCGCTGTCGGCGACCACCGTGTCGGTGACCGTCGTGCCGGAGCGGAAGGTCACGGTCTCACCGCCGCGGAAGCCGGTACCGGTGAGCTCGACCGATCCGCCGGGTGCGACGGTGTCGGCGGACGTACCGAGGGTCACCGGGGTGACCGCGGCGGCGCGTTCGGCGCAGACGTCACCCTGCGCGCCGACGGGCGGCAGCTCGGTCGCCGGTGCCGTGACACCGTCGTCCTCGCGGACCGTCAGGTTCGTGAACGCCGTGGCGCCCATGACCGCGTTCCGGGTGTTCGTGACGCTCACCTTGAACGCCGAGCTCGGCGTCGCGGAGACCGCGGTGTTGCCCGCGGTCGGGACGGTGACGGCCTGGCAGGTCTCGCCGGGCGCGAAGGTCACGCGCTCCATGCCGACACCGACCGACCCGGTGGCGGAGCCGAGCACGCTGACGTAGCCGGTGACCGGCCGGTCGGAGGCGCGGGACAGGTAGACGGCGACGTCGGCGGTGCCCGGGCCGTCACCCTCCTCGACCGTGGTCGGGGCGACGTTCACGGTGGTGCGGGTCGCCGCGACGGCGGTGCCGATGCTCGGGGTGTCGAAGGCGAGGTCGGACAGGTACACGCCACCGGTCCCGGTGCCGTCCGCGCCGACGCCCGCGGTGAAGCGGACCTCGCGGACGTCCGTCAGGTCGACGCCCGTCATCGAAGCCGTGGGGATCGTGAGCTGCTGCAGCACGATCTTGTTGAGCGTGGTGTTCGTGCCGCCCGGCATCCGGTTGACGGCGAGCGGGTTGATCGCCGATGCGGCGGTCGACCAGCTGCCTCCGGAGCCGTCCAGGACCGTGATCCGGAAGTCGGTGCCGGTGGGCACGGCCTCGTCGGGTGCGGTCTTCAGCGTCATCTGTGTGCTGCCGGTGACGTTGCGCGCGGAGGCGGGGACGGACACACGGAGTTCACCGGTGCTCGGCACCGCGGGGTCCGTCGTCGAGGCACCCGTCCAGAGGAAGCGGGTGGTGGGGAACGTCGGGACGTTCGGCGCGAACGAGCCCGGCGTCCAGTGCGGGACCTGTGCGGAGGCCTTCGTCGTGGCGCAGAACGGGTTCGACTGCGGCAGCGTGCGACCGGTCAGGTTGGTGCAGACCGCGGCCGTGGCGCCGCCGACCGTGCGGACGAGCGAGCTGGACGTCGTGAAGTCGGTGACGAGCTGGGTCTTCCCGGTGGGCTGCGTCGCCATGGTCCGGACGTCCGCGAACGGCGTCCCGGTGGTGGCGGGCTTGACCGATCCGTCGAACATCGACTGGAACTGCGTCTCGCCGCCCATGGTCAGGCGGAAGAAGCCGGTCATGTAGCTGACGCCCACCTGGTACTGCTGCGCGGCGGTGAGGCGGGTCGGGTTGGTCGTCGAGCAGGTGGACGTGGTGTCGGTCGTCCGCCAGTCGTCGCCCGTGGCCGCCGGGTAGAGGCCCGGGGTCCACACGGTGTTGAAGAAGTTGTGGTTCGCGCCCATCACCCACACGGCGGACCGGAGGACCTGGTCGCCGAAGGCGTGGCGGGAGTCGTCGATGAAGTGCTGCCCCTGCTGGTTCGACACGTCGCCGTCGCAGTAGGGCAGGAAGACGGCGGTCGGGACGTCGGGCAGCGTCATGCGGCCGAAGTCGACGGGCGCGAGCGGCAGGACCGCCTCGATCCCGTACGGCTTCGGGAGCGCCTGGTTGAGGGTGGCGGCCGAGACCACGCCCTCACCGCCGCGGGAGTGGCCCATGATGCCGACGTGGCTCAGGTCGAACCGGCCCTTCAGGGACGCTGCGGTGAGACCGGAAGCGGCGGCCGGCTGGTCGGCGCGGGTGGTCGCGCGGACGAGGGCGTCGTCGAGGGTGCGGGTGGTCGTGGTGCTCTGGGTGGCGTCGGTCGCCGTCGTGACGTCGTCGTAGGAGACAGCCGTTCCGGCATCGGCCTTGCCGAGCATCCCCAGCGTGTCGAGGATGAGCTGGCCGCGGGCCTCGGCACCGTAGTCGAGCGCGAGCTGGTTGTCGTTCGAGTTCACGGCGTTCGCCGCGATGGAGACGACGTTGTAGCCGCGGGTCGCGAGCGCCCGGGCCGTGCCCTCGTACCCGAGGTACGAGCGGACGTTCGACTGCGTCGGGCCACAGGGCCAGCGCAGCGGGTTCGCACCGGTGCCGGCGCACGAGGTGTGGCGGCCGTGCAGCAGCACGACGGTCGGGCGCGCACCGGCGGCGCTCGACAGGTACATCTTCCCGGTGAGCTCACCCCGGATGCCGCCGATCGCCGCGAGCGGGATCGCCTGGTCGCCGAAGTCGTACTCCGCCTCCGTCACGGAGTAGGCGCCCGCGGTCGACGGGTCCTCGACGGCAGCGGCCGTCGCGAGCGACTTCATCTGCCGCTTGAGTGTCCGGTTCTCGGGGACGGGCGGCGTGACCGGGGCCGTCGTCGTCTCCGCAGCCTTGTCCTCGTCACCGCTCGACCAGGCCTTGCTGACGTCGGTCGCGTCGGCGACGGACCGGTCGGCCGTGAGGACCTGGAGGGTGCGGCCGTCGGCGGACTCGGTCGCGAGACCCACCGGCTCACCGTCGACGACGAGCGTCGGGGCGTCGTCGACCATCGGCAGGGGCTCGTCGAGGTCGAGGGACACCAGGTACCCGCCGGGGGTGGTGGTGACGTCCCAGTCGCTGCCGGATGCGACGACGGGATCAGGGGTCGGTGCCGCGAACGCAGGGACTGCGGTCAGGGCGAGGGCGGGAGTCAGCGTGGCGGTGATCGCCAGTGCAGCGAGCCGACTCCGGGAACGGGTTCTGGGCAAGGGGCTCCTCGTGTGAAGGGTTTCTCATGAGGAAGCTTCGAGGGGACTCAGCGTCTGCCGAGCATCGGAAACGGGGTCGTAACCAACACTTGACGGGCAGGAAACACCCGCGGCATGCCTGGTCCGCAGAGCGCAGCGAGCGGTCCGGACGGGTGGTCCGCGATCAGCGCGCGAACAGCACCTGGACGGTCGCGATGACGACGACGATCCCGATCGGCACGCCGGCGATCAGCAATGCGGCCGGGATCCGCGTGCGTCGGATCGTCCGGGGTCCGCCGGCGCCGCGGGCGAACTCCGTGGCCGCGACGAGTTCCGGCGCCGCAGCGGGCAGGATCGGCGGAGGAGCGGGTCGGTCGTCCTCGAACGCCGGGACCTCGACCACGAAGGCGGCCGGGTCCACGGTCGGGGGCAGCTGGGTGTACCGGCTGCGCTCGGTCCGCTCGTCCATGGTGCCCTCCCTGCGTGCACAACATGCCGCCCGCCGGGAGTCCGGAAGTGCAACCAGTGGCTCGCACCACCGCGCACCGTTCACCCCGCAGCGAGCAGCGCGTCCGTCTCCTCCGCCGTCGGCGCGGTCGCCGGTCCGGTGCGGGTCACCGCGAGTGCCGCCGCCGCGTTGGCCCGTCGGACGGCGTCCTGGAGGCCCGCCCCACGTCCCAGCGCCGCCGCCAGCACGCCGTCGTGTGCGTCTCCCGCCCCGTTGGTGTCGACCGCGACGACGGGGAACCCGGGGACCAGGACCGGTTCGCCGCCGGACTCGACGACCCAGCAACCGTCGGCGCCGTCCCGGACGAGGGCGGTGCCCCGCGCTGCCGCGGCGATGGCCGCGGTCGCCTCGGCGAGGGTGGCCGACGTCGGGGACAGCAGGCGTGCCTCCCGGCTGTTGGCGCTGACCACGTCGGAGCGTGCGGACACGGCGGCCAGGACGGCTGCCGGCAGGGTGTCGACGAGGGGTGACGGGTCGAACAGGACGCGGACGGACGAGGGCACCGTACCGAGCCAGCCGGCGATGGCCGCGCCGTTGACCGCGTGCGCCAGGCCGTAGCCGGAGACGAAGACGACGTCGTCAGCGCGGAGTGCGACGCGGTCGAGGTCGTCGCGCGTGAGCTGCCCTTCCGCGCCGACGCTCGTGACGAAGGTGCGCTCGGTGGTGGCGTCGACGAGGGCCACGCAGTAGCCGCTGTCGACGTCGAGGAGCCCGGGCTGCACGACGGTGACACCGGAGTCGGTCAGGGCACGGCGGACGACGTCACCGAAGGGCCCGGTGCCGTACTGCCCGGCGAAGACGACGTCCATGCCGTCGCGGCGGGCGGCGACCATCGTGTTGAGGCCACCGCCGGCCGTGATCTCGGAGCCGTCGGCGATCACGTCACCACCGGGCTCGGGCAGTTCGCCGATGCGCATCACGATGTCGACGATGACGTTGCCGACCGAGACGAGGCGGCTCATCGGACGGTGTGCTCGGTGCGTGGGAGCGGCGCGGACTGGTCGGGCTGCTCGTGCAGGGTCCCGCGCGGGCCGCCGGTGAGCAGGTAGACCGCCGCGGCGACGATGAAGGTGACGACCCAGCCGAGACCGTTCGCACCGATCCACGTGTCCGAGAACGCGCCGACGAAGACCGGGTCGGCGTCGCCCACCTGGACGCTGGTGAACAGGAAGCCGACGACGATCGCGACGCCCCAGGCGGTCACGGCGCGCCAGGCGATGCCGCCCGCGTACCAGTAGCGGCCACCGCGGCGCAGGTCGAGCAGCGCCGCCGGGTCGTACCAGGTGCGGCGGACCATGTCGGCGATGAAGACACCGAGCCAGGCGGTGATCGGGACGGCGAGCACCGAGATGAACGTGATGAAGGGGGCGTAGAAGCCGTCAGCGACCAGCATGAAGTACATGGCACCGAGCGTGGTGATGACGACGTCGACCGCGACGGCCCACACCCGCGGGACCTTGACGCCGAGGGTCAGCGTGGTGAGGCTCGCCGAGTACACCGACAGGTGGTTCGACAGCAGCAGCCCACCGAACGCGGCGATCAGGTAGGGCACGGCCATCCAGCTGGGCAGCATGTCGCGGATCGCGGCGACCGGGTCACCGGCCTGGGCGAGCGTCGGGTCGCCGGCGGACACCAGGGAGCCGAGCCCGACCAGGACGACGAGGGGGATGCCGGCACCCGCGGCGCTGGCGGCGACGAGCTTGCCGGCGCGGACGCTGGTACGCGTGTAGCGGGCGATGTCGGCGCCGGCGGTGGCCCAGCCGATGCCCGTCCCGGCGGCGATGGTGCCGACGCCGATCACCATGGCGGCGATGGGTCCGGCGGGCTGCGCACCGACGACGTCCCAGTCGATGCGCGCGACCAGGAACACCGCGACGAAGACGTTGAGGGCGCCGAAGACCCACGTCGCCCACTTCTGCACGGCGACGATGAACGCGTGGCCGAGGCCGGAGATGAGCACCGTCGCGGCGACGAACAGCAGGATCGCGACGACGGTGACGACCGGGTGGGCCTTCGAGCCGCCGTCGGTCCCGAACAGGATCGTGAACAACGAGAGCAGGACGAACGCAGCCGTGGTGGTGTTCACGGTCTCCCATCCCAGGCGACTGAGGAGCGAGACCGCGGTCGGTCCGACGTTGCCGCGGACGCCGAAGACGGCGCGGCTCAGGGTCAGGCCGGGTGCCCCGCCCCGACGGCCGGCGATCGAGATGACCCCGACGACCGCGAACGACCCGGCGGCTCCGATGACGGCGACGAGCAGCGCCTGCCAGACGGTCAGGCCCTGGAACGCGACGAGGGTGGCGCCGAGGGGCAGCCCGAGGATCGAGATGTTCGCGGCGAACCAGACCCAGAACAGCGCACCGGGTGTGCCGGTGCGTTCGGCGACCGGGACGGGCTCGATGCCGCGCTGCTCGATCGTGGTCAGCGTGCCGGACTTGGTGCCGGAGTCCGTGGGGGTCGTGGTCATCAGGTCCTCTTACGTCGTCGGAAGGGTGCGAGGGGTGGGGCCGGGCGGCGGTGAAGGGGGGGAACACCACCGCCCGGCGGTCTGGAGGGCGCTACCGGGGGGCGGCGGCGCGGAGGGCGAGGAGCTGCTCGGTGAGCTCGTCGAGGTGCAGGTCGTTGACGGTCTCGACACGGTGCACGGCGTCGTCGGACCACGACGCTGCTCCGTGCACGGCGCCGAGGACGGCTCCGGCCATGGCGGCGATGGTGTCCGTGTCGCCGCCGATGCTCGCCGCCGTGCAGACGGTCTGCCAGGGGTCGAGGTTGAGGGCGACGAGGGCGAGCGCTGCGACGACGGACTCCTGCGACGCCACACTCGTGCCGATGAGCCCGGAGACGACGTCGATCCGCTGGTCTGCCGGCACGGTGGCGAGGTGCCCGCGGGCCCACTCGGTGCGCTCGGCGATCGATGCTCCGGCGACCCAGTGTCCCCGCATCGCACCGATCCGGGCCGCGGCGATCGCCACGTCGAGTGCCTCGGACCGAGTGGCACCGTCGATGCCGGCGGAGACCGCCGCGGCGATCGCGCTGGCACCGGCGATGCCGAGTCCGGTGTCGTGGGTGACCCGCGAGGCGTCCTGGACAGCGTCGACGAGAGCCGTGACACCGTCCGTGCCGGTTTCCCCACGGCCGGAGAGCGGTGTGGCGATGCCGACCGGGGTGATCCGCATGGCCGCCCCGTTCGTGGTGCCGGTCGAGCCGGCTTCGGAAGCGGGGACCCCGTCGAGGATCCGCTGCACGGCCGTCTTGGTGCTCGGTCCGAGGAGGTCGAGCGAGCCCTTCGCCGCCATCGTCCGCTCCCAGGCGATGAGGGCCTCGGCGAAGTCGACCGGGTCGAGTCGTCCGCCCCCCTGCACGAGCAGCTGCGCCACGAGGACGGCCTGCTCGGTGTCGTCGGTGATGCTCGCCGCGGGCATGCCGTGTGCGATCCGCTGGTGGGGACCGGCGTCGACGAACCCGTCGATCACCCCGTGGTCGGCGCGGATCTGGTCGAGGGACATCGACTGCGTGGGCATGCCGAGGGCGTCCCCGATCGCCAGCCCACGGAAGGCCGCGAGCGCGTGCTCGTACTCGGCGGTGGTGGTGGTCGTCATGACGCGCTCCCGAACTTCATGTGCAGGCGGAACCGGCTCGGGTCGAGCAGGCTGTCGACAGCCTCCACGAACCTGCCGTCGGCCGTGCGGGAGACCCGTCGGCTGTGGAGGAACGGCTCCCCGACCGCCCTGTGGAGGGAAGCCGCTTCCTCCGCGGTGAGCGGCTGCACGTCGACCCACTGCTCGGCGAGCGCGGGCACCAGCCCGGCGCTCGCGATGGTGGCGGTGAGCGAGTCGTCGACGAGACCGTCGTCGACGGCGCTGGCGAGCCTCCCGAACGGCGGGACCAGGCTGCGCTCGAGCGACACATCCGGTCCACCGACCACGTGGCGGACGCGGTCGACCGCGATGAAGTCGGGTTCGTCGAGCCCGAGCTCGGCGGCCTGCCCGGGGCGGCTGACGCGCTCGATGCGCAGGACGCGGACGGCGATCTCGGTGCCGGTGGCAGCGAGCGAACGGGCCCAGCCGCTGCGGGGGTCGAGCGCGGCGCCGTCGAAGGTGACGATCGAGCCGATGCCGCCGTGGATGGCGATGTACTCCTCGTCGGCCAGGTCGGCGAGCGCTGCCCGCACGGTCCCGCGGCTGACGGCGAAGCGTTCGGCCAGGTCGTGTTCGCCCGGCAGGCGTTGGCCCGGCGCGTACCGGCCCGTCGCGATCGCGTCGCGGAGAGCGTCGGCGACGAGGCGTCGCTTCGGTGAGACGGGCATGAACAGCAGACTACATGTACAAGACCTGTTCAGTTCGACGCAGGGTCCCACGCTCCGTTCAAGCGGAGCGTGAACAGCAGCGGATCGTCGTTCGGCCGGAACGACGTGCTGGGGCCGAAGTCCAGCCCGCCCGTCTTCGGCACGCCGGCTTCGACGCCGACCCGCTGCGACGCATCCACCGGGTCGACCGAGTCGGCCGATGCGATCTCCTCCTCGAGCTCGGCGACGGAGGTGTCCGGCAGGTCGAGCTGCCGGAGGACGTCACGGTACCCGTCGACACCGGCCTTCGCGCCCGCCACCGGCACGGTGTTGACACGGAGGTGGAACAGCCGTCCCTTCGGCAGGATCACCTCGCCCGACGCGTCCTGCATCTCCTGCGCGTTGTCGAGGGCGTCGAAGACCACCTGGGTCGCCTGTACCCGGACCTGCTTGCCGCCGGGGAGCAGGAACCGGACCGGACGTCCCCCGGCTGCCTCCGAGCCGTACGCACCGACCCCGGTCCGCGCCCCCTCCGGCACGTCCGTGTCGATCCCGAACGCCTCGACCGAGGGCGGCACAGTCAGGTCCCAGGTCTCGACGCCGTCCTCGTAGGAACGGGCAGTGGGTTCGGGGCCTCGGTGGCTCACGCCGTGCTCGCTTCCCCCGGAGGAGGGCGAGCCGTCGGCACATCCGGTGAGCAGCACGACCACGGCGGCGGCCAGCGCAGTTCCGAGAACCTGACGGCGACGCGGTCCGCCGCGGCTGACCCGGACTGCGCCGGCGATCCCGCGGTCGGCCGCGATCACAGCACGACCACCGTCGTACCCGCCGACGTCGCCGGCCGGTCCATCGCGGCGAGCGCCGCCGGCGCCTCGTCGAGGGAGATGGTCCGGCCGACCAACCCTGACGGGTCGAGCCGCCCGTCGGCGATCTCGGCGAGCATCGCCGGGTACTCGTGGGCGGACATGCCGTGACTGCCGAGCAGTTCGAGCTCGAGCGCGATGACCCGGCCGAGGTCGACCTGCGGGGTGGCGTCCTGGCCCGCGAGGAGACCGACCTGCACGTGCCGACCGCCGGGGCGGAGCGCGGCGATGCCCTGGCGGACGAGGGACGCGCGGCCGAGGGCCTCGACGACGACGTGCGCACCGCCGTCCGTGGCGACGCGGATCTGTTCGTCGACGTCGTCGGTCCGCGCGTCGACCGTGGTGGCGGCACCGAGGGAACGAGCGAGGGCGAGCGCCTCGGCGGAGACGTCGACCGCGACGACCCGGGCACGTCGCGAGACCGCCACGACGATCGCCGAGAGTCCGACTCCCCCGCAGCCGAACACGACCACGTGTTCGCCGGGTGCCGTGCGGCCGCGAGTCACCACGGCTCGGTAGGCGGTGGCGAACCGGCAGCCGAGTCCCGCGGCCGTGGGGTCGTCGATGACGTCCGGCACGGCGACCAGGTTCGTGTCTGCGTGGTGCACGACGACCTGTTCCGCGAATGAGCCGGGTCGGTCGAAGCCGGGCTGGCTCTGGTTCGGGCAGATGCTGTGACGACCGGCGACGCAGGTGGGGCAGGTGCCGCACGCGTTGACGAACGGTGCGGTCACACGCGTGCCGGGCTGCCACTGCCGGACCTGGTGGCCGACGCGGTCGACGACGCCGACGAACTCGTGGCCGGGGACGTGCGGCAGCGCGACGGTGGCGTCGTGGCCGTGCCAGGCGTGCCAGTCGCTGCGGCAGACGCCGGTGGCGACGACGCGGACGACGACAGCGTGCGGTGGGCACGCGGGTTCCGGGACGTCGGTGACGACGGGCGTCGCGGAGAAGGAGTCGAAGGTGACGGCGCGCATGAGCCCGATCCTGCCACCCGGGCAGTCAGCGCCGGGCGATCAGGGCCGGCCGGCGAGGGGCAGTGCGGCGAGGACCTCGTCGATCACGGCGGACATCGGTCGGGCAGCAGCAGCGTCGTCCTCGGCCCAGGTCTCGAGCGCGACCTGGAACACGAGCACGCCGACCTCGGCCAGGACGGTGGCCTGCAGCGGGGTCTCCCCCCGTTCGACGAATGCGCCCCGGGCAGCGCGGACCAGGTCGGATCGCTTGCGGGCGTCCCGGTCGCGGAGTTCGTCGTTCCCCTCGACGATCCGGCGCCAGGCGGCGGTCTGCTCGTGGTTGCCGTCGAACCGTGCGGCGGCGACCTGGTGCAGCACACTGCGGATGACCTGCATGGGCTCGAGGTCGGTGGGGGCGTCGGCGATGAGTCGTGCGGCGTTCGTGGGGATCTCGTCGCCGGCGAAGACGACCTCCCGCTTGTCGGCGAAGTGTCGGAAGAACGTCCGGGTGGTCAGGCCGGCGCGTGCCGTGATCTGCGGCACGGTCGTCGCAGCGAAGCCCTGCTCGGCGAAGAGCTCGAAGGCGGCGCGCTCGAGTCGACCTCGTGCATCCGGAGCCCATCGCATCGGTCGATCGTACCTGATGACACGTCGTGCCATGAAGGGATACCATGACATTACGTGTCATCACCGCTGGCGCCCGAGAGCGAGGAGCTCGCATGTCCACCCCCGACCCCACCAACACCCCGACGAACGAAGCCCTCTGGCTCCTCAGCCCGCGCGGACTCTTCGAGGTGCGCCCGACCCCGATGCCCACCCCCGGTACCGGTGAGGTCGTCATCCGGGTCCGTGCGATCGCGGTGAACCCCGTCGACGCCATCACCGGGCCGCTCCGCCGACTCGTCTCGCCGTGGGTCCGGTTCCCGACCGTCCTGGGCAGCGACGTCGCCGGCGAGGTCGTCGCGGTCGGCCCGGACGTCACGGACCTCCAGCGCGGGGACCGGGTGACCGCCTTCGCCGCCGGGCAGGAGAAAGCGCGGAACCGCGCGTCCGAAGGCGGGTTCCAGCGGTACGTGACAGTCCTCGAGCGCGTCACCACGCGCCTCCCGGCCGACGTGGCCTTCGAACGTGCCGCGGTCCTGCCGCTGGCGCTCGCGACGGCCGCCGCCGGCCTGTACGAGACGGACCAGCTCGGCCTGCCGCTCCCCACGGTCGGGGCGTCCCGTGCCGACGGGGTCGTCCTGGTCTGGGGCGCGTCGACCAGTGTCGGGATGAACGCCGTCCAACTCGCCCGGGCGAGCGGCTACACGGTGGTCGCGACGGCCGGACGGGCGAACCACGACCTGGTCCGCTCCCTGGGTGCCGAGACCGTCGTCGACTACCGCGACGCCGACGTAGACCGGCAGGTCGTCGCAGCCCTCGGCGGGCGGCGCCTCGTCGGCACCGTCGCGATCGGGAAGGGCTCGCTCGGACACGCCCTGCGCATCGCTCGCCCCGTCCCGGGCACGAAGCGGATCGCGTCCGCCTACCCCGACCCGGCGACCGCGGTGCGCTCGCGCATCGAGCGGATCCGCGGCATGCACGTCACCGCGATCTGGGGTGGCACCCCCGTCGTCTCGCCGGTCGGGCCGGCGGTGTTCCGCGACTTCCTGCCTGCGGCTCTCGCCGACGGACGGTTCCGTCCGGCACCCGAGCCGACGGTCGTCGGCCGCGGACTGGAGGCCCTCCCCACCGCTCTGCAGACCCTCCGGGACGGCGTCTCGGCGACCAAGATCGTCGTCGGGATGGACGCCTGATGGAGTCGCAGCGCACGATCCTGGTGTTCGGCGGGACCGGACAGACCGGCCGCCACCTCACCGACCTCGCCCTCGCGGCCGGACACCGCGTCCGCGTCCTCGCCCGAACGCCCGCCAAGGCCGGTCCACCGCGTGCCGGACTCGACGTGCGGCAGGGGTCGGTGACCGACGACCTGGACCTCGACGGACTGCTCGACGGTGTCGACGCGGTGGTCTCGCTGCTCGGTGACGTGCAGGCGCAGCGGACCGCGATGGTGAACACGGCGTTCGTCCGACGCCTGGTGCCCGCGATGCGCCGGACCGGGGTCCGCCGGTTCCTGTACCAGGCGGGTGCGCTCAGTGCGCCGCCGCACGGCCGGTTGACGCCCGCGCTCTGGGCGATCCGGAACACCGTCGCCCGCAGCTACGACGGCCAGCACCGGGACAACGAGGCGGTGATGCGGTACCTGGCCGACGAGGCGACGGACCTCGAGTGGATGGTGCACCGCGCCGGCATCGGGTCGGACGGCCCCTCGAAGGGCGTGCTCGAACGAACCGAGGGGACGCCGGGCATCGGGACGTTCGGGGACTGCGCGGCCTACGACCTGCGGCTGCTCGACGACCCGACGGCGGTGCACACGACGAGCCTCAGCGCGTACCGGAAGACGGCGGGTCGGAAGACGGCGGGTCGGGAGCGCGCAGACCGGTGGACCGCCGGCCGGTAGGACGCCGTCGCAGCAGGGCGACCCCCACCCAGCCGATGACCGCCGCGAGGACGACCGCCACCAGTCCGCGTCCGAGCACATCGCCGAAGAGGCCCGACCCGAACGCGACGAGCTCGAGGGGGTACGGGGCCAACACCCGCATCCCCGCCGCACCGTCGACGGCGGTGAGCAGTGCCGGCCCGACGAGCAGCACGACGAGCGCGACGAGCACCCCGACCACCTGGCCGGCGGAACGGACACCGGTCACCGCGATGCCGAGCCCGACCACGACCGGCGCGACCCACCACGCCCACCCGGCGATCGTGCTCTGCAGTCCGGTCGAGAGGGTCGCCGGCGGCAGCACGAATCCCCGCAGCCACTCGGCGAGCGCCACCGCAACGACGGCGAGCGCGACCACCGCGACGCCGTCCGGTGCGAGCGCGAGGAGCAGCACGAGCCCGGCCCCGAGCAGGACGGTGAGGGCGGAGCCGACCACGAGGGCGACGACGTAGATCTCGGAGGCGCTGATCGCGCCTCCCGTCCCGACGGTGCGGTCCATGCCGAGGCCGGCCGTCGTGACGACCGTGGTCTGCACCACCGCGACCACCTGCACGAGCAGCAGTCCACCGAAGGCCGCGAACACCCCGGGGCGTCCCAGACGCCCGTGGAGCCGACGGGCCGTGACGCCGACGATGCCGGCCCCGGTCAGCAGCAGAGCGGCCAGGAAGGTCAGGAAGTACTGGTTGAAGGGCAGGAACGCGATCGGCATGTCCCGTTCGTCGGCGACCGACGTCTCCCACAGGTTCTGCAACGGCAGGTGCATGCCGGTGACGATCCACGGCAGCAGGCCGAGGACCGCCCCGACGATGCCGACGGCGGCGCCGAGGCCGAGCGTGGCTCCGGCCCCCGAGCCCGTGTGTGGCGTGTACCCGGCTCGCGTCGACGCGGACGTGTGGTCGTGCTGTTCCCCCGTGGACATGCGGACCACGGTACCGGCCGCGGTTCCCAGGACCGGCTCAGTGCCACCGGCGTCCGCGGTGCTGACAGGTCTCCTCGCGCGGGAACCGGCGGCACCGCTAGGGTCGCGCCATGGACGCAGCGTCGCCTTCCGTGGCCGCCTTCTGGGCCGCCCGCCGCCAGGAGTCCCCGGACCTGCCCGAGGAAGTGCCCCTGGCATGGGCGTTCGGCGCGACGCCCGAGCACGCCGACGACCTGCTCGCGCTGGTCCTCGCCGGCGTCAAGGACGGCACGGCGTCATCACTCTGGGACTACGAAGCGACCGCGGAACCACTGCCCGAGGCCGGCGAACACAGCGTCATCCTCGACGGCGCCGACCAGCCGAGCGCGGTCATCGTGACGACGGACGTCCGGACCGTCCCGTTCGACGAGGTCGACGCCGAGCACGCCCGAGCCGAGGGTGAGGGCGACCGGACCCTGGCGTACTGGCGGGCGTCACACGAACGGTACTGGCGCCAGCACTCCGAGGACCCGCGGGGCTGGGCGCCGGACATGCCCGTCGTGTGCGAACGCTTCCGGCTGCTCTGGCCGACCCGGGCCGAGTCGTGACGAGGGTCCGGCTCGGCACCCTCGTCGCAGCGGCGTTGCTCGCCGCCGGCCTCGTGACGGTCACCGGCTGCTCGTCCGGGTCCAGCGGCTCCCGAGCGCGGATGTACGACTCCGTCAGCAGCATGGCCGACCACAGTTCCCTCGTCGTGACCGGCACCGTCCGACAGCAACGCGTCGCGAACGACGTCGCGAACGCCAGCCCCACCACACTGTCCACGGTCCGGATCGTGGCGACCGCCAAGACCGACCCCGACCATCCGGCCGGGTCCACGGTCGTCGTCCGCCAGCACGGCACCACCCGCTCGCCGGGTCCGGGGATGCTCCTCGAAGACGGGGGCACCTACCTGCTCTACCTCACGCCGTCGGCGCTCGACGGCGACCTGGCCGACCAGTACTTCATCACGGGCGGTGCAGCCGGTGTGTACGTCGGCGAGGACGGTCGCACCGACTTCCGCCGGGGCATGGACGAGGGCGACGAACTCCCCACTCACCTCACCCTCGCCGACGCCCTGCACGGCTGACCCGGCCGGTAGCGTCGAGCCATGCCGTACCCGAGGACCGAACCCAGTGCCTCCGGCCTGCTCGACGTCGGTGACGGAACGTCCCTCTACTGGGAGGAGTCCGGCTCCCCCGACGGCGTCCCCGCCCTCTGGCTGCACGGCGGCCCCGGCGGCTCGCTCGGCAGCGGCTGGTACGGAACGCACTTCGACCCCGCCCGCTACCGCCTGATCGGCGTCGACCAGCGTGGCAGCGGCCGGAGCCGCCCCCTCGTCACGGAGTCCCGCGACCGGCTCGCCGCCCACACCACCCAGCGGCTGATCGCCGACATCGAGGCTCTCCGGCAGCACCTGGGCGTCGAGGACTGGGTCGTCGCCGGGATCTCGTGGGGCACCACCCTCGCCCTCGCGTACGCGCAGCAGCACCCGTCACGTGTCCGCGCGCTGGCCCTGATGGCCGTCACGACGACCAGCCGCGACGAGGTCGACTGGATCACGGAGGGTGTGGGACGCGTGTTCCCGGTGGAGTGGGAGGCGTTCGAGCGAGCCAGCCAGCGCCTCCCGGGCGAGCGCGTCGTCGACGCATACGCACGTCGCCTGGCCGGTGCCGACCGGGAGGCCCGTGCGGACGCCGCGCAGGCTTGGGACCGGTGGGAGAACGTCCACGTCTCCCTCGACGACCCCGGGCTTCGTGAGCGCGGTCACCTGGGTCCGGAGCTGCGCGAGGGCTTTGCCGCTCTCGTCACGCACTACTGGGCGAACGACGGGTTCCTGCCGGGCGATCAGGCCGTGCTGGCGCGTCTGCACCGGATCGCGCACGTCCCGACGGCGCTCATCCACGGGCGGCGGGACATCAGCGGGCCGGCCGTCACGGCCTGGCGTGTGCACCGGGAACTCCCGCAGAGCACGCTCACCATCGTCGAGGACGAGGGGCACGGCGGGCCGGGTGGGAGCGCGGCGCTGACGGCGGCGCTCGACGGGTTCTGCTGAGCAGCCGGCACGCGCGGGGTCCCGCGTCACCGATCGGGACGTCCGACCGGCAGATCACACTGCAGCATCTCGCCAGCCGCGTTGCGCACGCCACCCACCCGCTCCGCGCCGGTCGAGCCGTATCCTGACTCCCTGGTCGCCGCCGCCGCTGAGGACCCCGAGTCCGGGCAACCGCCACCGCAGCAGGGCCGGCCGGCCACGGAGGGAACTGTCATGAGCATGGAAGGCGTGGCCTGGAGCTCGCTCTACAAGATCTCGACCGCCCGGGACGGCAAGCACGGCATCTCCCGCGAGTCCGTGCGGCGGATCATGACGTTCGCCGTGCCGTACCGGTCCAAGCTGGTGGTCTTCATCGTCCTCTCCGTCGTGGGGGCGTTCCTGGCGGTCGCGACGCCGGTGCTCGCCGGCCAGGTGGTCGACGTCATCGCGGCCCGGGGCGCGGTCGGCACCATCGTCTGGCTCGCCGTCGTCATCGCCCTGGTGGCCGTCGCCGACGCCGCCGCGTCCCTGGTGACCCGCTGGTACTCGGCGCGGATCGGCGAGGGCGTGATCCTGGACCTCCGCACCGCCGTGTTCAACCACGTGCAGAAGATGCCGATCGCCTTCTTCACCCGCACCCGGACGGGCGCGCTCGTGAGCCGTCTGAACAACGACGTGATCGGCGCGCAGCAGGCCTTCAGCGGCACGCTGTCCGGCGTCGTCACGAACGTCGTGGCGCTGGTCCTCACCCTGGCCGTGATGCTCAGCACGTCCTGGCTCGTGACGGTGCTCGCGGTGGTCATGCTCCCGGTCTTCCTCATCCCCGCACGCCGGATGGGCAGCCGCCTCGCTGCACTGCGCCGCGAGGCCGCCGACCACAACTCCGCGATGAGCACGCAGATGACCGAGCGGTTCTCGGCGCCCGGTGCCACCCTCGTCAAGCTGTTCGGCCGTCCCGACGAGGAAGCCGAGGAGTTCCGCGTCCGCGCCGCCCGCGTCCGCGACATCGGGGTCCGGAGTGCGCTGCTGCAGTTCGTCTTCGTCACCGCGCTCACCCTGGTCTCCGCCCTCGCACTCGCGCTCGTCTACGGGGTCGGTGGTTCCCTCGCACTCGGCGGGCAGCTGAACACCGGCGACGTGGTGACCCTGGCCCTCCTGCTCACCCGCCTCTACGCGCCGCTGACCAGCCTGGCGAACGCACGGGTCGAGATCATGAGCGCCGTGGTCAGCTTCGAGCGTGTCTTCGAGGTCCTCGACCTGAAGCCGCTCATCCAGGAGAAGCCCGATGCCGTCACGATCCCCGACGGCCCGGTCGCGGTCGAGTTCGACGACGTCCGCTTCGCCTACCCGTCTGCGGACAAGGTGTCCCTGGCCTCGCTCGAGGAAGTGTCCACGCTGGACACCCGCGGCGGGGACGAGGTCCTGCACGGGGTCTCGTTCCGGATCGAGCCGGGGCAGACCGTCGCCCTCGTCGGCACGTCCGGCGCGGGCAAGTCGACGGTCGCGCAGCTGCTCTCGCGCCTGTACGACGTGGACAGCGGTGCCGTCCGCCTCGGCGGGACCGACGTCCGCGACGTCACGTTCAGCTCCATGCGGCACACGATGGGCATGGTGACGCAGGACGGCCACCTGTTCCACGAGACCATCCGCTCGAACCTGCGGCTGGCCCGGCCCGAGGCCACCGACGACGAGGTGTGGAACGCGGTCCGCCGCGCCCGGCTCGAGCCGCTCATCCGGTCCCTGCCGGACCAGCTCGACACCATGGTCGGCGAGCGTGGCTACCGGCTGTCCGGTGGTGAGCGTCAGCGGATGACCATCGCGCGCCTCCTGCTCGCGCAGCCGCGCGTCGTCATCCTCGACGAGGCGACGGCCGCTCTGGACTCGACGTCCGAGGCCGCCGTGCAGGCCGCGCTGAGCGAGGCACTCGAGGGCCGGACGGCGATGGTGATCGCCCACCGCCTCTCCACCATCCGCAGCGCGGACCTGATCCTCGTCGTCGAGGACGGCTCGATCGTGGAGCGCGGGACGCACGAGGAACTGCTGGCCGCTGGCGGACGGTACGAGGAGCTGCACCGGACCCAGTTCGCGGTGCAGAAGGAGGTCGCGGCGGACGAAGCAGCGGTCAGCGCGACCTAGTCCTCGCGATCCGGCCGCCGGTCGCACACGCTGTTCCTCGCCGACACGGTCGGGCCCGCCCTCAGCACCACGGCGGGGCGGGGCGGGGCGGTCAATCATGGAGCGGGCTCGAACGTCGGCGGAGATCCCGCCGTCCGACGAAGAACCAGACGAGCGACCCCAGCACCGGGAGCACGATCACCCCGAAGACCCACACGACCGTCGCGAGCAGAGTCATCCGCGCGGTGTTCCGGACGACGGAAACGACGGCCGCGACCATCAGTGCCAGGACCGCGACGAGCACGATCGTCCATGACGTGTCGTACTGCTGCGGGATGACGGCGTTGTGCATGGCAGGACCTCCGGCTCCCGTGCGACCCTTCCGCAGGAACACGAGCCGATCAAGCCCTGAGACACAACGGTGACGTTCTCGATCGGCATGGTCGAGCCATGGAGTTGGTCTTCTGTCCGTCGGGACATCGTTGAGCCGTCCGACCGTGACGAACTCATCGGTCTCCTGACGCGGGACCGAACCGGTCGGGCTGCGCGGTGACGAAATGCATCACGCAGGTCGCCCCCTGGGAGAACTGGGCCAGACCCCAGTCGTGCCGGTCGGTGGTGACAGGCAGGTGCATCCCGAGCCACCGCGGCACACTGAGCACACCATGCGTTGAGTAGCGCGACCAGAACGCCCCGCTCGTCAGTACAAGAAATCGTCGGGAGGGCCGACGGACGCGTCAGCACCGTCCGACAAGCGAGCTTCGGAGGGACACACGATCAGCCCCACGCGGATGGAACGTCCTGACGCTGCCTAAAGGACCGGACGAGGCCGGCACGAGTTCGGCCTAGGCAGGTACGCTGCCGACGAGAACAGAGGACACATCTGGGGGATGAGTCATGGACAAGATCGATTTCAACGACGGTACCGCGGATCGTCTGGTCAAGGCGGCGACTTCTGCCGCCGAAGTACTACGGTCTCAGGGGGCCGTCCGAAGGTCCGCGGCCGAGGACGCCGCCGAGGACTTCGATGGGGCGTACGCGAACCGCTTCACCGAGTCCGCGCAGGTCGGGTCAGAGGACCGCTTGAAACTCGCCTCGGTCCTGGATGAACTCGCCGACCAAGTCACGAAGGTGAAGGCAGAAGCGGCGAAGGAACGGAAGCGCCTGAGCGAAGTCGCGGCATGGGAGGCCCGCCAGGAGGAACGCCGGCGAGCGGTAGCTGCCTCCCCCGTGGGTGGAATCGACCTAACAGCGCAGAATCCGTTCGACTTCAAGCCGTCCGAGCCGGAGGTGCGACCAACTCCCATCGCTGGCGTCTTCGCCCCTCGCGGACGAACGCGGACGGGGCAAGGTACCGGAAGTGGGAGGAGTTCGGCTGACCCGGCGAAACTGCGCTCCTTTTCGTCCGTGGCTCGCGCCAATGACACCGCCGCCTCGTCTCAAGCGACTGCACTGAAGAACGCCTGGTCGGCATTCACTGGTGCATGTAGTTGGGCAACGGTGAATACGTCATCGTTTGTTCTGGGATTCGACCGTTGGCTTCAGGAAAACGGCTCCGACTCAGCGTGGATAGAACGCATCGCCGATGCTTTCGACCGCGCTGGCGGGCACGGATCGTTGTCCAACGTATCGCTCGATGCCGCTGACGCGTCCGGAGTACCGAAGGACCTCGAGAAATTGTTCGCGCCAGGTCTCACGGCTGCTCAGGTGGCGGCACTCTGGGGGGGAACTCGGCTACAGCAATGCCGACTCCCGAGACCTTGCTGCACTGCCCCCTGAAGCGTTGAGTGAACTCGGCAACCTCGAAGGAGTGCCGTATTGGGCCCGGAGCACCGTCAACATCGCCGCACTGGATCAACGGATCGCGGACGCCAAGGACTTCCTTCACAATCTCAACCAACCATCCTACCAGAATCAGGCCGAGCGCGCGAAGAACGCCCGAGGTCTCCTCGGTCTCGAGAACATCAAGATCGCGCTGCAGCAGGGCTCCCGGGCTGGCACCCGCTCCTTGATCTCGTTGAGCGACGACGCTCCCCCTCTGGCCGCGATCTCGATCGGCGATCTCGACACCGCAACGAATGTCACCTGGGCGGTGCCGGGGATGGGGTCGAGCAGCCGGGACATGGTCGGCTGGACTAACGCCTCGCAGAACGTCTACGACGTGCAAGCAGCGGTTCAAGGTCCTGAGGACCGAGCTGTGATCTCGTGGATGGGGTACGACGCACCGGCGATCCCTGGAACAGCACCAGACGTTGGGGTTCTGTTCGGTGAACGAGCTGCGGACGGCGGGCAAGAGCTCGCCGACTCGATCAGGGGACTCGGCGCAACGCGATCGTCGGACATGCCGATGACCAACATCGTGGGTCACTCTTACGGAACGACAGCAGGTGCGTACGGGATCACCGAACGTGGGGTGCACGTCAACACGTTCACGGCTGTTGCGTCTGCGGGAATTCCCGATTCGATTCCTGATGCAGACGCGCTCCACGCTGATCACGTCTACGCAGGGCAGGCCCGCAACGTGATCCCACTCATCGAATCCGGAGACGGTTGGGCAGCCACCGGTCGCGAACATAGCTGGGACCATCACCAGGATCCGACTGCGGACGACTTCGGAGCGACTACGTTCGGAGCTGATGGCTCCGGAACCCTCGAAGGCGTCACGAACCACGGGGTGCACACGTCGGACGGTACTGGCTACCTCGATAAGAACACAGAATCACTGTGGAACGTCGGTTTGGCCACCACGGGGCAGGGAGAGAAGATGACCGCTTACCATCCGAAGGGGCAGACCCCGCTCGAGGCGGGCCTGGGGATCATCGTCGGGTCTGGGTTCTGAATCATGTTCCCGACGAGGAAACAAATTGGCTCGATGATCGCCACCGTCAGTGCAATGACGGCGATCATCACCTTGACAGGTTGTAGTGGAGGAAACCCGATGGGGTCAGAAGTCAGCAAGACCATCAGCACTACTGAGGCTCGACAGTCCGTCCAGGAAATCGTCGACCAGTCGACGATTTCACTCGACGGTGAATGGCAGGTTTACAGCGGACCATCTGTAGAACAGTGCACCAAGGGGAACGGAGGCGACGGTGCGGCCTACAGCTACATCAAGTCGCTGGATGGACCGAGCGGAGACCCCGCCCAGGACATTGCCACCGTCAAGAGGCTCTGGGAAGGCGCGGGGATCACGACGGCGCCGTACAAGAGCGGGGGCTCGGACCCGATTCTCGGTTTGCGGGGTGTCGGGGGTCCGACCACCTCGATCAGCTTCCTTGCGGGCGCCCAGCGTTACACGATCACCGCGGTGTCGGAGTGCGCCGACGGAGACGCGGTGGAAATGCAGGGCAACGGCGAGTGACGGTGGGGTCCAGGGCGTGACGCGCTGAAAGAGCCCTTCACGACTCCTTCGGAGCAGCCCGTAACCCGGTCCCGCAGCACGCTCGCCTCGTCCGGTCGCGAGCCCCAGCGTGGCGTCTCGGTCTGTTGCTCCCGGGGGACGGATTACCGGACGATGCTCGGCCGTCAGGACGTGACTCGCTGAGTCGTGGGAGATCCCCGCTCATCCGAGCGGGGTCATCTCCAGGCGATCGCGGTAGCGGATCATCCCATCGTGCGGATCACGAACGCATCCCCCGACCCAGGGCATGTCCTCGTTCAGGAACATGCTGCCGTCAGCACGGTCGTGGACTGCGTCGCGAGTCCGCGGCCAATCACTTCCGGCTCATGGGCGCCTCACCGGAAACCCGCCGTCAGGACGCCACTGGCGTCATCGGCGCATAGAAGTCCTTCGCCGTGATCTGCGTGCCGCCGTTCGACGCGGCGGCGTTGCGCTGGTACTCCAGGTCGAGCACGTCGGACGGGTCGGCCACCGAGTAGGCGCACCAGCCCTCCCCGGACTGCCCCTGGTCCACCTTCGTCAGCGCCGGGTAGCCGGCGGCCTTCATCGCGTCCTCGACGACCGACGTCGTGCCCTGGGACGTGTACGACTCCGTGCTGCCGTGGGCCTGCACGCGGATCGCCAGGCAGTCCACCGTCGAGTAGTACTTCTCCCCCGCGGTCACGGCGACGTGGACCAGGACCTGCTCGTTGTCGTCACGGTCCGCGAGCCCCGACTGCGCCGACGTCCACGGGAAGTTCCGCACGACCTTGTCGGCCTGCACGGTGTGGCCCATCTGGTCGTCGGTGATCTTGTCCGACGTGACGTCGACCTCACCGGACGCAGCGGGCTTGCTGCTCGGCGTCGGGCTCGGCGTCTGCTGTTCCGCAGCCTGGCTCTGCGACGGCTCCGCCGATGCCGTGATCGGAGCGGACTTCCCCGACTGCGACGAGCATCCGGCGAGCGCGACGGTCACGACCGTGATCCCGACGACGGTGGTGATGACGTGCTTGAACGACATGGTGTCCCCTCAGGTACTGCGCCGAGAGAACAGCTCCGCTCCCCCAGCGGTCGCCCCGGCTTCTGGTGAAGGCAGCCGGGACCACTCCTGACCGCACGCCCCACCGTGCACCCCGGTCGCCGTCGCGGGTCGGTCACGAACCGGGGTGGATCGAGCGTATCCGACCGCCGTCAGGCTCGACGCGGCTCCCGTGGCGCGCGAGCCACCGGCCGCCGTCGCCTCACCAGGCGACCGGCCCGTTCACGTCGGTGAAGGTCCCGGTCGGTCCGTCGGAGGGGATGGTCGCCATGGTCACGGCGGACCGGGCTCCTTCCGCCACCGTGAGCAGACCGCGATGACCGTTCAGGTCCGTCGCCACGAAGCCCGGGCAGACGGCGTTGACGAGGATGTTCTCCGACGCCAGGTCGCGTGCGTACATCATCGTCACGGCCGTGAGCGCGGTCTTCGACGGCACGTACCCGAGGGCGATCGGATCGGTGTTGGAGAAGTCCGAGATGGCGGCGAGCGACCCCGCGCTGCTCGAGACGTTGACGATCCGAGGTGACGCCGAGCGACGCAACAGCGGCAGGAACGCGCTCGTGACGGTGATGACGCCGAAGACGTTCGTCTCGAACACGGCCCGGACGTGGTCGACGTCGGCCGACCGCGGCAGCTGCCCGGCGGGGTCGGCGCCGGGCTGGTGGCTGATCCCCGCGTTGTTGACCAGCGCGTCGAGCCGGCCGTACGCATCGGCGACGTGCTCTGCGGCCGCGGCGACCGAGGCAGCGTCGGTCACGTCGAGCGCGACAGCGGTGACGGTGCCACCGTCTGCCCGGAGTTCCGCCGCAGTCTCCTCCCCGCGCTCCAGGCTCCGAGCGCCGATGACGACGGTGTGGCCGAGGCGTGCGAGCTGAGCGGCGATCTCGCGGCCGATGCCCTTGTTGCCTCCGGTGACCAGGGCGATCAGGGGTGCAGTCATGATGTGGTCCTTCCGTGCCGCCCAGTGGCGGTGTGACGACGTGACCAGGGGAACCTGGTCCGGAGACCAGCCTGGGGGCCTTGCGGTCGTATCCGGAATCATGCTCCGTCGCCTTTTCATGTCCTAGAGTCCAGGTATGCCTGTCGATCGGTTGTCCGAGGTGCTCGACCTCATCGAGGTCCGCGGGGTCGTGTCCGGCAGCTCGGCCCTCCGTGGCCGATGGCACACCCGGAGCGTCATCGACGACGACCTCAAGTTCATCGCCGTCGTCCGCGGGTGGGCGACGCTGGAGACCGAGGGGGCCTCGGCGCCGGTCCGCCTTGACGCCGGCGACGTTGCCGTCCTGAACGGGAGGTCGTGGCTGACACTCGACGGCGGTGACGGCCCGGAAGACCCCGTGGTCGTCGAGCCGCCGACGGCGGGATCGCGGATCTCGGACGCCGACGCTGCGGCGAGCGACGTGGACATCGTCATCGGTGGCCGCATCGACCTGAACGCCACCGGCCGAGAGCTGCTCCTCCGCGTCCTGCCACCCCTGATGCACGTCGGCGCGGACAGCACGGTCGGGGCGCAGGCCCGAGGCCACGTGCAACGACTGTTCAGCGAGATCACCGGAGGCCGGATGGGATCGGACTTCGCGATGCGGCAGTACGCGCAGCTGCTGGTCCTCGATGTCGTCCGCGGGTTCGCCGACGACGCCGAACTGCCGGCCGGGTGGCTCAAGGTCCTGGCCGACGAGCAGCTCCGCCCAGCGCTGGACCTGATCCACGACGGGCCCGCCAGGAACTGGAGCCTGGAGGACCTGGCCCGTGCCTCGTCCATGTCCCGCAGCACGTTCGCGGCACGCTTCCGCGCGGCTGCCGGGACTCCCCCGCTGGCCTACCTGATCGCCTGGCGGATGGTGCTGGCCCAGCGTGCGCTGCGCTCGAGCGACACCCGCGTCGGGGCGTTGGCCTTCACGCTCGGGTACAGCTCGGAGAGTGCGTTCAGTACGGCGTTCAAGCGGCACGTCGGGGAGTCGCCGGCGGCGTTCCGAGGGCGGGTCGCAGGCACTTCGTGATCGCCCCCCACCCACGATGACGAGCGAGCAGTCGCGCGGTCAGCGCAGTTCCCACACGCCAGCGGTGAGACCGATCGGCACCTGAGCTGCGCCGAGCGTCGTCGGAACAGGTGCTGGGAATGGCACCCTCCCCTGGGTGGGGATCGTCCGAACCACACCCTGGGGCGGTGTCGGCAGGTTTGCCCGACCACGATTCTCGGAGCATGACAACCACCCTCTGGATCATCGACATCACCCTCATCGCGCTCGTACTGCTGCAGGTCCGCCGGAGGCGCCTCACCATGGTGCAGATCCTTCTTCCGATCGCGCTCGTGCTCTGGGCTGGCATCGCGTTCGTGCACTCCGTCCCGCTCGGCGGTCACAACGCATCGGTGATCGGTGTTCTCATCCTGGCTGGCGCGCTCCTCGGGACAGCGATCGGTTTCACGACGCAGATGTCGACAACGGACGGGAGGGTCACAACTCGGGCCGGAGTCGTTGCAGCAGCGCTCTGGATCGCCGGCATGGGAGCGCGGCTGGTGTTCCAGCTGTGGGCCACCGGAGATGGCCGCCTGGACCTCGGGCGCTTCGACTTCGAGCATGCGATCAACAACGACGTCTGGCCGGCGGCCCTGGTGCTGATGGCTGGGGCGACGGTGTTGCTCCGTGTCAGCGTCATCTTGGCGCGGGCGCGTCGACTTCGTGCAGACCGTCAGCCGTCGGTTGTGACGGATGACGTCAGAGCGTGAGGGGAAGCTCCGTGCGACGTCGTACCGAGCACGAGCGCGATGGTCTGCGCACGATCCCTGGCTGCCAGCTTCGCGAACAACGAATTGACGTATCCCTTCACCGTCGCGACCGTGATGGACAAGGTGACCGCGATTTCGTCGTTCGATCGGCCTCTGCAGATCAGAGCGAGCACTTCCGCTTCCCGCGGGGTGAGCCCCAGGAACCGCGTGCGCAGCGCCGTCGGCAGCAACAACCGATCGACGGACACCTGCATGCGCGCCAAGTCCGCGGCGTACTGACGGTCGAGGCCAGCGAACCTGCTCTCGACTTCGAGTGCGTTCCTGCGTCTGGCGCGACCAGCAAGCGTCGCGATCGCGATGGTCAATGCAGTGATCCCCACAGACACCGGCTCGTGGGCACCCACGACGAAACCGATGACGGCGGACGATGCAGCCAGGACGGGCCACGCCCAGGCCCGCCAGCGCCCGTGTGCGGTCTTGCCGAGGACGATGACGAGGCCACCCGCCACCGGGTACAAGCTGATGCCGTACGTGGGTCCGGCAGCAAGTGCCGAACCGATGACCATCACCATCAGAAGACCGACATCGCCTACCGAACGATCCCTCGCGCGGACCAACACGCGAACCATCCAGGCCACGGCTGCCGAACCCGCGCAGACCACTGCCCAAAGGGGAGCACCCAGTGTGTACCCACCGACCGTCATGGAGACAGCGAGGCTGGCAACCGCAAGCGCGAGTTGCATCGAGACCCCGGGTTGCTTCATGGGTACCAGTGTGCCGCGTTGACGACGATCCGCCCGCTCGGGCGGAGACAACCACCTCGTCGAGCGTGTCCCGCCGCGCTCTTCGAGGTCAGTCACCGGAATTGCTCGACGACGGCCTCGCCCTGGATGATCGCTGCGACGGGACCGGTGGCTGGTCATGGTCCTCTGGACGAGAATCCGCACGTCGTGGTTGCGACTCCGCGCCGCTTCAGGTCACGAGAGGGAAGACGAGATGTTCGGAGCGGTACCGGTGCTGCCGGTGGTCATCCCGCTGAGCACCGCGCTCTTCGTGGTGCTGATCGCGGTCCTGCGGGCACGACGTTGGTTGACGCTGCCGCGCGCGGCGGTCGCGGCAGCGCTGTCGGTCTACGCCGGCGGCATCTTGGCCAACACCGTGTTCCCGATCTATCTCGACAGGCCCCCGAGTGAAGGGCCGTGGATCCCACCGGTCAACTTCATACCGGTCGTCGGTTACGAGTGGCAGGACGCGGTGGTGAACATGCTGGTGTTCCTGCCGCTCGGGATACTGGTGCCGTTGCTGGTCTCCCGGCCGACGTGGTGGCGGGTCGTGGCGGTGATCGCGGGCATCAGCGTCGCGGTCGAGCTGGCCCAGTTCATCACCGCAGGTCTCGCCGCGGGCGGCCACATCGCAGACGTCAATGACTGGTTGTGCAACACCGCGGGCGGCGCGGTCGGATTCGGACTGCTCACCGTGCTCACCAGGCTCACCGTCGCCACGTCGCTCATCGACCGTTTCCGCTGGCACGAGCCGTACCGCTCAGAACCGCACCCCGACGACTGAGGCAGCACATCGTCGCCGCCTCAGCATCTCCCGCGCCAGCTCCAGCCGGAACGCCTCGGGCGCGTCAGTGGGGCCAAGGAGCCGTTCCTCCGTCGACGCCGAGCGTCATCCCGCTGACGTAGCTGGACCGATCGCTCAAGAGCCACGCAGCAGCCTCCGCGATCTCTGTGGGTTGCCCGACACGACCGAGTGCGGCGAGTGAACCGAGATGTTCGATGATTCCCGGGACACGCTGTTCCCAGGTCGTCATCATGTCGGTCATCGTCGCGCCGGGTGCGATGGCGTTCACGCGGACGCCCTCGCGCCCGTACTCAGCGGCAGCCGCCCGGCTCATTGCGATGACCGCTGCTTTCGTGGCGCCGTACACACTCTGTTCCGGGGCACCGAATGTGCCGCCGATGCTGCTGACGTTCACGATCGATCCCCCGTTCGCGCCCGGAGCGGTCATCGCTCGGAGTTCCGCACGCATCGCGGCCCAGACTCCCTTGAAGTTCACGTCGACGACGGCATCGAACACGTCCTCGTGAACCTCTGCCAGCCGGGCGCCGCCCTGGCTCCGGCCCGCGTTGTTGAGAGCACCGTCGATCCCGCCCCATCGGGAGACTGCGGCATCGATCGCGCGCTGCACATCGTCAGGAACAGTGGTGTCAGCCTGCGCGACGATCACGTCGCCGCCGTCCTCCCTGATGGTGTTCGCGACCCGTTCCAGTTCGGGGAGACGTCGAGCGGTGAGGAGCAGGCGGGCTCCTTCCCGTGCGAAGAGCCGCGCGGAGTGTTCCCCGATGCCAGCAGAAGCACCTGTGATGAGGATCGTCTTGTCGACGAGGAGATCAGTCATGAGTCGTGCCTTCCTTCGGGCCGTTGTCGATGAGTCGAGCGATCACGGCGTCGCGGACCGTCGCGGACACCTTCTGGTTGTCGGGGTCTTCTGGCACAGCCGCAACCATGTGCGCCACGCCGCGGAGAGCCGCCCGCAGGGCCGCGTCGGCAAGGCGGGCTGAGATGCCATCCGCGAGTACCCCGTCGCGTTGGAGCCGGTCGAAGCTGCCACGGAGCAGCGCTGCGCTCCGTTCGAGGTTCGGGGACTGCGGTCCCACGACGGGGTACATCGCCGGATACAACCCCGGATGACTCCGTGCGAACTCGACGTGTGCGTCCCACCCCGCAGCGATCGCCGCGGCCGGCTCCGACTCGTCCAGAGCGCCCGCGTCCTTCTGCGCGAAGTACTCGTCGAACGCACGGTCGACGACTGCGCTGATGAGCCCGGCACGGTCGCCGTAGTGGTGGTACAGGGTCGGAGCCTGCACGCCGACGGCAGCGCACACGGCCCTCGTCGACACCGCCTCGACCCCGTCGGCGACCGCGATCGCGAGTGCTGCCTGGAGCAGTTGTTCGCGGATGGTTCCCTTGTTCTGTAGCATCGCTACATAGCGTAGCACTGGTACACGCCGATCGTTCTTCGGCTTTGCTGTCTCCTACGAGGTCATCCGGTCGTCCGAGACGGTGGACCGCTGGCGGGCGGTGGCCGTCAGCATCGGAACGGCGATGGCGATGCTGACGATGACCGGGACGAGCGAGGCTTCGAGGCCGAAGGTGCCGCCGGTGAGAACTCCACTGCCGTGGACGGTGGTGATGAAGAGTCCAGGGTTGCGATGCCCGGAGACGGGGATGCCGAGCAGCCCCTCGATGACGTTCCAGGCGAAGTGGATGCCGATGACGAACCAGAGGCTCCGTCGCCAGAGGAACGCGGCACCGAGGAGCACGCCAGCTTCGACTGCGATGGCGAATGAGGTCCACAGCGTCGCACCGGGGTTCATGATGTGCAACGCACCGAAGAGCGTCGCCGTCACGGTGAGGGCGATCCATCGACCATGCTTCGGACCGCCGAGTCGTTCAATCCCCTGGAACAGCAGCCCGCGGAAGGTGAGTTCTTCGATGACGGCAGCGCTGGCGTTCACGGCGATGGCGAGCATGAGGGTCTTGCCGACGTCGCGGGGGGCCCAGTCGATGCTGTACCCGCCGGCGACGAGGACGATGCCGTAGGAGGCCATGACGAAGGCGGCGCCGATCCCGAGGCCGGCGAGCGCCTCGCGCGGAGCCGCCCGGCGGGCGAGCTCGGGGATGCGTCGCCGGGCGATCACGCGCATCGTCAGCACGTAGAACGCGGAACCGGCTGCCATGCCGGTCAGCGCCATGAGCGCCATGCCACTCGGGCCCGACTCAGCACCGATTGCCGTGGAGACGGCGGAGGTGAGGAACACGAGGACGGTCCCGACGACCATCCACGTGACCGGGAACGTCCGGAGTCGGTTGATCACTCCCCGACGATGCGGAGCAGCCGGCGCGGAGGTGTTCGTCATGGTCGTCCTCTTTCTCGGGGTGCAGCGAAAACTGCCTGGACACGACGCTAGGAACCGGCGAGGTGTCCCCGAGTCCCCCGAAGGTCGACAGTGTTCACTGCACGAGACCGGGCGACGCTAGCGTCGCTCTCATGCGCTTCGGCAGCACGACCTCGCGATGGAGTGAACAACCAGTCATGGTGCGCGACGCCATCGGCGCGATCGCACTCCTCGCGGCTGCGCTGCTGCCACTCGGCATCCCCGGAGTGGAGCTCGGGGAATTGCACCGCAGCCCGCCAGAGTGGGCCGGACCGGTGCTCGCCGTGGCGCAGACGCTGCCCTTGACCTTCCGACGTGTCCGTCCGGCGTTCGTACTGCTCGTGGTCGGCGCCGCGTTCACGACCGCGCAACTGTCCGGTGTCGACTCCGGTCCAGCCGGGCTCGGCGTGCTCGTCGCCCTGTACTCGACGGGCGCGTACCAGGAGCTCCGTCGTGCGATCGTCGCCGTGGCCACCGTCGCTGCGTACGTCCTCCTCGCGCTCGCTCTCGAGGGATCGGGTTCGCCAGAACGCCTGGTGGACTGGGTCACCTTCAGCCTGGTCCTCACGGTGCCGTGGACCGCTGGGCTGCTCGTCCGGCACCGGCTCACCGAGCAGGACGCCCGTGAGGCCGCGGCTTCTCGGGAAGCTGTTCGTCGGGCGAAGGACGCTCTCGCCCGTGACCTCCACGACGTCGTCACGCACCACATCACTGCCATGGTCGTGCAGTCCGAGTCGGCCGCCTACCTCGGACGGGACGACCTCGCTGGCCGTGACGGGACCCTCGAGGTCGTGGGCCGGACGGGCCGGCAGGCGCTGCAGGAACTCCGTTCACTCCTCGGTGCCCTCGAACAGACCACGACGACCACACCCGGAACCTTGCCGGTCACGCCGGTGGGCGGCGACGTGCGCACCGTCGTCGAGCAGCTGGCTGCCACGGGGTACCCCGTGCGGTTCACAGAGCTCGGCGAACCCTTCGAGCCGTCGGCCCCCGTTGCCACCACGTTGCACCGTGTCAGCCAAGAGGCCCTCACGAACGCGATGAAACACGCGCCCGGCGAGCAGGTCACGGTCGCCATGACGCACACCGCGGACGCGATCGAACTGCTCGTCGAGAACAGGATCCGCGGCGGAACGGCCGACATCCCGGGTCGGGGCCTGAGCGGGATGGCGGAACGGGTGGCGCTCGTCGGCGGCACCCTCCGGACAGGGCCGGTCGATGGACTCTTCCGAGTGGCCGCCGTGTTCCCCCGCGGAGCATCACGGTGACCTCGGCGGGCATCGTACGGGTCGCACTCGTCGACGACCAGCTCCTGGTGCGGGACGGCTTCGCCCGGATCATCCGAGCGCAGGCAGACATGGAGGTCGTCGGGCTGGGAGTGAACGGCCGTGACGCAGTGGACCTCGTGCGCTCGATCCACCCGGACGTCCTGGTGATCGACATCCGGATGCCAGTGCTGGACGGGATCTCCGCCATCCGGGAGATCATCTCCTTCGTCGAGGCCGACGCTCTCCAGCCGAGAATCCTCGTCGTCACGACCTTCAACCTCGACGAGTACGTCTTCGAGGCACTCCGTGCAGGAGCGAGCGGGTTCCTCCTCAAGGACTCGACGCCCCGCCGGTTGCTCGACGCGATCCGGACGCTCGCATCCGGCGAAGCCATCGTCGACCCGACCGTCACGCGAGACCTCATCGGAGCATTTGCGGGTCGGATCAGACCAGTACCGACCGAGCCACCCGGCCGGGAACTCCTCACTCCCCGCGAACAGGAAGTGCTGCGGTTGCTGGCGCAGGGCATGTCGAACGCCGAGATAGCGGCAGCGATGTTCGTCACACGGGAGACGGCGAAGACCTACGTGTCCCGCATGCTGCTGAAGCTCGGAGTCCGCGACCGTGTACAGGCGGTCGTGTACGCCTACCGGCACGGGCTCGCCCAGTGAGCACTTCGTGCGTGGCGTGGGGCGGCGGAACTCGTCAGATCGTTCGGACGTTCAACACGGCGTTGCCGCTGCGGCTGATCGTGAGCGCAGTCTGCCAGTCCTCAAGAGGGAACGCTGCGGCGACCGGCACTCGGAAGCGTCCCTCGGCCGCGAGTGTGGCGAACTCCGGCAACGCCTTCGCGGTGCCCTGCGACGGGGTTTCTCGTCTGGCTACTTCACCTACGGTCGTTGACCGCGCACCGCTCGAGCAGCGGGTCTGCTGATGTCGCGCTCAGCAGGGCGGTTCGGGATCCTGACCGTTCAGCTCTGGTGCGGAGCCTTTCTCGACGAACGCACGATCTGCTTCCACTGCGAGGTAGGCGGTGATGTCGATGGGCTGAGTCGGGGGGAGGTGGATGTCTTCGGGGCGGACCGGGTGCTGCATCAGCTGGTCACTTTCGTTCGACGAGCGGAGGACGAAGGGCCCCGGTGTGTTCACCGGGGCCCTTCGAGTTGTCAGCCGACGAGGACTCGTGGCTGGTCCTGCGCGGCAGGTGCCGCGGCGTCGTGCTCGTCGAGGGCGTGGCCTTCGACGTCGACGTCGGGGAGGACCTTGTCGAGCCACTTGGGGATCCACCAGGCGGAGCGTCCGAGGAGGGACAGCGCGGCTGGCATGAGGACCATGCGGACGATGAACGCGTCCGCGGCGACGCCGACGAGGAGCCCGAACGCGATGGAGGCGCCGATCGCGAACTCCCCGGTGGCGAACCCGCCGAAGACGACGATCATGATGCTCGCCGCAGCGACCAGGACCGGTCCGGATCGGGAGAAGCCCTCGCGGATGGCCTGCTTGGGATCGAGGCCCTTGCGGTACATCTCCTGGATGCGGGAGACGAGGAACACCTGGTAGTCCATCGCGAGTCCGAAGAGCACTCCGACGAGCAGCAGCGGCAGGATGCTCAGCATCGGGTCGCCCTGCGGTGCGGGCAGGAAGTCCAGCCAGCCCCACTGGAACACCGCGACGCTCGCGCCGAAGGATGCGCCGACCGAGAGCAGGTAGCCGAGCGTGGCGATCACGGGGATGAGGAGCGATCGGAACAGGACGATGAGCAGGATGATCGAGATGACGACGATGACGACGACGTACTTCACCAGCGCCTGAGCGAGCTGGTCGTCGGAGTCGATGCCGATCGCGGTCTCACCGGTGACCTCGAGGTGCGCTCCGCTGATGCTGTCAGCGTCGTCACGGATCTGGTGCACCAGGTCCTTGGTGGAGTCGTCGATCGGCCCTTCGGTGGGGATGACCGTGATCCGTGCGTAGTCGCCGTCGGAGCTGACCTGAGCCGGGACGACCTGCTGCACGCCGTCGAGAGCGGTGAGTTCCTTCTCGATCACGGCGGTCTTCGAGGTGATGTCGTCGCCCTCGGCCAGGACGATCAGGGGGCTCTGGATGCCGCCGAACTCGTCGACGATGAGGTTGTAGGCGGTGCGTTCGGTGGACTCCGGGTCGGACCCGCCAGGGACGTTCGAGGCGGTCTTCATGCTGAGCATGGGGAGCGCGACGACGACGAGGACGAGCACCCCGCCCAGGAGAGAAACGATCGGGCGCTTCACGACGAAGCTGCCCCACGAGCGGAGGACGCCGCGCTTCTGCGGGCCGTCTTCGGTGAAGAGTTCCCCGCGCTGCAGCGCCGCACGGTGCTTCTTCGACAGGGCCTTGACGCCCATGAACCGCATCAGTGCCGGCAGCAGGGTGAGCGAGAGCAGGACGGCGACGGCGACGGCGAAGGCGGCGGCGACACCCATCTCGGTGATGTAGCTGAGGTTCGCGACCAGGAGCGCGACGAGGGCGACGACGACGGTCATGCCGGCGAAGACCACGGCGGTGCCGGCGGTACCGGTGGCCCGGGCGATCGCGTCGTCGACCCTCCGTCCGGAGCGGAGTTCGGTCTTGAAGCGGGACAGGATGAACAGGCTGTAGTCGATGCCGACGGCGAGGCCGAGCATGGTGGCGAGGATGATCGCGTTGTCACCGATCGGGGTGAGCGCGCCGTAGGCGAGGACACCGATCAGGCCGACGCCGACGCCGTAGACGGCGACGAGGAGGTTGATGCCCGCAGCCAGCAGCGAGCCGAACGTGATCGCGAGGATGATGAACGCGATGATGACGCCGGCGCCTTCACCCGGGCCGGTGGCCGGGGCGCCGAGGGGAACCAGGTTCCCGCCGAGCTCGACGCCGAGCGCCGGAGGAGCGTTCTCCTGCAGGTCGAGGGCCGCGTCGTAGAACTTCGTCTGCTGGGCCTTCGTCAGGTCGCCGTAGGTCAACGTGGCGACGGCGACCGTGCGGTCCTTGGAGATGTAGGGCTGTTCCGCATTCAGCGGGTCGCTGACGGACTTGACTCCGTCGACCTTGTCGGCCTTCGCGAGGAACGACTCGATCTGCTTCGCAGTCGTCGCGTCCGTGACGTCGCCGGACTTCGGTTGGAACACCAGCTGCAGGGACGCGGTGTCCGCGCCGGTCGTGGAGGGGAACTCCTTGTTCATCCGCTCCAACGCCTGCGATGCCTTGGTGTCGGGGATGCTCGTGGTCGCGGCGTCCTTCTCGATGCCGCTGCCGACGACGAAGATGCCGATCAGCACGGCCATGATCAGGAGCCACGCTCCGATCACCAGCCATCGGAACCGGGCACTGAAGCGCCCGAGGTGGGACAGGAACGTGGACATGCGGTTTCCTTCGTCGTCGTGGTCCGCGAGGTGCGAACAACGTCAACGATCCCGTCCGGGACGCTTCGGCACGGCCTCCTTTTGCAGCGTTCGAACTACTCCATCTGCAGTAGATCCCGCCCCTCCGTGCGTACCGTCAAGACAGGCGACAACGCTCGGGCACCCACCGCTGGCTGAGCGGTGGGTGCCCGAGAAGACCAGGTGGTCGAGTCAGGCGATGAGCCCGGCTTGGTAGGCGTACGCGACCAGTTGGGCCCGGTCGCGGGCGCCGACCTTGGCCATCGCACGGCTCGCGTGGGTCTTCACGGTGAACGGTGAGACGAACAACTCCGCTGCGATGGTGTCGTTGTCATGGCCCTCAGCGATGCTGAGGACGACGTCCCGTTCGCGGGCTGTGAGGGCAGTGAACCGGTCGGCGAGGTCGGCGTCGACGACGCGGACCGGGCTGTCGGTGACGTGCCCGATGAGCGCGGCAGAGGCAGCTGCGGACAGGGCACCTCCCCCGGCGATGACTTCCTGCAGGCTCGCGATCAGCTCAGCTGGTCCGACGCCCTTGCCGAGGAACCCGTTCGCACCAGCCCGGAGTGCCGCGAGGACGGTGTCGTCGTGCTCGAAGGTGGTCAGCACGACGATGCGGGTCTGTTCGGACGGGATACCCTCCCGGATGCGTCGCGTCGTCTCGACGCCGTCGATCCCGGGCATACGGACGTCCATGAGGATGAGGTCGACATCGTGGTCCCGGAGGAAGGCGAGCGCGGCGAACCCGTCCCCTGCTTCACCGACCACGGCGAAGTCGGGGTGCACGTCGATGATGGTCCGCAGTCCGAGCCGGATCATCTCTTGGTCATCGACCAGCAGCACGCGTGTCACGGGGTTGCTCCTTCGCTCCATGGGATCCGCGCCGTGACGGTGAAGACGTCGTCGTCGGTGCCGAGCTGCAGGGTGCCGCCAGCGGACTCGACGCGTTCGCGCATGCCGACGAGTCCGTACCCGCTGCCGTGGGCGGTCGTCGGCGTGGACGCGATCGGGTTCGTGACGCTGATGATCAGGTCAGCCTCGTCCGTCAGCACCGTCAGCGCGGCCTCACCGGTGCCGTACCGGTGCGCGTTGGTCAGCGCTTCTTGCGCCACGCGGAACACCGTCACTCCGCCGGCCTCGTGCACTCGGCGAGCTTGGTCGGTGATCTGCGCGTCGATCGACAGGCCAGCGTCCTGGAACGAGGCGACCAGCTCGTCGATCGTCGACAGGCCGGGTGTCGGGCGGCCCGCGTGATCGTCGTCGGCGGCGTCGCTGCGGAGCATGGCCAGCGTCCGTTGCGTGTCGCTGAGGATCGACTGTACTGCGGTGCGCGCCGCGACCAACGACCGCTGCGTCGCGGCGTCGTCACGGCCGGCGGTGACCTCGACCGCGCCGAGGTGCATGCTCACGACGGCGACCTGGTGGCCGACGATGTCGTGCAGGTCACGGGCGATGCGGACCCGCTCCTCCGCCACTCGCCGCTCAGCTTCTGCCTCCCGCGTGGCGATCGCGTCGCGGGTGCGCTGCTCGAGCGACTCCCAGTACTGGCGCTGCAGCCGCAGCGCTGCGCCCACGGCACCACCGGCGACGACGGCGACGATGACCGCGACGGCGTCGAGACCGACCGCGCGGCCGGCAGACAGGAAACTCGCGAGGCCGAAGACGACGGCCATCGCGAGGGTCGTGACACCGATGCTGCGCGTCGGCGGCAAGCCGCGCAAGGTGAGTGCGAACAGGACGAACACCACGACGGTGCATTCGCCGATCGGCTCCCGCCCTCCGACGATCACCACGACGACGCCAGCCATCGTCGACGTGAGACCGACCTGCGGTAGACGGGCGGCGACGAGCGCGCCGGTGAGGGTCACGAGTGCGCCGATGCCGGCGAGCAGACCGTCGCCGTTGGTGGCGATGACGACCAGTTCCACGATCATCGCGGTGACGCTCACCCACAGCGGGAGGCGCTCGAGCACGGGTTGCGCGCGCAGCCACAGCGGGCGCGGCGTCGCGGGCCCGCCGGGCGTCGGAACGGTCATCCCTCGATTGTGGAGGACGCCGCTGCTCTGCGCGTACTCCATCTGCATCAGGTTCGTCGGTCCCGGAGCACGACGGGCTCGGGTGCTCCCTCGGCGATGCTGGTGATCACAGTCGCACCGATCAAGGGACACGTCATGACCACGCTCATCGCCACCTCACCTTCCATCCCGCCGATGTTCGTCTCGACGCCGGCGGAGCTCGACGACGGGTACGGCCAGCAGGTGCGCCGAACTCCTGCCGGGACGATCGCGCGCGTGCCGTTGCTGCCGCTCTGGGCAGCGGTCGCCACCACGAGCGCGGTGTTGCGGTTCGCCGGCTTCATGGTGCTGGCCACGTCGATGCTCCTCGAGAGCGCAGCGCGGGGCATCATCTCCCGCTGACGAACCCGCCCGCGCTGCAACGCCCTGGAGCGCGTGGGTCAGCGGAGGTGTTCGAGGAGGTGCGCGGTGAACGTGGCCATCAGCGTGTCGAGCGTCACCTTCGGGGTGGAGCCTGCGTAGTAGAAGTCGTGGTCGACCCCGTCGAACCGTCGGGTCTCGACCGGCGCACCGACCTCCACAGCACGCGCGGTGAACTCCTCGATCGAGGGACGCAGCGTGTCGTACTCCGCCGTGACGACCAGGGTCGGTGGCAGTGCGCGGAGCTCGGGCTCGGAGAGGAAAGCGGGCGAGACGAGCGGGTTCTTGCGGTCTGTGCTTTGCAACGGGTAGGCCGCGTCGACCATCTCGAGCATCCCGGCGTTGACGAACGGCTTCTCGATCAGCAAGGTCGCTCCGGCGGGCGGGATCGACAGGTCCACAGCGGGCACGATGAGGGCGGCAGCGCGAACAGCAGGACCGTGCTCGCGTGTCGACTGCGTGAGCGTGCCGAGGGCGAGGTTCCCACCTGCGCTGCTGCCGGTCACCGCGATCCGGGTACCGTCCCATCCCATGGTCTCCCCGGAGCGGGCGACCCACGTGAGCACGTCGAAGCACTCCTCCAACGCCTGCGGGAACCGGGCTCTCGGTGATGTGCTGTAGTCCACGTTCACGACGACGCTGCCGACTTCGCCCGCGATCCCTCGAGCGAGGTGGTTGTCCTGCAGCGGGTTCCCGATCACGAACCCACCACCGTGGGTGTTGATGACCACCGGCGGCGTGACACCGTTCCCGGCGAGCGGGGCGTCAGCGGGAGGCCGCGTGATGTAGCAGCGGATCGAACCGTGACGCGTGGGGACGTGCACGATCTCGTTGTCGGGAACGGCACGGGAAGTGAGTTCCACCTTCGGTGCCCGGATGATGCGCGTGACGAGGGTCGACATCGCCCAGGTCCGGACGCGCATGCCGAGGGGTGCGGCCATGATGTGCTCTCTCATTCGGTCGGGGCTGCTGATGGGATCTGCGGGTCGAGCGTCCTCGCTGGTGCGTGCGACGGACGCAGTGAGGGGGCGCCTCGCAGCGCCCTCCTCACTGCGTCCCGGCTACTCGTCGCGCGGCGCGCCGGATCGGACGGAGTCCGGAACGGAGGGGGCTGCCGTTGCGACTGGGTGGCCACCGGCGGCGGCGTCCTGTCGCGCCTTCTCGAGTTCGTCGGCTTCTGCGCCGCCGATGGCTTCGCCCCGAGCGACCATGCCGGCCGTGTCGGAGAGCTTGATCTGCGGCAGGAACAGGGCGAGCAGGAACGCCACGGCGATGAAGGGCAGCAGGTACCAGAACACCGGCGCGAGGGAGTCGGCGTACGCGTTGACGATGCCGTCCTGTACCGCCTCCGGCAACTTCGCCACGGTCGCCGGGTCGATGCTGCCCGCCGAGGACGCGGCATCGGTCGCGGAACCGCCGGCGCCGCGGAACACGTCGGTCAGCGACGTGGTCAACCGTGCGGTGAACAGTGCACCGAACACGGCGGTGCCGAGAGATGCACCGACCTCACGGAAGTAGTTGTTCGTCGAGGTGGCGGTCCCGACCTGCGATGCGGGCACGGCGTTCTGCGCGACGAGGACCACGACCTGCATGATCAGGCCGAGGCCAGCGCCGAAGACGAACAGGTACACGCAGATCAGCCAGATCGGGGTGTCCGCAGCGAGCTGCGTGAGGCAGAGCATCGCAGCCGCGACGAGGATCGTGCCGACGATCGGGAACACGCGGTAGCGGCCGGTCTTCGAGATCAGGTTGCCGGACGCGATGGAGGTCCCGATGAGGCCGACCATCATCGGCAACATCAGCAGGCCCGAGACCGCGGCCGAGGTGCCGGATGCCATCTGCAGGAACGTCGGGACGAAGCCGATCGCGGCGAACATGCCGATGCCGAGCACGAGACCGATGCCGGTCGCGAGCAGGAAGGTGCGGTTGCGGAAGAAGGACATCGGGAGCACCGGGTCCTCGACGCGGGTCTCGACGAGCACGAGCAACGAAGCGGCAACGACGAGGCCCGCGAACCAGGCCCACGTCTCGAGCGCGTCCCAGCCGTGGTCCTTGTTGCCGCCGAACTCCGAGAAGAACACCAGGCACGTCGTGGCAGCGGACATCAGGAGCACGCCGAGGACGTCGATCCTCTTCTCGGCCTTCTTGGTCGGCAGGGTGAGTGCGAACCAGGCGATGCAGAACGCGGCGATCCCGACGGGGATGTTGATGTAGAACGCCCAGTTCCAGGTGAGGTGGTCGACGAAGAAGCCACCGAGGAGCGGGCCACCGATGGCGGAGAGGCCGAAGATCGCACCGAGCGGGCCGAGGTACTTGCCGCGCTGCGAGGCGGGGACGATGTCCGCGATGATCGCCTGCGACAGGATCATCAGACCACCTCCACCGAGGCCCTGCACCGCACGCCACACGATCAGCTGTGTGAAGTCGCCGGCGAACGCGCAGCCGGCTGATGCGATGGTGAACAGCGCGATGGCGATGAGGAACAGGTTCCGCCGCCCGAGCACGTCACCGAACTTGCCGTAGATCGGCATCACGATGGTGGAGGCGAGCAGGTACCCGGTGGTCAGCCACGCCTGGTGCGCGACACCGCCGAGCTCGCCGACGATGGTCGGCATCGCGGTGGAGACGATCGTCTGGTCGAGGCTGGAGAGCAGCATGCCCGCGATGAGCGCCGAGAAGATGGTCCAGATGCGGCGCTGGGTGAGCAGGAGTGGCCCGTCGGACCGTCCTGCCCGTTTCGCGCTCTTGGTCGAGCTCATGGGGTGTTCTCCAGTTCGTTGATCGAGTGTGCCGCTGTGAGCGGCGTACTGCTGGCCGGGACAGCCGGGCTGTCCGAGTTCGCCATCGCTGTGACGAGGCGGAAGTTGGTGCGGAGGATGTCCTCGAAGGGCGGCCCGTCGTCCTCGGCGAAGAACCGCCACGCGGTCGCTTTGAGCAGTGCGCCGATGATCTCGGCAACGAGCCGCGCGCGGTCGTCGGCCGGGTCTGTCCATCCGAATCGGGAGCGCATGGCGTCGCCGACGAGGTTCATCTGCTGGTCAGTCGCGGTGACGAATCGCGCCACGAGGGAGGGCTCGCGTTCCAGGACGTCCCGCATGAGGGCTTCTTCGCCGCGGTCGAGACCGACGACGTGGAGGTGTTCGATCGCCAGGGCGACCGCCGCTTCGAAGGGAGCGAGGTCGGGATCGACCGCTGCTCCCGCAGCGAAGGTGGCAAGCAGGTCGTCTTCGACGCCGAGCTCGATCCCGAGCACGACGTCTTCCTTCGAGGCGAAGTGGTTGAAGAAGGTCCGACGGGACACCCCGACTTCTTCGCAGAGCTGCTCGATGGTGAACCCGTTCAGGCCGTCCGCGATCGTGCGGCGACGGGCCGTGGCGATCATGCGACGGCGAAGCAGTCGCGTCCGCTCAGTTGTGTTCACACTCTGCAGTTTTGCACTTTGCCGCAAGAAGTGCAACTACCCGAAGTCGGAGGTGCCGACTTCGTTGGCCGTGTGGCATGGATGCGACAACGCTCCGTGGTGCGGACGAAAGTGTCCGGCACCACGGAGCGTCGTGGATCCGCGGGTGGATCAGGCCGTGTGGAAGCGGCGGAAGGCTTCCTCGAGCGTCTCGGTCGGGTGACCGGTCAGCGTGGAGAGGACCGTCGAGGGTCCGTCGAGCGCGCCGTCGGCGACGGCGGCGTCGAGGCCGACGAGGAACCCGATCGTGCCTTCGTCGAGACCTGCAGCGACGAGTGCTTCCTGGTGCTCCTCCGACGAGACGCCGGCGTACGCGACGTCGCGTCCGAGGACACGGCTGGCGGTGGCGGCGAACTCGGCGCCGTCCCAGGCGGTGTCGCCGGCGAGCTCGAGTGTCTCGCCCCGGTGTGCGTCCGCCGCGGCGACGACGGCTGCGGCTTCGGCGTAGTCGGAGCGGGAGGCCGAGGCGATCCGGCCGGTGCCGCTGCTGGCGAGCCACTGGCCGGTTGCCGCGATCTGGGCGAACGCCTGCTCGTAGTTCTCGTTGTACCAGTTGTTCCGGAGCACGGTCGCCGTGACGGGCGAGGCCCCGAGGAGGTCCTCGGTGGCCTTGTGCTCAGGAGCGACGAACAGCGTCGACGTATCAGCGCGGGGAGCGCTGGTGTAGACGATGTGCTGTACGCCGGCCTGCTCCGCAGCACGGATGGCGTTGGTGTGCTGCGGCACACGCTGACCGACCTCGCTACCGGAGACGAGCACCAGGGTCTCGACGCCGTCGAACGCGGACGCGAGGGCCGCCGGATCGGTGTAATCGGCAAAGGCGGTGCGGACACCGGAGTCAGCGAACAGCGCGGAGAGGCGCTCGGCGTTCCGGCCGATGGCGACGACGTCGCTGGATGGGACGCCACGAGCGAGGAGGTGTTCGACGATCAGGCGACCGAGGTTGCCGGTCGCACCGGTGACGGCGATCGTCACTTGATGACCCCGAGACCGTCGGTCCATCCGATCTGCTCGGAGACGGCCAGGCCCATCTGGAGGAAGCCGATGCCCTCGAGCTCGTGGGCACGGGCGAGGGGGCCGGCGTCGTAGGCGTCGAGGCCACCGGCGGTGATCGCGTCGCGGAGAGCGGCCTTCGCGTCGGCGTCGTCGCCGGCGATGAGCACGGCGGTCTTCTTGCCGCCGACGCTCTTCGTGGCCAGCGCGCCGGCGAAGTTGGTGTTGAACGCCTTGACGACGTGCGACTCGGGCAGGCGGGCGGCGAGGTCCGCGGCACCGCTGCCGGCGTCGAAGACGACCGGCTGGAAGGTGGCGAAGTCGACGGTGTTCGTGATGTCCACGACGGTCTTGCCGGCGAGGGCGCTCTTGTACTTGTCGGCGATCTCGGGGAGGGCGGCGTACGGCACTGCGAGGACGACGATGTCGCCGGCGAAGGAGGTGGGCTCGTCGCTGTGCTTGATCGACTCGACGGTGGCTCCTCCATCGGAGAAGACGGAGGCGATCGCGGTGCCCATGTTGCCGGTGCCGAGGATGCTGATGCTGGTCATGATGCGTGCTCCTGTTTCAGAGGTGGTGCGGTTGGAGAGGGTGATCAGAGGGCGGCGAAGCCGAGGATCGCGCTGACGATCGAGAGGATCGCCAGGACGATCGGAGCCGCCGGGGACTCCTTGCGGCGCACGTGGACGACCACGGCGCCGAGCATGAGGACAGCGAGGAGGATCGCGGCGATCGGGGTGAGGACCGGAGCGACGCCGAGCAGCAGGGGCAGGATCAAGCCGATCGCACCGAGGACCTCCGCGAGGCCGATGAGCTTGACGTGACTGCTGGCGAAGTCGGCTGCCCAGCCCATGCCGCTACTGGCGAGGGCCTCCGCGGGACGGGCCAGCTTCATCAGGCCGGCTCCGAGGAACGCGAGTGCCAGGAGGCCGTTGATGATCCAGAGTGCGATGAGCATGATCTTCCTTGTGCTTGAAAGTTGAAGTAACAAGGTCGACAATACACAGAGTTTTGTTGAACGGTCAAGTTTTTTCTGCGACGATGTGCGCATGGACGAACCGCGCTGGCTCAACAAGACCGAGGCGGCAGCCTGGATGGATCTCCTCGCGATCATCGAGCTGCTGCCCTCGGCGCTCGACGCGCAGCTCAAGCGTGACTTCGCGATGACCCGCTTCGAGTACAACGTCCTCGCGATGCTCAGCGAGTCACCCGACGACAGCGCTCCGATGAGCAGCCTGGCCTTCCTCACCAACGGCTCACTCTCCCGTCTGTCACACGCGGTGACGAAGCTCGAGAAGCGTGGGTGGGTGCGTCGCGTGCCGTCCGAGACGGACAAGCGCTCGCTCGTGGCCACCCTGACAGCGGACGGACGAGCACTCATCGAGCGGGCGGCTCCGCATCACGTCGAGGAGGCTCGACGCGCGTTCTTCGACGCGATCCCGCCCGAGCGGGTCGGCGATCTCGCCGAGATCCTGCGGCCGATCGCCGCGAACCTCCTGACACCGGACCCCGCCTGCGGGCCGGCGGTCCGCGCCGCCGCTGCGCCGGTGGCTCACGACTGACCGACGACTCCACAGGCCACCCACTCCACAGACCCCCGACCGCTCGGACTGGCACCCGTCAGTCCGTTGCTCCGCCGTGCCCGCTCATCCGATGCGGCCGCCCCTCTCAGAACGGAAGTCCCATGAGCACGATCGACACGACAACCCGCCGCCCGAGCCGCCTCCGCGGGGTCCTCGTCGCGACTGTCCTCGCCGCCGTCATCGGCAGCATCGCCAACGCGATCATCGCCGTCAGTGCCCTCGCGGCCGGTGCTGACCCCGCAGTGCAAGGCCTGACGCCGCCGGCCTACATCACCTTCACCGTCGTCGGGGTCCTGATCGGCGCGATCGGGTGGGCGCTCATCAGCCGCACGCGTTCGGCTGGGCGCGCGCTCGCGATCCTCGTCCCGGTCGTACTGGTGCTCTCCCTCATCCCCGACGTGCTCCTCGCCGTCAGTGGTGACTCCGCTGCGATGACAGCAGGAGTGGCGCTGGGCATCATGCACCTCGTGACGACGGCGGTTGCGGTGCCGATCTACCGCACGTTCCTCCCGATCGCACGCTGACTCCTCCTCCCGCCCGCCAGCTGACGACACCTTCGTCGCCCAGCTGGCGGGCGTCCTGCATCCAGGCCCGCTCCTGCCGCGACGAGCCATCAGGAACCGGTTCCAGGAGGTTGTTGACAGTTCAACAAAACCGCGTACAGTGATGGGCATTACTTGATCGTTCAAGTATCCGGTTCCGGCAGCAGCAGCTCGCGCGGCCTGGGACCCAACGACGTCGAACTCTGCAGGAGCAGCAATGAACCCCCTCGACACTTCTTCGGACCCGCACCCCGCCCCGAACGCGGCCGCGCCTGGCACCCCGGACCGTGAGGTCGCGGAGTTCGGCGCCGTGCACCTCGAGGTCACCGACCTCGGCCGTTCCACCGCGTTCTGGACCGATGTCATCGGTCTCGTCCTGCGGTCCGAGTCCCAGGACGAGGTCGAGCTCGGTACGAAGGCGCGGACGCTCGTCACCCTGCACCCGGGCGCTCGGACCGGATTCCTGCAGGGCCACAGTGGGCTGTACCACCTCGCCGTGCACCCGCCGACAGAAGCGGACTTCGCACGGATCCTGCTCCGCCTCATCCGGGTCGGCTGGCAGATCTCGCCGACCGACCACGTCATGTCGAAGGCGATCTACCTCCTCGACCCGGACGGCATCACCGTCGAGATCACCCTCGAGACGCCGGAACGTCTCCGCGGGTTCCACTTCGACGACAACGGCCCGTACGTGCTCCGCCAGGACGGCAGCCGTTCCAACGGTCGCGAGCCGCTCGACGTTCGCACCGTCCTGAAAGCACTGCCGGACGACGACACCGCCCTCCCCGTCCCGGAGGGCACGAAGATCGGCCACGTTCACCTGTACGTCGGTGACCTCGAAGCCGCATACGGCTTCTACCGCACGTTCGGGTTCAACCAGGCCGTGTGGGCACCCCGATTCCACATGGGCGACCTCGGTGGTGGCGGCGCGTTCAACCACCGCATCGCAGTGAACACCTGGCAAGGCGTCGGCGCACCGCAATCACCCGCAGGGACCGCCCGCATGCGCGCCTTCACCCTCCGCCTCGACACCCACGAGCGCCTCGACCACGTCCTCGGAACCGTCGACGGACCCATCGAGGAATCCGACGCAGGCTTCCTCGTCCGTGACCCCAGCCTGAACACGCTGCTGCTCTCCGCCAACTGACCACCGCTCCCAGCCGAAGGACAAGACCATGAGCACCACCGACGACAACAAGACCATCGCCCGCGCCTTCTACGACGCCTACAACGGCAGCGACCTGCAGGGCGCGTTCGACACCTACATCTCGCAGGACCTCGTCAACCACACCAACGGCGGCGCGATGGACAGGGACATGTGGATGGGTTCCGACCTCGCCGCGAAGACTGCGGTCCCGGACCAGACCATGACGATCCTCGGCCAGGCCGCCGACGGCGACACCGTCTACACCCACTGGGTCCTCGAGGGCACCTTCAGCAACGGGGACCTGTTCGGCATCCCCGCCAACGGCAACGCGACCCGCCTCGAATCCGTCGCCGTCGACGTCATCCGCGACGGCCAGATCGTCGAGCACAACGCCATCGGCGACTTCACCGCCTTCATGAGCCAGCTCACCGCTCAGTGAGCACCGTCCACGAGCCGATGCAATAGCGGACGCACTCGACAACCGGCGGAACGATCGCTGGCGGGACCGCACCGGATGAGCCGGGGTCGAGCACAGCTCCCCCGGCTCAGCCGGCCACCTTCGACTCCGCCAGCTGTTTCAGTCGCCGATCGTCTACCGAACGAGGCTTCCTTGCAACGAACGCGAGCCTCGTACCACGACCGAGGTCGCAGAATCGCTGACGCCTTGCGCGAGCGGAGCGGCCCTCGCGTCGCGTCGTGGACCGGAACGTCCCAACCGGAACCGTTCGGCGACAAGTTGAACGCGGAGGAGACACGTTGCGTGCGCGGCGGCGACAACTCCCCTACTGCGGCATGTCCACGAACCGCGAGAACATCCCGTGGAACGCCACCGTGATGGTGTCGGTGGGCCCGTTGCGGTGCTTCGCCACGATCAGATCGGCTTCACCCTGACGCGGGTTGTCCTTCTCGTACGCCGACTCGCGGTGCAGCAGGATGACCATGTCGGCGTCCTGCTCGATCGACCCTGACTCACGGAGGTCGGAGATCATGGGCTTCTTGTCGGCACGCTGCTCGGGGCCACGGTTCAGCTGCGACAGGGCGATGACGGGCACCTGCAGCTCCTTCGCCATGAGCTTGAGCGCACGCGAGAACTCGGAGACCTCCTGCTGGCGGCTCTCGACCTTCTTGCCCGAGGTCATCAGCTGCAGGTAGTCGATGACAACGAGCTTCAGGTTGTGCTGCTGCTTGAGCCGACGGCACTTGGCGCGGATCTCGACCAGGGTCATGTTGGGGGAATCGTCGATGAAGAACGGAGCGTCGTTGATGCGTCCGCGGGTCTGCGCGATGGTGGTCCAGTCGCGGGCGTCGACGGTGCCCTTGCGCATGTTCTGCAGCGGCACGCTGGACTCGGCGGACAGCAGGCGCATCGCGATCTCGGCGCGCCCCATCTCGAGCGAGAAGAACGCCGCGGTCTGGTTGTGTTTGAGGGCTGCTGAGCGGCACAGGTCGAGCGCCAGGGTCGACTTGCCGAGTGCCGGTCGAGCGGCGACGATGATGAGCTGTCCGGGGTGGAAGCCGTTGGTCAGGGCGTCCATCTGGGCGAAGCCGGTGGGGACGCCGGTCATCTGCCCGTCGCGGCCCTTGGCGGCTTCGATCTCGTCGATGGCGGTGCCGATGGCTTCGGTGAGGGGGACGTAGTCCTCGGTCTGCACCCCGCCGGCGACGTTGTAGACCTCGGCCTGGGCACTGTTGACGAGGTCGGTGACCTCACCTTCGCTGGCGTAGCCCATCTGGACGATGCGGGTGCCGGCTTCGACCAGGCGGCGGAGGACCGCCTTCTCGGCGACGATGGCGGCGTAGTAGCCGGCGTTCGCCGCGGTGGGCACCATGCTCGTCAGGCTGTGCAGGTACTCGGCGCCGCCGCCACGGGACAGGAGGCCCGTCTTCGTCAGCTCGTCGGTGACGGCGATGACGTCGGTCGGCTCGCCGTGGGAGTAGAGCGACAGGATCGCGTCGAAGATGACCTCGTGCTTGGGGATGTAGAAGTCGACGCCGCGGGCGGTCTCGATGACGTCGGCGACGGCGTCCTTCGACAGCATCATGCCGCCGATCGTGGACTGCTCCGCGAGCATGTCGTGCGGGGGAGTGCGGTCGGCGTTCCGCTCGGCGTACTCCCGGGGGGCCGGCTCCAGATGCGCGATCGACACACGTGCTCCTCAGTGTTTGGCGGTGCTGGCGGACGGCTCTGTGAACCGTTCCCCACCGAGCAGTTCTACCCCGGGCGACCGACATCCCCGAGTCGCTGGCTCAAGCTACGGGTACGGAGTTATCCCCAGCAAACAGCCCTGTGGACAACTCTGTGGAGAGATCGTGGAACACGCCGGACTCCTGTGTGGAGGGTTGTGCACTCAACTGTGGACAACTCGGCCGGGGAACACACGTTCGACCGTTGATCAGGGCTTTCGTGTTCCACACCATGTGTGGAGAACTCGGCTTCAAGCGTGAGTCGAAGGTTGCCGTTGGAGCCTGTCACTGTGCAGAACCGACTTGACAAACGGCACCCGCGTCCCGTCTCACTCGGCTGGCTCCCAGGTGGCAGAGCCGAGCCGGACGTAACCGGCCAGCCGTGTTTCGGGTGCCGGACCTGCTCAACCGGCGCGCACCTCCAGGACGTTCCCGGCAGCCGCCGACACGCCCAGCACCACGAGGTACACGTCCGCCGAGCAGTCACCGTCGACCGGCCGTTCGAGGCGGAGACACCACGTGCACCCGGGCATGCGAGAAGGGCGGGCCTCCACTGGGGGAGACCCGCCCTTCCGGCGGTGCTGGTGCTGCCGGAGCAGCGATCGGGACTACTTCGCGGCGACGACCTTCAGCGAGATGGTCGCGACGATGTCCTCGCGCAGACGCACGGTGGCCTCGTGGTCACCGACGGTCTTGATGGTCGCGGGGACCTCGACCTTGCGCTTGTCGAGCGAGCCGACGCCCTGCGCCTGGACGGCGTCAGCGACGTCACCCGGGCGGACGGAGCCGAAGAGACGACCGTCCTTGCCGGCCTTGACCGACAGCTGGATGGTGGCGTTCTCGAGCTTCATCTTGAGGTCCTGTGCCTCTTCGATGGTGGCGAGCTCGCGTGCGGTACGAGCTGCACGGATCGACTCGACCTGCTTCTCGCCGCCCTTCGACCACGACACGGCGAAGCCCTGCGGGATCAGGTAGTTGCGGGCGTAGCCGTTCTTGACGTCGACGACGTCACCGGCGGAACCGAGGCCAGAGACCTCGTGGGTGAGGATGAGCTTCGACATTCGTCGACCTCCGATCAGCGGCCGGAGCCGGCGTAGGGGAGGAGCGCCATCTCACGGGCGTTCTTCACGGCACGGGCGATGAGGCGCTGCTCCTGGACGGAGACGCCGGTGATGCGACGGGCGCGGATCTTTCCACGCTCCGAGATGAACTTGCGAAGGGTCGCAACGTCCTTGTAGTCGATGACGCCGACCTTGATCGACTTCGCGGGAGCGGCGTTCTTGCCGCCCTTACCGCGAGGCTTCCGGCGATCGCCGGTGCTCTTTCCAGCCATTGTGTGTCCTTAGAGAAGAAGAAGTTGTGTCGTCAGACCGCTGAGGATCAGAACGGGGTCTCGTCGTCGTAGGTGCCGCCGGGGGTGGACCACACGTCGTTCGACGATGCGTTCCCGCCACCCTGCTGACCACCCTGCGGCGACCACGGGGCGTCGGACTGACCGCCACCGTTGCCACCGGACGCGCCACCGTTGTAGCCGCCGTTGCCGCCGGAGGAGTTGCCTCCACCGACCTGGCCACGGCCACCACCGGCGCCACCACCACTGCCACCCGGTGCACGGGTGATCTGGGCGGTCGCGTACCGGAGCGAGGGGCCGATCTCGTCGACCTCGAGCTCGATGCTCGTCCGCTGCTGTCCCTCACGGTCCTGGTAGGAACGCTGACGGAGACGACCCTGCGCGATGACGCGCGAGCCCTTCGTCAGCGACCCCGCCACGTGCTCGGCGAACTCGCGCCACACACTCGCACGGAGGAACAGCGCATCGCCGTCCTTCCACTCGTTCGCCTGACGGTCGAACGTGCGAGGAGTCGACGCGATGGTGAAGTTCGCCACGGCGAGCCCGTTCTGCGTGTAGCGCAGCTCCGGGTCCGCGGTGAGGTTGCCCACCACCGTGATGACGGTTTCGCCGGCCACGGGCTACTCGGCGCTCGCGGTCGTGGCGGCCGAGGCCGACGCGTTGGCGGCCTTGCGGGCGGCACGGGCTTCGTCGCGCTGCTTCTGCGCGGCGACCTGGGCCATGCCCTCTTCGGCGCGGAGGACCTTGGTGCGCAGGACGGCCTCGGAGAGACCGAGCTGGCGGTCCAGCTCCTTGGCGGAGTCGGCGGACGACGTGAAGTTCACGACGGCGTAGATGCCCTCGTTCTTCTTCGCGATCTCGTAAGCGAGCCGGCGACGGCCCCAGACGTCCACGTTGTCGACGGTGCCACCGTCGTTGCGGATGACCGCGAGGAACTTGTCCAGGCTGGGAGCGACGGTGCGCTCATCGATCTCGGGGTCGAGGATCGCCATCAGTTCGTACTGGTGCATGCGGAACCCACCTCCTCTGGTCTCAGCGGCCCCGGGCAGTTCCCAGGGCAGGAGGGTTGATGCATGTGCCTCGGCACGCTGAATGCGCGCGAGACAACCTGCCCATCGTAGCGGACGGCCTGGAGGCGCGCCACCGGCTGTGCAGAGCGACCGGCGTCGGTCAGGCGGACGCGTCGCGCGACGCCCACCACGTGCGGAGGCGCGCCTCGGCGTCCTCGGGCCCGAGCGGCCCCTCGTCCATCCGCGCCTCGAGCAGGAACCGGTACGCCTCGCCCACCGCGCGCCCCGGCGGGATGTCGAGGATCCGCATGATGTCGTCCCCGGAGAGGTCGGGACGCATGGAGTCGAGTTCCTCCTGCTCTGCGAGGACGGCGATCCGGGCCTCCAGGTCGTCGTACGCGAACCCGAGCCGGTCCGCCTTCCGACGGTTCCGGGTGGTGACGTCCGAGCGGGTGAGCTCGTGCAGCCGCTCGAGCTGGTCGCCGGCGTCCCGGACGTAGCGGCGGACGGCCGCGTCGGTCCAGGCGCCCTCGGTGTAGCCGAAGAACCGCAGGTGCAGTTCGATCAGGCGAGACACCGAGGCGATCGTGTCGTTGTCGAAGCGCAGGGCGCGGAGCCGTTTCTTCGCGAGCTTCGAGCCGACCAGGTCGTGGTGGTGGAAGCTCACGGCGCCGCCCGGCTCGAGCTTCCGGGTCGCCGGCTTGCCGATGTCGTGCAGCAGTGCGGCCAGACGCAGGACCGTGTCCGGGGCGTCGCCGGGGTGGCGTTCGGCCTCGTACCCGATGGCCTGCGTCAGGACGGTGAGCGAGTGCTCGTAGACGTCCTTGTGGTGGTGGTGCTCGTCGATCTCGAGCTTCATCGCGGGGAGCTCGGGCAGGATCCGCTCGGCGATGCCGGAGTCGACCAGCAGCCGGATGCCCTCGACCGGGACCGCCGTGTTCAGGAGCTTCACGAGTTCGTCCCGCACGCGCTCGGCGGAGATGTTCTCGATCGAGTCGGCGAGGTCGGACATGGCGTCGCGGACGTCGTCGGAGACGGTGAACCCGAGCTGGGCCGTGAACCGTGCCGCGCGCATCATCCGGAGCGGGTCGTCGCGGAAGGACACCCGAGCCGCCTGCGGCGTCGCCAGGCGCTGCGTGAGCAGGTCCTCGACGCCGCCATGGACGTCGACGAGTTCGCGCTGGGGGAGTCGGAGTGCCATCGCGTTGACGGTGAAGTCGCGGCGGAGCAGGTCGGCCTCGATGGTGTCACCGAAGGTGACCTCGGGCTTGCGGGTCTCGCCGTCGTAGACGTCACTGCGGTAAGTGGTGATCTCGACCTGCTCGCCGCGGACCATCGCGGCGATGGTGCCGAACTGGCGGCCGACGTCCCAGGTCGAGCTGGCGAGGGGCTCGACGATCGCCAGGACGGCGTCGGGTCGGGCGTCCGTCGTGAAGTCGAGGTCGGTCACCGGACGGCCGAGGAAGGCGTCCCGGACGGGCCCGCCGACGAGCGCGAGCTCGTGACCGGCGGCGGCGAACGCCCGTGCGAGGACGTCGACGGTGTCGGTGGCGGCGAGTGCGTCGAGTCGCTCGACGGCCTGGGCTACGGACTGCATGACGCCGTCGATCATCCCAGATAGTGGGCGGGAGCACCTGCGCGCTCGCCTGCTGTCATGGTCGCGCCTCATACACTCGTCGTGGCCCGCTGAAGACCAGGACCCTCCCACATGCAGATTCTCCGTACCGTGCTCGCCGCCGCCGCGTCCGCCCTGGTCGCCACCGGTCTGGTCATCGCGCCCGCAGCGGTGGACGTCGCCGACGCCGCCACCACCTCGAAGCCGGCGACGCCGACGACGGCCCAGGCGGGCACCACGTCGGTCCAGGTGACCCCCTCCGGACGCGGGGTGCTCGACCTCGGCGACGACCTCTCGCTCTCCGTCACGGTGACGAACGACACCGACACCGCTCTGCCCGCGGGCCGTGCGGACCTGGACATCATCCGGCCGGTGGTGGGGACGCGCGACATCCTCGCCGACTGGCTCAACGACACCTCGTCAGACGGTTACCCCGGCGAGCCCATGGACCGGGTGACGATCCCGGAGGTCCCGGCACATCGATCAGTCACGGTCGACTCGATCTCGGTGCCGTTCGCCGACGTCCGTCTGGGCACGCTCAACCCCTTCGGCGCCCGACGCATCGCGGCCTCGTACGTCGCCGGATCGACCCTCGCGGTCGGGCGCTCCGCCTTCACCTGGAACCCCGGGCCCGACGCCGCACCGGTCGACGTCGCGGTCGCGATGCCCGTCACCGTCCCGGCGACCGAGGACGGCCTGCTCAGCGCGAACACCCTGGCCGCCGACACCGCGCTCGACGGCACCCTCACCCAGCAGCTCGACGCGGCGGCCGGCCACAGCGTCGCCCTCGCCGTCGACCCCCGCATCATCGCGTCGATCCGCATCCTCGGCGACGACGCCCCGAGTTCCGCGACGGCGTGGCTCGAGCGGCTCGAGGGCCTCCGGAACGAGAAGTTCCCGCTGTCCTACGCCGACGCGGACGTGACGGGGCTGCGCCAGGCCGGGCTGTCGGGCATCGCCGCGCCGATCTCCTTCGACCAGGCCATCGCCGCCGCCGTGGACGCCGACCGGTTCCCGGGGGCGACCCCGAGCCCGACCGCCACCGCGACCCCGGCGGACCCGGCCACGGACCCCGCGCAGGACCCGGCCGACCAGGACAGCGGCACCACCACGCAGACCCCCGACGACACCGCCGCCGGACCGACCGACACCGCCACCGCGGACGCGGCAGACGGCAACGCCGACGGCAACGGCAACGGCAACGGCGCCGACGAGACCGACCCCGCCACCATCCCCACCTCGGCCTCGCTGGTGTCCTTCCCCTGGACCGTCGACACCGTCGCCTGGCCCGTCGAGGGCACCGTCGCCGCCGACGACCTCCCCGCCCTGCGCACCGCCGGCTCCACCTCGACGATCATCTCCAGCGGGAACACCTCCGCCGGCCGGGACACCACGGTCGCCGCCGCCGAGCAGGTCGGCTCGACCAAGGCCCTCGTGTCCGACCAGGGCATGTCCGACCTGCTGCGCCAGGCCGCCGACGCCCGCTCCGCACGGGCCACCGACCGCGCCATGGCGACGCTCCGCGCCACCCTCGCCACCGTCGCCGTCCAGGGCAGCGCCACGGGTCCGGTCCTGCTGACCCTCGGCCGGTCCTGGCCGACCGACTCCGCGCGCCTGGAGCAGGCCCTGGACGCCCTCGAGGACACCGCCTGGATCTCGCCGACGGACTTCTCCACGGTCGTCGACGCGAAGCCGGGCTCGCTCACCCTGCAGAGCAGTGACGACGGTGCCGACCGGCTCACCGTCCTCCGGCGCCTGGTGCGGTCCGAGCAGGCGCTCGTCGACTTCGCCAGCGCGGTCACCGACCCGGTCCAGGTCACGGCTCCGGCCCGCCTGCGGACCCTCGCCGCCGCGTCGAACGCCTGGCGTGCGGACACCGACGGACTGACGACCGTCGTGGACGGCATCGCCGCGGACCACCGGGAGACCATCGGCAGCGTCGGGATCGTCAACTCGAGTGACATCACGCTGCTCGGTGACCGGTCCTCGCTGCCGATCTCGGTCCGGAACCGTTCCGACTGGCCGGTCACGGTGTTCCTGACCGTCACGCCGTCGAACTCGTTCCTGCGCATCGAACGGAACGCCGTCGAGGTCACGATCCAACCCCGCTCCTCGACCCGCACCACCTTCCCGGTGCAGTCGGTCGCGAACGGCAAGGTCGCGCTGTCGATGGCGCTGACCAGCGCGAGTGGTGCTCGCATCGCCACCCCCGCCACGGTCGAGATCAACGTGCAGGCGCAGTGGGAGACCGTGATCACGGCCCTCGCCGCGATCGCCGTCGTGGCGGTCTTCGGCCTCGGGATCCTCCGCAACGTCCGCCGCCGCCTCCGTCGCCGCAACGGCGAGCCGGAACCCGAGGACGACGACCCCAACCGTCCCCTCGAGATCCAGCCCCCCGGCCCGGGCGAGCGTCCGCTGCCCGCCGAGACGGTCCGGCCTGGAGGCCCCACCACCGTCCCCGGGGCCGCCACCGCCATCGCCGTGGCCAGCTCCGGCACCGACACCGTCGCTGGCGACGGCGACCGTCTCGAGGACGCGATCGCGCGGGCCGGGATGGAGTCGAGCCTCCCGTCCGACCGAGACGACCAGGGCGACCGACACGACCAGGGCGACCGCCCGCACCCCGAGGAGCCGACCATCAGCACCACCCAGCCCAGCGCCGAGGTCGACGCCGAACAGGGCGAGGGCCGCGGGCTCGGCCGGGCCAGCGCGATGCTGGCGGCGGGGACGATGATCTCCCGCCTGCTCGGGTTCGCGAAGACCTTCGTGCTCGCCTACGCCATCGGCCAGGCGAACTCCCGGTCCGCCGACGCGTTCGCGGTCTCGAACCAGCTGCCGAACAACATCTACGCGCTCATCGCCGGCGGACTGCTGTCGGCCGTGCTCATCCCGCAGATCGTGCGCTCGATGTCGCAGAACAGCGACGGCGGGCGGGCCTACGTCAACAAGATCGTGACCCTCGGTGGCTCGGCCTTCGTCGTCATCACGATCATCGCGACCCTGCTCGCGCCGCTCCTGGTCCGTCTCTACTCGGCGCAGACTCAGGACGGCAAGGGCTTCTCGCCGGCGACCACCGACCTGGCCGTGGCGTTCGCCTTCTGGTGCCTGCCGCAGATCCTCTTCTACGCGATCTACTCGCTGCTCGGTGAGGTCCTCAACGCCAAGCAGGTGTTCGGGCCGTTCACCTGGGCGCCGCTCATCAACAACGTCATCGCGATCTCCGGCCTCGTCGTCTTCATCGCGATGTTCGGGAACCGCGCGGTCAACTCCGGCACCGACGACTGGACGCCGCTGAAGATCGCGGTGCTCGCCGGCAGCGCCTCGCTCGGCGTGCTGGCACAGGCCGCGTTCCTGCCGTTCTTCTGGAAGCGCGCGGGCCTGACCTTCCGCCCCGACTTCCGGTGGCGCGGCGTCGGGCTCAAGGCGACCGGGACCGCCGCCGGCTGGCTCTTCGCGATGATCCTCGTCACGCAGCTCGCCGGCATCGTGCAGTCCCGCGTGGCCTCGCTCGGCTCGGGCAACGCCGGCAACGCGGTCCTGCAGAACGCCTGGCTGCTGTTCATGCTGCCGCACTCGATCATCGCCGTGTCGATCGCCACCGCGTACTTCACCCGGATGAGCCACGACGCCGAACGCGGCGACCTGGCAGCCGTCCGGCGCAACCTGTCGCTGTCGCTGCGGATCGTCGGGCTGTTCACGGTGTTCTCGTCGGTGGCGCTGATGGTGGTCGCCGCACCGTTCGGCCGGATGTTCGCCGCGGACTTCGACGGTGCGTTCTCGATCAGCGCCGTCCTGCTCGCCTACATGCCCGGACTGGTGCTGTTCAGCATGCTCTTCATCATCCAGCGGGTGTTCTGGGCGATGCACGACCACCGGACGCCGTTCTTCATGCAGCTCGTGCAGTCGGTCCTGTTCGTGATCGGCGCGCTCGCGGTCACCCTGCTGCCGGGGAACATCATCGGGCTCTCGCTCGCCGCGTGCACGACGCTCGCCGGCTCGGCCCAGACGATCGTGGCCCTCGTCGTGGTCCGCCGTCGACTCGACGGCATCGAGGGTCGCATCGTCACGCGTTCGCACCTGCAGTTCGTCACGGCCGCAGTCGTCGCCGGCGTGGTCGGGTTCCTCGTCACGACGTTCTTCGGTGGGTACTCCCGCACCGGGTTCGCCATGTCCGACTTCACGAGCGCGTTCATCACCGTGGTGCTCGCCGGCGCCGTGATGGTGGCCGTCTACTTCGCGGTGCTGGTCGTCGTCAAGAACGCCGAGGTCCGCAGCGCCGTCGACCTGGTGCGTGCCCGGCTCGGACGCTGACCGGGGAGCCAGTCCCGGGAATGGTGCGCAGCTACCATGGGTTGACCCGGTCAGCAAGCAACGGAAGGGCAATCACGCATGCGCGAGCTCATCATCATCGGTTCCGGTCCTGCCGGGTTCACGGCCGGCATCTACGCCGCGCGCGCTGAGCTGAAGCCGCTCATCGTCGCCTCCAGCGTCGAGACCGGCGGTGAACTCACCAAGACGACCGAGGTCGAGAACTTCCCGGGCTTCCCCGAGGGCGTCCAGGGCCCCGACCTCATGATCAAGATGCAGGAACAGGCCGAGAAGTTCGGCGCCGAGGTCCTGTACGACGACGCCGTCTCGGTCGACCTCACCGGCCAGGTCAAGAAGATCACGGTCGGCTCCGGCGAGACGTACGAGGCCCTCACGGTCATCTACGCGACCGGTTCCGCCTACCGCCACCTGGGTCTCGCCGACGAGGAGCGCCTCTCCGGCCACGGCGTCTCCTGGTGCGCCACGTGCGACGGCTTCTTCTTCCGCCAGAAGAACATCGCCGTCGTCGGCGGTGGCGACTCCGCGATGGAAGAGGCCACCTTCCTCACCCGCTTCGCCGACAAGGTGACGGTCATCCACCGCGGGGACTCCCTGCGCGCGTCGAAGATCATGCAGGACCGTGCGATGAACGACCCGAAGATCGAGTTCGCGTGGAACAAGGAGGTCACCGGCATCACGGGTGGCTCCGCTGTCGAAGGCGTCACGCTCAGGGACACCGTGACCGGGGACGAGTCCTCGCTCGCCCTGGACGGTCTGTTCATCGCGATCGGCAACGACCCGCGCACGCACCTGGTGCACGGTCAGCTCGAGATCGCCCCCGAGGGCACGCTCGCCGTCGAGGGCCGCTCGTCCCGCGCCGTCGGCGTCCCCGGTGTCTTCATCGCCGGTGACGTGCTCGACCCGACCTACCGCCAGGCGATCACCGCCGCGGGCTCGGGTGCGGTCGCAGCCCTCGACGCCGAGAAGTACCTCGCCGACCTCGACCGCGAACTCACCGACCAGGCCGAGGGCGTCACCCCGACCGAAGCGACCATCGACGTCACCGCCCGCGTCTGACCTGCGGCCCTGCACGCCACGGGAATGCGCGCAGCCGCGTCCCCGTTCACCACACCGAACCGACTTCCCGTCGAAGGAGCAAACATGTCCAGCGCAAAGGCAGTGACCGACGCCACGTTCGAGGCCGAAGTCCTCAAGTCCGACAAGACGATCCTCGTCGACTTCTGGGCCGAATGGTGCGGCCCGTGTCGCGCGGTCTCGCCGATCCTCGACCAGATCGCCGCGGAGCACGCCGACAAGATCGAGATCGTCAAGCTCAACGTCGACGACAACCCCCAGTCGGCCATGAACTACCAGATCACCTCGATCCCCGCGATGAAGGTGTTCAAGGGTGGCGAGGTCGTCAAGACCGTCATCGGCGCCAAGCCGAAGCCGGCCCTCGAGGCCGACCTCGCGGACTTCCTCGCGTAGGACCCGCACCCACAGACCCGGACGCCCCGTCCTCCATTCCATCGGAGGGCGGGGCGTTCGCCTGTCCGGAGGCCCGTCCAGCGTCTGCTGACCGGCGGAGGCTGAGGGGGCCTCCCGACCGGAGCCAGGCCACGGATCGCCGATCGGCCTGTGTCGTGGGACGACGGATGCCCGGCTGCATGTCGTACTGTGGCGAGAACGACCGAGTGGAGGAAACTCGATGACGAACGGCAACAGTCTCGATCCCTGGTACGACTCCTACGCCCAGCGCACCGCCGGGCTGAGCGCCTCCGAGGTCCGAGCTCTGTTCGCCGTCGCGTCGAGGCCCGAGGTGGTCTCGCTCGCCGGCGGCATGCCCTTCGTCTCCGCGCTGCCCCGTGAGCTGGTCACCGGCTCGCTCGACCGCGTGATGGCCGAGGACTCCGCGATGGCGCTGCAGTACGGCGGCGGACAGGGCCTGCGGTCCCTCCGCGAGCACATCGTCAACGTGATGTCGCTCGAGGGCATCCGTGCCAGCGCGGAGGACGTCGTGGTCACCACGGGGTCCCAGCACGCGCTCGACCTCGTCACGCGGCTCTTCATCGACCCGGGCGACGTCGTCCTGGCCGAGTCCCCCTCGTACGTCGGCGCCATCGGTGTGTTCCGCTCGTACCAGGCCGAGACGGTCCACGTGGCGACCGACGAGCTCGGACTGGTCCCGGAGGCCCTGCGCGAGACGATCGCCCGTCTCCGGGCCGCTGGCAAGCGGATGAAGTTCCTGTACACGATCCCGAACTTCCACAACCCAGCCGGTGTCACGATGAGTCGGGAGCGCCGCATCGAGGTGCTCGACATCTGCCGGTCGAACAACATCCTGGTGCTCGAGGACAACCCGTACGGGCTGCTCTGGTTCGACGAGCCGGCACCCCAGGCGATCCGCTCGATCGACGACGAGGGTGTGGTCTACCTCGGCTCGTTCTCGAAGACGCTGGCTCCCGGGTTCCGCGTCGGCTGGGCGCTCGCCCCACACGCGATCCGCGAGAAGCTCGTGCTCGCGAACGAGTCGGCCGTGCTCGCCCCGAACTCGTTCGGCCAGTACGTCGTCAACGCCTACCTCGACGCCGCGGACTGGAAGGGTCAGGTCGACACCTTCCGCGGGATCTACGCCGAGCGCCGTGACGCCATGCTCTCCGCCCTGGGGGAGTTCCTGCCCGACCTCAGCTGGACCGTGCCGAACGGTGGCTTCTTCGTCTGGCTCACGCTGCCGGAGTCCCTCGACTCGAAGGGCATGTTGCCCCGGGCAGTGAAGGAGCTCGTCGCCTACACACCGGGCACCGCCTTCTTCGCCGACGGGCGCGGAGCCGGCAACATCCGGCTCTCGTTCTGCTACCCGACGCCGGAGCAGATCCGGGTCGGGGTGAAGCGGTTGGCGTCCGTCGTCAACGACGAGCTCGAGCTGGTCGAAACCTTCGGTTCCGCCAGTCGCTCGAGCGCTTCGGTGAGCACCTCCACGGTCAGCTCACCGCAGCCGAACCTGCCCTGAACAGGGCTTTCCGTTCCAATCAACGACATCCGCAGAGGATCGCCCCCATGGCCGAGTTCGCCAGCCGTCACGTCGTCGTCGTCGCCGGGGGGATCTCCCACGAGCGGGACATCTCCCTGCGGTCCGGTCGGCGGGTCGCGGACTCGTTGACCGGCTACGGGTGGCAGGTCGACCTGCGGGACGCGGACGCCTCCCTGTTGCCCGCGTTGGCCGCGGACCGGCCGGACGTCGTCTGGCCCGCGCTGCACGGCGCGTCCGGCGAAGACGGAGCGCTCCGCGGCATCCTGGAGGCTCTCGACATCCCGTACGTCGGCTCACGCTCGACCTCCGCTCGCCTGGCCTGGGACAAGCCAACCGCGTCGGCACTCGTGTCCCGGGCAGGAGTCCGGACGCCGCGCTCGATCACCCTGTCGCACGACGTCTTCCGCGAGCTCGGTGCCGTCGGCGTTCTCCAGGCCATCGCTGCCGAGCACCCCGTCCCGCTCGCGGTGAAGCCTGCACGCGGCGGCAGCGCCCAGGGCGTCACCCTGGTCGAGAACGCCGACGACCTGCCGCGTGCCATGGTCGCTGCGTACACGTACTGCGAGGACGCCGTCGTCGAACAACTCATCCGGGGGACCGAGATCGCCGTCGGCATCATCGACACCGGTGACGGTCCGACTGCGCTCTCGCCCGTCGAGATCGTGCCCCGTAACGGGTTCTACGGGTACGAGGCCCGGTACAACGCGGGTGAGACGACCTTCTTCACGCCCGCGCGACTCAGTGAGGAGCAGTCGCAAGCTGCTTCCGCTGCCGCCGTCCTGGCACACCGAGCACTCGGGCTGCGCCACGTGTCCCGCGTCGACCTCATCATCGACGGTGCCGGCACGCCGTGGTTCCTCGAGGCCAACGTCCTGCCAGGGCTGACCGAGACGTCGCTCGTCCCGCAGGCGCTTTCCGCGTCGGGATTCGACCTCGGGTGGACCTACGCCGAGTTGGCGGAGCAGGCCATCCGGGACCACTCGGCCTGACGCGTCGACCCGGCGGGCCAGCATTCGGCACCCGGGACTCCCGCTGAACTTCGGCATCGCGGCCCGCCCGGGTAGCGGTGTGGTCGGAGCTCCGTCCTGGGACTGAGTCGGACCGTCGCCTCTTGGGGTTTCATTCCGGCGCTGGGGAAGTCGCGACGACGACGCTCCGATGTTCCACGTGGAACATCGATCGGAGTTCCAGCAGCCAGCATCAGCGCCCCCGGGTACTCGGGCGCTGCTCTCCGCCATCGCTGATGGCACGGACAGGGCGCCAGCCCGCGGCAAGAGATTCACTTCGCTCGAGCCGCTCGTACAGGATCGTGACGACCTCCATGTCCGGAGGAATGTCCGCTGACACTGCCGGGCTCGTCAGGGCGGCGCAAGGGAGCGCGTGACGAGGGCGTCTCACCGGTGGCGCCGTCGACCCGACTTCGCACCTACACCATCCCGACGACGACCCCGCAGAGCGGCCCCGCGGCTCGAGCCTCACACCCGAGCACTGGGGCGCGATCAAGAGCGGCGTCAACGTCAGTCGGAAGCAGTTCGATTCGCTCCACGGTTCCACAACCGTGGCTGCAAGCCGGGACAGCCGCACCTGTAGTTCGGAACCACCGGCGCGGGCAGGACGCCACTGCTCAGCCTGCAGACTCTCAAGCGCTCGGGGCGCGCCGTCGTACGAGCGGCCGGATCGCGGGGCGTCGGGCTGGCGAGCCAGGGTCTATGCCAGTAAGGCGTTCCACGTGGAACATTCGCCGTCGCACCCACTCCAGTGTGGGTTGGTCCAAGTACGACGCTTCAGTCCTGGACCGATGGGCCGCCCCGGTCAGGAGGCGGCCCAAAACGGCGTCGTCCCATTATCGAGCACGAGGTGGCGCTCGTGGCGAGCGGGCCGCGGTGGTTCAGTCGGCCTGGTCCTGGCGCAGATGTTCCACGTGGAACATCATCTGGAGCACGCAAGGGCAGCGTCGGCGCCGTGCTGTGCGATCCCTCTCCGGCGAGGGGTCACCTCAGGTAGCCGCCCACCCTGCAGGAAGCAGTGCTCAACGACGGATAGCCGAGGGCTCCCGCTCGACCGCCCTCACGACGCTCCGCGTGCAGCAATGCGCCACACCCTACGACCGGCACGACGCGGAGCACGTGGTCGCGTCCTCAACGCAACACAGTGCCCGCACAGCACCGTTCGTGGCCCAGACCGTGCCCGACCGCACGCAAGCACTCCCGACGCCGCAGACGGGCACGCAGCCGCTCACCGCAGCCGCTGTGCCCTCAACCTGCCAGGTCCTGTACTCCGAGCTCCTTGAGGATCCGAGCCAGATCGTCCGGGTTCGCGAAGTCGATCGTCACCGAGCCCTTGCGGGCGCCCACGGCGATCTTCACGCGCGTGTTGAGCCGGTCACCGAGACGCTCCGCCATGTCGTTGAAGTGCACCTGCCGCTTCGACGGCTGTGCAGAAGTCTTCGGAGGTGTCTTCGTGGAGAGCTGCTGAGCGATCGCCTCGGCAGCGCGTACCGACAGATCCTCGTTGACGATCTTCTCGGCCAGGTACTCCATCGCCTCGGCGTCGGGCGCCGCCAGGATGGCTCGGGCGTGCCCGGCTGACAGAACACCCGCGGCCACACGGCGCTGCACGGGAGAGGGCAGGCGGAGCAGACGGATCGTGTTCGTGATCTGCGGACGGGAGCGACCGATCCGCTGCCCGAGCTGCTCCTGCGTGATGCCGAAGTCCGCCAAGAGCTGCTGGTAGGCCGATGCCTCCTCGAGCGGGTTCAACTGTGCCCGGTGGAGGTTCTCGAGCAGTGCGTCCCGGAGCATGGCGTCGTCAGGGGTCTCCTTGACGATGGCCGGGATCGTCGCGAGGCCGAGCTCCTTCGTTGCGCGGAGACGGCGCTCACCCATGATGAGCTCGTACTGCGGCGCGGTTCCGGTAGCACCCGGGATGGGTCGCACGACGATCGGCTGCAGCAACCCGATCTCGCGGATGGAGTGCACGAGCTCCTGGAGCTCTTCCTCGCGGAACTCCTTCCGCGGCTGCTGGGCGTTCGGCACGATGTCGAGCGGGTTGAGGTTTGCCAGGCGAGCCCCTGGGACAGCGAGGAGCTCCTCCGCGGTACCCGCGCCGGAACCACCGTTGGTCGTGTCCGCCGCCGAAGTACCGCCGGACGGGAAGAACACGTCGACGGGCCGCTCCTGCTGCTCGTTCGTCGTGGGGATGAGCGCGCCGATGCCGCGCCCGAGTCCGGTCCGCTTGGGTGCCATCAGGCCTTTGCTCCTCGTTCTGCGATCTCGGCTGCGGCCTCCAGGTAGGAGAGCGAGCCGGTGGAGTTGACGTCGTACGAAACCACGCTCTGCCCGTAGCTCGGCGCCTCGCTGACGCGGACTGAGCGGGGGATCATGGCCTGCAACACCTGGTCACCGAAGTGGGTCCGCACCTCGTTGGCGACCTGGTTCGCCAGGTTGGTCCGACCGTCGTACATGGTCAGCAGGATGGTCGACACGGCGAGGTGCGGGTTCAGGTGGCGTTCGATCAGTTCGATGTTCCGCAGCAGCTGGCTCAGACCCTCGAGCGCGTAGTACTCGCACTGGATCGGGATGAGCACTTCTTTGGCCGCGACGAAGGCGTTGATCGTCAGCAGGCCGAGCGACGGCGGGCAGTCGATGAAGACGTAATGGAACGGCTCGTCGACCGACGCCAGGTACTCGTCGAGCGCGGTCCGCAACCGCTGCTCGCGGGCGACGAGCGAGACGAGTTCGATCTCGGCACCCGCCAGGTGGATCGTTGCCGGCACGCACCACAGCGTCTCCGATTCGGGGGAGCGCTGGACCGTGTCCGCCATCGGAGCCTCGTCCACGATGACGTCGTAGATGCTCGCAACCTCCGCCTGGTGGTCGATCCCGAGCGCAGTCGACGCATTGCCCTGCGGGTCGAGGTCGATCACGAGGACGCGGGCTCCGCCGTGCGCCAACGCCGCCGCGAGGTTCACGGTGGTGGTCGTCTTGCCGACGCCACCCTTTTGGTTCGACACGGTGAAGACTCGCGTCTTCTCCGGCAGCGGGAACTGCTGGGTCGCGATGGCACGTCGGCGCCGGTTGAGATCAGCGATCTCGCGCGCGAGGGGCGTCGACGCGTCGTAGTCAGTGGACGAACTCAACGAGTGCCTCTTCCCCGGTCTGTGTTTCACGTGGAACATCGGGGCGCGTTGCGGTGCGGTCGCCCCTCGACGCATCAGCCCGCGCAGCGGCGGACCCGTGCAGCAGCTGAGCCCAGTCAGACCGGACCGGTGGCGTCAGTCAACTGTAGCCCGGAAGACACGCGTGGTCTCGTCGACCACACCCACCCCGAGCTCCAAGACCTCGACGTCTTCAAGTCGGCTGCGCAAGATCACCTTGCGAGCGGCCGTGACCTCGTCATCGACGCGCACGCCCTTCATGAGGATGAGTTGCCCGCCGGACCGGACGAGCGGGACCGTCAACGGGATGAGCTTCGAGAGCGCACTCACAGCGCGCGCAGTGACCTGGTCGAGCACGAGTTCATCGGCAACGTCTTCGGCGCGCGCCCGGACCACCGTGACGTTCTCGAGTCCCAGGCGGTCCGCTTCACCACGGAGCCAGTCCGTCCGCCGCTCCATCGGCTCGATGAGCGTCATCGACACGTCCGGACGAGCGATGGCCAGCACGAGCCCGGGCAGACCGGCGCCCGATCCGACGTCGCCGACGGATGCACCCTCATGGAGGAGCGGGGCCACCAGGGCAGAGTTGAGGATGTGTCGAGTCCAGAGTCGGGGGAGTTCGAGGGGACCGATCAAGCCCAGCTCTTCACCACGGCGGGCGAGCTCGTTCGCGAACGACCGTGCGCCGTCGATCTGTTCCCCGAAGAGGCTCGCGGCAACGGCCGGCTCGACCTCCAGGACAGGAGGCTCCGAACCGGCCGTGACGTCGACATCCGTCATCGCGTGATGACCGTGTGGCGGTCCCGGCCCTCGCCCTCGGACTCCGAGTGGAAGCCCTTCTCGGCGACCAGGTCGTGGACCAGCTTGCGCTCGTAGGACGACATCGGGGGGAGCGCCGCGGTGGTCGAACCGGCCTCGATGCGCTCGACAGCGGTGTCCACCAGACGCTGCAGCTCCGTGGCACGGGCGTCCCGCGATCCACCGATGTCCAGGATCAGGCGGCTGAACTCGCCCGTCTCGGCCTGCACGGCGATCCGGGTGAGCTCCTGCAGTGCCGTGACCGTGTCCGGCTTGGCGAGGACACGCAAGGCCGCCCCGTCGTCCGTGACGGACAGGTAGACGCGACCGCCACGCTCCTCGATCTCGATGTCGCCGTCGAGGTCGCAGATGTCGAGCAGCTCTTCGATGTAGTCGGCAGCGATGTCCGCTTCGTCGCGGGGCTCGTCGTCGCTCTCCACCTCATCGCTGTCCACGTCGTCGAGGTCCGCGTCGACCGTCGCGTCGGTGGGGTCGAGGTGCTGGTCGTCATCCGTGGTGTCGACGACCGCAGCAGTGTCCTGCTCGCTCACTTGGTCTTCCCGTTCTTCTTGGCGCGCGACTTGCCGACCGGCTGCTGGCGCTGGTTGTTCACGCGGGCTTCGACCTCGGCCAGGGACGCCCCGGCACCGGCTTCGGTGAGGACACCGGTGGCCGCGGAGGAACCACTGCGCTGGGCCTTCTTCGCGAGACGGGCCTCACGAGCGAGCGCGGCCTCGGAACCGGGCGTCGGCATGCTGCGGATGACGAAGTACTGCTGCGCCATCGTCCAGATGTTCGAGGCCAGCCAGTAGAACATGACACCGAGGGGGAACGACAGACCCGAGATCACGAAGACCAGCGGGAGCACGTACAGCATCATCTTCTGCTGGCGGTACATCGGAGACTCCTTGGTCTCCGGCGACATGTTCTTGGCGACGAGCTGCAGCTGCGTGATGAACTGCGAGGCCGTCATCACGACGATCATGAAGCCCGCGATCACCCGGACTTCCCAACCCGAGGCGTTCGTGAACGTCTCGTGCAGGGGTGCGCCGAAGAGCGAGGCGTTGCCGAACGACTTCGCGAGGTCGCTCGAGAGCAGGCCGATGCCCGTCTTGTTGATCTGGGCTTCGTGCAGCACGGAGTACAGCGAGAAGAAGATCGGCATCTGGATCAGGAGCGGCAGGCAGGAGCTCAGCGGGTTTGTCCCGGTCTCCTTGTACAGCGCCATCGTCTCGCGGGACATGGCCTCGCGCGAGAACTGGTCTTTCTTGCCCTTGTACTTGTCCTGGATCTTCTTCAGCTGCGGGGCGACCTCCAGCATCCGTCGCTGCGACTTGATCTGTCGAACGAAGATGGGGATCAGCGCGCCGCGCACCACGAAGGTCAGGAAGATGATCGACAGCACCCACGTGATGCCCGCGGAGGGGTCCATCCCGAGGTTCTCGAAGACCCAGTGGAAACCGACCAGGATCGCGGACACCACCCATTTGAGTGGCCAGAGGATCGTACCGATGAGGTCCATGGGGACGGTCACGCCTTTCGAGTGCGCTGGGGGAGCAGCACCGGACGGACCGTGCCGGCCGAGGTCTGCTGTTGCTGCGGGATCGGCGCGAGGACGAACCCGAACCGACTGACGGTGAAGGGGCGGCGACGTTCCCTGACGTCGTCGATCCCGCCGGCTGCCCACGGGTTGCACCGGGCGATGCGCCAAGCGCCCATCGCCGATCCGCGGACCACGCCGTACTGCTGGATCGCCTCGAGCGCGTACCGCGAGCACGAGGGGTGGTACCGACAGACGTTGCCGTAGAGCGGTGAGATCACCGCTCGGTAGGCCCGGAGCACCACGACGCACGCGTTGCGTGGGAGCAACGCGAGGACCCAGAGGAACCGGTTCATGCTGCCTTCTCCACACCGCGCGCGAAGGAGCGCGTGATGTCTTCGAGCAGGGTAGGCCATGGGGCCTGCGCGGCGGCTGGCAGTGCACGCACCACCACGTCGTACCCGAGCGGTGCGCTCGGGAGGACCCCGTGCGCGATCGCCTTCAGACGGCGTCGCACGAGGTTGCGGGTCACGGCGTTCCCGACGGTCTTCGCCACGATGAACCCGAACCTGGTGGGACCTCGATCGTCATCGAGGCGACGGACCACCGACACGACGGCGTGCGCCGTGGCGCTCCTGCGGCCACGGCGCACGACCATCCGGTAGTCGTCGCCTCGGACGATGCGGTTGGCTCGGGCCAACACGACGAGGACCCCCGCGGATCAGGCGGAGAGCTCGGTGCGCCCCTTGCCGCGACGTGCGGCGAGGATGGCGCGGCCCGCACGGGTGCGCATGCGGGCGCGGAAGCCGTGCTTCTTGGCGCGGCGGCGGTTGTTCGGCTGGAAGGTGCGCTTGCTCATGATGATCTCCACACGGCTGCTCGCGGCGAGCCGTCACGTATGCGTTGGTTGACGCGGAAGGCGCGACCGAACGGCCGCAGTCAACTGGACAACGGTACGTGACGAGGGCTGCGAGGTCAAATACCCGTGGGCCCGTGGCCACCCGCAGCATGGCGTCCTCCGGATTCTCCACACTGGGGACAACTTCCGTTGGGTACGACGCGCCCCGGTCCTTTACAGTTGTGTCACCGCACCGCCGGAAGCCCGGTAGTCCGGGGGAGTACCCCCTCGACCTCGGTCCGTGCGGCCGTGGAGCAGACTGTGGACAACCCTGTGGGAAGCTCGACGGGGAAACGGCGCCAGAAGACCGCGCCGATCGCCTCCGGCAGTCCAGGAGGCGCGGGCCGGCCCGGCGTGGCTCGCTCGCCGGTCGACGCCCGGCCTTGTGCCGGACGGACCGGATCCGGACGGGACGGACCCGGACCGACCACGCCCGCAGAGCGACGCACCCGAGCAGTGAGACCAGGAGACGAGCACGCCATGACGATGCCGGCCGACCCCGTCGAGGACCTCTGGTCGTCGGTCCTCGGGATCCTCTCCGACGACGACCGGATCACGCCGCAGCTGCACGGGTTCCTCAACCTCGTCGAACCGAAGGGCGTCCTCGCCGGGACCCTCTACCTCGAGGTCCCGAACGACCTGACCCGCGGCATGCTCGAGCAGCGCATCCGGGTGCCCATCACCGAGGCGGTCTCGCGGATCGGTGACGACTCGGTCGCCAACTTCGCGATCACCGTCAACCCGGACATGGCCTCCGAGCCGCGGGTCGACGCCGTCGCGGTGCCCTCCTACGCCGAGCCGGTGCAGGAACACGTCCCGCAGACCGCTGCACCGCGCCAGTACATCGAGGCGCCGTTCATCCCGAGCCCGGTGGACTCACCCGGGACCGGCGGCCGCCCGGAGTCCCGGCTCAACCCGAAGTACAACTTCGACAACTTCGTCATCGGTGCCTCGAACCGGTTCGCCCACGCCGCGGCGGTCGCGGTGGCCGAGGCGCCGGCGAAGGCCTACAACCCGCTGTTCATCTACGGCGACTCGGGTCTCGGCAAGACCCACCTACTGCACGCGATCGGGCACTACGCCGAGAGCCTCTACCCGGGCATCCGCGTCCGCTACGTGTCGAGCGAGGAGTTCACGAACGACTTCATCAACTCGATCGCCAACAACCGCTCGAACCAGTTCCAGCAGCGCTACCGCGACATCGACATCCTGTTGATCGACGACATCCAGTTCCTGCAGGGCAAGGACTCCACGCAGGAGGCTTTCTTCCACACCTTCAACACGCTGCACGACCACAACAAGCAGGTCGTCATCACGTCGGACGTCGCGCCGAAGCACCTGACCGGGTTCGAGGACCGGATGCGCAGCCGCTTCGAGTGGGGCCTGATCACGGACGTGCAGGCGCCCGACCTCGAGACGCGCATCGCGATCCTCCGCAAGAAGGCGCAGTCGGACCACCTGCAGGTGCCGGACGACATCATGGAGTTCATCGCCTCGAAGGTGTCGAGCAACATCCGTGAGCTCGAGGGCACCCTGATCCGGGTGACCGCGTTCGCGAGCCTCAACCGGACGGCCGTCGACATGGCGCTGGTGCAGACGGTCCTGAAGGACCTGATCACCCTGGACGAGGACAACGTCATCGCGCCGACGGACATCATCAACCACACCGCGGACTACTTCAAGCTCTCGGTCGACGACCTCTACGGCTCGTCCCGGTCGCAGGCGATCGCCACGGCACGCCAGATCGCGATGTACCTGTGCCGTGAGCTCACGAGCCTGTCGCTGCCGAAGATCGGCCAGCTGTTCGGCAACCGTGACCACACGACCGTCATGTACGCCAACAAGAAGATCGCCGAGCTCATGAAGGAGCGCCGCTCGATCTACAACCAGGTCACCGAACTGACCAGTCGGATCAAGCAGGACCGCCGGTACCGGTAACGCGCACCACCGCGCCACCCCCCGTCCAGGAGGCCCGTCCCAGACCCGGGATCGGCCTCCTTCTGCGTGCGTCCACCATCTGAGACGGTTCCATGCGGCGGATTCCCCACAGTGTGGAAAGCCTGTGGATAACTGTGGAGGACACGCCGCCCGCTTGTACACAGCCAGAGGGGCGCCTGTGGAAACTGGGGAGAGAAGTGGATAGATGACTTTTGCTCATCCAGAGGTCGCTCACACGCCACCAACAAGTCACACGGTTGTAGTTCCCAGTCGGGGAGCGGCATCCCCAGAGTTGTCCACAGTGTGCACAGGCGTTAAGACCATTACTCCTCTCTTCTCTCTCCATCTCCCTGGGCCAACCTCTGGGGACGGCGAATGACACGGATCGGCGGTCTGCCGACGCTGTGCCACAATGGGGCGGCCGGGCAGTCAACCGATCGACAGGGGTCCACGCCGTGAAGTTCGAGGTCAACCGGGACGTCTTCTCCGAAGCCGTCTCCTTCGCGGTGAAACTCCTCCCACAGCGCACGACCCTCCCGATCCTGTCCGGTGTGCTGATCCACGCCGACGGTGATCGTCTGACGCTGTCGTCGTTCGACTACGAGGTCTCGGCGCAGACGTCGATCGCCGCGCAGATCGACGACCCGGGCACGGTGCTCGTCTCCGGCCGACTGCTGAACGACATCGCGAGCCGACTGCCGAACGCCCCGGTCAGCTTCTCGACCGAGGACTCCCGGATCACGGTCACCTGCGGCTCGGCGCACTTCACGCTGCTGTCGATGCCCGTCGAGGAGTACCCGACGCTCCCCGAGATCGGTCCGCAGACCGGTGTCATCCCCGGCGACTCCTTCTCCGAAGCCGTCTCGCAGGTGGCCGTCGCCGCCAGCCGTGACGACGTCACCCCGGTCATCACCGGTGTCCAGCTCGAGGTCGGCGAACACGACGTCTCGCTCATCGCGACGGATCGCTACCGCGTCGCGGTCCGCACCATCCAGTGGGACTCGGGCCGCGCCGGCAACGACGGCGACCCAGCCACGACCCTCCACGCCCTCGTCCCGGCCCGGACGCTGCAGGAGGTCGGTCGCACCTTCGGTTCGGCCACGACGGTGTCGGTCTCCATCAGCGGTGGCTCCGACCGCGAACTCATCGCGTTCCACGCCGACGACAAGACGGTGACCTCCCTGCTCATCAAGGGCAACTACCCGCCGGTCCGCCGGCTGTTCCCCGAGACGGTCCAGGACCACGCGGTGATCAACACCGCGGAACTGGTCGAAGCCGTCCGACGGGTCTCCCTCGTCCTGGAGCGCGAAGCCGCGCTCCGGTTCTCCTTCACGGTCGACGGGCTCACGCTCGAGGCGATCGGTTCCGAACAAGCGCAGGCGTCAGAGTCGATCGATGCGTTGCTGACCGGTGAGGAAACGGTTGTCTCCCTGAAACCGGCCTTCCTCCTCGACGGGTTGAATGCAGTGCACTCCGAGTTCGTCCGGATCTCCTTCACCAAGACGGAGAACCCGAACAAGCCGGGACCGGTGTTGATCACCGGTCAGTCCTCGCGAGAGGAACCGGCCACGGACGGATACCGGTACCTGCTCCAGCCCAACCTCCTGCTGCGTTAGTCGCAACGGGGATCCTGCGCTGACGCGCCACCACCTGCATCAGCGCGACATCGACGAAGAAGAGGAAATCATGCAGATCGGTCTTGTCGGCCTCGGGAAGATGGGCAACAACATGCGTGCGCGTCTGCGCAACGCAGGGATCGACGTCGTCGGGTACGACGCGAACCCCGCCGTGTCGGACGTCGCCGACCTCGGCGCATTGGCAGCGGCACTCACCGGGCCGCGCCTGGTCTGGGTGATGGTCCCCCACGGGAAGATCACCGACGACGTCATCACCGACCTCGCCGAGGTCCTCGAGCCGGGTGACCTGGTCATCGACGGCGGCAACTCGAAGTGGCTCGACGACGAGGTGCACGCGAAGCAGCTCGACGCCAAGGGCATCCGCTACATGGACGTCGGCGTCTCGGGCGGCATCTGGGGCAAGGACAACGGGTACGGCATGATGGCCGGCGGTGACGTCGCCGACGTCGAGCGTGCCATGCCCGTCTTCGATGCGCTGCGCCCGGAGGGCCCGCGCGAAGAGGGCTTCTCGCACGCCGGCGGCATCGGCGCGGGGCACTACGCGAAGATGGTCCACAACGGCATCGAGTACGCGATCATGCAGGCGTACGGCGAGGGCTACGAGCTCCTCGAGGCGAAGGACATCATCACCGACGTCCCCGCCGTCTTCGCCGGTTGGCAGCGCGGCACCGTCGTGCGCTCCTGGCTGCTCGACCTCATGGTCCTCGCGATCAACGAGGACCCGAAGCTCGACGCCATCGAGGGCTACGTCGACGACTCCGGCGAGGGTCGTTGGACCCTGGAAGAGGGCATCGAGCTCGCGGTGCCGATGCCGGCGCTCTCCGCGGCCATGTTCGCCCGCTTCGTCTCGCGTCAGGGCAGTGCGTCCCCGACGATGAAGGCCGTCGCGGCCCTGCGCAACCAGTTCGGCGGCCACGCCGTCAAGAAGGCGTAGTCGGTCGGGGTAACCCCCTCGACCCGTCTCGGCCCGCGTGCACGTCGACCATCTCCAGCTCTCCGACTTCCGGAACTACCGGGAGGCGGACGTCGACTTCGCACGCGGGCCGAACCTGTTCGTCGGCCGCAACGGTCAGGGCAAGACCAACCTCGTCGAGTCGATCGGGTACCTCTCGACCCTCGGCTCGCACCGGGTCCCGACCGACGCCGCGCTCGTCCGGCAGGGCTGTGACTCCGCGATCGTGCGGGCGCGGCTCGCGCACGAGGACCGGAGCATCCTCGCCGAGGTGCAGATCAACCGCACCGGGTCGAACCGGGCGCAGGTGAACCGGTCGGCGATCAAGCCACGTGAACTGCCGCGGTACTGCACGAGCGTGCTCTTCGCGCCGGAGGACCTGGCGCTCGTCCGCGGCGAACCGTCCGGGCGCCGTCGGATGATCGACGAGCTCCTCGTCCAGATCGCCCCGCGCATGCAGGGCGTCCTCGCCGACTACGACCGGACGCTCCGCCAGCGGAACACCCTGCTGAAGTCGGCGCGGGCGACCGGGGCGAAGGCCACCGCGCTCTCGACGCTCGACGTCTGGGACGACCGACTCGTCGAGTTCGGCGCCGAGATCATCGCGGCGCGCGACCACCTCACGCGGCGGCTGGCCCCGTTCGTGACGGAGTCGTACGCGACGGTCGCCGGCGAGCGACACCAGGCGTCGATAGCCGGTGTGCTCAGTGTCCGCGGTGCCGACCCGGAGGACGCGGCTGCGACCGACCCGGTGCTCGGGACCCCGGAGGAGCCGGTCACCATCGCCTCCGCTGCCGAGGCCTTCCGAGCCGCCCTCGAGCGGCGGCGGCGGGACGAGCTGGACCGGGGGCTGACCCTCACCGGTCCGCACCGGGACGACGTGCTCTTCGAGCTGAACGGGTTACCGGCCCGCGGGTACGCCAGTCATGGGGAGTCCTGGTCGTTCGCACTCGCCGTGCAGCTCGCTTCGGCGACCATCCTCCGCGCCGAGTCCTCGCTCGGAGACCCGATCATCATCCTCGACGACGTGTTCGCCGAACTCGACGAATCGCGGCGTGAGCGGTTGGCCGGAGCGGTCGCCGACTACGAGCAGGTGCTCATCACTGCGGCTGTGCACGGCGACGTCCCCGGCCAGCTCACCGCCCACACAGTGCGGATCGAGGCTGGCGCCATCGTGACCGACGAGGCGGACGTGGACCGTGCCTCCCGGCCCGATGTCGCCCATGAACCGGACCCGGCGGCGTCCTGATGCCCACCCCCCGGAAGCCCGCCGAACCCTCCCGCGTCTACCAGCACTTCAAAGCCGTCTTCGGTGACCCGTCGAAGCGCGGCCTCGATGCCCGACGCCGCCGAGCCGCCGGACAGGACCCGGACTCCGTGCCGTACGGCAAGGGACGGGAGCCCGCGGGCCTCGGCGACGTGATGGGCGCCCTCACCGCTGAGCTCGGTTGGACGGAGCCGTTGGCGCGTTCCGAACTGTTCGTGGACTGGCCGAGCGTGGTCGGTGACGAACTCGCGAAGCACTCCACACCGGTGACGATCGAGGACGGCGCGCTGGTCATCCGGTGCGACTCGACGGCCTGGGCGACGCAGCTCCGACTGATGCGCGGGACGGTCACGACGACCATCGCGCAGCGGTACCCGGCGGCAGGGGTCGAGTCGATCCGGGTTTCGGGGCCGGACGCCCCCACGTGGAAACGCGGCCTCAGGTCGGTCCAGGGGCGCGGCCCTCGCGATACCTACGGTTGACCAGACGAAATCATCCATCGGTATGGGATTCGTCGCTCTGTGAGGCGTACGGCCCCCGGACGGAGCCCTCCCTGCGGTAGACTGGGAAGTGCAGTGTGCGGGCGTTCCGCGCGCAGGCAGGAGCACTCCCGACATGACATCTGAATCTGACGACCAGCGAGACCCGCAGAACGACGAGGCCCAGCCGCAGGAGCAGGCCCCGAAGAGCGAACCATCGTACGGCGCAGACCAGATCCAGGTGCTCGAGGGGCTCGAAGCCGTCCGGAAGCGCCCCGGCATGTACATCGGGTCCACCGGTCCCCGCGGTCTGCACCACCTGGTCCAGGAGATCGTCGACAACTCCGTCGACGAAGCCCTCGCCGGCTACTGCGACACCATCAACGTCACCATCCGTGAAGACGGTGGCGTCCGCGTGGTCGACAACGGTCGAGGCATCCCGGTCGACATCCACCCCAACGAGGGCATCTCGACGGTCGAGCTCGTGCTGACGGTGCTGCACGCCGGCGGCAAGTTCGGCGGCGGCGGGTACGCGGTCTCCGGTGGTCTGCACGGCGTCGGATCCTCCGTCGTGAACGCGCTCTCGAGCGAACTCGACGTCGAGGTCCGCCGGCAGGGACACGTCTGGCGGCAGAGCTACACCGACGGCGTCCCCGTGGCGCCGCTGTCGCAGGACGAACTGTCGGACGAGACGGGCACGACGATCACGTTCTGGCCGAACGCCGAGATCTTCGAATCGGTCGAGTTCGACTACGAGACCCTGCGCGGCCGGTTCCAGCAGATGGCGTTCCTCAACAAGGGACTGCGCATCACGCTGCACGACGAGCGCACCCCCGACGAGGGCGAAGAGTCCCGCCACGACTCGTTCCGCTACGAGCGCGGCCTGGCCGACTACGTCGAGTACCTCAACGGGCAGAAGAAGGCCGACCTGGTCCACCCCGACGTGATCGGCTTCGAGTCCGAGGACCCGGAGCGCAAGATCGCGCTCGAGGTCGCGATGCAGTGGAACACCTCCTACCAGGAGAGCGTCCACACCTTCGCGAACACGATCAACACGCACGAGGGCGGTACGCACGAAGAGGGCTTCCGCGCGGCGCTCACCACGCTCGTCAACCGTTACGCGCGCGAGGCGAAGATCATCAAGGAGAAGGACGACAACCTCACGGGTGACGACATCCGTGAAGGGCTCACCGCCGTCATCTCCATCAAGCTCGGCGAACCGCAGTTCGAGGGCCAGACGAAGACCAAGCTCGGCAACACCGAGGCGAAGTCGTTCGTGCAGCGCGTCGTCGGCACGGAGCTCACCCACTGGTTCGAGAGCAACCCGACGCAGGCGCGCGACGTCGTGCGGAAGGCGATCCAGGCGTCGCAGGCCCGGCTCGCCGCTCGCAAGGCCCGTGAGACCACCCGGCGCAAGGGACTCCTCGAGTCGGGCGGCATGCCCGGCAAGCTCAAGGACTGCCAGTCGAAGGACCCGACCCTGTCGGAGATCTTCATGGTCGAGGGTGACTCCGCCGGTGGCTCCGCCGTGCAGGGTCGCAACCCGATGACGCAGGCGATCCTGCCGCTGCGCGGCAAGATCCTCAACGTCGAGAAGGCCCGGCTCGACCGCGCCCTGGCCAACCAGGAGATCCAGTCGATGATCACGGCGTTCGGTGCCGGCATCGGTGAGGACTTCGACCCGGACAAGGCCCGGTACCACAAGATCGTGCTCATGGCCGATGCCGACGTCGACGGCCAGCACATCACCACGCTGCTGCTCACGCTGCTCTTCCGCTACATGCGTCCGCTCATCGAGCGCGGCTACGTGTACCTCGCGCAACCGCCGCTGTACCGCCTGAAGTGGTCGAACGCAGCCGACCAGTACGTGTTCAGCGACCGTGAACGCGACGCGATGCTGCAGTCCGGCATCGCCGCCGGCAAGCGCATCCCGAAGGACAACGGGATCCAGCGCTACAAGGGCCTCGGCGAGATGGACTACAAGGAGCTCTGGGACACCACGATGAACCCGGACACCCGCACGCTCCTGCAGGTCACGCTCGAGGACGCCGCCGCGGTGGACAGCGTCTTCGCGACGCTGATGGGCGAGGACGTCGAGTCCCGTCGCCAGTTCATCCAGCAGAACGCGAAGGACGTCCGCTTCTTGGACATCTAGGCCGGGAGGCGCGGCGCGAGCCGCGTCGACCCGTCCCGACCCCTCGTGGTCGCGCCCGGCGCGACCAACGGACGACGAGCCTCCAGGCTGTCAAGGAAGGCAACGCAAGCACATGGCTGACGACAACGAGAACGGTGCCGACGAGCCCGAGATCGTGCACGGCTCCAGCGGGGACATCGTCGTCTCCGGTGACCGCATCTCGCAGGTCGACCTGCAGCTCGAGATGCAGCGCTCGTACCTCGACTACGCGATGTCCGTCATCGTCGGACGCGCCCTGCCGGAGGTCCGCGACGGCCTGAAGCCCGTGCACCGCCGCGTGATCTACGCGATGTACGACGGCGGGTACCGACCGGACCGGGCCTTCTCGAAGTGCTCCCGCGTGGTCGGCGACGTGATGGGCCAGTTCCACCCGCACGGTGACAGCGCCATCTACGACGCACTCGTCCGCCTCGTGCAGCCGTGGTCGCTCCGGTACCCGCTCGCGCTCGGCCAGGGCAACTTCGGGTCCCCGGGCAACGACGGCGCCGCGGCCCCGCGGTACACCGAGACCAAGATGGCGCCGCTCGCGCTCGAGATGGTGCGGGACATCGAGGAAGAGACCGTCGACTTCCAGGACAACTACGACGGTCGTACGCAGGAGCCGTCGATCCTGCCGGCCCGGTTCCCGAACCTGCTCGTCAACGGCTCCGTCGGCATCGCGGTCGGCATGGCGACGAACATCCCGCCGCACAACCTGCGCGAGGTCGCTGCCGGCGCGGTCTGGGCGCTCGAGCACCCCGACGCGACGCGTGAAGAGCTCCTCGAGGCCCTGATGCAGCGGATCAAGGGCCCGGACTTCCCGACCGGGGCGCAGATCCTCGGTACCCGCGGGATCGTCGACGCCTACCGGACGGGCCGCGGATCGATCACGATGCGCGCCGTCGTCAGCGTCGAGGAGATCCAGGGTCGCACCTGCCTCGTCGTCACCGAGCTGCCGTACCAGGTCAACCCGGACAACCTGGCGATCAAGATCGCCGAGCTCGTGAAGGACGGTCGTCTCGCCGGCGTCGCCGACATCCGCGACGAGACCTCCGGGCGCACCGGTCAGCGGCTGGTCATCGTGCTGAAGCGCGACGCGGTCGCGAAGGTCGTGCTCAACAACCTGTACAAGCACACGCAGTTGCAGGAGAACTTCGGCGCCAACATGCTCGCGATCGTCGACGGTGTCCCGCGCACCCTGGCGCTCGACGGGTTCATCAGCGCGTGGGTCGACCACCAGGTCGAGGTCATCGTCCGCCGCACCCAGTTCCGCCTGCGCGAGGCCGAGAAGCGTGCGCACATCCTGCGCGGCTACCTGGCGGCGCTCGATGCGCTGGACGAGGTCATCGCCCTCATCCGTCGGTCGCCCGACGTGGAGGAGGCCCGCAACGGCCTCATGGAGCTGCTCTCGGTCGACGAGATCCAGGCCCGCGCCATCCTCGAACTCCAGCTGCGTCGTCTGGCCGCCCTCGAGCGCCAGAAGATCCACGAAGAGGCCGAGGCGCTCGAGCTGAAGATCGCGGACTTCGAGGACATCCTCGCCCGCCCGGAGCGGCAGCGCTCGATCATCATCGACGAGCTCACCGAGATCGTCGACCGCTTCGGGGACGACCGTCGCACCGAGATCATGCTCGGCTTCGACGGCGACATGAGCATGGAAGACCTCATCCCCGAGGAAGAGGTCGTCGTCACCATCACCCGTGGCGGCTACGTCAAGCGCACTCGCAGCGACCAGTACCGCTCGCAGCACCGCGGGGGCCGTGGGGTCCGCGGTGCCCAGCTCCGCGCGGACGACGTCGTCGAGCACTTCTTCGTGACCACGACGCACCACTGGCTGCTGTTCCTCACCGACCAGGGTCGTGTGTACCGGGCGAAGGCGTACGAGCTGCAGGAGGCCGGGCGCGACGCCAAGGGCCAGCACTCGGCGAACCTCCTGGCCCTGCAGCCGGACGAGAAGATCCAGCAGGTCCTCGACATCCGCGACTACGAGGCGGCTCAGTACCTCGTGCTCGCGACCGAGCAGGGCCTCGTGAAGAAGACGGCGCTCACCGACTACGACACGAACCGCACCGGCGGCATCATCGCCATCAACCTGCGCGAGGGCGACAAGCTCCGCTCTGCGTTGCTCGTCGACGAGCACGACGACCTGCTGCTCGTGTCCCGCCACGGGATGTCGCTGCGCTTCACCGCCACGAACGACACCCTGCGTCCGATGGGGCGCTCCACCTCCGGCGTGAAGGGCATGTCCTTCCGCGGGGACGACTCGCTGCTGTCGGCCTCGGTCGTCGCGGACGACGGGTTCGTCTGGGTCATGACGGAGGGTGGCTACGCCAAGCGCACCTCGGTCGACCAGTACCGGATCCAGGGTCGTGGTGGTCTCGGCATCAAGGTGGCGCGTCTGGCCGCCGATCGCGGTGACCTGGTCGGTGCCCTGATCGTCGGCGAGGACGACGAAGTGCTCGTCGTGCTGCAATCGGGCAAGGTGGTAAGGTCTGCCGTGGCCGAGGTCCCAGCCAAGGGCCGGGACACGATGGGGGTCGTCTTCGCGAGGTTCGCGGAGAACGACCGGATCATCGCTGTGGCCCGCAACAGTGAGCGGAACCTGGACGACCAGGAGGACGCCGAGATCGAGCCCGCGGGCCCGGTCGAGACCGTCAGCCCGGACGAAGCGGTCGCCGACGCCGCCGACGCAGAGCTCGTGGAGGAAGTCTCCACCGACGCACTGCCCACCGACGCCGCGCCTGTCGAGGCCGGAGAGGACGAGTCAAGCAATGAGTAGTGTCGCCGAGAAGCTCCAGCGGAAAGCGAAGCGGCCCGTCGGGACTCGTCAGGTCCGACTCCGCCTGGTCTACGTCGACTTCTGGTCGATGGTGAAGCTGTCCTTCCTCATCGCCCTGGCCGGCTCGATCGTGATCGTCGTGGCCACGGCGTTGGTGTGGGTCATCCTCAACCAGACCGGCGTCTTCGACCAGATCGACAGCCTGTTGAAGGACGTCACCGGCCAGAACAGTTACTCGATCATGGACCAGTTCTCGCTCGGCCAGGTCCTCGGGTTCTCGATCGTCGTCGGCATCCTGAACGTCGTCGTCGGGACCGTGCTCGGCGCGATCGTCAGCGTCCTGTACAACCTCAGCGTGCGGATCACGGGCGGCGTGCTCGTGGGCTTCACCAACAACTGACCCGGCCCGGGTGGGTCGACCCACTCGATTTCGCTCAGGCGCGATCGTGGGGTAGGCTTTCATCCGGTCTGAGGGGCTATAGCTCAGGCGGTTAGAGCGCTTCGCTGATAACGAAGAGGTCCAAGGTTCAAGTCCTTGTAGCCCCACCACAACTCAACTCCCGCGTCGGAACTCTCGACGTTGCGTCCGGTCCGGTCGCTCCGGGGCCTTAGCTCAGTTGGTAGAGCGCTGCCTTTGCAAGGCAGATGTCAGGAGTTCGAATCTCCTAGGCTCCACTCCCTCGGCGTGAGCTCTGCTCCGCTCGTTCCTCGTTCCGCCGCGGCCGGCAGTCGCGTCGATCCGCGCCGCCGCTCCTGCGACGCGACGTTCCGTGCGCTGTCCGTCGAGGTTCCAGAATGTGCTGCTCTCGGCGGTCGAGGTGCGCGGATTGTGGAACCTCAGCGATCGGTTCACGGCGTGTTGTGCGACCTCGAGCTTCGACACGACGCGCGTCCGGGGGCTCTGCTGGGGTGCCGTGCTCGCCGGGGCGTCGGTCCCCACGTGGTGTCACCCTCGTCGGTCGCGCCGTGGTCGCGCGACGTGCCGCGCGCTGTCCGTCGAGGTCCCGGAATGTGCTGCTCTCGGCGCTCGAGCTGCGCGGATTGTGGGACCTCGGCGTCGGGGCGGCGGCGAGTCGTGCGACCTCGGGCGGCTCGGGTCGGGGCCGGTGACCGGGCCCCGGGCCCCGGGAACGACGAAGGGCCCCGGCGCAGTGCCGGGGCCCTTCAAGCGAACCAGGAGGTCAGGCGGCGGGCTTGCCCGCGTTGTCCGCGTCGTCGGCGACCCAGAGGTCGTCGTCAGCGCGGAGCGTCTGGTACGCGGCGTACGCAGCACCGGCGACCGCCACGACACCGACGACGATGAGGGCGACCCCACCGAACCCGATGCCCTTCTTCTGCGGGACGGGAGCCTGCTTGAGGAACTTCCCGCCGCGCTTCTGTGCTTCCTTCACGATCTTCTGCACGCGCGGGTCCTTCGCCAGGTCTCCGACGCTGAGCACGGAGCCGGCGGTGGAGATGAGGCCGGGCACCACCTCGGACTGGAAACGGTGCGAAGCGCTCTGCGCTGCAGAGGTCGCGGCGTGCACGCCCGTTGCGACTGCGGGACGGAGCCCGTTGTCGATCGCGTTCTGCACGCGAGGGGCGAGGTCCTTCCGAGCGGCATCTGCTGCGTGCCCCCGGGCCTCGGCCAGGATGGCGTTCGCGTGCTCCAGGACCTTGCGCTGCTCACCGAGGAGCGTCGCGGTCTTGCCCTTGAGCTTCTTGATCTGCTTCCGACGCTTACGCGGGATGTCGATCGACATTCGGTACCTCCATGGGTCGACGTGACCCCATACTGCCACCCGAGCGCCTGACAGGTCACGGAACCCCGGCTGTGCGTCCCGTGCACATCCAGCGGCACATGCGAGAATCAGGTCATGTCTCTGCACACCGCTGTCGCAACGATCCACACCAACAAGGGCGACATCCGCGTCAACCTGTTCGGCAACCACGCACCGAAGACCGTCCAGAACTTCGTCGGTCTCGCGACCGGCACCCAGGAGTGGACGCACCCCGGCACCGGCAAGGTGTCGACCGACAAGCTCTACGACGGTGTCGTCTTCCACCGCATCATCAAGGACTTCATGATCCAGGGCGGCGACCCGCTCGGCCAGGGCATCGGCGGCCCGGGCTACCGCTTCGACGACGAGATCTCCCCGGAGCTCACCTTCCAGAACCCTTACATCTTCGCCATGGCGAACGCCGGCCTCCAGGGTGGCCGTGGCACCAACGGCTCGCAGTTCTTCATCACCACGGTGGCGACCCCATGGCTGCAGGGCAAGCACACCATCTTCGGTGAGGTCGCCGACGACGAGTCCCGTGCCGTCGTCGACGCGATCGAGGGCGTCCCGACCGACGGTCGTGACAAGCCCGTCGAGGACGTCGTCATCCAGAGCATCGACGTCGAGGACGTCTGAACCGAGTGACCGACTCCACCTCGGCTTCGCCCAACACCTGCTACCGGCAGCCGGACCGGCCGAGCTTCGTGCTCTGCCAACGCTGCGGGCGGACCATCTGCCCGGAGTGCCAGACGCCGGCAGCGGTCGGGGTGCACTGCCCCGAGTGCGTGCGTGAGCAGCGGGCGAAGTTCACCGAGAACCGTCGTGCGTCCGGTCCGAGCAGCCTGACCGTCGCTCGGCGCCGGTTCGCGATGCTCGACCAGAAGGCGACGGTCGTCCTGATCGCCGTGTCGGTGGTCGTGTGGCTGCTCGACCGGGTGTCCGGCGGGTTCCTGAGCCAGTGGCTCGCGTACAACTCGGCGCTGCTCCCGACGCAGCCGTGGCGAATCGTGACCGTGCTCTTCGTGCACTCGACGTTCCTGCACCTCGCCTTCAACATGTGGGCGCTGTTGATCTTCGGTCGGATGCTCGAGAACATGCTCGGGACGTGGCGGTTCCTGGCGCTGTTCTCCATCGCCGGGGTCGGCGGCTCGGTGCTCGTCACCTTCCTGGCACCCGGTACCTGGGTCGTCGGGGCGTCTGGCGCGATCTTCGGGTTGTTCGCGGCGTTCTTCGTCCTGCAGCGCAGCCTCGGCAACAACGCCGTGTCGCTCCTGGTCGTGATCGGCCTGAACCTGGTGATCGGTTTCCTGCCCGGCACGAACATCTCGTGGCAGGCGCACGTCGGTGGCATCATCGCCGGCTTCGTCACCGGGTTCGTGTTCGCCCGGACGCGCAACGTCCGGCAGCGTGGCCTGCAGGTGGCGCTGCTCGGACTGGAGGCCGTGGTCGCCATCGCGCTCTGCTTCGTCGGGTACGCGGTCACCACCGGCTGACGCCTCAGCACACTCCGGCCCCGACGGCTTCGCAGAACGCCCCACCGCTCGCTTCGGTGGGGCGTTCTGCATTGGCGACCGACCGGTGCGGTCGGACGCCGGAGCGAAGCGCACATCAGTTCTCCACACCTGCCGCCCGAGTTCTCCACACCTGGGGACAAGTCCGTGAGTTACACCGGTGTGATTATCCCCAATGTGGAGGAGCCTGTGGAAAACCAGGCATCGGGGGTGGGGACAGGTGTGTGGAGAACTGCACGATCTGTGGACAACGCGCCCTGAGCCTCCCGGCTGGCGATGCGCGGCACCCGCAGCTTGTGGAAAGACGACGACGCCCGCCGCACCAGGAGTGGTGCGACGGGCGTCGAGGGAGTGCGGAGCAGGCGGTCAGCGCCACCGCGTCGTCATCAGGAACCCGACGAACATGATGCCGAAGCCGATCAGGATGTTCCACGAGTTCAGCGACGGGACCGGCAGCGTGCCGCCGGAGACGTAGAAGACGATGACCCATGCGAGTCCGATCAGCATGAAACCGAACATGACGGGCTTGAACCAGACGGGGTTCGGCTGGTCCCCCGCGGTGTCGACCGAGTCGGCTCGGGTCGTCCGGGCGGGCTGGGTGCGGTCCTTGTCCATGGCCATGGCCGGTATCCTACCGTCACCATGCGTGCGTTCCCGCCCCGTCGGACGGGACTCACATCACACACGAGTACGGTGGACGGCCCATGACCAAGATCCTCGTCGTCGACAACTACGACAGCTTCGTGTACACGCTGAACGGCTACGTGCAGCAGCTCGGGGCGGACACCGACGTCGTCCGCAACGACGCGTTCCCGGTGGGCGAGATCGCCGATCGCATCGCCGAGTACGACGGTGTGCTGCTGTCTCCCGGCCCGGGTACCCCGGCCGACGCCGGCGTCTCGATCCCGACCGTGCGGGCAGCCATCGCGGCTGACAAGCCCCTGCTGGGCGTCTGCCTCGGGCACCAGGCGATCGCAGAGGCTCTCGGAGCCACCGTCACGCACGCCGACGAACTCATGCACGGCAAGACGTCGCAGGTCGACCACGACGACAGCGTGCTCTTCGCCGGCGTCCCGCACCCCTTCACGGCCACGCGGTACCACTCGCTGGCGATCGTCGACGGCACGGTGCCCGACGAACTGACGATCACGGCCCGGACCGCGGGTGGCGTCATCATGGGCGTCCAGCACCGCGGCGCACCGGTCTACGGCGTGCAGTTCCACCCAGAGTCCGTCCTGACCGAGGGCGGGTACCGGATGGTGGGCAACTGGCTCGAGACTGCCGGGCTCAGCGGCGCAGCCGAGCGCGCAGCCGGTCTCGGTCCGCTCATCTCCGGACGCTGACCCGATCCCTGGTTCCCGGGTCCCCGGACTCGCGGACTGACCACTCGGAGGCGCAGAGGCGCTCCCAGCCGTCAGCCGTCGTCGCCCTGGTTCAGGGTCGCGCCGCCGCCGCCGGTCGTGCCGCCGTTGTCGGCTCCTCCCTCGGAGGGGGCCGCTGGCTGTCGTGACGGCTGACGCTGGGGCTGTGCGGTGCCGGCGCAGTAGGTCAGGGTCACGCTGCTGCCCTGGGCGACGTCGCCCGCGGGGACGCTCTGCTGGGTCACCGTGGTGCCCGTGCAGGCGTAGGTCGGCGCCGGCTGTACCGTGAGCCCGAGGCCGGCGAGGGTCGAACGGGCGGTGTCGAACGGCTGCTGCGTGACGTCCGGCAGCTGGACCTTGCCGTTGGACACGACGAGGTTCACGACCGAGCCCTTCGCCTGGGTGCCGCCCGACGCCGGGTCGCTGCTCAGGACGGTCCCTTCCGGAACCGTCGGCGAGTAGTCCGAGCTGACCGCTCCGACCGAGAAGCCGGCGGACTCGAGGGCCTTGGTCGCAGCGTCCTGCGTCTGCGACTGGACGTCGGGGACCGCGATCTGCTCCGGCCCCGTCGAGACGATGATGCGGATGTCCTGGTCCCGCGCCACGGAGGTACCGGAACCCGGGATCGTCCGGATGACGTCGTCCTCGTCCACGTCGTCGGACGGTTCGTCGTCGCGGACTCCCTTCAGACCCCGTCGTTCGAGTGTCGCCTGGGCCTCGTCGAAGGTCTGGCCGGACACGCTCGGGACCTTGATCGAGGAGCTCACCGGCGGCTTGCCCGGCTCGAGGTTCGCGACGAAGTAGGCCACGGCGGCGATGACGGCGATGGTCAGGACGATGCCGAGCCAGATCCAGGCGACCGGTGGACGGTTCTGGGTCCGCTGGGGACGGCGCTCCTGCGTGTCGTCGAGCTCGCGGAACGTGACGTCGGCAGTGGCGGCGGCGCGGGGGTTGACCCCGAACAGCAGTGCGGCGTCGTCCGCGGCGGCGGCCGCGAGCTTCTTCTTCGAGATCGGGACGTGGCCGGCGGCCGCCTGCTGCAGGTCCCGGCGGAACTCGGCGGCGTTCTGGAACCGGCGGGTGCGGTCCTTCACGAGGGCGTGCAGCGTGACGGCATCGAGGGCCGGTGACACCGTCGACGTGAGGGTCGACGGAGGGACGGGCTGCTCGCTGACGTGCTGGTAAGCCACGGCCACGGGCGACGCGCCCCGGAAGGGCGGGTGCCCGGTGAGCAGCTCGAACAGCACGATGCCGGTCGAGTACAGGTCGGTGCGGGCGTCGACGACCTCGCCGCGGGCCTGCTCCGGCGAGAAGTACGACGCAGTGCCGAGGATCGACGTGGTCTGCGCCACCGTGGCCGAGGTGTCGGTGATGGCACGGGCGATACCGAAGTCCATCACCTTGACCTGGCCCGAGTGGGTGATCATGACGTTGGCGGGCTTGATGTCGCGGTGGACGACGCCTGCGCGGTGGGAGAACTCGAGCGCGGTGAGGATGCCCTCGACGATGCGCGCGGCCTCTTCCTGCACGACCGGACCCTCCGCGACGATCTCGCTCAGCGGGCGGCCTTCGACGTACTCCATCACGATGAAGGGGACCTGCACCTCGGCGCCGGAGTTCTCGCGCACGGTCTCTTCACCGGCGTCGTAGACCCGGACGATCGTCGGGTGCGCCATGCGGGCTGCGGCCTGGGCCTCCTGCCGGAAGCGCGTGCGGAACGCCGGGTCGTTGGCGAGGCTCGGCTTGAGCAGCTTCACGGCCACTCGCCGGCCCAGTCGGGTGTCGGTGCCGACGTGCACGGTGGCCATGCCGCCGCGTCCGATGACGTCACCGATCTCGTACCGGTTGGCGAGGAGCGTGATCCCCGCGGTCACACCTTCAGGCACGTACTCCTCCGAATGTCCGTCCGGGCAAGTCTACGGCAGGGGTCTCTGGAGGGACGCTGGCTGACGGCGCTCCGCGAGCAACCGTTACCGGAACGTGGCGGGGCCCCGACACGTTCCGTGTCGGGGCCCCGGGCGGTGGCGCGTGTGGCGCGTCAGTCCTGCGGCGTCGCCGTCGAGCTCGGCGCGTCAGTCCTGCGGCGTCGCCGTCGAGCTCGGCGCGTCCGTGGGCTCCACCGGTGCCACCCACGTGGCCGTGGCCGGGTCGGAGCTGCTCGACGCGGCGAGGTTCCCGCACGTGACGGTGTACGACAGGGTGACGTCGTCGCCGGCCTGGTCGGCCTGGATGTCGACCGAGGTCTCCGAGGTGTCGCCGCTCGTCGCGCCGCTGGAGTCCTTGCCGCCGGAGACCGTCCACGAGTACTTCGAGACGGTGTACCCGGTCGGGCAGGTGGCGGTCGACCAGCTGAACGTCACCGCTCCGGTGGCGGAGACCGCGCCGGCGCTCGGGGTGTTCGGCTTGTTGACCGACGGCGGAGCCGTGAACTCCCGGAGGGTGATCAGCGTGCCGTCCGACAGGCTGCCGGTCGGGCTGATCGACTGCACGGTGTTCGCCTGCTCGGCGGTCTCGGCGGGGTCGCCGTCCTGGACCCGGACCGAGAAGCCCATGCCCTGCAGTTCACCCTGGACCTGGTCCGTCGGGCGCCCCACGAAGTCGGCCGGGTTGATCGTCGTCCGGACCTCCGTCGGGGTCGCCGAGGGTTCCTGACTCGGTGTCTGCACCTGGGACGGGGTGGCGCTCCGGCTCGGCGTCGTCGGCTTCGGGTCGGGGTCGCCGTTCGCGAAGACGAGCACGCCGATCACGATCGCGGCGATCACCACGACCGCGCCGACGAGCCACCAGATCCACGCGCGGCTCTTCCGCTCGTCGGTGTCCTCTCCGGGGCCAGCCGGGCTGCCCGGAGCGCCACCACCGACGACCGGGGCGTTCGCCTGGGTGCCGATGAGCGCGGTCGCCGCGTCGTTGCCGGGCGGCGGGTTGAACGCCACGGTCCCGGCGCCGCCGATGGCCGGTACGGCGACGGTCGCTGCGGCGACGTCGCCACGACGGAGGGCCTGGGCGGCGCGGGCGAGGTTGGCCGCGGTCGCCGGGCGGTCGGCGGGCTTCTTCGCGATGCAGGACATCACGAGGGCCGCCACCGGCTCCGGGACGGTCCCCGGGAGCGCGGGCGGCTGGTCGTTGATGTGCGCCATCGCGATGGCGACCTGCGACTCACCCGTGAAGGGTCGACGACCTGCCAGGCACTCGTACGCGACGATGCCGAGCGAGTACACGTCCGTGGACGGGGACGCCGGGTGGCCGCTCGCCTGTTCGGGCGAGAGGTACTGGACGGTGCCCATGACCTGGCCGGTCGCGGTGAGCGGCACCTGGTCGGCGATGCGTGCGATCCCGAAGTCGGTGATCTTGACGCGGCCGTCCGGGGTGATGAGCAGGTTGCCCGGCTTGATGTCGCGGTGCACCAGGCCGACCGCGTGCGCTGCCTGCAGGGCGTTCGCGGTCTGGGCGACGATGTCGAGGACCTTGTCGACGGGCAGGGTGTGCTCGCGCTCGATCATCGTCGACAGTGCTTCGCCGGGGACGAGCTCCATCACGAGGTAGGCGCTGCCGTCTTCCTCGCCGTAGTCGAACACGTTGGCGATGCCCTCGTGGTTGACGAGTGCGGCGTGCCGGGCCTCGGCGCGGAAGCGCTCCAGGAACCCGGGGTCGCCGAGGTACTCGTCCTTGAGGATCTTCAGGGCGACGGTGCGCCCGATGACGAGGTCAGTCGCCTGCCACACCTCTCCCATGCCGCCGATGGCGACTCGGGAGGAGAGCTGGTACCGCCCACCGAAGGTGAGTCCGCTGGTGGGTCTCATTTGTTCAGCACCGCCTCCATGACCTTCTTCGCGACGGGAGCCGCGACCGTGTTGCCGACTCCGGACTGCCCGAGCCCGCCGCCGTTCCCGACGACCACGGCGACCGCGACCTCGGGGTCCTTGGCGGGGGCGAAGCCCGTGAACCAGAGTGTGTAGGGATCGCCCGTGCCGCCCTCGGCCGTCCCGGTCTTGCCGGCGACGTCGACCCCGTCGATCTTCGCATTCGTTCCGGTCCCCGCGTTGACGACGCTCTGCATCGCCTCGGTCAGGTCGGAAGCCGCGTCGGACGACAGCGGGGCGCTGTACTGCTTCGGCGAGAACGAGTCGACGGTCTTGAGGTCGCTCGTCTCGATCGAATCCACGAGCGACGGCTGCATGACGCGGCCGCCGTTCGCGATGCCGGCGGACACCATCGCCATCTGCAGCGGGGTGACGCGGTCGCTGGCCTGGCCGAACGAGCTGAGCATGAGCTCGGCCGTCGACTCGGGCTCCGGGTACTGGCTCGGGGTCGCCGAGGTCGGGACGTCGATGACGCTGCCGAAGCCGTACTCGTCCGCGGTCTTCTTGATGGCCTGGTACCCGAGCTTGCGACCGAGTTCGGCGAAGGGGATGTTGCACGAGTACTGGATCGCGACGCGGAGCTTCACCTCGTCGCCACCACCGCAGCTGCCGCCCTCGGCGTTGTTGATCCGTGAGCTGCTGCCCGGCAGGGTCAGGGTCGACGGGTTCGGGAGCGTCGAGTCGAGCGTGTAGTCCCCGCTCGCCAGTGCCGCGGAGGCGACCACGAGCTTGAACACCGACCCGGGCGTGTACAGGTCGCCCGCGATGGCACGGTTCGCCAGCGGCTTGGACGCGTCGGACTCGAGCGCCTCGTAGCGCGCGATGACGTCCTTCGTGTCGTGCGACGTGAGGGTGTTCGGGTCGTAGCCCGGCTTCGACACCATCGCCAGGATCTTGCCGGTCTTCGGCTGGATCGCGACGACCGCACCCGTGTTCGCACCGAGGGCGTCGTACGCGGCCTGCTGCACGTCGGGGTCGATCGTCAGGTTGACGTTGTCGCCCTGGACGTCCTGGCCGGTGAGGATCGCGTTGAGGTTCTGGAAGAACGAGTCGTCGCTGTTGCCGGACAGCACGGCGTTCTCTGCGCTCTCGATGCCGGAGTTGCCCTGGCCGATCGTGAAGTGGCCGGTGACTGCCGAGTAGAGCTCGCCGTTGTTGTACTTGCGCTGGTACTGGTACTGGTCGTCGACCGCGGTGGACTCGGCGATCGGCTTCCCGTCGACGAGGATCGCGCCGCGCTTGGTCGAGTAACTGTCCAGGATGGTTCGGGAGTTCCGGCTGTCGGCGCGGAGCGAGTCCGCCGCGAAGAACTGGATGGACGTCGTCGACACGAAGAGTGCGACGAACATGAGCACGACGACGGTCGAGACGCCGCGGAGTTGGCGGTTCACCGGCGCTCCTTCCTGGACCGGCCACGGCCGGTGTTGCCCCGCTCCGACAACGCACCCTGTTGGATGCGCTGTTCGGCGGGGATCGAGTCGGTCAGGCGCAGCAGCATCGCCGCGATGATCCAGTTCGCCACGAGGGACGAACCACCCGCCGCCATGAACGGCGTGGTGAGTCCGGTGACCGGGATGATCCGGGTGATGCCGCCGACGACGACGAAGACCTGCAGGGCGATCGTGAAGCCGAACCCGATGCCGAGCAGCTTCCCGAAGTCGTCCTGGGCCATGAACCCGACGCGGATGCCGCGGGAGACCAGGACGACGAACAGACCGAGGACCGCGAAGACGCCGATCAGACCGAGCTCTTCACCGATCGAGGCGATGATGTAGTCGGCGTTGGCGACCGGCGTGATGTACGGGCGGCCCTGCCCCAGTCCGGTGCCCGTGATGCCGCCGTTGGCGAAGCCGAACAGGCCCTGCACGAGCTGGTAGCTGCCCTGCGTCTGCCGCAGGAAGATCTGCTGGTCGAACGGGTCGAGCCACTGCTCGAACCGGCCCTGGACGTAGACCAGGACGCTCGCCGCGACGAGGGCGCCGCCGACGAAGAGGACGAGGCCGATCACGACCCAGCTGAGCCGGGCGGTCGCGACGTAGATCATCACGAGGAACAGGCCGAAGTACAGCAGCGCCGTGCCGAGGTCGCGCTGGAACACCAGCACGCTCATCGCCACACCCCAGATGATGAGGATCGGGCCGAGGTCACGGGCGCGCGGGAACGTCATGCCGAGGAACTTCCGGCCGACGATCGACAGGCTGTCCCGCGCGGTGACCAGGTAGCCGGCGAAGAACAGCGCCATCGTGATCTTCGCGAGCTCGCCCGGCTGGAACGAGAACGGTCCGATCCGGATCCAGACCCGGGCACCGCCGATGTTCGTGCCGATGCCGGGCAGCATCGGCAGCAGGAGCAGCACGATCGTGAGCAGCATGAAGATGTACCGGTAGCGCTGCAGGAACCGGTGGTTGCGCACGAGCAGGATCGTCGCGATCGCGAACACCATCGCGAGCAACGTCCAGGCGATCTGCTTCACGCCGATGGCCGCCCAGCCCTCGACGCCGTTGTGGATGTCGATCCGGTAGATCTCGGCGATGCCGATGCCGTTCAGCACGAGCGCGACCGGGAGGATGAACGGATCGGCGTTCTTCGCGACGATCCGCAGGATGACGTGCATCACCAGCGCGAGGCCGAGGATCGAGGCCGCGGTCCAGAGCACCGAGGTGTCGAAGACCCGGCCCTTGGTACCGAGTTGCACGAGCACCATCGCCCCCGCGCAGATGCCGCATGCGATGACGAGCAGCACGAGCTCGAGGTTCCGCGCGCGGGCCGGCTCCCGCAGCTTGATCGTGATCGCCTGGGTCAACGAGGGTGCGGTCGTGGCGCTCATCGTGCGCTCCTCGACGGAGAGGGTGACGGGGTACGGGGCGTCGCGGACCCGGAGGGGGAGGCGGACGGTGACGACGTCGGGGAGTCGGCCGAGCCTCCCGTCCCGCTCTGGTCCTGGCCGGTCGCGGCGGCGGTGCGCAGGCGCTCGACGATCGCTCGCGCGTCCTGCAGCGAGGTCGCGTTGATCGTCGACCGGACGTTCTCACGCGTGTAGTCGGGGAGCTCGGTCAGCGCGATGTCGGTGTCCTCGTAGACATCGGACAGCGCGATCGGGCCGATCGACTGCTGGACGCCCTTGTAGATCGCGACCGAACCGCGGTCCGTGCCCACGTAGTAGTGGTCCTGCACGATGCGGTAGCCGAGGAAGAGTGCGCCGACGAGGGCCAGGATCGCGACGACGAGCGCGATCGACCACGAGACGCGGCGTCGGACCCGGCGGCGGCGGTCCTCGGCGATGAGTTCGGCGAAGTACTGGTCCGACTCGGGCTCGAAGTGCGAGTCCTCCGGAGCGCTCGAGACCTTGAGTGGGTGGAGCAGGATGGTGGGGAGCCGGATCGGCTTGCGGCCGGTGGACGCCTCGAAGGTGAGGGGGGCTGCGGCCGAACCGACCGTCGTGGCCGCGTCGTCGTCGTCGCCCGGCTCGGAGTCGGTGACGTCGAGCACGACGACCGTGACGTTGTCGGGCGCACCGTGGTCGAGCGTCTCCTTGACCAGACGCTGCGTCACCTGGTTGGCGTCCATCGTCGACGCGAGCGCGTGCCGGATGCGCTCTTCCGCCAGGTAGGACGACAGTCCGTCGGAGCACAGCAGCCACCGGTCGCCCGGGCGGATGTCCATGATCGCGGTGTCGACCTCCGGCGCGGCGTCGACGTCGCCGAGCACGCGCATCAGGACCGAGCGGCGGGGGTGCACGGCGGCCTCTTCGGGCGTGATGCGGCCGCTGTCGACGAGACGCTGCACGAACGTGTGGTCAGCGGTGATCTGCTGCAGTTCGCCGTCACGCCAGCGGTAGATGCGTGAGTCGCCGATGTGGGCGATCGCCAGCTGGTCGCCGACCCGGATCATGGCGCTCACCGTGGTGCCCATGCCGGTGAGTTCCTGGTGTTCGAACACCGTCTCGGTGATGAGCTGGTTCGCGGCGATCAGTGCGGACTGCAGCGCGAACTCGGCGTCGTGCGCGGACGGGAACTCACGGTCGACCTCGCGGATCCGCCGGATCGCGATGGCTGAGGCGACGTCACCGCCGGCGTGCCCGCCCATGCCGTCGGCCACCGCGAACAGGTGCTGCCCGGCGTAGCCGGAGTCCTGGTTGTTCGCGCGGATGCGTCCGACGTGGGACACAGCGGCGCTCAGCGTGCGAGCCGTCATCCGGGGACTACCGCCGCAGCTCGAACGTCGTCGTCCCGATGGTGATCGGGGTGCGTTCCGCCACGGTGGTGGGAACGGTGACCTTCTGGCCGCCCACGAAGGTGCCGTTGGTCGACCCGAGGTCGGTCAGCACCCAGGCACCGCCCTGCAGGTCGAGCCGGGCGTGGTTGGTGGAGGTGTAGTCGTCGCGGATCACGACGTTGCTCTCGCTGGAGCGGCCGATCGTGATGGGGCCGCCGCCGAGGGGCATCTCCATGCCCTCACGAGCACCTTCGGTGATGACGAGACGGGTGGCGACCGCTCCGGAGGGGGAGGCCGTCGGGGTGTTGGGCTGGCCGATCAGCTCGGTGAAGGCGCTGGGCGACGCCCCGGAGGCTGCGGCGGCGGTCCCGGCACCGGCCGGCATCGGCGGCGTGGTCGGCGTCGACGGGCCGGCCTTGGGGTCGGTCGGGATCGCACGGACGCGTTGGCCGAAGAGGTCGCTGCGCAGCGCGAAGACGATCACGAAGACGAACAGCCACAGCACCGCGAGGAACGCGAAGCGCAGGACGAGCAGAGTCAGGCCCGTGGTCATCGCGCACCTCCGTCGTTCTCCGGGATCACCCGGAACACCATACGGGTCCGACCGATCTCAATGGTTGAGTCCGGCTCGAGGATCGCCTGACTGAAGCGCTCACCGTTGAGTTTCGACCCGTTCGTCGACCCGAGGTCGTTCACCTGCGCGTGCTTGCCGTCCCACAGGACCTCGACGTGCTTGCGGCTCGTGCCGGTGTCGGCGACCGTGATGTCGGCGTCCGTGCCGCGGCCGATGACCGTGCGGCCGCGCTGGAGACGGTGGCGCTGCGAGCCGATGTCGAGGACCGCGACCCAGGCGACGTCACGTTGCACCGTCGTCGAGTCGATCTCGAGGATGCCGGTGGAGAGGGTGCCGTCCTGCTGCAGACGGATGGTGACGGGGCCGGAGAACGAGTAGTTCTGCGCCACCGCGTGCTGCTGCACCCGCTGCGTGAGCTCGTCGATGAGCGGCCGCCCGACGTCGTTCATCCGGGTGTGGTCCGGCGGAGCGAGCCGCACCGTGAACTCGTTCGGCACGAGGATGCGCTCGCGGGAGACCACGGCAGCCTTGGTGTCGAGTTCACGCCGCAGTGCCGCGGTGATCTCGACCGGCTGCACACCGGAGCGGAAGGTCTTCGCGAACGCGCCGTTGACGGCGCGCTCCAGCCCTCGCTCGAAGTTGTCCAGTAAGCCCATGGTCCCCACGTTCTCGGTCGCTGACCTCTGCATGGTAGTGGTTGGCTCCGGGCACCGTCTGTGCATGGTAGTGTTCTCGTCGCTGGCGCGAGTGGCGGAATTGGTAGACGCGCACGGTTCAGGTCCGTGTGCTGGAAACGGCGTGGGGGTTCAAGTCCCCCCTCGCGCACCAGGGCTCTCCGATGGAGAGCAGCACGACGAAGGCCCCGATCGAGAGATCGGGGCCTTCGTCGTTCGCGGCGGCTCGTCGGTCGGTCGTCGTGGCGGTAGGTCGTCGTGCGCCGTGTGCGCCGCCATCACGCCCCGAGCGTGCGCCGCCATCACGCCCCGAGCGCTGCCGCGACCTCCCGCGCCGTACCCGCCGGGTGGAGTGCATGGTCCTCCGACTCGGGGACGACCACGAGCCTCCCGGTCGGCAGGAGTTCCGCGAGCCGGTCGGTCGCAGTCACCAGGAACGGCCAGGTCCGCCCACCCCGCAGGACGGTCACCGGCATCGACACGGCCGCCATCACGGGGGAGGGCACCGGCGTCTCGGCGGTGATCGTCCCGTCGTACACGGTCGACTGCGCGACGGCGACGAGGGCCGGCCACATCGGTGCGTGCCGGATCTGTTCGATGACCTCGTCGGGCAGGCCCACGGCCTCGCGCTGGAAGAGGACGACGGCGTCCTCGGGTCACCCGGCGTCGAGGTGTGCCTGCAGTCGGTCCACCAGGTCCGGGGCCTGCGGCGGGCGGGAGTCCTCGAACGCGAAGGGCGGCTCGGAGAGGAAGAGGTGGTCGACCTCGAGTCCACCGGCCGCCGCACGGAGGGCCAGGACGGCGCCCGAGGAGTGCCCGAGCGCGGCACGGATGCCACCGGCGGCCGCGGCGACGGCGATGAGGTCCTCGACCTCCCGTCCGGGCGCGTACGGCCACGTGTCTCCGGATCCGCCGCGGGCACGGCGGTCCAGGACCACACCCCGGAGGCCCGCCTCGGCGAGGGCGTGCGCGAGTGGTCGGGCGGCGTCGGCGGTGCTGAACGCCCCGCCGACCACGACGACTCCGGGGGCGTCGGACGGGCCGACGGCCTCCCAGGAGGTGCCATCGGCGGAGTGGACCTGCTGCATGGCGGCAGTCAACACCCGCCCGTCGCGCGGCGGAAGAGACGTGCCAGCCGGTCAGACGGTGACGCTCCCGAGGACACGATGGGCGATCGAGATCGACTCGCCGGACACCACCGACAGCGGGGAGGACAGGAACGCGACCAGGTCAGCGATCTGCTGCGGGCTGGACTGGCCGCCGGCACCCGGTCGGACCTCGGCGTCGGGCTGGTCGGTCACGGTGCCCGGGTTGACGACGTTGACGGTCACGCCGGTGCCCGCGGTCTCGTCGGCCAGGTTCTTCGCGATCACGTTCGTCGCCGCGTTGCGCAGGGAGGTCGTGATGTTCCCCGAGAGGTAGGCGTTCTGTCCACTGACGACGACGATGCGGCCGAAGCCGGCCCGGCGCTGCGCGGGCAGGACGGCGTTCGCCACGCGGAGGAACCCGAGGGCCTTGCCGTCGACGGCCGCGGCGACCTGGTCCGGGTCGGAGCGGCGCTCGGGGTCGAGGGTGTTCGCCGCCGGGGCCGCGGTGACCACGAGGACGTCGATGCGCGCATGGTCCTCGAGCACGCGGGCGACGGCGGTGTCGACCGATGCCCGGTCGGCGGTGTCCATCGCGACGCTTCCCGGGGCGTCGGCGGTGCGGGAGGCGACGACGACGGTGGCGCCCTCCTGGCGGAGGCGGTCGACGACGGCCGTGCCGATGTACCCCTTCCCGCCGACGACGAGTGCGACACGGTCCTGCAGCTGGAGATCCACGTCGTGGACGGTACGCCGGTGCCCGTTCAGGTGCCGGACGGGAGGCCCGTGCCGGGCCCGCCCCGCGCCTCCCGTCCGGCGCCGCGCGCGATCAGTGCGCCCGCAGTGCGTCGGCGAGGACGTCCTCGATGCTCCGCGGCTCGCGGCCGAGGAGGTCGGCGAGCATCGGGTCGACCGTGGCGAACTCGCCGTCACGTGCGGCTGCGAAGAACCCGGTCATCATCGGGGTGAACGCCTCGGGGAGTCCGCCGGCGACGAGTTCTGCGCGGTACTCGTCCTCGTCGACCACGGTCCGGGTGAGGGTCCGACCCGTGACCCGCGAGACGATCTCGGCGAGCTCGTCCATGTCGAGCGCCCGGGACGCGGTGAGCGGCGGGGTGGTGCCGTGCAGGCGGTCGGGGTCCGTCAGGGCGATCGCGGCGGCGACGGCCAGGTCCGCCTGCGCCGTCCAGGCGACGGGACCGTCGGCGGGCAGGCGGAGCTCGCCGGTCCGGAGGCCGGCGCCGAGCATGAAGGGTGCGCTGGAGGCGTGGAAACCGTTGCGGAGGGACGTGGTGGCGATGCCGGTGGTGGCCAGGTCCTGCTCCGTGGCGGCGTGCTGCCGGGCGGGACCGAAGTGGGAGTCCGGGGAGGTCGCCATGTGTGCGGTGTAGACGATGTGTCCGGCGCCGGAGGTGACCGCTGCCTCGACGGCGACGCGGTGCGGCTCGGGGTCGGCCGGCCCGGAGACGATGAGCACCCGGCTGGCGTCCGCGAACGCCGTGGGGAGCGTGGCGGGCTCGGTGAAGTCACCCCGTCGGACCTGCACGCCCCGGTCGGCGAGCCGGCGTGCGGCGTCCGACCGTGGGTCGCGGACGCTGACGGCGAGTTCCCGGGCGGGGACGTGTTCGAGGAGGTGGGCGACGACTGCCCCGCCGAGCTGTCCGGTGGCTCCGGTGACGATGATCATGGCTGCTCCGATCGTGTTTCCAGTGGTAACACGAGGAAAGTATCATTGGAAACGCCATGAGGGAAGCGGCGATACCACCGCCTCGGTAGCATCGGAACCATGAGCCCCGCACCGGATCCGCGCACCCGCATCGTCACCGCGGCCGCACGCCTGCTCGCCGAGGACGGTGTCGCCGCGGTCACCACCCGGAGCGTCGCGCTCGCCGCCGGTGTCCAGGCGCCGGCGATCTACCGGCTCTTCGGTGACAAGGACGGCCTGCTCGACGCGGTCGCCGAGCACGTCCTGGCGGAGTTCGTCGCCGCGAAGACCGAGCACGCCGCCGCCGAAATCGGCGGCGGCGGGGACCCGGTCGCGGACCTCCGCGACTCGTGGCGGGTGCAGGTGGCCTTCGGGCTCGCCAACCCCGCGCTGTTCCGTCTGCTCTACGCCTCGGACCGCGACGACGACTCCCCGGCGGTCGCTGCCGGACTGGAGGTGCTCCGTGCGCGGGTGCACCGGGTCGCCGCCGCCGGACGCCTCCGCGTGCCCGAGGAGCAGGCGGTCGCGATGATCCGCGCGGCCGGCGCCGGGTCGATGCTGACGATGCTCGCCGGCGGACACGGCGCCGGACCCTCGTTGCCCGAACTCATGCTCGACACGGTCCTGGCCGCCATCGTCACGGACCCGCCCGCATGGGCAGGCGGCGACCCTGACGAGGGAGCGTCGATGACCCTCGCTGCGCTGCAGGCCGTCCGTGCCGCCGCTCCGGCACTCCCCGGGCTCACCGACCCCGAGCGGGCGTTGCTGCAGGAGTGGCTCGGACGGGCGACCACCGCCTCCTGACCGGCGGGCACGCGGTGCCCGTCCGCGTGATCTGAACACTCCGGACGGCCGTCCAGCGACGCCCGCCGACCATGACCCCCTGCACGATGACCTTCGTCCAGGGAGTGACATGAGCGATCAACAGCAGCAACCCCCCGGTTCCGAGCAGGCGATGGGACCGAAGCCGGACCACGGCGAGACCAGCTACAAGGGATCCGGCAAGCTCGCCGGCAAGAAGGCCGTGATCACCGGCGGTGACAGCGGTATCGGCAAGGCGGTCGCGATCGCCTTCGCCCGCGAAGGTGCCGACGTCCTGATCTCCTACTTGCCCGAAGAGGAAGAGGACGCGCAGGAGACCAAGCACTGGATCGAGGACGCCGGTCGCAAGGCCGTGCTCTTCCCCGGTGACGTCAGTGACCCGGCCTACTGCCGCAGCATCATCGACACCGCGGTGTCCGAGCTCGGCGGCATCGACGTGCTGGTGAACAACGCCGCGTACCAGATGACCCACGAGACGCTCGAGGAGATCACCGACGAGGAGTGGGACCACACCCTCGCGACGAACCTCAGCGCCTACTTCCACCTCGTCAAGGCAGCACTGCCGCACCTGCAGTCGGGCGCCTCGATCATCGGCACGAGCTCGGTGAACTCCGACAACCCGGTGCCGACCCTGCTGCCGTACGACGTGACCAAGGCCGGGATCGCCAACTTCTCGGCCGCGCTCGCGCAGCTCGTCGGGGAGCGCGGCATCCGCGTGAACAGCGTCGCGCCCGGCCCCATCTGGACGCCGCTGATCCCCTCGACGATGCCCGCCGAGCAGGTCGAACAGTTCGGCACCCAGACACCCCTCGGTCGCGCCGGACAGCCGGCAGAGCTGGCCCCGGTGTACGTCCTGCTCGCGAGCGACGACGGCAGCTACGTCTCCGGTGCGCGCATCGCGGTCACCGGCGGCACGCCGATCCTCTGACCCGTCCACCCGAACCGAACAGAAACAGGAGAACGATTTGTACTTCCACAAGCAAGAGCTCCAGTTCAAGGCGACCCCCGACAAGCCCGACGCGATCTACGCGCGGAAGCTCCAGGAGGTGCTCGGTGGTCAGTACGGCGAGATCTCCGTCGCGCTGCAGTACCAGTTCCAGGCGTGGAACATGCACATCCCGGGCAAGTACCGCGACATGGTGTTCGGCATCGGCGCCGAGGAGATGGGCCACGTCGAGATGCTCGCGACGATGATCGCCCAGCTGCTCGAGAAGTCCCCGCTCGGCATCACCGAGGACGCGCTGCAGGACGACCCGACGGTCGCCGCGATCGTCGGTGGCACGGACGTCCAGCACGCCATCGTCGCCGGCGCCGGTGCGCGTCCGGTCGACAGCATGGGCAACCCGTGGCAGGGCTCCTACATCACGGCCAGCGGCAACCTGCTCGCCGACTTCACGGCGAACGAGAACGCCGAGATGCAGGGCCGCGTCCAGGCCGCGCGGCTCTACCACATGACCGACGACCACGGCGTCCGGGACCTGCTGAGCTTCCTCATCGCCCGCGACACCATGCACCAGAACATGTGGGCGACCGCCGCCGCCGAGCTGCGCGAGCAGGGCCTCGAGACGCTGCCGGTCCCGAGCAACTTCCCGCAGAGCAAGGAGAACCAGGAGGTGCACTACCAGTACCTCAACTTCTCCGACGGTGCCCAGGCGAAGGAAGGCTCGTGGGCGAGCGGCCCGTCGTTCGACGGCAAGGGCGAGTACTCGTACCACGACGGCCCCACCACCTCGGTGCCGATGCCGCCGCCCACGCACCCGGACGCGCGCCTCTACGGCACGACCGAGCTGCCGAACACGGTCGAGAAGATCGCCGGCACGGTGCAGGACAAGCTCAACAAGGAGTAGTCCGTCCCGCTCCACGCACGAGCCCTTCCTCCGCTGGAGGAGGGGCTCGTGTGCGTCCGCGGGGGACCGCAGTCGTTCGGTGCGCGAACTGTACAAGTGGCAAAACTGTTTGTTGCCCTCACAGTTCACGATGTGAAAGAGTTTGCTCGTCCGGACGGACAGCAGACCCTCGACGAGGAAGGCGCACCCATGCAGAGCACGTACCACAGCACGTCGCACGACACTCGGTTCGGCGGCTCCCACCCGCGAGTGGGACTCACCGATCCAGCCGTCATCGAGGCCTGGGTCGCCCAGCGGATCCAGGACCCGTCGCTGCTGTCCCGCCGCACCGAACTGTCCTACGCCGACTTCTTCGTCGCTCCGGCCGCCTGACGCATGCCGCTGACCGTCGTCCGCCGCGAGCACGTCCACCTCTACGCCCGCGAGCCCCGCACCCGGTCCGCCAAGACCGCGGTCGACGCCCTGCTGCGGCTGCAGCACGCCGAAGAGGACCAGCTCGAACGTGCCCGCGGTGAGAGCGGTCTGACGAAGAACGAGTTCCTCACCGTCCGCTACATGCTGCAGGCGCACCGCGACGGCCGGAGCATGGGCCCGAAGGACCTGGCCGTCATGCTGTCGGTCTCGAACGCCTCGGTCACCAAGATCGTCGACGGCCTGGTCGAGAAGGGCGACCTGCTCCGGGTCCCGCACCCCACCGACCGGCGGGCGCAGGTGCTCGAGCCCACGGTGCAGGCCGCCCGCAAGATCGACAAGTCGTACGAGATCTTCCACGAGGCCGTGGTCGAGGTCATCGACCACCTCTCGGCGGAGGACAACGAGGTCCTGGCGCGCTGCCTGGCGCAGATCACGGCCGCACTCGACGCGGGCCTGCCGACGCCGGTGGACGAGTACACGGTCCCGCAGGCCGGCGCTGACGCCGGCGAGTCGGCTGCCGGTTCCTGACACCCACCGGACGGGAGGCACGTCACCGGTGGTGATCCGGGCCTCCCGTCCGCCACTGGCCGCGAAAACCTTCCAGCGGTAAGTTGGCACGGTGAACGACCCCGCCGATGATGACGCAGCGACTTCGTCGCGCCGCGGCGGCTACCGCAAGGGCACCGAGCGACGGGCGCAGATCCTCGATGAGATGATCCGGATGGTCGCCGAGCAGGGTGTCGACGCGTCCTCGTTGCGGTCCGTCGCGGACGCCCTCGGCATCACGCACGCGGCTCTCCGGCACTACTTCCCGAGCCGCGACGAACTGCTGCTCGCCGTCTACCGCGAGCACGAGGTGCGCGAGCAGGGCGCACCGGAGCGGATGAAGTCCGCCATCGGCGACATGCGCGAGAGCGCCGCCCGCAACCGGGCCGTACCGGGGCTGGTGCAGCTCTACACGACCCTCTCCGCCGACGCCGTGCAGGAGGGGCACCCGGCCACCCGCGAGTTCATGCGCGACCGGTTCACCCGGCTGCGCGCCGACCTGGCCGACCTGATCCGGCGGGACCAGTCGGCAGGACGGATCCGTGACGACCTGGACCCGGAGGACCTGGCGAGCCTGAGCATCGCGGTGTCCGACGGTATGCAGGTGCAGTGGCTGCTCGACCCGGGCTCGGTCGACGGGGAGCGGGTGCTGCGACTGCTGGAACGGATCGTGCCCCCCGGCGGCACCGAGGGGCACGGACCGCACTGAGCGGTGCGGGGGTCACGCCTGTTGCCCGGGGCCCTCCGGCTTCCGGGTCTTGCCGCTCGCCTGGTCGTGCGTCGGCGCATCAGGGGCGTCCATCGCCCGACCCACACCGACGGGGACACCGGCCTCCGGGTGGTTCAGGTCGAAGGCCGGCGACTCGGATCGGATCCGCGGGATCGCGGTGAAGTTGTGGCGGGGCGGCGGGCAGCTCGTCGCCCACTCCAGCGATCGGCCGTAGCCCCACGGGTCGTTCACACGGACCCGTTGGCCGTGCCGCATCGTCTGCACGATGTTCAGGAAGAAGGGGAGCATCGACGCGGCGGTCACCATCGCCCCGACGGTCGACACCTGGTGCATCCAGGTGAACCCGTCCTCCGGCAGGTAGCTCGCGTAGCGGCGGGGCATGCCGACCACGCCGAGCCAGTGCTGGATGAGGAAGGTCGTGTGGAACCCGATGAAGAGCATCCAGAAGTGGACCTTGCCCAGGCGTTCGCCGAGCATCTTCCCTGTGAACTTCGGCCACCAGAAGTAGAAGCCGGAGAACATCGCGAACACGACCGTGCCGAACACGACGTAGTGGAAGTGTGCGACGACGAAGTAGGTGTCGTGCACGTGGAAGTCCAGCGGCGGGGACGCCAGGATCACCCCCGTCAGACCGCCGAACGTGAACGTCACGAGGAACCCGATCGCCCAGAGGATCGGCGTCTCGAACGTCACCGAGCCCTGCCACATCGTGCCGACCCAGTTGAAGATCTTCACGCCGGTCGGCACCGCGATGAGCATCGTCATCAAGGAGAACCAGGGGAGCAGGACCCCGCCCGTCGCGAACATGTGGTGCGCCCAGACCGAGATCGACAGGGCCGCGATCGAGATCGTCGCGTACACCAGCGTCTTGTAGCCGAAGATCGGCTTGCGGCTGAAGACCGGGAACACCTCGGAGACGATCCCGAAGAAGGGCAGCGCGATCACGTAGACCTCGGGGTGGCCGAAGAACCAGAACAGGTGCTGCCAGAGCAGAGCTCCGCCGTTGGCCGGGTTGTAGACCTGCGCGTCGAACGCCCGGTCCAGCAGCAGCCCGAACAAGGCCGCCGCGAGCACCGGGAACGCCATGAGCACGAGGATCGAGGTGATCAGCACGTTCCACGTGAAGATCGGCATCCGGAACATGGTCATCCCGGGGGCCCGCATCGTCACGATCGTCGTGATGAAGTTCACCGACCCGAGGATCGTGCTGAACCCGGTGATGCTCAGGCCCGCGACCCACAGGGTCCCACCGAGGCCGGGCTGGAACGTCGTGTCCGACAGTGGCGCGTAGGCGGTCCAGCCGAACGACGCCGACCCGGCCGGCGTGAGGAAGCCACCCATCGCGATGACGCTGCCGAAGACGTACAGCCAGTAGGACAGGGCGTTCAGTCGCGGGAAGGCGACGTCCGGGGCGCCGATCTGCAGGGGCATGATCGCGTTCGCGAACCCGGCGAACAGCGGGGTGGCGAAGAGCAGCAGCATCACGGTGCCGTGCATCGTCATGAGCTGGTTGTACTGCTCGCGGGTGTCCAGGACGTCGAGTCCGGGGGTGAAGAGTTCGGTCCGCATGACGACGGCCATCAGTCCCGCGAGGCAGAAGTAGCCGAACGAGGTCACCAGGTAGAGGTTGCCGATCGTCTTGTGGTCCGTGGAGGTGTGCCAGTGCACCGCCCGGACACCCGACCGGAGCGGCCGTCGTCCGAGGAGTTCACCGGGCTCTTCCCCGAGGGCGGGGGGCGTCGTCGTCTGGGTCATGGGGTACTCCGTCCGATCACGGTCCGCGGTCGTGCTGCATCGAGGTGGGTGCTTGCGGCCGGGACGGCCCGGGCCGCGGCGAGGGCGATGTGCCCGAGGTCGTCCGACCCCGGTTCCGTCATCGGCAGACGGGCTGCGCGCTGGCGGGCGGCACCGGTGCCGCGGGCGAAGAGGTCGGCGATGCCCCGTTCGACCAGCTGGTCGTCGCCGTTCGCCGTCAGGGCCGGCAGGACGTGCGCCAGGAGCAGCATCACGACGTCCCGGGCCGGAGCCGGGCGCTCGGTCGTCGGATCGACGAGGCACCCGTCGAGCCCCTCGAGCGCCGCTCGCCAGTTCGCCAGCCGGACCGCACAGGCGGGGGTGTTGGGAGCCTCCCGGCCGATCGCGGCGTCGTTCGCCGCCGTGTCCACCAGGGCGCGGACCAGGCCGGCGACCGTGACGGTCGTGCCGGGGTCGAGCGGCACGTCGGCGACCCGGACCTCGACCGTCGGGTGGTTCTGCGACAGCCGGGCATCGAGGTAGAGCATGCCTGAGTCGAGGAGCGCACCGGTGCTGAGCATCGCGTCCATCACCGCTCGGTAGCGCGCCAGCGAACCGAAGCGTTCCTGCGGACCCGACGACGGCCACTGGTTCCAGAGCATCGACCGCCAACTGGCGTGGCCGGTGTCGACGCCGTCGTGGAACGGGGAGTTCGCGCAGAGGGCGATGAGGATCGGGGTCCAGGTACGGATCTGGTCGAGGACGGCGACGCCCTCCTCCGGGGAGTCCACCGAGACGTGCACGTGCAGCCCGGACGTGAGCACCCGCCGGGGCAGCGAGCCGTACCGCTGCATCATCGTCGTGTACCGCTCCGACTCCGTCGGGTGTGGCTCGACCGGGCAGGGCGAGGTCGCGAGGGGGGCGGCATGTGCTCCGGCCTCGGACGCGAGCATCTCGGTGAACTCACGGTTGGCGAGCACCTGGCCACCGAGCGCTGCGAGCGACGAGTGCGGGCGGGTGAAGACCTCGATGGCCTCCCGGTGCATCTCGCCGACGACTTCGCCACCGTCGCCGGGGCCGCCGGCAGCGACGGCACGGGCGAGCACCTGTTCCGCGACCGGGACGGGGTGACCCGTCGTCCGGTCGATGAGCAGCAGCTCTTCTTCGACTCCCATGGTGCGCATGCATTGAGTGAATCCTCGGGCGGCTGCGCATGGGCACCGGGTGGCCGGAGCACGCGGCAGGACGATCCGTGGAGCGCGGGTTCGGTCGCGGGGGAGGGTGGTGGGGGAGTTGGTTGCTGATTCGTCTGCCGAGGAGCGTGCAGCGCAAGATCGTGCGCTGATGGCGGTCCACATCCGGGCGCCGCCTCGCGCGCGTGGCTTCAGTACTCGAGCCGGGGCCACTCCTGCAGTCGAGGGAAGCGCGGACGTGGAGGCATCGGCTCGTCGTCTTCCATGAAGCGGAGCTCGGTGATCACCGTGATCTGATCCACTCCGTACGAGCGGTGTGCGACTCCGTCGCGCTCGTCGATGACCAGCGTCGTGCGTTGCGCGGGGTCGAGGTCGTGCTCGAACGTGAACAGCAGCCAGTGCTCGTTGATCCGCTGGACGAGCATCGGTGAGTAGCTCGCAGGTGACCCCCACAGGAGGAGCAGCTCAGGAGTGAGCAGCCGAACGGGAGAGGCAACCGTGCCGCTGCGAGCGAAGCTGACTTCCGACGGCCCGTCAACGGTGTGGAGGACGCCCTCCTCGTAGCGGTCGCGGTGGGTGTGCCCCTCCCGGTCGAACGTCCAATTCTCATCGCGTTCGTCAACGACCGCTTGGAACTGCCACGGGCGTTCGCGCCCGTCGCGTTGCATGCTCACGCCTCGCGCCAGTCGACGCTCTGGGAGCCGGAGCGCAGCAACCTCGATACGGAGCGTGGGGACGTCAGCCTGGGTCAGGACGGTGTCGAAACGCACGTGACCAGTGCGGTTGGTCCTCGTCGGTTCGGGCGCTGGAGCAGTCTCGTCGGCCCGTCGGTTCCCCGGACGTGGCCTCGTCACCTGATCCGAAGGCGCTGTCCGATGAACAGGGCTGCCCGAGCGATTGCTTCATCGGCTTCGTCGATCAGCCCGACGAACGCGGGGAACACGTGGGGCACGCCGGCAACGACGTCGAGGATGACGTCCGTTTCGGCGGCGCGTGCCAGGTCGGCGAGTCGGACGGCGTCGTCGAGGAGGAGCTCGTTCGTCCCGACTTGCAGGAGCATCGGCGGGAACCCCCTGAGGTCGGCGTGCACCGCTGGAGCGAGCAGCGGCTGCTCCGGGTCTTGACCGTCGAGGTACAGGGTGCCCGTGTGCTCCATCCCGGCGCGGGTGAAGAGCGGGTCGATGCCCTCCTTCGACGTCATCGACGCACCGGTACGCGTGTGGTCCAGCCCGGGCGAGAACGCGACGATCCCTGCAGGGACGGGGAGCCCGGCATCCCGGGCGGCGAGGGTCGTCGTCACCGCGAGGCCCCCTCCTGCGGAATCGCCAGCGAACACGATGCTCGCTGGGTCGACGTCGTGATCGAGCAGGTCGCGGTAGGCGGAGAGGCAGTCGTTGATGGCTGCCGGGAACGGATGCTCCGGAGCGAGCCGGTAGTCGACCGAGACCGCTGGCACGCCTGTGCGTTCCACGAGGTGCGCGGTCAATGCCATCGCGGTCTCGGGGGAACCAAGCGAGAACGATCCACCGTGCAAGTACAGAATGATGCCCGGACGGGCGTCAGCGCTCGGTTCGACGCGGACAGCGCCTCGACCGCCGAGTTCGATCGGCGTTCGCGTGACGCCCGCGGGGACGGGGAACTGGCTCATGAAGCGAGCGAACCCCTGCCGCATCTGCTCGACTGGCACCGGCCCGCTGGCCTGCGGTGCTGCCCGAAGCATGTCGTCGAGTGCCTGTCGTTGTTCTCGGCTCATGGTGCTCCTCCCGCCGGGCGGTTTGGTTGCCGCGGCATGCAACGGTAGACTGTATGCCGTGGCAACCAAAACGGCAAGCAATGATCTCGTGCAGCTCTTCGACGACCTGGTTCGAGCCGAGACGCGTCTCTACAACGCAGTGAGTGACACCCTGCGTCGCGAGCACGGCATCGTGGCTACGCAGTACGAGTTCCTCTGCTACTTCCGGGACCACCCTGCGTCGCGGATCGCAGACGTCGCCACGAACTTCGCTGCCGGAGTCGGGGCGATCAGCAAGGGGGTGGATCGACTCGCCGCGCGCGGCTGGGTCGATCGCCGACCGAATCCCACAGATGGGCGATCGGTGCTCGTCTCCTTGACTGACACAGGTGCCGCAATCGTCGCTGCGGCAGAGGTGACGTTCCGTCGCCAGCTCGCCGAACTCGTCGCCCCGTCTCTCGACGACGACCAAGTGAAGATCGTCGGTGCTCTGCTCCACACGCTCCGAGCCAGGTTGGGGAATGACCGGCTCGGCATGCCCGTCGGATGATGCAAGCCACGCAGCGCAGTGCAGCGAGTCCCGCATCGGGTCCGACAGCGGAGCTCTACCCGCCACGTGGTGACTAGTTCTTCGCAGGAGGTGAGGACACTCCTCGCCTCTCGTGGAGCTTTTTGCGGTACGCCCGCTGACGACATCCCGTAGACGATCGGCTACGGACGTCTGGCTAGCAGGGGCGAAGGTCGAGCGTCGAGGTGACGAATGGCTTCCCGGTGACGCCTGCTCTGATCTGTTCGGTCGGTTGCCAGCCTCGGTGCGCGTAGAAGCGCTTTGCCCGGTCGTTCCCGTCCCAGACCTCGAGTTCAGCGGTACCCGATGAAACGACGTCGACGAAGCGCTGGTACAGCGCACTACCGACCCCTGAACCGAACCGATCAGGGTCGACGTAGAGACTTGACAGTTCGGCAGGCAGATCGTCCCGCTCGGGGAGGTGACCCGCGATGAAACCCACGAGGTCCTCATGCAGCACCGCGACGGCGCACCAGGTGTCAGCCCTGGTCAACGTGTCGACCCACATCGGGTACCGATCACGAGCCGCATCGACCGGGTCGAGGGCATCCCCGTAGTAGGCCTCGCGTGATCGTTTGTGCACCCGCGCGATCTGTAGAGCATCAACAGGAGTCGCGCCGCGGATCTCGAATGCCATCGCGTCAGTCAACCGGTGTGACGACGCTCGGCGAAGTTCCCACGGTGCGGGTCCGAAGGGCGGGTGAAGCAACCCGTCCCAGGAAGGGATCCCCTCCCGGAACGACCAAGAGCGACCGAGGTGGCGTTCGGTAGCCCACCGGGATCGAGACTCTTGCGGGCCGCGCGACCATCGAGCACGCTGCCGAGATGACTACAGGTACTCCACCCCTTGTCTACGTGGTCATTGCTGGGCCACAAGCGTCTGGGAAGAGTGCCCTCACTGTGGCTCTCAGCGATGAGCTTCGCGGGCAAGGAGAGCGGGTTGCGGCAGTTGAGCTGGACCAGATCGCCTCGATGGCGCTACCCACGCTCCCGGGCTGGGAAGTAGCGCATCAGATCACCGAGGCAGTCGCAGGGCTGTGGCTCCGCGCGGGGATGACCTGCGTCATCGTGGAGGGTGTCGGAACGGGCGAGAAGGTGCGCGGACTACTCCGGCAAGCACCTGACGAAGTCCCATCGTTGACGATCGCGACAACTGCACCTTTTGATGTCGCCTTCAAGCGCGCTTTGGCGGATCCAACCCGCGGAGTGTCGCGTCAGGAGGACTACCTACGCGCGGCCTACGACCATTGGCAGCGTGAGCTGCCACGGATCGGAGCTGACTTGACGCTGCACACGGACCGAGAGTCGCTGGGGCAGTGCGTCGAGGCTGTGCGGTCGCGGATCGCTCTCACTCGGCGGCAGCGGTACCGATGACGGATCCGCTACCGGACGGCAGCTGCCGGTACGCTGCCGCCATGTTGGTGTCACGGTGAGCAGGCCCGAGGGGCAGTCAGATCAGCGGTCCTGGCGCAGGATCCGCCGGTGGCTCATCGTCGCGATCGTCTTCGGGGCACTCGCGTTGCTCTTTGCGGTTCTGAATCTGGCAGGTACGCCGTCGGTCGGTCACCTGGTGCCAGTCGTCTGCTGGGCCATCTTCGTGGTCGCATTTTCGCTGGTGGCGAGGCGGGAAGACCACCGGCACCGTTGATCGGTAACTGCCGGCCGATGAGCCGTCAGCGGTCTCGAATTGCTCGATTGCCGCTCGACCCCACCCCGTGGGGTCGTCGCCAGGAGGCACGAGTGCCAGCGAGTACCAGAGCACCACTACCGGCCACCAGTGCAGTTCCTCATCCGTGAGGGCTCGGACCGTCTGGTAGCCGTCCAGGAACTGCTGCCGAACGGACACGGGAACAGGTCCCCAGTCCCGGAAGAGCGTGCCGAGCATGACCGCGGAGCGAGCGAGCTCGACGATTCGATGGTCGAGTCGCAGCTCCTCGAAGTCGAGGACGCCGACGACGGCGGTGCCGACGCACAGGATGTTGGCGGCGCGGTAGTCACCGTGCACGATCTGGAGAGGCGGGAGATCCGCAGGCGCTCGTTCGAGCATCCGCCAGAGTACGTCGCGGGCCGTCGGAGACAGCGACGGCGGCTCGGAAGCGAGCCAGCCCGCGATCTGGTCGGTGAGCGGTGCCGGCGCGGACAGCACCCCGGGGCGCGAGTCGTGCAAGGGACACGAGCGCAGCGCGTCGTGCAGTCGAGCGAGCGTCGCCCCCGCTGCACGGACCTGATCGGCGTCCTCGACATCGAGGTGTGCTCCGTCGATGAAGCGTTGCAGACCCAGCGAGATGCCGTCGTCCGTCACCTGAACCTCACCCGCGAGGGTCGGTACCGGCGTCGACACAGGCAGTCCCTGTGCTCCGAGCCAAGCAGTGAGATCGGCGCTGAACGCGAGTCGCTCGAACCGGTCGGGAGCGACCGACCACTTCACCAGGAGGCGTTCGTCCCCTCCGCGAACCCACGCGAGGGCGTTGCTGTCGCTCATCACCATCCGCTCCGGTGGCCCGACACGAACACCCCAGTGACGCTCGACCGTTGAGCTGACCCAGTCGCCCACCGCCTCGGCGTCCGCGAAGCCGAAACGGTTCCGGAGCACGTCGGTCGGGTCGTCCGGCTCCCACAACATCTCGATCGTCATCGATCCCCCTGCATCACGAGACGAGCGCCGAGCCCGACACCCCGCCCGATCTTGCCCCGCCTCACAGGCCCTGTCGACACGCTCCACACAGAGGTCCGTGGAGCGCGGGGTCAGTCACCAGGGAGACCGACCTTCGAACCGCGTGGGTCGACGTTCCGACGCGGCGGTGCCGCGACGACCGGGGCCGGCTCGAGCGCGAGGGCGCGGCGGCGTGCGGCGTCGGACCGCCCGATGCCCGTCACCGCCGCGATGGAGGTGGCGGACTGCAGCAGCATGAGCAAGGGCGGCATCAGCAACGGCGTTGGTTGGTCGACAGTGCCGAGCCCGGAAAACAGCGCCCCGGCCCAGAAGAGTGCCCAGGCGATCGGCAGCAGGACGAACCGCGCCGCGAGGGCTACGGAGGGTCCGAGGGAGCGCTCGGCCCGAGCGAGGACCTCGTCGCGGTCCTCCGGGAGCATCGCCGGGGGACGCGCGGCGAACTGCCGGTCGATGCGCTCGCCGCGGCGCCAGTCGCCCGCTCCGGTGCCGGTGCCCCGGAGGTCGAGATCCCGACGGTGGACCCGGAGGAACACCCCGACGAAGCAGCCGAGTGCGGCCGCGAAACAGACGATGGCCAGGAGGCGCAGGGGCCACGCTCCGTCGAGGGCGCCCCAGAGCAGGGACGCGATCACCATGATCGTGCCTGAGACGACGGCTACCGTGCCGGTCACGACGGTCCGTCGTCGGAGGCGCGCCAGGTCGAGGAACTCCGATCGGCGCGAACGGGCGATGCGCCAACCGGTCGAGAACGCGTTGCCCATGCCGTCATCCTGCTCCCTCGCCGGGGAACACGGAACGGCCGGCCCTCGCCGAGGGCCGGCCGTTCCGGTGGTGGAGCTGTCGGGCTACGCGCCGGCGGTCAGGACCGCGGCGGCCGGGTCGAAGTCCTCCGGCAGCGGCGGGACCGCGTCGACGGACGACGTGATCTCGACGGCGGAACCCGATTCGGCCGCGTCGCGGATGCCGAGCAGCACGTCCAGGACGTGCAGGGCCAGGGCACCGGAGGCGCGCTCCGGTCGGTCCTCGGCGATGGCGCGCGCGAGCTCCACGACCCCGGTGCCCCGGCCCCAGGTGGAGCCGACGGCGGGCAGGGTCTCGGGCTCGTCCTGGCCGAAGCGCCAGAGGGTCGACTCACCCTTGAACGTGTTCGGGTCCGGCAGCGAGATCGTGCCGAGCGTGCCGTTGATCTCCACGAAGCCCTGGCGTGGCAGCGCGTGCTGGAACGAGAACGTCGACTGGGCGGACTGCCCGCCGGCGAACTCGATGAGCGCGGCGTGGTGCGTCGGGACCTCGACCGGGAAGGTCTCCCCGGCACGGTCACCCGACGCGATGGTGCGACGGTCGAGCGACTTCGACGAGACGGCCTGCACACGGCTGGCGGTGCCGAAGGCGTGCACGAGCGTGGTGACGTAGTACGGGCCCATGTCGAACAGGGGACCGGCACCGGTGGCGAACAGGAAGTCCGGGTTCGGGTGCCACGCCTCGGGTCCGGGCACGTGGAACAGGGTCGTCGCGGTCAGCGGTTCGCCGATGTCCCCGCGGGCGATGGCCCGGAGCGCCGTCTGGATGCCCGCGCCGAGCACGGTGTCCGGAGCGGTCGCGACCCGGAGGCCCTTCGCCTGCGCCGACGCGAGCACGGCCGCGGCCGAGTCGTGATCGGTGGCGATCGGCTTCTCGCTCCACACGTGCTTGCCGGCGTCGATGATCTGCTGGTCGACCTCGGCGTGCACGGCCGGGATCGTCAGGTTGATCACGATCTGGACGTCGTCACGAGCCAGGAGCTCGTCGACGCTGCCGGAACCGGCGACGCCGTACCGCTGTGCCTGCGCGGCGGCCCGGTCGAGCAGCACGTCGGCGACGAAGCGGACCTCGACGTCGGCGAACTGCGTCAGGTTCTCGAGGTACTGCGTCGAGATGTTCCCCGCGCCGATGATGCCGATGCCGAAGCGGCTCACTTGTCGTTGTCCTCGAGCCAGGTGAGGGACTCGGTGATGCCCTCGAAGACGTCGCCCTTGTACGCGTCGAACTCGACGACGCGGATGGCCTGCGGCGCCGCGGCGAGGATGCCCGCGACGTCGACGTCGCCCTGGCCGGCCGGGGTCTGGTTCTCGAACGCGCGCTGGAGCGCCTCCGGCACGATGAGCGCGCTCTCGGACGAGGGCAGTGCGGTGCGGATGTCGCCGTCGACCTTGCCGTCCTTGACGTGGATCGCGACGACGCGCTCGCCGAGGCCGCGGAGCACGGCGGCGGCGTCGGCGCCACCGACGGTCGCCCAGAAGGTGTCGACCTCGAGGACGGTCTCCGGCGCGAGCTGCTCGACGAACAGGTCGTAGACGGTGCGGCCGTCGACCTTGTTCGTGAACTCCCACTGGTGGTTGTGGTAGCCGAACGCCAGGCCGCGGGCGGTGGCCTCGGCGGTGAGCACGTTGACGCGCTCGGCGATCTTCTTCACGTCGTCGGCGGTCTGCCAGCGGTCGGTCGGGATGAACGGGTCGATGACGGTGTGGATGCCGAGGCGCTCCGCCGCGTCCCAGATCGGGGCGGTGTCGTCGGCGTCGATCACGGCGACGTGGCCGGACGGGGCATTCAGGCCGGTGGCGGCGAAGGCGCGCTCGAGGTCGGCGGCACGTTCGACGAACGCGTAGGGCTCGACGTTCTCGTAGCCGATCTCCCGGACCCGGGCGATGGCCTGGTCGAGGTCTTCGGCGATCGCGTCGCGCAGTGAGTACAGCTGCACAGAGGTGGTGGACATTGCAGAGGCTCCTTCGATCCTGACGTGGTGTGCGGCCGACGGAGACACTGCTCCACGGCGAGACGATCCGACGCTACCGCAGAAACCACCCGCTGTGTGGTTTTCGTTTCCCGATGACGTGATCCGCGCCGGGCGGACCGTCGTACGGTTGCCTGATGACCGCCGCGCCGACCCGCACCTTCGCCACCCCCGTCGGCCGGATCGTCGGCCACCGCGACGGCGGGGTGGTCCGCGCGCTCGGCATCCCCTACGCCCGCGCCGAGCGGTTCGGTCGACCGCAGCCGGTCCCGCCGTTCACGTCGGACTTCGTCGCCGAAACCCCCGCGCCGGTGCCGCCGCAGCCGGCGACGCCCGTCCTCGAGGAGCTCATCCACCCGATCGAGGCCGAGGTCTCCGAGGACTGCCAGGCCCTCTCGGTGACCGTGCCCGCGGACCTCGGCGAGGACGAACAGCTGCCCGTGATGGTGTGGATCCACGGCGGGTCGTACGTCGTCGGCGGCGGGGACATCCCGATCCACGACCCCCGCGCGCTCGCCGAGGAGCAGCGGGTCGTCGTCGTGGCCGTCACCTACCGGCTCGGCGTCCTCGGGTTCCTCGGCGACGGGGTACGTGTCCCGGCGAACCTCGGACTGCTCGACCTGGTCGAGGCGCTGCGGTGGGTGCACGCGAACATCGCGGGGTTCGGCGGCGCCCCGGACCGCATCACCCTGTTCGGGCAGTCGGCCGGCGGTGACGCGATCGCACACCTCATGGTGGCCGAGGGCACGAACGGGTTGTTCCAGCGGGCCATCGTCCAGAGCGCACCGCTCGGGCTCTCGCGCCGTCGGGCCCGGATGAACCGGGCCATGCTCCGCGCGGTCGGCACCGTCGCACCGGACACCGCGTTGCCGGACGTGCTCACGCTGCAGGCGGCGGCCGAGAGGGCGGCGCTGCCGTACGGGCTGCGCGGCGGGATGCCGTTCGGCACGCAGTACGGGCACGCGCCGCTGCCCGCCGAACGCGACCTGCCGGACGCCTGGCGTGAGGCGGCCCCGCACGTCGAGGTGCTCATCGGGTCCGCGACCGATGAGGCCGCCCTCTACGTGCCGATGATCCCCGGGCTGCCGGCCGTCGCGCGCACCCGGGTCGGACGAGCCCTGCTCCGTTGGTGGCTCGTCCGCCCGCTCAGCGAGGTCATCTACGGCCACGATGCGCGGGCCTTCGCCGCCCGACACCGCGCCGCGGGCGGTCGGGCCGTGGTCTACCGACTGCACCGCGGGGTGACCGTCCGGCCGACCGGCGCGGTGCACATGAGCGACGTGCCGCTGCTGCTCGGCGACCGGGCGGCGTGGGCCGGCAGCCGGTTCGTGCCGGAACAGGACTGGGCGGCCGTCGAGCGCCGCGGGCCGGGGCACCGCGCGATCTGGGCGGAGTTCGCGCGCTCCGGCAGGATCACCGCACCCGACGACGAGACGCTGACGTTCGACCGCGGCTGAGCGCGGTCCGTCCGCGCCCCTCGAACTGGCGGTCGCGCGACCGCCGTCCGGACCGGATGATCGTCCTCATGCCCGCGCCCGATGCCGATCTCCGTCCCCGCATCGTCCAGGCCGCGATCGAGGCCTTCCGGCGCTCGGACTTCCACGCCGTCGGGCCCGACGAGGTCGCCGCGCTCGCCGACGTCACCGCCGATGACGTCACGGCTGCCTACCCGGTGTGGGAGCTGCTCGTCGTCGCCGTGATGAACCGCTGGGACAACGGCGACCGGGCAGCCCTGTGGCCCATCGCCGAGCAGCACGGCGCTGCCGCGTACCTCCGCGCCCGCCTGGAGTCCGGCCTGGCCGATCCCGGGCTCGTGCGCATCCGGATCGCCACGCTCAGCGCAGCCTCGGCGCCGACACACCCCGCCGCCGGGTGGTTCCGGACCCAGTACGTCCACGCGTTCGAGGACATCACCCTCGCCCTCGTGCGGGACGTCGTCGCCGGTCGCGAGCCGCGCGGGACGTCGCCCCGGCACGCGGCGGAGCAGCTGGTCGCGCTCTACGAGGGGTTGCAGGTGCAGTCGCTGATGCGGGACGACAACGACCTGCTCTCCGGGTGGGACCGGGCCGTCGCCCGGATGCGCGCCGGGTGGGGTGCGGTCACGCTCGTCTGAACGGCCGGCGCCGGCCTCCTGGGTTCGGCGGCCTGCGCCGCGCATGATGGCCCGATGACCACGACGACCGCCGGGACGGTGCGCAGCTGGAGTGCTGACGAGGGGTGGGGAGTCGTCGACCTGGACCCGGTCGTCGGAGGTGGTCCGGGCCTCCCGGCCGTGCGCGACGTCTGGGCGCACTTCAGCGCGGTCGTGGGGCGTGCCGTCGGGTACCTCGTTCCGGGCGAGCGGGTGACCGTGGACTGGGACGACGTCCCGCACCCCCCGTACGGCGGGCAGGCGAGCGCGGTGACCGTGGCGGACAGTGCGTCGACGGGATCGGGCACAGCCGCTCCGGGGGTGTCGGGCAGTTCCCTGACGATCGCGTGGGACGACGGCTCCAGGAGCTGACGTCGCGTCACCGCCGCGGACGGACACCGGGTCGGTCGTCGGACGCGTCGTCCTGGTTCCGTGATGGTGACGAGTGTGTGAACTCCTGTCCGGGAGGCCGTGGATCTGCGAGTATCCGACGAACAGCCACAGGAGGGCAACGCACATGGGATACATCACCACCGACGACGGGGCAGAGATCTACTTCAAGGACTGGGGGGACCCCGACGCGCAGCCGATCGTGTTCCACCACGGCTGGCCGCTGTCCTCGGACGACTGGGATGCGCAGATGCTCTACTTCCTGGCCGAGGGGTACCGCGTGGTCGCGAGCGACCGGAGGGGTCACGGCCGCTCGTCGCAGATCGGCACCGGCCACGACATGGACCACTACGCCAGCGACGTGTCCGCCGTTGTCGAGCACCTCGACCTGCACGACGCGATCCACATCGGCCACTCCACCGGCGGTGGCCAGGTCGCTCGCTACGTCGCCCGGTACGGCCAGCCGCAGGGGCGGGTCGCGAAGGCGGTCCTCGTCTCCGCCGTGCCGCCGCTGATGCTCAAGACTGAGTCGAACCCGGAGGGCACCGACATCTCGGTGTTCGACGGGTTCCGTGCGGCACTCGCCGCGAACCGTGCCGAGTTCTTCCAGGCGGTGGCCTCCGGCCCCTTCTACGGCTTCAACCGTCCCGGCGTCACCACGTCGGAGCCGGTGGTCGCCAACTGGTGGCGTCAGGGCATGACGGGCAGCGCACTCGCCCACCTCGAGGGCATCAAGGCGTTCTCGGAGACCGACCAGACCGAGGACCTGCGGGCGATCACCGTGCCGGTCCTGGTCCTGCAGGGCGACGACGACCAGGTCGTCCCGTACGAGGACGCAGCCCTGAAGCAGGCCGAGCTCCTCAGCGACGCGACGCTGAAGATCTACGAGGGGTACCCGCACGGCATGCTGACCACGCACGCGGACGTCATCAACCCCGACATCCTCGCGTTCATCCGGAGCTGACGCCGCGGGCGCTGCGTCCGCAGCCGACCGGACGGGAGGCGCGGTGCCGGTGGGCCGACGCGCTCACCTGCACCGCGCCTCCCGTCCGTCGGACGGTCCGGGTCAGTCCAGCTGATGGACCAGGGCCTCGCTCGCCGCCCATGAACGATCGGCGTTGGCGGTGCTGATCGTCGGCGGCAGGGCGACCGTCCGTCCGTGGTCGTCGACCATCCCTCCGGCCGGACCGAGGTCTGCGGTCCGTGACGCCAGGTGGTCCGCGACCGGGCAGGTGGAGCTGGCGAACCGGTTCGTGATGCTGCCGACGAGCCGCAACGGCAGCGCCTGTCGACCGAGCAGGTCGGACTTGATCAGACCGGGGTGGAAGACCGCGGCGCTGATGCTGGTCTCGGTCTCCGCGAGGTGCCGTGACAGGAGCAGCTTCCACGCGACCGCCTGCGTCAGGACCCGTACCCCGGAGGCGTTCGCGTCCACGCCGTCCACCGCGAACTCCTTGAGACGCCGGACGAGTGCCGGCGCCACACCGACCGTGAGGACGCGTGCGGCCGGAGCGTCGCGGAGCAGTGGCAACGCGGCCCGCGTCAGGAGGTGGTGGGTCAGGTAGTTGGTCGCGAAGCTCCGGGGGATCCCGGGCCGCAGGTCACCGCGTTCACCGACCGCTCCCGTGGCGTTCACGAGCACGTCGAGCGTGCCCGCAGTGTCACGGAGGTCGTCCACCAGGCGAGCCACCGAGGCGGGGGACGTGAGGTCGGCGACGCGCGAGTCGACGTCCGCACCGGGCGCTGCCTGCTGCACGGCCCGCACCGCGTTGCGTCCGCGGTCGCTGTCTCGCGAGAGCAGCACGGTGCGGGCACCCAGGCGGGCGAGCCCCTTCGCGACGGCGAGCCCCACACCGGACGAGCCACCCGAGACGAGGACGGTCTTGCCCTCCATGCGCTGTGTTTCCATGACGACCTCCGGTTGATGACACGACGTGTCGTCAACCTAGCACCGGGGTGGGGCTGGCTCCACCCCTCAGCGGCCCGCCCAGTGCGGCCCGTCGTCACCGCCCGCGCACGGTCCGCGCCACACCCGGCAGGACCCCGAGCACCGCGACCACGACTGCGGCCCCTGAGAACCCGGCCCACGCCCCGACGTCGAACCCCGAGGACGGCGCCCCGGCGAGTCCCTGTCCGACCCCGACCAGCGCCGGAACCACCGCCACCGTGCCGATCACCACGGCGGCGACCGCCGTGAACGCCGTCTCGACCCCTGCCATCCGCAGCAGTTGCGCGCGGGTCGCGCCGGTCCGTTGCAGCAGTCCGAACTCGCCGCGACGCCCCCGCATCGCGGTGAGCAGCGTGTTCCCCGCCGCGGCGGCCACGAAGGCGAGCAACGCGATGACGAGCACCAGGGACAGCCGCCGTTCGCCGTCTCCGGACCGCAGCACGCTCGCGGCGTACCCGTCGGCGGTGGTCACGCGCAGGTCCAGGGCGAGGAGGGCCTCCCGGACGGCCGCACGGTCACCCGGACGAGCGTCGACCAGCAGCGTGTCGACGGGTCCGGCCGACCGGTCGCGGACCAGCACGTCCCCGAACGCCAGCCCCCGGTCGTAGACCGCGACGACGCGTGCCGAGGTGGCCGGGCTGTCCCCGGACCGCAGCTGGACGGTGTCGCCGAGGCCGGTGGGCGTCAGCGCGACCAGGTCGTTGCTCACCGCGACGGTGCCGGGGGCGTCGAGCGCGGCGAGGGACCCGGACCGGACGTCGGGGTCGACCGAGCGGGTGTCCGCGGACAGGCCGCGGACGACGGTCGGTTCCCACTCCAGGCCGCCGAGGCCGCCGAGGTCCTCATCGGGCTGCTCGACCTGCACGGATCCGGCACGGTCGCGCATCGTCGTGGTCGCACGGACTCCCGGGACGGCGGCGATCCGCTCGAGCTGGTCCGCCGTCACACCTCCTGAGGAGGTCACCACCAGATCGGCCGGGAGGCCCGCCACCAGCTGGTCGGCAGTGGCCCGGTCGACCGCGGCGTCCGTCCCGGTCTGCACCGTGCCGAGCGCGACGAGGAGCGCGAGAGGCACCACGGCCGCGCTGAGCCGCCGGGAGGCTCCGCGTGCGTTGAGGAGGGCGAGCACGCTGGCCGCACCGCCGACTCCGCGACGGGCGACGGCGAGGCCACGACGAGCAGCCCACTGCACCAGGAGCGGTCCGGCGAGGGCCGCGGCGACGACGAGCACGATCGCCGAGGTGGCACCGGCGGCGCTGCCGACGAGGCCCGGGGTGAAGAAGGGGGTGGCGGCGATGCCGAGTCCGGCGAGGGCGGTCACCCCGGCGGCGATCCGGCGACCGGTGGACAGCGTCGGGACGTCGGTCGTGCTGGCGCGGACGGCGTCCGTCGGACTCGGACGGGTCGCGGCCCGGGCGGCCATCGCCGCTGCGAGGAGCCCCGTCGGGACGAGGACGACCAGTGTGGTGAGCAGCGGCACGACGCTCGCCGTCAGGGTGAAGCCCGCCGGGACGATGTCGCTCGCCCGCAGCAGCGGTGTGACCGAGGCGGCAGCGAACGTGCCGACCACCGCGCCGAGCGGAGCGACGAGCGCGAGCAACAGCAGCACCTCGGTCCGGACCGTTCCGCGGATCTGCGCGGCGGTGGCGCCGACCGCGCGGAGCAGCGCGAACTCGCGGCGGCGCTCGCGGAGGACCCCGGCGAAGACGTTGGCCACCATGAACACGGTGATGAGGAGCAGCGTGCCCGCGAACGAGCCGGCGACGCTGGACAGGAACGGCAGTTCGGGGTGGCGGACCCCGGCCTCGAGCCAGGCGGTGGTGATGCCGAGGAGCATGGCGGCCAGGGCCACGACGATCCCGGCACCGAGCACCGCGGCCCGGTTGACGACGAGCAGGGAGCGCAGGGCGACGCGCACGGCTCAGCGCCCCAGACCGAGGACGCGGGCGGTGACGGACTCGAGCGTCGGGGCGACCAGCTCGTCGCGCACCCGGCCGTCCGCCAGGAACACGACCCGGTCGGCGTAGGTGGCAGCGCGGGGGTCGTGGGTGACGAGCACCAGGGTCTGCCCGAGGGACCGCACCGCGTGCTGCAACAGCTGCAGGATCCGGTCCGCGGTCGCGGTGTCCAATGCCCCGGTGGGCTCGTCGGCGAACACCACGTCCGGCCCGGCGACGAGCGCACGGGCGATCGCGACGCGCTGTGCCTGGCCGCCGGAGAGCTCGCCCGGCAGCCGGTCGGCCATGCCCTCGAGCCCCACGGCGTGCAGCAGTCCGGCCACGCGGTGGTCGTCCTCGCGGACCCCGGCCAGGGTCAGGGGCAGCCGGACGTTCTCGCCGACGGTCAGGTGGGGCACCAGGTTGTAGCCCTGGAAGACGAAGCCGACGTGGTCGCGTCGGAACCGGGTCACCGCGTCCGGGGAGAGCGTGCCGAGGTCGACGCCGCCGATGACGACCCGGCCGCTGGTGGGGGTGTCGAGTCCGGCGGCGCAGTTGAGGAAGGTGGACTTGCCGGAGCCCGACGCTCCCATCACGGCGGTGAAGGTGCCGGCGGCGACGTCCAGGCTCACGCCGTCGAGCGCGCGGACCGTCGACGGGCCGTTGGGGTACGTCTTGGTGACGTGGTCGAGGTGCACGGCGGTACCGCTCGGGCGGGCGGCGGTTCCGGGCTCGGGGTGGAGGGCTGTGGACACGGGGGACTCCTCGCTGTGCGGTGCGCGGGTTCGCACGACACCGTCCACGCTAGGAATCCGGACCCGCCCGCCCCAGGGCCGAACGGTGGGACCGTCGGAGTTGCGTCCTTCGATGCAGGCCGCGCCGGATGCAGACCCGGCAGACCCGGCAGACCCGGCAGATCGGCAGACAGGCCGGACGGGAGGCGCGGCGCGGCGTTCCGGCATCGGCCCGGTCCCTGGGATGGTCGGCACATGGAGTACACGGACTACGACACCCGGCTGGCGTCCTACGCCGTCGTCACCGACGGGGACCGGGTGCTGCTCGCCCGGTTGAGCTGGCCGGACGCCGGGCTCTGGACGTTGCCGGGCGGCGGGGTGGAGCTCGACGAGACCGTCGAGGAGGGTGCGGTCCGCGAGGTGCTCGAGGAGACCGGGTACGACGTGGTCGTCGAGGAGCTGCTCGGGGTGCGTTCCCACGTCGTCCCGCCCGAGCGTCGGAAGACCCGGAACGGCCGACCGATGAAGGCCGTGCAGGTGGTGCACCGAGCCCGGGTCGTCGGGGGAACGCTGCGCCACGAGGCCGAGGGGACGACGGACCTGGCGGCGTGGGTGCCGATCGCCGAACTCGGGTCGCACCGCCACGGGCTGCTCGTGGCGCAGGCACTGCGGTGGGCGGGCGTCACGGCGGGGTGAGCCGCGCCTGCCGGCCGCCCCGTCAGTGCTGACCCGGTCGGTGCTGCGCGACGAACGGGTCGAGCACGGCCCAGGTGGCCTCGGGTGCTTCGAGGTGTGGCAGGTGTCCGGCCGCGGGGACCTCGGCGAACGCGGCACCGGGGACGGCTGCGGCGACGGCGCGTCCGTGGCCGACGGTGACGACGCGGTCGCTCGCGCCCGAGACGACGAGGGTCGGCACCTCCACGGACGCCAGGCGCTCCAGCAGGGTCGGGTCGCTCATCCCCCGACCGGCGAGGACCGCCATGGTCTGCCCGTTCGACCGCAGGACGGCGCGCTGCTCCTCGGTCACGAGTGCCGGGTCCTGGTACCCGCGCTCGGGGTCGTGCCAGGCGACCTCGGCGAGTCCGCGGGCGTCGAGCGCGAAGAAGTCCGCGATCGGTTCGCCCTCGACGACGACCCCGACGGTGTCGATGACGACCACGCTGCCGAGCACGCCGGCGGAGCGCTCGTCCGCCGCGGCCTGCACGGCCATCTCGAGAGCGATCCACCCGCCGATCGACGACCCGACGACGAGCACGTCGCGCTCGCCGTGGTCGCGGAGCCGGGTCAGGTACGCCGAGGCCAGGTCGGCGATCGTCGTGATCGACTCCGGTCGGTCGGTGCCGTCCCAGCCCGGGTGGGTCGGGGCGTGGACGGACCGGGAGGCAGCGAGGTGTCCGACGATCGGGGCGACCGTCCGGGGTCCACCGCCCCCGTGCAGCACGAGGGCGGTCGGTGCGGTGGGGTCGCCCGCGCGGAGGACGGGCAGGTCGTCGGGGAGGGTGTTCGGCATGGTCGTGGCTCCTGAATCAACATGTTGATGTAAACGTGTTGATACCGTAGCACCATGACGACGGACCTCGAACGGCTCGGGCAGGCCATCAAGCGGGCGCAGTACCGGAACCACCGCACGATGGACCTCGCCCTCCACGACGTCGGGGTGACCCTGGTGCAGTGGGACGCCCTGCGCGCCGTCGACCGGATGCCGGGTGCGTCCGGCCACGACCTGGCCGTCGCCACGTTCCAGAGCGACCAAGCGTTCGGCACCCTCGCGGCGCGACTGGTGGAGCGCGGACTCATCGAACGGTCGGCCGGTCGCGGGCGTCGGCTCGTGCACACCCTCACAGACACCGGTCGCGAGGCACTCGACGACGGACACCGTGTGGCCGCCCGGGTGCTCGACGAGCTGTTCGCTCCGCTCGACGAGCCGGGTCGTGCGGCGCTGATGGCCGCCCTGACGACCCTCACCGAGGGGGAGTGACCGCCGCTGTCGGCTCCGGGTCGTAGCGGACCGCCAGCACCGTGACGTCGTCCGCGTGGTGCCCGGCGCGCCCGAGCTCCTCCAGACGGGAGACCAGGCGTTCCGGGTCCGGCTCGGTCACGGCGAACGCCTCGAAGCGGTCGAGTGCGTCGAGTCCGTCGCCGAACAGGTCCAGGACGCCGTCGCTGACGACGAGGACCACGTCCCCACGGCCGAGCAGCGTCTCCTGCGTCGTCCAGCTCGTCCCGACGCCGATCGGGGTGTCCGTGCTCCGCAGCCATTCGTGGCCACCCTCGGCGCGGAGCACCAGGGCCAGTCCGTGCCCGGCGTCGACCCACCGGGCGACCCCGTCGACGTCCAGGTGCATGTGGAAGCACGTGGTGAACTGCTCGGTCGCCGGCGCGTCCAGGCCCACGTCCAGACCGGTCGCGGTCCGGCTCACCGCTTCGTCCGGTGCACCCACCCGCACCGACGACCGGAGGACCGACCGCACCACCGCGGCGATCATGCCCGCGCCGACGCCCTTGCCCATGACGTCCCCGAGGGTGAAGGCAGCGCCTCCGGCGGTGGGGAACCAGTCGTAGAAGTCGCCACCCACCGAGCGGGTCGGCAGGCACACGGCCCGCACCGTGAAGGCCGCTGGGAGGTCCGCCGTCGACACGGGCAGCAGGGAGCGCTGGACGAGCGCCGCCTGGGAGATCTCGGCCTCGGCCTGTCGCCGCAGCTCCTGGACGGTGTGCAGACGGACCGCACCCTGCCGGGCGAGTTCGTTGGTGACGCCCGCGACGGCGGTGAAGACGACCAACACGACGACGAGCCGGACGACCTCGCTCGCGACCAGGTCGGCGTGCCCGAGGAGCATCGGCACCAGGAAGGTCCCAGCCGTCCCGACCAGGGGGTAGAGGACGTTCTGCCGGCCCGGCCGTGCGGCGATCCAGATCACCGGCAGCAGGACCGCGGCGAGGAACGGGGACCGCGAGTCACCCGTGCCGTAGCGCAGCAGGCCGATGGCGACGAAGTCGAGCGCCGGCACCAGGAGTTCGAACCGCATCAGCGACGGTCGGGCCATGAGCAGTGCGGTGAACGCCAGCCCGAGGACCGCCAGCGCCGTCCCCGTCCACATGCTCGTCGCGTTCGTGACCGTCAGCCAGGGCAGCAGCACGCTGCACACCGCGGCGAGGAGCGACACCACGACGATCACTGCCTGGTTGGTCACCGGGGTCGTCCTCGCCCCGGTCCGCCCGGGGGCGGTACCCGCTCGGTCGGTCGCGGTGTCCGGGACGACGGTCCGACCGGCAGCCGTCTTCGTCATCAGGACCTGACGCTACCGGCAGCAGGGGCACGGGGGAACGCGCCCGTTCGTGGGTCAGAGACGGCCGGCTCGGCTGCCACGTGCGGTTGGCTGGAGGCCGATGCAGCAGGATGGGGGCGTGAGCACGCCGGAGACCCTGTCCGCCGACCAGGCCGTCGCGCGCGCGGTGGCGCTCGCCGCAGCCGGTGGCCGGAGCGTGCTCGGCATCGCGGGCGCTCCCGGTGCGGGCAAGTCGACGCTAGCCCGACGCGTGGTCACCGCGGTCACCGAGCAGCTGGGTCCGGGCATCGCCGTGCAGGTCCCGATGGACGGCTTCCACCTGGCGAACGCCGCGCTCGACGCCCTCGGCCGGCACGACCGGAAGGGCGCGATCGACACCTTCGACGCGGCCGGGTACGTCGCGCTGGTCCGACGGCTGACCGGGGGTGCGGGCACCGACAGCGCCGACAGCACCGACAGCACCGACACGATCTGGGCCCCGGACTTCGACCGCCGTGTCGACGAGCCCGTCGCCGGCAGCATCGCCGTCCCGCCGGAGACCGTGCTCGTCGTCTCCGAGGGCAACTACCTGCTCGACCAGAGCACGCCGTGGCGCGAGCTGCCGGGGCTCTTCACCGAGACCTGGGCCTGCGTGGTCGACGACGACGTCCGCGTCGACCGCCTCGTCGGTCGACACATGCGCCACGGCCGCGACCACGGGTCCGCCCGGGCCTGGGCCGTGGAGGTGGACGGTGTCAACGCCGCACGGGTCGCGGCGGACCTGCACCGGGCCGCCGTCCTGGTCCGGACGTAGCGCCAGACCACCCCCACCGCGCCACCCCCGCACCACCGACCGACAGGAGCACGACGTGACCATCGCCATCACCGGGGCGACCGGCAACATCGGCGGGTCCGTCGCCCGCGCGCTCGCCGCGGACGGCACGCCGTTCCGCATGGTCGTCCGCGACGCCTCCCGCGCCCCGGAGCTGCCCGGTGCCGACGTCGCGGTCGCCACCTACGCCGACGCTGATGCCGCCCGAGCTGCCTTCGCGGGCGTCGAGGTCCTGTTCCTGGTGTCCGGCGCGGAGGCCCGTGACCGGCTCGACCAGCACCGCACCGTCATCCGTGCCGCGGCCGACGCCGGGGTCCGGCACGTCGTCTACACGTCCTTCCAGGGCGCGGCCGCCGACGCGACGTTCACCCTCGGGCGTGACCACTTCTGGACCGAGCAGGCGATCCGCGACACCTCGATGGCGCACACGTTCCTGCGCGACTCGTTCTACCTGGACTTCGTCGAGGACCTGGTCGGCGAGGACGGCGTGATCCGCGGTCCGGCGGACGACGGCGCGATGGCCGCGGTCGCCCGGGCGGACGTGGCGCGGGTGGCGACGGCCGTCCTCCGCGAGCCGGCGCGACACCTCGACCGCACCTACGACCTGACGGGTCCGGCGGCGATCACGCTCGAACAGGCGGCCGCGGTGGTCAGCGACGTGCGTGGCCGTCCGGTGTCGTACCACCGGGAGTCCCTGGAGGAGGCGTACGCCTCCCGCCAGCGCTGGCAGCCCGAGCCGTGGCAGGCGGACGCCTGGGTGAGCACCTACACGGCGATCGCGGACGGGTCGCTCGCGAAGGTGTCGGGTGACGTCGAGCGCGTCACGGGCCGTCCGCCGATGACGCTCCGCCAGGTCCTGGAGGCCCGGGGCGCCTGAGGCAGGCCGACTGCGGGCGCTGCGGCGGGCCGACTGCGGGCGCTGCGGCAGGCCGGCAATGGGCGCTGACCGGCTCGGTTCAGCGCACCTTCCGCGCCGACACCGACCCGACCACGCCGAGCAGCAGCACGGCGACCAGGACGGTCAGCAGCGGAGCCGTCCAACCACCGGTCGCCCCGTGCAACGCACCCGCGACGAGGGGGCCGGCGGAACCGAGCAGGTACCCGCCGCCCTGCACGAACGCGGACATCCGGCGGGCGTCGTCGTCGTTCGACACCAGCCGCACGATGACGATGAAGATGATCGTGATGCCGCCACCCTGGGCCGCACCGCCCAGGACGGACCAGAGCAGCCAGAGCTGCGGGGCCACGAGGAGCCCGAGCGGCATCGCCAGCCAGAAGAACGCGACGAGGACGATGATGACCCGCGGCCGGAACCGGCTGGCGAGCACGGGGACCCCGAGCGCACCGACGACGGCCAGGATCTGGAACACCGACGAGCTCGCGCCCGAGGACGCCGTGTCGAAGCCGATCTCGTCGTGCAGCAGCGTCGGGATCCATGCCGTCAGCGCGTAGTACGAGAACGCCTGCCCACCGAACGCGAGCATGAGTCCCCATGTCACCCAGCGCTTGGCGGGGTGCGGCAGGGTCTCGATCACGGCAGCCCGTTGCTCGGCGACGGGCCGCAGCGACCCGGTGTCGAGCACCTGGTCGATCGGTCCGGTGACGGGCAACGGCTCCGAGTCGTGGTCGGTCCCGCGCCAGGCCGCACCGGCACCGACCGTGTAGGTCCACGCCGCCGCCGCGACGAGCGCCAGGACGCCCCACACCGCGATCGCGACCGGCCAGCCCCACGCGGCCGCGATGGGCGCGGTGCCGAGCGAGGTGATCATCGACCCGATGTTGAGCGCCGACGTGTAGACACCCGTGACCAGACCGACCCGTTCCGACGAGGTGTCGCGACGGATCACGACCGGGATCACCACGTTGCCGATCGTGATGCCGATGCCGATCACCGCGGTGCCGATGAGCAGGGCGGCCTCGTGCGGGACCGACCGGACGACGGTCCCGACCAGCACGATGAGCAGCGACAGTGACACCGCGCGCTCGGCGGTGAAGCGGGCGATCACCCAGCTGGCGAACGGTGTCGCGAGGGCGAAGCAGAGCACCGGGATCGTGGTGAGCAGGCCGGCGACCGTCGCGGTCATGCCGAGGTCGGCGCGGACGTCCCCGATCACCGGCGCCGGTGCCACGATCGGGCCGCGGAAGTTCAGCGCGACCAGGACGATCGCGGCCGGCAGCAGCCAGGCGGCGCCGCGCAGGCCCGTCTGCACGGTGCCGGACCTCCCCGTGCCGGACTTCCCCGTGCCAGACGTCATGCGCTCGGCAGCAGGATCGGCAGCAGGTCGAGCGGGGTCGCCGCCTGCGCGATGGTGCCCACGGCCTCGGCGGGCGAGCCGTAGCCCCACTCGGCGAAGACGGTCGGGACGCCGTGCGCCGCCGCGCCCTCGACGTCGTGCAGGCGGTCCCCGACGAGCACCGGGCGGGACACGTCGAAGCCGTGGGCACGCAGGCGGCGCAGCGCTTCCTCGACGACGTCAGCCTTGGCGGAGCGGACCTCGTCGTCGCTCGCGCCGGTGATGATGTCGATGTCCCCGGTCAGTCCGTAGTGCTCGAGGATGTACGTCGCCGGCGTCTCGGGCTTGCTCGTCGCGGTCGAGATCGGCACGCCGGCCTCGTGCAGGGTGTGCAGGACGACGTCGATGTCCGGGTACATCCGGCTGTCGAGGGCCCCGTGCGAGAAGTAGTGCTCGCGGTACACGGCGAGGGTGCGTTCGACCAGGGGTTCGTCCATGCCCATCGCGTCGCGGAACGTGTCGAGGATCGGGGGACCGACGAACGACAGCAGCGTCTCGTGGTCCGGCACCGGGACGCCGACCTGCTCGAACGTGTACGTCAGGCTCTCGAGGATGCCCGGTGCCGAGTCGCTGATGGTGCCGTCGAGGTCGAACAGGACGGCGGTGAACGGACGCTCGGGGCTGTTTGTCATGACCTGCCAAGCCTAGCCGCGCCGGACGGGACGACCGAGGAGGCGGTGGTCCGCGCCTCCGGTCAGAACAGGCGGGCGTGCCCGCCGTCGATGCCGCGCATCTCGTCGTAGTCCAGGACCAGGCAGCGGATCCCGCGGTCCTCGGCCAGGGTGCGCGCCTGCGGGGCGAACGACTGCGCTGCGAGGACACCCTGCACCGGACGCAGGTGCGGGTCGCGGTTCATCAGCTCGAGGTAGCGGGTGAGCTGCTCGACCGCGTCGATGTTGGCGTTCCGCTTCATCTCGACCGCGACGCTCGCACCGGCGTCGTCCCGCGCCAGGATGTCGACCGGTCCGATGGCCGTCATGTACTCGCGGCGGACCAGCGTGTGGCCGTCGCCCAGGAGCTCGATCTGCTCGGCGAGGAGCTGCTGCAGATGTGCCTCGACCCCGTCCTTCACCAGACCGGGGTCGACCCCCAGGTCGTGGGACTCGTCGGCGAACACCTGGTGGATGCTGACGATCAGACGGTCCTGCGTCTTCTTCTGCGTCACCGTCCACACCTGGGTGATGCCGGCGGCGGCCTGGTCCTCGTCGGGCTCCGCGATGGCGATCGAGCACGGCGGGCTCATCCAGTTGAGCGGCTTGTAGCTGCCGCCGTCGGAGTGGACGAGCAGCGAACCGTCGGCCTTCAGCATGAGCAGGCGGTTCGCGAGGGGCAGGTGTGCCGACAGGCGACCGGCGTAGTCGACGGAGCAGCGGGCGATGACGAGACGCACCCGGAGAGCCTAACCGGGATCGCGTGCCCCCCGGCGGGTCGCGGTCAGCTGCGGTCGGTGTCGGCGGTCGCGGTGGCGTCGCGCTCCGCGTCTGCTCCGGACTGGAGGCGCGGCTCGCCACCCTTGTGCGCGTCACCCGACGGGGTGGTCGCCGCGGCACCGGCACCGGTCCGCTCGCGCGCTGCACCGGAGGCGAGGCCCGCCGCGATGATGAACACGAACACGATGAGCAGCCCGTTGAGGAGACCCACGTGCTCGCCCGCGAACCCGATGATCGGCGGCCCGGCGAGGAACGCCACGTACCCGATGGTCGCGACCGCGCTGACCTTGGCAGCCGCGGTGCGGGGATCGTCGGCGGCGGCGGACATGCCCATCGGGAACCCGAGCGACGCCCCGAGCCCCCAGAGCACGACGCCGACGATCGCGATCGGGACGCTCGGTACGAAGATGAGCATGCCGAGGCCGACCACGGCGACGACGGCGCTGGCGCGGAGCACCGGCACCCGGCCGAACCGGTCGATGAGCGGGCTGCCGGCGATCCGACCGGCGGTCATGGCGGCGAGGAACACCGCGAGGACCGCGGAACCGCCGTCGTTCGCCAGGCCGTGCCCGTCGATCATGGCGAGGGGCAGCCAGTCGTTCGCGGAACCCTCGGCCAGGGCCATGCCGAGGACGATGACCCCGATGAGCAGGGTCGACGGCTGCCGCCAGACGGCCCAGCGGGAGACCGGCAGGGCGACGGGACTGGTGTCGGTGGCCTCGGGCTCGACGTGGCGGTCGTCGCCGAACCAGCGGATGGCGACGATCATCGCCAGGCTGGTGAGCACGCCGACGACGATGAAGTGCACCGCGACGGGGACCTCGAACCGTTCGGCGAGCGAGCCGATGCCCGCGCCGGCGAGCGTGCCGACGCTGAACGCGGCGTGGAACAGCGGCATGATCGTCCGGCCGCCCAGGCGCTCGGCCGTCGCGCCGGCCACGTTCATCGACACGTCGCACAGCCCGTTGCCGAAGCCGAACGCGATGAGGCAGACCCAGATCGCGGCGAAGCCCCAGCCGAGCGTCACGGCGACGCCCGCGGTGACCATGCCGAGCGCCAGGCACGCCGACGCGACGAGCACCCCGCGGCGGGCGCCCAGGCGGGCGACGATGTGGCCGGCGAAGGTGAGCCCGCCGATCGAGCCGACGGACATGCCGAGGACCAGGAGGCCCATCGTGAAGGTGGAGGCGTCGAGGGAGTCCCGGACGCTCGGTACACGGCCGAGCCAGGTGGCGATGTCGAGCCCGGAGAGCGTGAACACCACGAACACCGCGTTGCGCCAGGCGCGCGTCGTCGGTGCGCTGCGGGTGGTGGCCGTCGTCATGGTCCTGTCCGATCGAATCGATTCGAGCTGGTGTTCCCGTTACGCTAGCCAGCGATGGACGAGACGGCAAGCGAACCGGGCGAGTCGGATGACCGCGCCCCGGTGTCCCGCGCGTCCCGACCGGGCGGGGCCGGACCGGCGGCCGGTGCTGCCCGCACGGGGCGTGCCTCCCGGCCGACGCTGGCAGCCGTCGCCCGCGCTGCCGGTGTCGCCCCGTCGACCGCGTCCCTCGCGTTCAGCGGCAGCGGACCCGTGTCCGAGGACACCCGACAGCGGATCCTCGCCGTGGCCGCCGAACTCGGGTACGACGGTCCGGACCCCCGAGCCCGCTCGCTGCGCCGTGGGCGTTCCGGCGTCATCGGCGTCGTCCTCGACGACCGCCTGAGCGACGCCTTCCGCGACCCCGCCAACATCCTCACGCTCGACGGCATCGCCGAGGTCGCCGGCGCCGCCGGGGTGTCGCTGCTGCTCGTGCGGAGCCCGCTCGACGACGAACGCGGGATGGCCCCGCTCGTCGACGCACCGATGGACGCCGTCATCCTGATCGGCTGCAACGTGCGGATCGACCCCGCCGTAGCCGTCCTCCGACGTCGGGCGATCCCCGTCGTCGCGATCGAGGCGGACGCGATCGAGGGGGCCGTCCCGGTGCACCTCGACAACCGCGAGGGCTCACGCCGTGCCGCCGAGTACCTCCGGGAACTCGGCCACCGCGCGGTCACCGTCGTCACCCTGCCCCTCGACAGCGCGCGCGAACGCGGCCCGGTCGACGAGGCCCGCGAATGCTCGTCCTCGGCGTTCACCACCATGGAGCGACTCCGCGGGGTCCGCGACGTCTACCCGGAGGCACCGGCCATCGCGGCCGGCGGGAGTTCGGTGGAGGAGGGCCGCATCGCCGGCGCAGCGCTCTTCACCTCGGGGGCCGAGGCACCGACGGCGGTCGTCGCGCAGAGCGACCTGCTCGCCGTCGGGGTGATCTCGGCGGCGCTCGAGGCCGGACTCCGCGTGCCCGAGGACGTCAGCGTCGTGGGGTTCGACGGCATCCAGGTGGACGACAGCCTGCTGCACCGCTCCCCGATCCGGCAGCTGACCACGCTCGTGCAGCCGTTCGTGCCCAAGGGCGAGGCCGCCGCACGGGCCGCGCTCGCCATGCTCGAGGGGGAGTCGCCGGAGCCGGCCTCGTTCCGGTCCGAGCTGCGGATCGGGGACACCACGGCGGTGCCGCGGGCGTAGGGCCGGCCGGCTGCGTCGTCTTCGTCGTCGCGGTCGTCGCGCCTGCGGGTTCCGTCCGGCTGCGCCCAACAGGAGCCGGTCTGAACCACGGGAAGCAGTGGTTCGGACGGGATCGGGCCGCGCGGGTCCAGCCCGAACCACCGGCACGGTCCGGTCCAGGAGCGTCGGCCGGGAGGCGCGGCGCCGGCTGGCCAGGCGCCTCCGGTCCGGCTGTGGCCGGTCGGGCACCGCACCGGTGTCGCTGAGGCTGTGGTTGGTTGGGGTCGTGACCACCATCCCGGCCGCCGGTGCGGCGTCGAAACCGAACGGTGCCCTCGACGAGGCCACCCGCCGGGCCGAGCGGCTCGCGGAGCACGGGCCGACCGTCCGCGGGCCGTCGGTGACCGCCTCGCTGGCGGTTATCTCCGTGTTCATGACCGTCGTCGTGCCCGTCCTGGTGTTCGGCGGGCCCTGGTGGTCCGGTCCGGTCGTCGTCGCGGTGGTCGGCATGGTGCTCGCCATCCGCGCCTGGGTCGTCGGACGTCGACACCACACCCTGCAGCCGTTCCGCATCGCGACCGAGGAGCGTCCGTTCTCGGTCCTCGATCGAACGCAGCGACGACTGCTCTGGCGTCACATCACCGGTCGGGCATCGGCGACGGCGGACACCGCGCCGCTCGTGCGCGCCTTCCTGGGTTGGCAGCGGCGGTCTTCACGGGGAGCCGTGCCGAGTCTCATCGCACTCGGGGTCGTCATGCTCGGATCCGCCTGGGCGATCGCGCTGTCGTCGGGCGAGGTGCTCCTCCTGGTGCTCCTGCTCGTCGTGGCGGTCTTCATCGGCGTCATGACCACGCTCGAGTCGCGCCGTCGGGAACGGGTGCTCCGGTCGTTGCCCGATCCGCAGGCGGCGCCGCGCAACCAGGACTGACGAACGGTACGCCCGGGTCAGCGGGCGAGCGCCGCCGCGATCCACCTCGGCCGGTGCGCCCGTACCCCGAGCGTCACCGCCCGCAGCCCGATGTAGCCGAACGAGAAGACAGCCCAGAGTCCCGCAAGTCCGTCCCCGAGCCACCAGAGCAGCGGCAGGTACACGACCAGGTTCACCACACCGACCAGGGCCAGGTACCGGGCGTCACCGGCACCGATGAGCACCCCGTCGAGGACGAACACGTACCCGGCGATCGGCAGCCCAGCCGCGATGAGGACCAGGACCAGGGGCAACGCGGACCGAACCTGCTCCGAGTCGGAGAACACCGGCCCGAGCAGGCCGCTCGCGGCCAGTGTCAGCGCACCGAGCAGGACGCCACCGGCGATGCCGAGGACCACGAGCCTCCCGGTCACCAGGCGCACCCGATCGGCGTCCCGTGCACCGAGCGCGTGGCCGACGAGGGCCTGCCCGGCGATCGCCAGCGCGTCGAGCGCGAAGGCGAGCGTGCTGAAGACCGTCAGGCCGATCTGCGTCGTCGCCAACCCGATGGTGCCGAGACCGGTCGCGGCGGCGATCGTGGCGAGCATCGCGACGCGCAGTGACGCGGTGCGCAGGAACAGCCACGCCCCGGACCGCAGCGCCCGGACCACGCCGGACGCTCCCGGCCGCAACGGAGCGCCGGACGCCCGCGCGGCCCGGACCGCGATGACGACGTACACGGCTGCCATCGCCCACTGCACGACGACGGTCCCGGACGCCGACCCCGCGACCCCCCAGCCGAGGCCGTAGATGAGCAGCGCATTGAGCAGCCCGTTGGCGATGAAGCCGACGGTCGCGACGACGAGGGGTGTCCGGGTGTCCTGCAGCCCCCTGAGCAGGCCCGTCGAGGCGGTGACGACCAGGATGCCGGGCAGCCCGATCAGGGAGACGAGCAGGTACGCGGTCGCTGCGTCCGACACCTCGGGGGCGGCGCCGAACACGTCGATGAGCGGGCCAGCGACCGGCCAGCCGACCAGTGCCAGGACGACACCGAGGCCGAGCGCGAGCCACATCCCGTCGATGCCCGCATGGACCGCACCGCGGCGGTCGCCGGAACCGAGGGCGCGGGCGACGGCCGGGGTGGTGGCGTAGGCCAGGAAGACCAGGAGGCCCGTGACCGTCTGCAGGACCGCGCTCGCCACGCCGACTGCGGCGAGTGACGACGCACCGAGGTGCCCGACGAGGGCGGTGTCGGTGAGCAGGAAGAGCGGCTCGACGACGAGCGCCCCGAGCGCGGGCAGCGCGAGCCGGACGATGTCGCGGTCGACGGCACGGCGGAGCCGACGGGGCTCGGTCTCGGACGCGGTGGGCACCAGGACATCCTGCCAATGGCTACGGTCGAGGGGTGGACGTCGTCGCACTGGTCCCCGCCGTGGTGGGGATCGCACTGAGTCCGCTCGTGATCGCCTCGGTCGTGTTCCTGCTCGGCCATCGCGGTGGGTATGTTTCCGCGGCGGCGTGTGCCACCGGATGGGTCCTCAGTGTCGCGGTGGCGCTCGTCGTGGCTGTCCTGCTCGGTGAGCGGCTGCCGGCTCCCTCGGACGGTGGGACCGACGTCCGAGCGGTGGTCGAGGTGGTCGCCGGCGTGCTGCTCCTCGGCCTCGCGGTGTGGCAGTGGACCGTCCGTCGGCTGCCCGACGGTCGACCGAGGAGCGCCGGTTGGTCGGACCTGATGGCGTCGATCGGGCCCGCCCGCGCCTTCGCCGTCGGCGTGGCCTGGTTCGCGACGAACCCGAAGGCGGTGGTGCTGTCGCTGACGGCCGGTCTGGTGGTGGGCGACTCGGATCCGTCGGTCGCGGCCATGGTCGGAACGGGCACCGCCTACGTGGTGTTCGCGGGGTCCACCGCCGTGCTGCCGATCGCGGTCACGGCCGCACTCGGGCACCGAGCTGAGCCGATCCTCGCGGTGACGAGGCGGTTCATCGCACAGCGTGGCTCGGTCGCCCTCGTCGTCGTCCTCGTGGTGCTCGGACTGGTCCAGTTCGTGACGGGCGTCGTCGCGCTGCTCTGAACCGTCTTGCTGTTCTGGTCCGTTGTCGGCGGACCGGGTCCTCGTCGACGGTTGCGGGTCAGTCGCGTTCCGCCGCGCCGACCCGCGGCTCGACGGGGACCCCGCCGGTTGCCGCGCGCTCGTCGTCGGTCGCCGGGGGCGTCACCGGGTCGGTGCCGCGCGCACGACCGATCAAGTCCATCAGGTGGTACACCACGATCGCCGCGATGGTGCCGATGATGATGCCGCCGAACGTGGCGCCACCGAGCGTGAACGTGAAGTCCGCGATGCCCATGATGAGCGCGACGCCCGCCGTCAGCTGGTTCTTCGGCTTGGCGAAGTCGACGCGGTTCTCCACCCAGATCCGGATGCCGATCACGCCGATGAGACCGTAGAGCGCCGTGGTCGCACCACCGAGGACGCCGGCGGGGACGGTCGAGATGACCGCACCGATCTTCGGCGAGAGCCCGAGCAGGACCGCGACGATCGCCGCGACCCAGTACGCCGCCGTCGAGAACACCCGGGTCGCCGCCATCACACCGATGTTCTCGCCGTACGTGGTGGTCGCCGAACCGCCGCCGACCCCCGCCAGCACGGTCGAGATGCCGTCCGCGAAGAGGGCACGCCCGGTCAGGGGCGTCAGGTCGCGGCCGGTGAGCTGCCCGACGCCCTTGACGTGCCCGACGTTCTCGGCGACGAGGGCCAGGACCACGGGCAGGAACCCGAGGTAGACGGCCATCTGCGACGGGTCGAAGGCTGGCGCGGTGAAGGTCGGTAGGCCCACCCAGTCCGCCTTCTCGATCGCGCTGAGGTCGACCTGACCGGCGACGAGGGCGGCCGCGTAGCCGACGACCACCCCGACGACGATCGACAGGCGTCCGACCAGGCCCTTGAAGAGCACGGTGCACAGGACGATCGCGGCGAGGGTGATGACCGCCACGACCGGGGCCTTCGTGAAGTTGTCGCGCGCGGCCGGAGCCAGGTTGAACCCGATCAGGGCGACGATCGCACCCGAGACCACCGGTGGCATGAGCCGGTCGATCCACCCGGCGCCGGCCAGGTGCACGACGAGGCCCACGACGGCGAGCAGCGCGCCGACGACGATGATGCCGGACAGTGCGAGCGGGATCCCGCCGATCTCCGTCGCGGCCCCGATCGGCGCGAGGAAGGCGAACGACGACCCGAGGTAGCTCGGCAGGCGGTTGCCGGTGACGAGCAGGAACAGGATGGTGCCGATGCCGCTGAACAGCAGCGTGGTCGACGGCGGGAACCCGGTGATCAGCGGCACGAGGAACGTGGCGCCGAACATCGCGACGACGTGCTGCACCCCGAGCCCGATGGTGCGGGGCCAGGTGAGGCGCTCGTCCGGCGCCACGATCGTCGATGCGGAGACGGTGCGGCCGTCCCCGTGCAGCTTCCACGGAAGTCCCATGCGATGACCGTAGCGGGCACGCGGGACCATGTGACGACGGATGGGCTCCCTGTGGAGAACCCTGCCGTCGCCCTGCGACCTGGATATGGTGTGTGGAACATCACGAGGAGCACCATGTCGAACCATCTGCACCACCACGTCCTTGTCCCCCCGGTCGTCGCCGCGCTCGCCATCGGTGCCGTCATCGGCCTCCCGGTGCTCGCCGCGGACCCCGCCCTCGCTGCGGCCACCGACCGCCCCACGACCCGGGTCAGTGCTCCCAGGCCGGGATCGCCGTCGGACGGGACGCGCGCCGCCACGGGCGTCGACTTCACCGCCGGGGTCCGGTCGATCGCACACGGTGCCGGCATCGTGACCCTGACCAACTCCGTCCCCACCGGCACGAGCGTCGAGGTCAGCGGTGACGTCGTCGAGCCCGTGTGGGCCGAGGGCGACGCTGCGGGCCACTGGGAGGCGCAGGTCCGGGTCCGACCCGGTCAGCACGTCATCCGCGTCACGTCCCAGGTCTCCGGCCAGGCGGTCGACATCCCCGTCGAGCTGCTCATCCTGCTGCCACCGGACATGCTCGCGACCGTCGACGGCATCGCCCGGACGATCGACCTCGCCGGTTCCGGCCACCCCGGGGCGCACCTCGTGGTGCGGGCCGACGGGACGACCCGGGCCGAGACCGACGTCGCCGAGGACGGCACGTGGCACGTCCTGCTCCGTGACCTCGCCTTCGGCAGCCATCACGTCGAGGTCTCCCAGTACTTCGACGGCACGCGGAACGGGGGTGTCGACGACGTCTACGAGATCTCCGGTGCCCCGACGGTCGAGCGGGCACAGGCGTCCCGCCAGACCGAGCGCATCACACTCGCAGGCCGCGCACCGGCAGGCAGCACCCTGACGTTCGAGGACGCCCGTGGTCCGGTCACGGGCCCGGACGGCCAGCCGGTCGAGATCCGGGTCGGGGACGACACCTCGTGGCAGGTCACGCTCCCCATCCCGGACGACGTCCGGTTCGACGTCGTGACGGTCATCGCGCACGACGGCGGGCACGAACTCGGGCGGACGGACGCGCACGTCACGATCCCCCTCGCACTCACCGGCAGCGTGGAGGAGCTGGACGACGGCCGGATCCGCCTGAGCGGGACCGGTGAAGTCGGCGGCACGGTCACGCTCGAGGACGAGTCGGGAGCAGAACTCCGCGCTGCCGACGGGAAGCCGCTCCGCACCGGCATCGGCCGGAGCTGGGAACTGGTCGTCCCCCGCCACGACCTGCCCGCCGGGTCCGTGGTCGCCCGACAGCGGGTGCAGGACGTCGAGCAGGGCGCGCTCCGACTGGTGCTGCCCGGGCTGCCGGATCGGCCCGGAGCGGGCCACGGCAGCGGTACCGGAACGGGGGCGTCGGCCGGCGGTGGCATCGTCACGGGGACGGACACCCGGCACCCGACGGCTGCGCGGGTCCGGTCCGATGCTGCTCGACCCGGTACCGACGGTCGGCTCGCCTACACCGGTGCGGACATCGGGCGGCCGACCGCGGCAGCCGTCGCATCGCTCCTCAGCGGTGCGGCCGGACTGCCACTCGCCGCCTTCCTGCGCCGCCGGGCAGCCTCCCGCCGATGAGCGTCCCCGAGTGAGGTCAGGTCAGTGAACGAGTACCGGGTGGCGGACGAGGAGCCGGTGGCTATCGTGGGGAGCATGACCGACGTCGCAGGCACCACCGGAATCCGTACCGACGAACTCGACGAGTCGGTGCGACCGCAGGACGACCTCTACCGGCACGTCAACGGCAGGTGGATCGACCAGACGCCGATCCCGGACGACAAGGCCCGCTACGGCTCGTTCACCGTCCTGGCCGAGGAAGCCGAAGCCGCTGTGCGCACGATCATCGAGCGCGCACAGACCGCGGCGCCGGGCAGTGAGCAGCGCAAGGTCGGCGACCTCTTCACGTCCTTCACCGACGAGACGGCGCTCGAAGCACTCGGGTCCGCCCCGATCGAACCGCTCCTCGCCGACATCGCCGCGATCGAGGACAAGAACGACGTCCTCCGCATGGTCGGCCGCTTCGAACGACTCGGGCTGCCGAGCTTCATCCAGCTCTTCGTCGACAACGACCCGGGCGACCCGGACTCCTACATCGTGTTCCTCGAACAGTCCGGTCTCGGCCTGCCCGACGAGTCGTACTACCGCGAAGAGCGCTTCGCTGACATCCGCGAGAAGTACCGCGAGTTCGTGGGCTCGATGTTCCCGCTCGCCGGGTACGACGAGAGCGGCGACCGGACCGAGCACGTGATCGCACTCGAGACGGCGATCGCGTCGGCGCACTGGGACAACGTCGCGACCCGTGACAGCCAGAAGACGTACAACAAGCTGCCGTGGGACGAGGTCTCGGCGCTCGCCGAGGGCGTCGACCTGCGCCTCTGGTGGGACGCCATCGCGGCTCCCGCCGGCGCCTTCGACACGGTGGTGGTCCGCCAGCCGTCCTTCCTGACCGGCCTCGCCCAGCTGTTCCGCGAGCAGCCGCTGCCCGTCTGGAAGGACTGGCTCTGCTGGCAGGTGATCCGGGCCTCCGCCCCGTACCTGACGAGCGCGTTCTCGGCGACCAGCTTCTCGTTCTACGGCACCGCACTGACCGGTGCGCCGAAGCAGCGCGACCGTTGGAAGCGCGGGGTCTCCCTGGTCGAGGGTGCGATGGGCGAGGCGGTCGGACGCATCTACGTCGAGGAGCACTTCGACGAGACCTCGAAGGCGACGATGGACGACCTCGTCGCGAACCTGGTCGAGGCGTACCGCCGGAGCATCACGGGGCTCGAGTGGATGACCGACGAGACCCGGGCTCGCGCGCTCGACAAGCTCGAGAAGTTCACCCCGAAAATCGGCTACCCGGTGAAGTGGCGCGACTACAGCGCCCTGCCGGTCACCGCCGACGACCTGCTCGGCAACGTCCGCGCGATCGCGTCGTTCCAGGTCGACCGTGAACTCGGCAAGATCGGCAAGCCGATCGACCGCGACGAGTGGTTCATGACCCCGCAGACGATCAACGCGTACTACAACCCGGGTTTCAACGAGATCGTCTTCCCGGCCGCGATCCTGCAGTTCCCGTTCTTCGAGGCCACCCGTGACGCCGCCGCCAACTACGGTGCGATCGGTGCCGTCATCGGGCACGAGATCGGGCACGGCTTCGACGACCAGGGTTCGCAGTACGACGGCGACGGTCGCCTGCAGAACTGGTGGACCGAGGCCGACCGGCAGGCGTTCGAAGAGCGGACGAAGGCCCTCATCGCCCAGTACGACGCCCTGGTGCCGACCGAGGTGCCGGACGGCCACGTCAACGGTGCCCTCACCATCGGTGAGAACATCGGTGACCTCGGTGGCCTGTCGATCGCGTGGAAGGCCTACCTGATCTCCCTCGACGGTGCCGAGCCGCCGGTGATCGACGGCCTGACCGGAGCCGAGCGCTTCTTCCTCAGCTGGGCGCAGGCGTGGCGGATGGCGATCCGTCCGGAAGAAGCCGCTCGTCTGCTGAGCATCGACCCGCACTCGCCGAACGAGTTCCGCTGCAACCAGATCGTCCGCAACATCGACGTCTACTACGACACCTTCGACGTCTCGGACCGTGACGCGATGTACCTGGCCCCGGCCGAGCGCGTCGCCATCTGGTGATGACGGAGCCGGACGCGCCGCACTCGTCGCGCCGGCGCCGCCCCGGACGCCCCGCTGACGACGGCTCAACGGGGAACGGTCCCGTCGGCGGTGGTCGTGCCGGCGGTGGTGGTCGGAGCCGTGGGAAGCACCGTGGTGGGGCGGACGAGCGCTTCACGGCCACGACACAGGCACTGGGCACCATCGCGCAGGACGGCGCAGGGGTCAGCGCCTCCATCATCGACACCTCCACCGGTCGTGCACTGCTGGCGATCGACGACCGGTTGGTGCAACCGGTGTCCGGCCTGGGGCGCGTGCTGCTCCTCATCGAGGTCGCGGCGCAGCTCGAGGACGGTCGGCTGCACGGCGACCGGCTCCAGCGCATGGCCCGGGACACCGCGACGGGTGCCGGGCTGTGGCAGTTCCTGCAGGAGCCGACCATGCAGGTGTCGGACCTCGCCACCTTGGTCGGTGCGACCGCGGACGCCTGGGCGACGAACGCCCTGCTCACCACGGTCGGGATCGACGCAGTGCGTGCCCGTGCCGAGTCCCTCGGGGTCGAACGGTCCGCGCTGATCGACCGGGTGCGGGACCGCCGGGGCCCGGACGACGCCCCGGACGTCTCGGTTGCTGCGTCGGGAGAGCTCAGCTGGCTCTTCCGCGGGCTGGCGCTCGGTGAGGTCGTGGACCAGACGGTGTCGAACCGGGTCCTCGGGTGGTTGTCCCTGGCCGCGGACCTGTCGCTCGTCGCCGGGTCGTTCGGTCTCGATCCGTTGGCGCACCGGGCGCTCGACCACGGCCTCCAGTCCGTCGCCGTCACGGGATCCGGGCCGGGCATCCGGGCCGAGGCGGGCGTGCTCCGGGGGCCGGCGTCGTCGGTCTGCTACGCCGTCACGGTCCGGTTCGAGGACGACTCGCTGCAGCGGCGACTCGCGGTCGTCGAGGCGCTCCGCACGATGGGCACCGAGGTCCTCGAGGTCGTGCACACCCCGGCCGAGCGCTGAGCACTGCGCGCCGAGCGCTGAGCGCGGAGGCGTTCAGGACACCGAGTCCCGCCGTTGCCGGTCGTAGTCGCCGCGCATCCGCCATCCGGCCAGCACCCGGGTGACCGTCCCGTGGGGCGAGCGGGTGAGCACGGACCAGAGCCCGAGGACGACCAGGACGACGGGGACGGTCGCGACGGCGAGCACGATGCGCCGACGGACCTCGCCACCGTCGTCGAGCCAGCCGAGTCGCACGAGGTGCAGGACCCAGAAGGTGAGCGGCGAGACCACGACGATGATGCTGGTGCGCCAGTAGCGCCGGACGGCGTCGCGGAACCCGATGTCCAGGACCGCGCCCTCGGCGAGCTCGACCGTGTCCCCGACGGTGAAGGTGTGGGCTCCCGCGCGGATCACCGTGCGCTCGGCATCCGGGACGGCCCGCTGTCCGCGGCGCGGAGGCTGCCACCCGACGTCCTCCAGGTGCTCGACCTCGTCGTCGATGACGAACCACCCGCCCTCGAGGTCCTCGGGTCCGGTGACGATGCGGTGGCTGCTCACCCGCCCATCATCGCGGAACGGGGCCCCTCACTGCTGCTGCTGTCCCTCCGGCACGAACGCCCGCACCGACAGCAGTTGCGCCGACCGCTGCTGGCACGCGGTGTAGGCGGTGGAGGCGATGAACAGCGACTGCTTCGACCCCGGCGGGTAGACGCGGAACCCGTCGGGCTGCTGGGCGGTGCAGTCACCCGGCTGCAGGTTCTCGGCGCGGACGATCCGGAGCGGCGCGTACGCCGTCTGCCCGGCGGCCAGGGTGACGGTCGGACGTGCATCACTGCGGTCGAGCGTCGCCGATGCCCCGACCTGCGTGCCGTTCCCGTCGCCGACGAAGGACAGCCCCGGCCAGCCCTGCAGCGTGCACGACGCGCTGCCGGTGTTCCGCAGCGCCAGGTCCAGGTACACGCTGCCGGCCCCGCCGCCACCGCCGTCGACGATCGACCCGGTCAACGACGCCGCCGCGCAGGTCCGCGCTCCGGAGGCCGTGCCGCCGTCCGCCGGACCGGCCGCAGCGGCACCCGACGCACTCGACGCCGGGGTGGACGACGGCGCAGACGACGTCTTCGGCGCAGCGGACACCGGTGCAACGGACGACGAGGACGAGGACGAGGTGGAGGTCGTCGGTGCCGAGGACGCCCCACCGCCGTTCGACCCACCCGTGCACCCGGTCAACGCGAGGACGACCGCCCCGAGCACGCCCACCGTCCCCACCGTTCCCCGCAGCGACCGCCGTGCCGTCACCTGCGCGCTGGACCCTCGACTGCTCTGCCCCATGCCCGCCACACAACCACTTCCACCGTGGAACGGTCTCGCACGTCCTCCCACATCCGCACCGCCGTCCAGCGTCTTCGGGCAGGATCGGCATCGTGCACGTCGACGACGACGTGCGGACACGGAAGGACAGACCGATGGCAGCAGGCAAGCACGAAGCAGCACGCGGCGACGACGACCGGGCGGACGGCGTGGACGCACGCGCCGGCGAATTCGTGGACAGTGACATCCCCGGGGAGCACCGCGTCGCCGGGGACGAACCGGTCGGCGAGTTCGTGTCGAGTGACATCCCCGGCGAGGCCCGCCCGCAGCCGGACGACGAGACCGGCGAGTACGTCGAGTCGGACATCCCCGGTGAGCGGCAGCCGGCCGGTCCCGAGGAGACCGGGCACTACACCGACCGCGACCAGTAACGGTCACCCGACCGGTCGGTCAGTCGACCAGTCCCGCCCGCGTCAGCAGGCGGAGCGTCTCGACCCCGGCCGGCGGGCAGCGTCCGGCGTCGTCGGAGGTGACCCACTCCACCTCGTCGACCTCTGCAGAGGCGACGGGCGTGGCGGAGTCGAGCGCGCCTCCCGGCCGTGCCAGGAACAGGGTCATCGCGACGATCGTGCCGGGTGCCTGCCCGTGCGCCGGTTCGGTGACGACCGCGAACTCGTCGACGTCGTCCGCGGTGAGGCGCAGGCCGGTCTCCTCGTACGCCTCGCGCACGGCGGCGTCGACGGCGGTCTCGCCGGGCTCGACCTTGCCACCCGGCAAGTACAGGACGTCACGTCCGCGGGCGCGCACCATGAGCACCCGTCGGTCGCGGACCAGCAGGAGCGCACTGACGTCCAACACGGGTACGGCCGGGAGGCCCGCACCCCCCGAGCCGGTCAGCTCGCGTCCGCCTCGTCGTCGCGCACACGCGCGGCCAGCGGCACGACCGGGGACGGCACGTCCGCCACGGGTTCCGGGCGCACCCCGAAGAGCGCGTCGAGCGCCCCGGTGAAGTCGTCGCCACGACCGGCTCGGCCGAGTTCGCGTGCCCGGACGGAGGGGCGGTGCAGCAGCACGCCGACCAGGTGCCGGAGCGCCCGCTCGGTCTGTTCCGCGGACTCGGGCGTGGTGTCACCGCGACGCTTCACGCGGTCGATCTCGTCGTCGAGGATGTCGAACACGTGCTTGCGCAGCGCGACGAGCGCCGGGGTGGTCGACTGCTCGAGCGCCTGCGCGCGGAACCGCGAGACCGCGTCGTCGACGATCGCGCGCGCCTCGGTCTCGGCGTTGAGTTCGGCGATGGGGGCATGGATGCTGATCGTCTCGAGGTCGAGCAGCTCGACGCCCTCGACGTCGGCGGCGTCGGGGTGCACGTTGCGGGGGAGCCCGAGGTCGATGACGATCCGTCGGGCGCCGTCGTCCAGGTCGCAGGCCTCGACGACCGGGACCTCGCTCGACGTGCAGGTGATGACGACGTCGCTCGTGCCGATCGCGGTGCGCAGGTCGGTGGCGGCGACCAGGTCGTGCTTCGCGGCGAACCAGGGGGCACGGCCGGACGGCGAGAAGACCTGGATCTGCTGGGCACCACGGTCGCGGAGGGCGGCGATGGTGGTCGCGGCGTAGCTGCCGGTGCCGACGAGGAGCACGCGGGTGGTGGCCCAGTCGGTGAGGCGCGAGGAGGCGAGCTCGAGTCCGAGTCGGACGAGCGACCGGCCGGCGGCGCCGATGCGGGTGCGGGTCTTGACCCCGCGGGAGGTGTGGGCGGCCTCCTGGAAGAGGCGCTCGAGCTCCGAGGTGGTGGTGCCGTTCCGGCGGGCGTCCTCGAGGGCCCGTCGGACCTGACCGGAGATCTCGGTCTCGCCGACGACGACGGACTCGAGTCCGCTCGACACGGCGAAGAGGTGCTGTACGACGTCGCCGCCGCCGAGGACCTGCACGGAGTCGAGGACCTCGTCCGCCTGCAGGTCGCTCGCTGCCGAGACGGCCTCCACCGTGGCGCGGACCGCTGCGTCGTCGTCGCCGGCGATGTCGAGGTAGGCCTCGAACCGGTTGCACGTGGCGAGGACCACGGCGCCGTCGAGCACGTCCGAGTCCGTGACGAGGCGGCTGGCGGCCGCGGGTGCTCTGATGCTCAGACGCTCCAGGAGGTCGAAGCTGGCGTTGCGATGCGACGCCGTGAGACAGATGAGCACGTGTTCAATGGTAACCCCGCCGTCCCGAGCGCCAGATCGGAGAACGGCCCTGTTCGCGGTGCGAGAATCGTCCGGTGACCGACGCGCTCCCTGCCACCCATCCGCTCGCCGACGGACGCACCGCGGGCTCCCGGCTCGTCCGGGCACTCCGGGGCGACCGACCGGAGACGCTGCCGGTCTGGTTCATGCGCCAGGCGGGCCGGTCGCTGCCCGAGTACCGGGAGCTCCGGGTCGGGACGGCGATGCTCGACGCGTGCCTGGACCCGGCCCTGGCGTCCGAGATCACCCTGCAGCCGGTGCGTCGGCACGGGGTCGACGCCGGCATCTTCTTCAGCGACATCGTCGTGCCGATCAAGCTCGCCGGCGTGGACGTCGAGATCGTCCCGGGCCGCGGCCCCGTCCTCGGTTCCCCGGTCCGGACCGCGGCGGACGTCGACGCCCTGGGTCGGCTCGAGCCGGAGGCCCTGGCGCCGATCTCCGAGGCCGTCGCCCGCACCGTCGCCGAGCTGGGCAGCACGCCGCTCATCGGGTTCGCCGGCGCACCCTTCACCCTCGCCGCCTACCTGGTCGAGGGTGGGCCGTCGAAGGACCACCTCCGTGCCCGGACGATGATGCACGCCGACCCGGAGACCTGGTCGCGGCTGCTGGACTGGGCGGCCGACGTGTCGGGGGCGTTCCTCCGCGCACAGGTCCTCGCCGGTGCCTCGGCCGCGCAGCTGTTCGACTCGTGGGTCGGCTCGCTGTCTCGGGCGGACTACGTCGAGCGGGTCGCACCGCACTCGGCGACGGCGCTGTCCCACGTCGCGGACCTCGGCGTCCCGCGCATCCACTTCGGCGTCGGCAGCGGCGAGGTCCTGGCGGACATGGCGACGGTCGGCGGCCACGCGGACGCCGTCGACGCGGTGGGGGTGGACTGGCGCCTGCCCCTCGACGAGGCCGTGCAGCGCGTCGGCACCGGCGTCACCGTGCAGGGCAACATCGACCCGGCGATGCTCGCGGCCCCGTGGGAGGTCCTCGAAGCACACGTCCGTGCGGTCGTCCGCCGAGGCGGGGTCGCTCGGGCGCACGTCGTGAACCTCGGGCACGGGGTGCCGCCGGAGACCGACCCGGCGGTGCTCACCCGCGTCGTCGAACTCGTGCACTCGCTGGGCGACGGGACCGACGGGACCGACGGGGCCGGGAGCGCCGGGGCATGACCGACGTCGTCGTGGTCGGCGGCGGGGTCGCCGGGCTCGTCGCGGCGCGCGACCTGACGAAGGGCGGCGCGCACGTGGTGCTGCTCGAGGCCTCCGGCGCGCTCGGCGGCATGATCCGCCGGCACACCGTCGCCGGGCTCGACCTCGACATGGCGGCGGACTCGTTCGCGACCCGGACGGACGCCGTGTCCTCGCTGGCGATCGAACTGGGCCTCGGCAACGACATCGTCTCGCCGGACCCCCGGGGTGCGTGGCTGATGACCCGCGACGGCCGCACCGCCCCCATCCCCTCGACCGGGCTGCTCGGGATCCCGGGCACCCCGATGGCCGCCGACGTCATCGCGGTCGTCGGCGGCGCCGGGGCCCTCCGTGCGCAGATGGACGCCCTGCTGCCCTCGCCCGTCGGCGCGCGGGCGACGTCGCTCGGCGCGATGGTCCGACGCCGGATGGGCGCGAAGGTGCTCGACGACCTCGTGGTGCCGGTCGTCGCGGGCGTGCACTCCACGCACCCGGACGACCTGGACCCCGACCGTGTGGCGCCCGGACTGCGCGCGGCACTGCAGCGGGAGGGGTCGCTCGCCCGAGCCGTGCTCGCACTCCGGAAGCGGGCCGTCGCGGGCTCGGCGGTGCAGGGCCTCCGTGGCGGCATCGCCCGACTGGTCGACGAGCTCGTCGCAGACCTCGACACGTACCGGGTCGACGTCCGGCTGCACACCCGGGTGACGCGCGTCGAGCGGGCGGCGGTCGAGGCCACCTCCGCCGACGGCCGGATCGAACGACTGGCCGCCGACCACGTGTTCGCGACCGTGGCCGACCCCGCCCGTGTCGCCGCGCCGCGACGGTCCGGCATCGAGCTCGTCACACTCGTGGTCGACCGGCCCGAGTTGGACGCCGCCCCGCGCGGCACCGGCATGCTCGTGCACCCGGCGGCGGTCGGCGTCGCCGCGAAGGCGCTGACGCACGCGACGGTGAAGTGGCCGTGGCTGGCGGAGCAGGCGGCCGGGAGGCACGTGCTGCGTCTCAGCTACGCCCTGCCCCCGGCAGGTGCCGCCCAGGCGACCGGCGCTGCCGACGCGACGGACGCTGACCAGGTCGCCACGAGCCTCCCGGTCGACCCGGCCGGACCGGTCAGCGTCCGCGCGACCACCGATGCGTCCGCCCTGCTCGGCCTGGAGGTCGGGCCGGAGCACGTCGTCGGTGCCGCTCGCGTGCTGTGGCACGGGCCGGACGCCGAGGCCGCCGGACTGGCCGAGGGGGTCGTCGGCATCGGCGAGGCGTCGTCCGGGCGGGGCCTCTCGGGCATCGTGACGGCGGCCCGTGCCGCGGCTGAGCGCATCCTGGATTCCTGAGCGGACCGCTGATGCCCCGAGGGCTACTGTTGGGGGAACCGTCGGACACATGCCGATCGGTGCATGACCCCGCAACGGTGCATCACGAAGCACAGTGCTCACGACAGCACACTGACCCAACGGAGGAACCGCTCATGCGAGGAAAGCTCCTTTTCATTGCCGGCGCAGCGCTCGGGTACGTCCTGGGATCGCGAGCCGGACGGGCTCGGTACGAGCAGATCAAGACCGTCAGCGGCAAGGTCTGGAACAGCAACGGCGTCCAGAAGAGCGTCCACGACGTCGAGGGCTTCGTGCAGGACCGCACGCCCGACGTCGCCGACTTCCTCGGTGAGCAGACCAAGAAGGTCGTCCGCAAGGTCAGCTCCAAGGCGTCTTCCAACAAGGGCTCGCAGATCTCATGACCGACACACGCGACCGGAAGTCGCGGTCGCTGTTCGGCCTCGTCAAGGAGCTCCCGGACCTCGTCAAGGACCTGGTGAAGGGCGAGATCTCGCTCCTCAAGGCCGAGATGATCGGCAAGGCGAAGGTCTTCGGCGTCGCCGCGGGCATCCTGATCGCCGCGCTCGTCATCGTGCTGTACGCGATCGGCGTGCTCCTCACCGCAGCGGTGATGGGCCTCGCGACCGTGATGCCGGCATGGCTGGCTGCGCTGCTGCTCGCCGTGCTGATGCTCATCGTCGCCGGGATCCTCGGACTCGTCGGCTGGAAGCGCCTGAAGAAGGGCCTGCCGATCGCGCCGAAGCGCACGATCGCCAGCGTCAAGAACGACGTCAACGCCGTCAAGGGCCTCGGCTGGAAGCCGACCCCGGAGACGCAGCGTGGTGCCCGCAAGCCCGACGTCGACGGCCGGTTCTGACCGCCAGTGGTCCCGCTGACCCCCGTCATCCCCACGAACCCATCGGAGGACCAGTGACCGACCCGAAGGACGAGCACGGCGACATCGCCGACCGCGTCGCCGCCACCCGCGCCCAGCTGTTCGACACCCTCGACGCGATCGAGGACAAGCTCAACGTGCCGAAGCAGCTCGGCATCGCGGCGTCGAAGGTGAAGCGCGGTGTCGACGAGAACCCCGTGCCCTACCTGGCCGGTCTCGCAGCGGGAGTGGCAGTGGTCGGGGGTATCGTCGTAGCGGCGCTCCGACGACGGTGATCCACAGGCGGCGAGCCACCGCGAGCCACTGTGGAACGTCGGTCCGGACGCCTGCTCGGCGACGGGGACGGGCAGCCCACACCCCTGGCAACCGTGCCGCTGGCGATCGTGCTCGCGGCCACCGTGGAGGACGACCGATCCATGAGCACTGACGTGCCCACACCAGCACCGAACGCACCGCACGAGACCGATCCCGCGTCCGGCATCGACCCGAACCTGCTCACCGCCTACGCCCTGTGGGCGGTCTTCCGTCGTCCGGTCGGTGCGGTCGCCCGCGGCGGTGACGAATCGGTAGCCGAACTCGACGCCGTCGTCGCGGCCGGAGCCGAGCGAGGCGTCACCATCCGCGGCTTCTACGACGTCTCCGGCTTCCGTGCCGACGCCGACGTCATGATCTGGCTGCACGGCGACGACGCGCAGACCATCCAGGCGGTCCTCCGGGACGTGCGTCGAACGGCGCTCTTCCGCGATGCCGAGCCCGTCTGGCACGCGATGGCCATGCACCGCGAAGCCGAGTTCAACAAGCGGCACACGCCTGCCTTCCTCCGCGGCAAGGACCCCGAGGCCTGGATCACGGTCTACCCGTTCGTCCGGTCCTACGAGTGGTACCTGCTGCCGGAAGCGGAGCGCTCGGGGATGCTCCGTGACCACGGCATCGCCGGCGCCAAGTACCGCCGTGTCCTCACGAACACCATCGCCGCCTTCGCCCTCGGCGACTACGAGTGGATCCTGCCGCTCGAGAGCCCCGACCTGGTCGACCTCGTCGACCTGATGCGCGACCTCCGCTACACCGAGGCCCGCATGCACGTCCGCGAAGAAGTGCCCTTCTACACGGGTCGCCGCGTGACGACCGCCGAACTCCCGGAGGTGCTGTCATGACCGACACCAGCATGATCACGAACGGACAGCCCGTACTGGCCGCCACCGCTGCGGCCGCCTCCGGCCCGGAGCACGTCGAGGTCCCGACCGCCTACGACGCGATCCTGCTCGCCGGCTTCGGCGGTCCGGAGGGCCAGGACGACGTCATCCCGTTCCTCCGCAACGTCACCCGTGGCCGGGGGATCCCGGACGAGCGCCTCGAAGAGGTCGCGCACCACTACCGTCACTTCGGCGGAGTCAGCCCGATCAACGCCCAGAACCGCGCGCTCAAGGCCGCGCTCGAGGCCGAGCTCGCATCGCGCGGCATCGACATGCCCGTGCTCTGGGGCAACCGCAACTGGGAGCCCTACCTCGAAGGCGCGTTCACCGAGGCCGCCGACAAGGGCTACAACAAGCTCATCGCGATCGCCACGAGCGCGTACTCGTCGTTCTCCAGCTGCCGCCAGTACCGCGAGGACTACGCCCGCGTGCTCGACGAGACCGGCCTGATCGACACCATCCAGATCGACAAGGTCCGCCAGTTCTTCGACCACCCGGGCTTCGTCCGACCGTTCGTCGACGGCGTCCGGGACGGCCTGGCCCGCGCGATCGCCGAGAACGACGGGCTCGACGTCGCGACCGAGCTGCAGGTGCTGTTCTCCACGCACTCCATCCCGTCGACCGACGCCGCCCGGTCCGGTCCCGACTACCGCGGCTTCGACGAGCACGGGGCGTACGAGGCGCAGCACCTGGCCGTCGGCGAGGTCGTCCTCGACCAGGCGTGGGCGGAGCTGCTCGAGCAGCCCGAGCACGCCCACCTGCAGGGAACGTCGAAGCCCGCCTGGAAGCTCGTCTACCAGTCCCGCTCCGGCCCCCCGACGCAGCCGTGGCTCGAGCCGGACATCAACGACTACATGAACGAGGAGCTCAAGGGCGGCCCGACCCGCGCCGTGCTCATCGTGCCGCTCGGCTTCGTCAGCGACCACATGGAGGTCATGTGGGACCTCGACGAGGAAGCCACCGAGACCGCCGGGGAGCTCGGCTACTGGTCGCTCCGAACGCAGACCCCCGGCGTCGACCCCGCCTACGTGTCCGGTCTCGTCGACCTCGTGCTCGAGCGGGTCAACGGGACACCGAAGGCCGAGCGACCGCACATGACCGACATCGGGCCCTGGTACGACGTGTGCCGTCCGGGGTGCTGCGAGAACGTGCGAGCGGGGTTCAAGCCCGCCGTCGCCGGCGTCGCCCCGTGACCGGCGGACCCACTCCGGAGCATCCGGCAGTGCAGGACCCCGCATCCTCGAAGTCGTCGGGCGACAAGCCCGCCATCCGGCTGGGCACCCGCGCCAGCCGGCTCGCGGTCGCCCAGTCACAGGACATCGCGGACCGGCTCGCCAAGGTGTCCGGGCGGCCGGTGGAACTCGTCACCGTGACCAGCGAGGGCGACACGAACCGCGCCTCCCTGGCGTCGCTCGGCGGCACCGGCGTGTTCGCGTCGGCGCTCCGTGAGGCCCTGGTGGCGCACGAGGTCGACGTCCTCGTGCACTCCCTCAAGGACCTGCCGACGGCGCCGTACCCGGGCCTGACGATCGGCGCGGTACCGAAGCGCGCTGACGCTCGCGACGTCCTGGTCGCCCGCAACGGCGCGACGGTGGAGACCCTGCCCGAGGGTGCGACCGTCGGGACGGGATCACCCCGCCGTGCCGCGCAGCTCAAGGCCGACCGACCCGACCTCGACGTCGTCGACATCCGCGGCAACATCGACACCCGGCTCGCCCGTGTCGAGGACGACCTCGACGCCGTCGTGCTCGCCGCCGCCGGACTCGGTCGCATCGGTCGACTCGACGCGGCCACCGAGCTGCTCGACCTCGGCTTCTGGCCGAGCGCTCCCGGCCAGGGCGCCCTGGCCGTCGAGATCCGTGCGGACGAGGACGACCGGAACCTGCTCGCCGCCCTGCGGAAGATCGAGCACGCCCCCACCCGGCTCACCGTCACCGCAGAACGTGAGGTCCTGGCGAAGCTCGAGGCCGGCTGCTCCGCGCCGATCGGTGCGACGGCGGTCGTCGACGCCGAGATGCTCCTGGTGTCCGCGACGGTGTACAGCCCGGACGGGTCCGAGTACCGGACGGCCTCGCACGCGGCCGTGCTCGACGGGTCGGCGCAGGACCGCCTCGACGAGGCCCTGTCCGTCGCCGACCGGGTCGCCGCCGAGCTGCTCGAGAACGGCGCCGCCGAACTGGCCGACCTGTCGAGCTCCGCCGGGTCGGACTCGGCCGAGCACGACGCCGAGCACACCGTCGGCCCCGGCCTCGACACCCCCGGTACCGAGGGTCCGTCCGACACGTCCGCCACCGCGACCGAGTAGGGCGACGATCACCACGGACACCACGCGGCACGACACGACCGGGCACCGGCCCGTGGTCGTCGTCCCGCGCGGTGGCTCCTGGGGTGAACGGGTCGCCGCCGCGGCCACGGCGCGCGGGCTCGACCCGCGCATCGTGCCGCTCGTCACCGACGCTCCGCCACTCGACGCCAGCCCCCTCGACCGGATGGTCGCCCGGCTCGAGGCCGGGAGGCCCGGAGCGGCTCCCGACCCCGGCCAGCCCTCCCAGGTTCCACAATTCCGCGGCCTCGAGGCGTCGGGTTCCGACATCGTGGAACCTCGACGACCCGCACGCGGCGAGTCGTCGGACCTCGACGGCGCGGGCGCCGACGCCGAGCCGGCAAACGCCAGTGGCGCCGGCGACGACTGGCTCGTGGTGACCAGTGCGACCACCGTGCGGGTGCTCGCGGAACGCTTGCCGGGCCTCCCGGCCGGGGTCCGCGTCGCCGCCGTCGGCGAGGCGACCGCCCACGTAGCCCGCTCCGCCGGGTGGACCGTCGACCTCGTTCCGGAAGACCACTCGGCTGCCGGACTCGTGCGGGCGCTCCCGGCGGACGCCCGACTCGTCCTGCACCCGCGCTCCGACCTGGTGGCACCCACCCTCGTCGACGGCCTGCGCGCCCGGGGCATCGACGTGTCGGAGGTGGTCGCGTACCGTACCGTCGGGACCGGAGACGCGCCGATCCCGGGCGACCCCGCGCCGGACGTCGTCCTCGTGACGAGCGGCAGCATCGCCCGCGAAGTCGCTCGTCGTCTCACCCCACTCGACCCGCGCACCCGGATCGCGTGCATCGGCCCGGGCACCGCCGCCGAGACCCGCGACGCCGGACTGCCCGTGCACGTCGTCGCAGCCGAGCGGTCCGCCGAAGCCCTCCTCGACGCCGTCGTCGAGTCCCTCGCCCCACACCCCGAACAGGAAGGTCACTCGTGACTGGACGCTTCCCCCAGGTCCGCCCCCGACGACTCCGCGCCACCCCCGCGATGCGTCGACTCGTCGCCGAGACCCGGCTCCACCCCGCCGAGCTCGTGCTGCCGATGTTCATCCGCGAAGGTGCCACCGACGCGATCGACATCACGAGCATGCCCGGGGTCCAGCAGCACTCCCTCGACTCGTTCCGCCGTGCGCTCAACGAAGCAGCGTCGGTGGGGATCGGCGGCGTGAACCTGTTCGGCGTGCCCGAGCGCAAGGACGCCGTCGGCTCCGGCGCGACGGACCCGGACGGCATCCTCAACGTCGCGATCCGGGTGGCGAAGGAGGAGGTCGGTGACGCGCTCGTCGTGCAGTCCGACCTGTGCCTCGACGAGTTCACCGACCACGGTCACTGCGGGGTGCTCGCGACGGACGGTTCGGTCGACAACGACGCAACGCTCCTGCGGTACCGGGACATGGCGGTCGCGCAGGCTGAAGCCGGCGCCGAGCTGGTCTGCCTGAGCGGGATGATGGACGGCCAGATCGCCGCCGCCCGCGACGCCCTCGACGTCTCCGGCCACTCCAGCACGGCGCTCCTCGCCTACGCCGCGAAGTACGCCTCCGCGTTCTACGGCCCGTTCCGGGAGGCCGTCGCCTCGACCCTGCAGGGTGACCGGCGCACGTACCAGCTCGACTCCGGCAACGGGCGCGAGGGGCTGCGCGAGGTCGAGCAGGACATCGAGGAGGGCGCCGACATCGTCATGGTGAAGCCCGCCATGAGCTACCTCGACGTCCTCGCCCGCACCGCGGACACCTCGCCCGTCCCGGTCTGGGCGTACCAGATCTCGGGCGAGTACGCGATGATCACCGCAGCCGCCCAGAACGGCTGGATCGACCGTGACGCCGCCGCCATGGAGGCCCTCATCGGCATCAAGCGCGCCGGTGCCGACGCGATCCTCACGTACTTCGCGGTCGACATCGCCCGCAAGCTCAACGACGAAGCGGGTCTGCGCACCTCGGGCAGCACTGCGGACGTCGCCGGCATCGCCACGACCGGGAAGGCCCCCGAATGACCTCGACGACGACCACGAACGACCAGCTGTTCGGCCGTGCGAAGAACAGCATCCCCGGGGGTGTGAACTCGCCGGTCCGTGCGTACGGCTCGGTCGGCGGCACACCCCGGTTCCTCGTCGACGCGAAGGGCGCGTACGTCACCGACGCCGAGGGTCGCGAGTACGTCGACCTCGTGGCGTCCTGGGGTCCGGCGATCCTCGGGCACGCCCACCCCGGCACGGTCGAGGCCGTCCAGCAGGCGGCGGCCCGCGGGCTGTCGTTCGGCGCGTCCACCCCGGGCGAGACCGAGCTGGCCGAACTCGTGAAGCAGCGGGTGCAGGTCGACGGCGACGGTCCGATCGAGAAGATCCGCATGGTGTCGACCGGCACCGAGGCCACCATGACCGCGATCCGTCTGGCGCGGGGCTACACCGGCCGTGACCTGCTGGTGAAGTTCGCCGGCCACTACCACGGCCATTCCGACTCGCTGCTGGCCGAGGCCGGCTCCGGCGTCGCGACGCTCGCCCTCCCGGGCAGCGCCGGCATCACGGCCGAGACCGCCGCGCAGACCCTGGTGCTGCCGTACAACGACCTGGAGGCCGTCCGCCGCGCCTTCGACGAGCACTCCGAACGCATCGCCGCCGTGATCGTCGAGGCCGCAGCCGCGAACATGGGCGTCCTGGCACCCGAGCGTGGGTTCAACCGGGCGCTCGCGCAGATCACCCGGTCGCACGGCGCGCTGCTCATCGTCGACGAGGTCCTCACCGGCTTCCGCGTCGGAGCCGCCGGCTGGTGGGGCCTCGAAGCATCGAACACCGTCCCCGACGGTGCCGGGTGGAAGCCCGACCTGGTCACCTACGGCAAGGTCATCGGTGGCGGCATGCCCCTCGCCGCGCTCGGCGGTCGGCGCGAGGTGATGGACTTCCTCGCGCCGCTCGGCCCCGTGTACCAGGCCGGCACGCTCTCCGGGAACCCGCTGGCGGTCGCCGCTGGCATCGCCACGCTCCGCGCTGCGACGGCCGACGTCTACGCGCACCTCGACCGGACGGCCGAGGTCGTGTCGCGGGCCACGAGCGAGGCGCTGTCGGCCGAGGGCGTGGCGCACACCGTGCAGCACGCCGGGAACCTGTTCTCGTTCGCCTTCACGGACACGCCGCCACGGAACTACGACGACGTCCGAGCGCAGGACGTCTTCCGGTACGCGCCGTTCTTCCACAGCATGCTCGACTCCGGCGTCGCCCTGCCGCCGAGTGTGTTCGAGGCGTGGTTCCTCACCGCGGCGCACGACGAGCGTGCGGTCTCGCAGATCCTCGACGCCCTGCCCGCTGCGGCGAAGGCCGCGGGCGCCGCCACGGCCTGACGGGGGTGCCTGCGCGAGACGAGTGCGCCCGCGCGAGACGCCTCGGAGTACGCGAGACGCCTCGAAATGCCCGAGACGCCCCTGAACTCCAGGGCGTCTCGGTGCTTCCGGGGCGTCGTGCGGTGACGGGCCCGTCTCGTGGCGGCGGGACGCGGCCCGGCCGGGAGGCGCGGCTCGTCTAGTCCGCGCGGCGCGCGTGCCAGCGTCCACCGCTGCGCTCGACCGCCAGCGGGAAGTCGAACGCCGCCGACACCCGCGCCGAGGTGATGACCTCGTCTGCGTGCCCCACGGCCACGACCGCCCCGTCCCGCAGCAGCATCGCGTGCGAGGTCGACGCCGGCAGGTCCTCCAGGTGGTGCGTCACCATCACGCTGCCGAGCTCCGGCTGCCGGACCCGCAGCGCGTCGACGGTCTCGAGCAGGTGTTCCCGCGCCGCGACGTCCAGCCCGGTGGCGGGTTCGTCGAGCAGCAGCAGCCGTGGCTCGGACATCAACGCCCGGGCGATCAGCGCTCGTCCCCGTTCGCCCTGGGACAGCACCGGCCAGCGGGCGTCACGACGGGCGGCCAACCCGACGTCGGCGACGTGCTGCTCGGCGCGCGCGATGTCGGAAGCGGTCGGCTCCCACCGCACCATGAGGTCGGTCGTGCCGGTGAGCCCGGTGAGCACGGTCTCCAGGACCGTGAGCGGCGAGAGCATGCGGTGCCGCGGGTCGACGTGGCCGATGTGTTCGCGGAGCTCCCGGACGTCGACACGACCCAGGCGGTGCCCGAGCAGCTCGACCGTGCCCGCGGAGGGGTGCCCGGTCGCCCCGAGGACGGCGAGCAGCGTGGACTTGCCCGCACCGTTCGGACCGAGCAGTGCCCAGTGCTCGCCGGCGCGGACGGTCAGGTCGACGTCGTGCAGCAGGTCCCGGCCGCTGCGGGTGACACGGAGTCCTGAGGTGCGGAGGAGGACGTCGTTCATCCCGCCATCCTCGCGCACCTCGGCGGACGCGGCCGCTGTCAGGCCGCTGCGGCCCGGGCGGTGGCCAGGTGCTCGGCCATCGCACGTCCGAGTCCGCGGACGAGGGCTCCGCCGGCTTCGCCGTCGCGGCCCTTCGCCGCGGCGCGGAACCCGTCGAGGGCCTGTTCCACGTCCCAGAAGACGAACTCGGGCTCGCCGATCCGCACGAACTTCGCCCGGTTCAGCAGGGACTCGCTCGTCTTGATCAGCAGCTCGTTGCCGGACTTCTGCACCATGAACGCGATCGCCCGGTCGATGTCGTCGTTCAGCGCGCGGTCCTCGGCCTTCGCGTGGGCACGCATGTCGTCGAGGATCGCGCCGAACGCCTTCACGTCGGCGTCCTCGAAGCGGGGGAAGGACCAGCGGGCGGCGAGCTCGCCGAAGCCGAAGAGCATCTGGAACGCGTCGTCGTAGGCCTCACGGGTCGGCGAGGCGACGCGGGTGTACCGGTTCGCCTCCATCTCGACCAGGCCGTAGTCGACGAGCTTCGCGATCGCCTCGCGGATCGGCGTGCGACTCACACCCAGCCAGGCGACGAGTTCGTCGTCGTTCAGGCGTTCGCCGGCCTGCAGCGTGCCGTCCTGGATGGCGGCGAGCATCTTCTCGAGGACGACGTCCCGGAGGAGCTTCCGGGGCGAGTTCTCGACGGTCGACTTGGGTACCGGCATCCGGGTCTCCTCAGTGAAGGTGTTCGGAACTCAAATCCTAACGTGACATTGTGCAAACGCTTGGCAAAGATGTCGCTGGTCGCGGTTCACGCCCGGACGTCGACCACTGTCCGCCCGTGCACCCGGCCCGCGACCACCTCGGCGCCGACCTCGATCGCCGCCGCCAGGTCCACCGTCCGCGTGACACCGGCGAGCAGCGCCGGGTCGAGGTCCGACACGAGCCGGTCCCACGCCCGCTTCCGCAGCGGCAGCGGTGCGTCCACCGAGTTCACCCCGAGCAACGACACCCCGCGCAGGATGAACGGGAGGACCGTGGTCGGCAGGGCACTGTCCTGGGCGAGACCGCAGGCGGTCACCGCGCCGCCCCACTTCGTCGAGGCCAGGACGTTCGCCAGGGTCGCACCCCCGACGCTGTCGACCGCACCGGCCCAGATGGCACGCTGCATCGGCTTCCCGAGTTCCGCGATGGCGGCCCGGTCGATCACCTCGGTCGCCCCCAGCGCGCGCAGCGAGGCGTCGTTCTCCGGCCGCCCGGTCGAGGCCGTCACGGTGTAGCCGCGCGCTGCCAGGAGGGCGATCGCCACCGTGCCCACGCCCCCGGAGGCCCCCGTCACCAGGATCGGCCCGTCCTCCGGCACGACCACGTGCTCGAGGGCCAGCACGCTGAGCATCGCCGTGAACCCCGCCGTCCCGATCGCCGCGGCGCGCTCGTCGGGCATGTCGTCCGGCAGTCGCACCAGGGACTCGGCGGGGGCCAGCGCCCGCTCCGCCCAGCCGCCGTGTCGCGTCTCACCGAGTCCGGCGCCGTTGAGCACCACGCGGTCCCCGACAGCGACGTCGGTCACCCCGCTGCCCACTGCTGCGACCGTGCCGACGGCGTCGATCCCGGGCACGAGCGGATCCACCCGGGCGACGCCGGGGTTGCCGGCCAGCGCCAGGCCGTCCTTGTAGTTGACGCTGGACAGGGTGACGTCGAGGAGCGCCTCGCCGGGGCCCGGGTCGCCGATCTCGACATCGGTGACGGCGGGGGTTGCGGAACGTGAGGCGAGGACGGCGCGGGTCATGCGCGCGACGCTACCCCGGGCCTCCCGGCCGGAACCGGGCGGACCGGGCGGACCTCGGGTGGGACGGCGTCAGCCGAACATGATGGCGGCCTCGTCGTACCGGTCCTGCGGCACGGTCTTCAGCTCGCCGAGCGCGTCCGCGAACGAGACGTGCACGATGTCGGTGCCCTTCAGCGCGACCATCCGACCCCAGCGCTCCTCGACCACCGCGTCGATCGCGGCGAGCCCGAGGCGCGTCGACAGCACCCGGTCGTACGCCGTCGGCGTGCCGCCGCGTTGGATGTGGCCCAGGGTCGTGGCGCGCGTCTCGATGCCCGTCATCTCCTCGATGAGCGGGGCGAGGCGCTCGCCGATGCCGCCCAGGCGCGGTCGGCCGAAGGCATCCAGGCCGCGCTCGGTGTGGGCGGTGTCCTCGTGGTCCGGGACGAAGCCCTCGGCGACCACGACGAGCGGTGCGCGTCCGCGGTCGTAGGCGGCCTGCACCCACTCCGCGATCTGCGCCAGGGACGTCTTCTGCTCGGGGATGAGGATCGCGTGCGCGCCCGCTGCCATGCCCGAGTGCAGGGCGATCCAACCGACGTGCCGGCCCATGACCTCGGCGACCATGCAGCGTGAGTGGGACTCGCCGGTGGTGCGCAGGCGGTCCATCGCCTCGGTCGCGATCGCCACCGCGGTGTCGAAGCCGAACGTGTAGTCCGTGGCACCGAGGTCGTTGTCGACCGTCTTCGGGACGCCGACGATCTGCAGACCGGCGTCGGTCAGGCGCTTCGCGGCGGCCAGCGTGCCCTCGCCACCGATCGCGACGATGGCGTCGATGCCGTGCCGCTCCAGGGTCTTCGTGATGTTCTCGACGCCGCCGTTCGGGCCCTCGAAGGGGTTCGTGCGGCTCGTGCCGAGGATCGTCCCGCCCTGCTTCGCGATGCCCTGGATGTCCTTGCGGCCGAGCGGCACGATGTCGCCCTCGACCACCCCCCGCCAGCCGTCGCGGAAGCCGACGAACTCGTGGCCGTGGATCGCGATGCCCTTGAGCACGATGGCGCGGATGACCGCGTTGAGGCCGGGGCAGTCGCCGCCGGAGGTGAGGATGCCGATGCGCATGGAGGGGACTTCCGATGTCGGGTTCGGTGGACCCCCTCATCATGGCCGACGCGGCTCCGGGATCGCCATGCTGTGACCTGCGGTTGTGGACAACCGCCGGTGGGGCCGTCGGCTGCGGTCGGCGGTGTCCGTGCCGGCGCTTACGATCCCTGCATGGCTTCCGTCCGATCCGCTGCGGCGTCGACCGGCGACGCGGAGCAGGAGCGCGACCCGCTCGTCGACGTGCGTCGCGTCGACACCGTCTACCGGCCGGGAGGCCCGGTCGACGTGATCGCGACGCTGCGACCCCTCTCGCGCGGCTCCGGCGACCCGGCCCACCGGGTGGTCGGGTCCGACGTCTGGCTTGCGTTGCAGACACCCGAGGGGCCCGCCTCCGTCCTCGTGCGGGCCGTCGCTGGCACCGTCGCCATCAGCGCGTGGGGTGCCGGAGCCGACTGGGCCGTGTCGCACGGACCGGACCTCGTCGGCCGCGGCGACGACTGGTCCGAACTCGACGTGTCTGCGCATGCGTTCCTGGAGCAGGCGCGACACCGCCAGCCGGGGTTACGGCTCCTCCGGACGAACACCGTCGTCGCGATGCTCGTGCCCGCGATCATGGAGCAGAAGGTGACCTCGCGGCAGGCCTGGCGTGCGTGGCGGTACCTCGTCCGACGCTTCGGAACGCCAGCACCCGGCCCGGCTCCGGAGGGCATGGTCGTCCCGCCGGACGCCGACACCTGGGCCCGGATCCCGAGTTGGGAGTGGCACAAGGCCGGCATCGAACCCGGGCGCTCCGCGACGGTGATGCGAGTCGTGAAGGTCGCGCCCGCACTCGAGCGGACGCTGACGCTCGGCCGCGGCGGGGAGCTCGTCGCGAGTCGGCTGCAGTCGATCCCCGGCGTCGGGCCGTGGACCGCCGCCGAGACGGCGCAGCGGGCACACGGCGACCCGGACTCGCCGAGCGTCGGGGACTACCACGTGCCAGCACTCGTCGGGTGGGCGCTCACCGGCGGTCCGGTCGACGATGACGGGATGCTCGAACTGCTCGAACCGTGGCGGGGGCACCGGGAGCGGGTCGTGCGGTTGATCGCGGGCTCGGGCTTCCGGAAGCCGGCGTTCGGGCCGCGGATGACGATCCAGGACCACCGGGGGCATTGAGTCCGCTCGGCCCGGATCCCACTGACCGGTGCTCAGGCGTGACGGTTGCCTGCGCCAGCGAGCACCGCGCGGTAGCCCTCGCGGTAGGTCGGGTAGCGGAACGCGAAGCCGGCCGACCGGAGGAGCGCGTTCGACAGCCGCTTGTCACCGCCCGCCTGTCGGTCTGACGCCGGGCCGGGCTGCGGTGCCGGCACCTGCAGTTCGTCGGCGAGGAACCGGAGCACGTCGTCCAGCCGGACGGGCTCGTCGTCGGTGCCCAGGTAGGTCGGTGCCGGGTCGTCCAGCGTCGCGAGGTGCACGATCGCGGCGGCGGCGTCGTCACGGTGGATGCGGTTCGTGTGGGGAGACGCTGCCGGGGTCGGCGCGAGTCGGGCAGTGCCAGAGCGCACCTGGTTGAGGAGTCGCTCGCGCCCGGGCCCGTAGATGCCGGAGAGTCGGAGGAGCACCGCGCCCGGAGCTCGCTCGCGGAGGAGCGCTTCGGCCTCCACGAGGACCTCCGCCGTGGGCGTCCCGCCGGTCGCCGGCGTCTCCTCGGTGACCTCGCTCCCGTCCGACACGTCGTAGACCGCGGTGGAGGACACGACGACGATCCGCGGCCTCGCTCCCGACCGGTCGATGCCGTCCAAGACGTTCCGGAGGCCGTCGACGTAGGTCGCGCGGTACTCGTCCGGGTCGCGGCTGCCGGCAGCCAGCGCCACGACGACGATCGCGGTGTCGGCGTCGATCTCGGGGACGTCCTGCCGCAGGTCCGTGTTCCGACCCTCGATCGGTGCGGGCAGGAGTTCGGCGCGACGCCGGAGTCCGACGACGCGGTACCCGAGGTCGGCGAAACGGAGGGCGGCTTCGGTGCCGAGGTCGCCGCAGCCGGCGATGACGACGGTCTGGGAGGTGCTCATCCCCCGAGCGTCCCACGAGGAGTCGCGGAAGACCGGTGAGCGGCACATGTCGGGTCACACATGTCGGCGGCCTATCGTCGGGTAGGTCGTCGGTCCCCGTGAGCGGCGCAACACAGGAAGTCGGCGTTCGTGGACCGTATGCAGGCCATCACATGGCGACACGATTCCGGTGCGCACTGGACCGCCCGCCGCGACGGGATCGTCGTCGGCACGATCGACCAGGGCCAGGGGTACGAATTGCACTCCACGGACGGCACGATCCGCGGATCGCACAACTCGCTCGGCAACGCGCAGGCGCAGCTCGACGCCTGGGCAGCGTGGACGATCGGACCCGACCGCTCCTAGGTCAGCGGTCCGACCCGGGCTGCCCGGTCCCGGCGACGTGCACCGTCACGAACGCCGATGCCCGGAACGGTGCCAACTGCTCCTCCGTCACCCCGTCGTCGGTGACGAGCGACCACGACCGTTCGATCCGCGTCCACCAGTGGGACGACGCGACACCGAGCTTCGTCGAGTCCGCCAGCACGTACAGCTCCCGTGCCCGCTCGACCATCACGCGTTTGAGTGATGCCTGCTCCGGGGTCTCCTCGCAGAGCCCGTGCTCCGCCGAGACCCCGTCGGCACTGAGGAACGCCACGTCGGCGGAGACGTCCGCCATGACCCGCTCGGCGAAGGGGCCGACGAACCCGGAGCTGATGTGCCGCAGCCGTCCGCCGACGACGATGAGCTCGACGCCCGTGCTGTGCTCGAGCGCGTTGGTGGTCGTCAGCCCGGTGGTCACGACGGTGATGCCCTCGCGGTGGACGAGGTTCCGCGCGAGGGCCCCGACCGTGGTTCCGGCGTCGAGCACCGCGACCGCTCCGGCTGGGATGAACGTGCTCGCGAGCCGTCCGATGGCGGCCTTCTGCTCCACCGCGATCGCCTCGCGCTCCCGCAGGCTCCGCTCCGCTCCGCCGATGGTCTGGGCGCCACCGTAGGTCCGGACGATGGCGCCGTCCCGCGTCATCGTGTCGAGGTCCCGCCGGATCGTCGACGCGGAGACCGAGTACACCGCTGCGAGCTCGTCGACGGTGACGGGCTTCTCCTGCAGCAGGCGGCTGATCTCGCGCCGACGGTCGCGGGCGTTCACGTCAGCCTTCGCGCTCCGGGGAGAGGTCGGCGGCCTGGCGGAGCGCTTCGAGCAGCGGTTCGTGGTCCACGATGTCCTTCCCGGCGATGTCGAACGCCGTTCCGTGGTCGACCGAGGTCCGGACGAACGGCAGGCCGACGGTGACGTTCACACCGTTCTTCAGCCCGAGCACCTTCACCGGGATGTGGCCCTGGTCATGGTACTGGGCGACGACCAGGTCGTAGTCGCCACGGCTGGCGAGCATGAAGAGGGTGTCGGCGGGCAGCGGGCCGATGACGTCGAGGCCTTCGGCGCGCGCACGGTCGACGCCGGGCTGGATCTTCTGGGCCTCCTCGTCGTTGCCGAACAGACCGTTCTCGCCGCCGTGCGGGTTGATGGCCGCGACGGCGATGCGCGGACGCTCGTTGCCGGAGCGGACGAGCAGGTCGTTGCCGCGCGTGATGGTGCGGTAGACCCGGTCGCCGTCGATCGCGGCGACGGCGTCGACGAGGCCCAGGTGGGTGGTGACGTGGATGACGCGCATGTTCGGCGCGGTCAGCATCATCGAGACCTCCTCGACCCCTGCGAGGGAAGCGAGCATCTCGGTGTGCCCGGGGAACTGGTGCCCGCCCATGTGCAGGGCCGCCTTGTTGAGCGGACCGGTGCAGATGGCGTCGATCTTGCCGGCCATGGCGAGCTCGACGGCCTTCTCGATGAACAGGAAGGCGCCGTGTCCGGCCTCGGCCGAGAGCTCGCCCCAGGCCAGGTCCTCGGGGATGCACGGGATGTCGAGGACGTCGATGGTGGTCGGGTCCTCGGTCACCTCGGACGGGTCGCTGATGCGGTTGAGGGTCAGTGTGCTCGACACGACGTCCATGGCGAGCTGCAGGCGGCGCAGGTCGCCGATGACGAACATCGTCGCCAGGGACCGGGTCGCCTGGTCGGCCATCGCCTTGGCGATGATCTCGGGTCCGACGCCGGCGGCGTCACCCATCGTGATCGCGATGATCGGCTTCATTGTTCTTCCTTACTGCTCTGTGTTCTGCTGTCGGAGGGCCCGGACGGTGCGGGCGAGGGTGCCGGCGTCGCCGAACGCCCCCGCCTTCGTCACGAGGACCGGCCGGTGGTCGGGGTGGCTGCTGAGGACGACGCCGGGTTCGACGGTGCCGTGCACGCGGACGGTGTCGATGCCGAGCGCGTCCAGGACGGCTCGGGCGGTCTCCCCGCCGGTCAGGACGAGAGCCCCGAAGCAGCCGGCGCTGCGGGTGACGGTCGCCGCGAGGGCTGCGGCGACGTCGAGGGCGTTGTCCTTGTCGACCGGCACGCCCAGGTCGGGGGTGAGGACGACGTCCGAGACGGAACGGGCGATCTGGTCCGTCGCCGCTTGTTCACCGTCGTCGCGGTGCCGCAACTCGACGTGCTCGGCACCGCGCCGGACGAGTTCGTCGATCTGCGATCGAGCGGGTCCGGAGTAGCTCCCGACGACGACGAGGACGCGGTCGACCGGCGCCAGCGGTGCCGTCGGTGTCGCGCCACTGTCTGCGAGCGACAGCATGTGCGCGGCGAGTCCGCCGGAGCCGGTCACGAGGACGGGGCCGGTGACCAGCCGGGAGGCCCGGGCGATCGTCTCGAGGTCGGCGTCGGTGACCGCGTCGAGGACGACCGCGTCGACGCCGTCGGCGTGCAGGCGGTCCAGCTGGGCCGCGATGTCCGCAGGGCTGTCCGTCGGAGCGGGGCTGAGCCTCCCGGCCTGGAGGCCCGCTGCGGTGAGCGATGCGGCCACGTCACCGGCGTGGTCGCCGTCGATGTTGGGCGCGCCACCGACGTGGACGACGCCTCCGACGGTGGTGCGGCCGGTGCCGGGGAAGGCCGGTGCGACGACCGCCAGGGCGCGCTCCGGTCCGGAGACGGCGTCGAGTGCTGCCGCGACCTCGGCGCCGACGTTGCCGCGGAGCAGGGAGTCGATCTTCTTGAAGACCGGCCGACCGAGGTCCACCGAGCGGCGGACGACGGAGCCGACGAGCGAGGCGGCCTCTTGGCCGGACAGGTACCGGCTCTCGGTGTCGACCGCGAGCACGTCAGCGGCAGGCCAGGGGACCTCCGGGCCGAGGACGACCGCGCTGGTGCGGATCGCGCCGTACCCGGCCGCGGCGTCAGCGGCACCGGTCAGGTCGTCGGCGACGATCGTCAGGGTGGCTGCGGCGTCGCTCACGAGGCGGCCCGATCGACGGCGACGGCCGCGACGCCGGACGTGTCCCCACCGGTCTTCTTCGCGGCGAGGCGACGGGCGTACCAGGCGACGATGAGCGGGGTGCCGATCGACGTCACCACGATGGCGGCGGAGACGAGGACGGTCGCGGGACCCGCGGCCTCCTTGTACGCCGGGTTGGCGGCGGCCACGAGCATCGGTACCGCCGCCGCGTTGCCGGCGGTCGACGACGCGGCGAGTCCGCCGAGGCCGGTGCCGCCGGTGAAGCGGTCGGCGAGGAACAGCACAGCGCCGCTGAGGAACAGCACGACCAGGCCGAGCAGGACGCCGACGAGGCCGGCGCTGAGGACGGTCTGCAGGCTGATGCCGAAGCCGAGCGCCAGGCCGAAGAAGAAGATGAGCACCGGCGACGCCGACGACAGGAACTTCCGCATCGCCGGGTCGAGTGAGCCGAGGACCATGCCGAGCACCAGGGGGATCAGCGCGCCGACGAGTGCCTGCCACGGGAACGCGGAGAGGCCGGCGACGCCGAGGATGAGCATGGTGAGGAACGGGCCGGACTCGATCGTCATGATCGAGTACGCCGCGACGTCCTTCGGCTTGCCGTACTGGCCCATCAGTGCCATGTAGAGGCCGCCGTTCGTGTCGCTGAACGCGGCGACGAGGGCCAGGACGGACAGGCCGGCGAGGAAGCCGCCCTGGACGGGGAGCTCGGACATGAACTGCCCGGCGACCACACCGATGACGACGGCGAGCAGCACCTTCGAGCCGAAGAGCGCCCCGCCCTTCTTGAGGATGTAGGGCGTTGCGCGGAGGTCGATGCTCGCGCCCATGCAGACGTAGAAGACGGCCAGGATCGGCGTGCTCCCGGTGAGGAGGCCTCCGGTGAAGGAGCCGAAGAAGTCCGCGGTGCCCGGGGCGACCGTCGCGAGGACGGCGCCCACGAGGAGCGGGACGAGCATCATGCCGCCAGGGACCTTCTCGATGGCGGCCTTGATCGGAACGGACATACGTAACTCCATCGTTTCGTTCCGGGTCGTTCCGGCCCGGTACGACAAGAGTTGCACACAACGCGCAGACACGTGCGCGTTGTGTGCAGAATGCGAAGCGACCCCTGCACACGCGCGGTCCTGCCCGGAACGAGACGAGCCTCCCGTCCGTCACGATGACGGCCAGGAGGCTCGGTGTGCTCGGGTGGGCTGCTCAGGCTGTCGGCCCGGTCACCTCGTCGACGTGCACGACCTCGTGCCGGAGGGTCTCGTCGACGACCACGTCGTGCGTGACGGTGTGCGTGGTGAGCGTGACGCGCTCGACCGGCACGACGACCTTCGAGACGACGAGTTGTTCCTCGTGCAGGACGACCACGATGGGTTCGCGGACGGTGTCGCCGGTGGCGACGGGCAGGCGCGTGTCGCCGGTGATCGGCTCACGGGTCAGGCGGACCTCCTCGCGGCTGACGTCGACGGTGACGGTGCGCTGCTCGGTGACGATGTACCGCTCGAGTCGGACGCGTTCGGTGGCGTGACGCTCGGTGGTGACGGCGAGGCGCTCCTCGCTGCGGACCACCTCGACGTGGTCGTCAGCGTCGGACGCGTGCGGCTGGTCTCGATGGGTCATGGTCTGCTCCGTTGGGCCGTGGGGTGCTCCGGTGAGGGAACGGGAGGGGGCGGGAACGCCTGTCGGCCCCGCTCGTCATGATCGGGGCCGACAGGTGTGAGTGGGCTCAGTCCGGGCGACGGGTGGGCCGTCGCCGGTGGTGCCTAGGAGCGGAGGTCGCGGTCCGTGACGGTCCCGTCGGTGGTGCCGCGCACCTCGCTGTCGTCGAGCTCGATCTCCTCGTGGGCGACCTCCTCGTTGACGGTCTGCTGCTCGGTGACGGTCTCCGTGCCGAGGCGCACACGCTCGACGGGGACGGTCTCCTTGGCGGTCACGACGCGCTCTTCGGAGAGGACGACCTCGTGCTCCTCCTCGCTGAGCTCCGGGCCGGCGAGGGCGTCAGCGGCGTTCGCGTCGGTGACCGGCTCGCGGGAGAGGGTGACCTCCTCGTGGCTGACCGGGACGGTCTTGGTGACCTGTTCGGTGACGACGTGCTTGCGCAGACGGGCACGGCCGGCCTGGACCTGCTCGGTACCGACGCGCAGACGCTCCTCGGAGCGGGTCATGGCGTCGTCAGTCGTCGGGCCGGACGTGTCGTGGCCCTGGGTGCCGTGGGTGTTCGCACCACGGTCGGCGTCCTGGTCGTACAGGGGCTGCTCGTCCGCCACGGAGGTGTCGGTCATGCCGTAGTACGAGTAGAGCGCCTGCTCCTCCTCGTCGCTGAGAGCGCCGTCGGCCTCGACACGCGGTGCGTCCTTGACGAACGCCTTGTCGTACGCGACCCGGACGATGCCGGCGTCGAAGTTCGCGTCCGTCAGCGGGGCGAACGTCTCGGCCGAGCCGAAGAGACCCGTGCGGATCGTCACCCAGGTCGGCGCCTGCGTGTCGTTGTCGACGTAGACCTGTCCGACCGTGCCGATCTTCGCCTCGCCGCTGCCGTAGACGTCGGCGCCGATGAGGTCGTTGATGCTGTTGCTGTCGATCATGGTGGTGCTCCTGTTCCCCGGCGTGGTCACCGGATCCGATGAGGAGTGCGTCCGAGATGGAGGTGGAGGTCACCCCGGCGGACTTACGGCGTAAGCCCGCGTCGGAGCTTACGGCGTAAGCGCGCGTACGGTCTCAGGTACGGACAGCGACGCGTCCCGAGGACGCCGTCGGGGCCGGAAGCCCCATCCACAGCGAGGGAGATCCGCCATGGCGGCACGCGACAGGACGACCGCACCCGGGTTGAGTCGGGACCTCATCGTCGCGACGGCGCTCGGGCAGATCGACCGGTCGGGCATGCAGGGGCTGTCGATGCGCTCCCTCGCGCAGGAGCTCGGTGTCGAGGCCATGTCCCTCTACCGGTACGTGCACGGGAAGGAGGACCTGCTCGAGGGCATCGTCGCCTCCCTGATGAGCGACCTCGTCTCCCACCTGGAGGAGGCCGAGGGCACGCACTGGCAGGCGTTCCTCCAGACGGTCGCGCACGCGGTCCGCCGGATCGCGACGGACCACCCCAAGGCGTTCCCCCTCGTCGCCACCCGCCACCCAGCCGCACCCTGGCTGCGTCCGCCCCTCCGGAGCATCGAGGTCGTCGACACGTTCCTCCGGGCCCTCACCGGGAACGGGTTCTCCGACGCGCAGGCCGTCAACGCCTACCGCGCGTTCAGCAGCTTCCTGCTGGGTCAGCTCCTCCTGCAGTCCGTGGTCAGGGGAGCCGAGGCCGGACCCGCCGAGGAGCCGCTCGACGAGGGCGGCGCCGCCGTCCCGGAGGGCGACGGGAACCTGTCCCTCGACATCGCCCCGGAGGTGCAGCGGCTGCGTGCCCTGCTCAGCGAGGACCGCAGCGACGAGGAGTTCGAGGTCTCGCTCGAGGCGCTCCTCGACCGGCTGGACCGCGAGCTCTCGCAGTAGGTCGGAGTCGCGGCGCTCACCACGCTCACCATCGAGGAACGGCTCCCGCACCCGTCCGGATGGACATGTTTCGGGTGGTTCACTCGAAGGATGTTCCTGCTCTTCGGCACCCGCGCGGTCGCGGCGCTCCTGTTCGTCGTGACCTTCGTGTGCGGGCACTGCGGGGTCGCGGCACCACAGCAGATCGTCCGCGAGCGGCAGAAGGTGACGCTGTTCTTCATCCCGCTGTTCTCGCTCGGGACGTCCTACCTGATCGAGTGCAGCAACTGCGGCATGGTCACGGGGTTGTCGCGCCAGCAGGCGGAGCACTCGATGCAGTGGGCGGACGCGCAGGGCATCCCGGTCGCCCCCTGACCGTCGAGCGCTGACCGACGGGCCGGAGTCGACGGCCCGCCGGATGGCTCAGCGGAAGGGGTTGCTCCCGAAGATCTCCTCCGGGCTCGGGAACCGCGGCGCTCGCCGTGGCGGTGGTGCGACGGTCCGCGGTGCCGCGGACGACGGACGTGGACGGGCCTCCGGAGGCCGGGGTGCCGCGTCCGCGGGCACGAAGCCGGGGGGGAGCTGCTCACCACAGGTGCTGCAGGTGCGGCCACCACGGTTGACGCCCTCGCACACCGGGCAGCGCCAGACCGCCGGCATCTCAGCCACGGTCGGACCTCCGGTCGCGCGGAGTCCGCCCGAGCAGCTTGCCCTTGAGTCCACTCGACGGAGCAGGCGGCGGGGTCACGCCGGACGGGTCGGCCGCCGGTTCGCTCGTCCTGACGGGAGGCCCGGCGTCGGCCGGCGTGGAGGCTGGCCTGACGAGCTTCCCGCGGAGGCCGCCGGAAGCGACCGGCGCTGCGGCCGGCGTCGTCGACGGGGCCGGCGTCGCTGCCGGTGCGGCTGGCATCGCGGCCGGCGCGACCGCCTCACCGGATCCGCGGAGGCTCATGAGGCCGGCGTGCACCTGCCCGACCGTGGGCCGTGACGCCGCGTCGGCCAGCAACATCCGGTCGACGAGGTCGGTCAGGGCAGGATCGAGCGTCGAACGGTCGACCCGGAGGACGACCCCGCTCCGCACGGCCACGGCTGGTTCGCCGTACGCACGGTCGTAGGCGGGCAACTCCCCCGTCAGGAACTCACTGAAGATCAGTCCGAGCGCGAAGATGTCCGCTGCGGTCCCCAAGTCCGCGGCGGTGACTCCGTCCTCCTGGATGTACCCGAGGAGCTCCGGCGAGTAGTAGTTGATCGTGCCGACGATCTCGGCCGGCGGTGGCGGGTCACCCGCGACGTAGGCGTTGTCGAAGTCGATGAGCTTGCTCGTGTACCCGAGGTCGGTCCGCTTGACCAGCACGTTGTCCGGCTTCAGGTCACCGTGCACGATGTGCAGGTCGTGCAGGATCTTCAGGCTGTGCGCGGCCGACTTCAGCAGGACGAGCCGTTGGCGGAACGGCAGGGCGGCGATGCCGGCGACGCCGAGGTCCTCGGACTCCACGCGCTCCGTCGTCTTGTAGTACTTCGCGCCCGCGCGGAAGAAGTCGAGCGTGACGATGAGGTTGCCGCCGTACGTCGACAGCGGTGCGAGCGCCGTCTGCATCGCGGCGTGCCGTGCCTCGAAGGCTGCACACCGCTCACGCTTCCGCGCCTTGACGCGGTCACTGCCCGGGGAGCTGTCCTCCGGGTACGTGGGGCTGAGGAACTCCTTGACGAAGTACTCGCGCCCGCCCTTCGTGGCGAAGGTCCAGCGGCTGAGGCCCGCTCCCACCACGCTGAAGTCGGCGAGCAGCGTGTACCCGTTCAACACGTCTCCGGCCTGCATCAGGAGGCCTCCCCTTCACGTGTCGGGACACCGTCGGACAGCGGTGTCTCGCCGGTGTCCGGCGCGCTGTCGGTGTCCGCAGCTGTGGCCACGTGCCCGGTGGCGATCCGCTTCGCGGGCTTCCAGATCTGGCGCGACGGGGTCTCCTCGGCGGAGTCGACCGACGCGTCCGGGTCGTCCTGCAGCAGCTGCTCGTACCCGGCACGGTAGCGCTGCCACTGCTCGGCCTGCGCGGCGACGTACCGTGCCTGCAGGTCGGTCAGGTCCTGCTGCGCGCGGTGGATCTCGTCGGCCATCGCGTCGAGGGGCGCGACCACCACGTCGGCGATCTCGGCACGTCGCGGAGCCAGGGCTGCCTGGAAGTCGACGAGGTCGGCACCGACGACGATCGTGGCCATCGACGCATCGTCACCGGTCACGGCGCTGATCGTCCGCTGGACGGCGAGGGACCAGTCCTCGTCGGTCTCGGCCTCGGCCAGTCCGTCGAGCACCAGCTTCTCGAAGTGCATCGGGGACGGCACGTACCCGAAGCACCCGTCGGTGGCGCAGAGGAGGGCGAACGGCGCCTCGAGCGTCACTCGCCGGTGGTTCACCTGGAAGTCGGTGTCGGCGGAGATCGCGTTGCTGATGACCGAGTCACGCTGGAGGTTCGTCATCGCGTCGCTCGGGTCACGGAGGTCGTCGATGCTCAGTTGGTGCAGCCCGGAGGCGTCGAGCGCGTAGACGCGGGAGTCCCCGGCCCAGAGCACCTCGCAGACCCAGCGGGACCCGTCCGGCTCGCTGCGCTGCAGCGCACCGAGCGCCATCGTCGTGGGGAGCGCGCGCAGCAGCCGGGACCGCAGCCGGCTCACCGGGGCGTTGAGCCCGGTCAACGCGTCCTGCAGCACGGTCTCGATCGCGTCGTGCAGCTCGACGGCCGTGGCCGGCAGCGGCAGCGGCCGGTCCGGGGTGAGCGTGCGGAGGAGGTGCTCCTCCACCACGTCACGGACGAGCCGGGAGGCCAGGTAGGCACCCGAACGCGCGCCGTCAGGCGTGTCGTAGACGGTGCCGCCCGCGCCTCCCATGCCGTCGAAGACCGCTGCGAGCCCGAGGTCGGGACCTTCGCGGAGGATCGGGTCGGAGTCCTCGCCGTGGTCCGGCACCTTGGCCAGGTTGAACCCGAAGGACGCGGTCGGGCCCGCAGCGGTCTCGCTCACACCGAGTTCCCGATGGAGTCGATGATCGTGCCGTAGTCGACGTCGGACAGTCCACCACCGGCGGTCGAGGGGTTGTGCACGACGTTCTCCCACTCGGCGGAGATGTCGCTCCAGCCGGGACCGTCCGGGGCGAAGAGGATGAGGCGCTTCGTGCTGGACCCCATCACGCCCTGCTCGTCCTCCCACGCGTCGGTGAGCGCGCTGAAGTCGGCGGGGATGCGGGAGCGGAGGTCCGCGGGGACAGCTGCGGGGTCGAGCGGGTGTGCGGGCTGGTCGCTCCACACCACGATCACCTGACGGCGGCGGTCACCGTTGCGGGTCCACGGCGACGCGATGGCCAGGGCCACGGCCTCCAGACCGGACTCCGGTGCGTCTCCGCCGCCCTCGGCGACGAGGCCGCCGACGAACTCGGAGAAACGGGCGCGGTCGTCGGGGAGGCCGTAGAACGGCGACTCCTCGATCGCCGCAGCACCGTCGGCAACGAGGTCACGGAACGCGATCACGCGGACGCGGAGCTCGGCGACGTTCTTGCCCTTCGCGGTGAGGTTGGTCTGCACGTCGTCGTAGAACCCGAGCGCGTTCGCCTTCACGGCGTCGAGGATCGGGTCCATGCTCCCGGTCACGTCGATGCAGAAGACGATGTCCACGGCGTAGTTCACACCGCGTGACGCGAGGCTCGTCTGCGGCGGCACGACCGGGGCGACCGGCACGGCAGCGGCAGGGGTCGGCGTCGGAGCGGCCGTCGCCGGAGCGGGAGCCTCGGCGGGGACGGCTTCGGCGGCCGGTGCATCGGTCGCAGTGGACTCGGGCGTGGCCTCGACGGGCGGGACGGACGCAGCGTTCGTGTCGACGGGCTCACTCGGAGCGGCCGGGGTGGTGTCGGACATGACACTCCTTCGATCGGGGACGGCGGTGTGCCGACGGCGGGGTCGCCTCTCCCGGACCGTACCCGGGTGCTGATGCTGGGCCGTCGAGGAACGGGGCCCGGCTGCCACCGAGCCTCCCGCCCGTCATCGTGACGGACGGGAGGCTCGGCTCACCCAGTCGGGTCAGCGCGCGTCCGCTACTGCACCGTCTTGTTCGAGTACCGCGTCACGGTCTGCGGCTGCCCGGACACCGAGCCCGTCGCAGCCGATCCCTGCCCGTTGACGACGTGGTCGATGGTCCCCGCGTTCGTGTTGAGCGCCACGGTGGTCATGTCGTGCATGACCACGCCCGGACGGTCCGGGACCTCGAACGACTGCGTGGCGTGGAGCGTCGGGTTCACGTTGGTGAAGATGTAGCTGCCGAGACCCCAGGCTTCGTGCGTCTTGACCTTGTCCGAGACCTTGTACGCCGCCCAGCCGTTGACCTTCTGGTGCCGCCACGATGCCTGGTCCGGTGCGTCGTAGGGCAACTCGTTCTGGAAGAACACGGTCCGTCCGCGCTCGCCGTTCCAGATCACGTTGTACTTCTGGTAGTGCTCGACGAACAGGCCGGTGGCGGTGACGTCGTCACCGTTCACGACGACACCGGTGTCGGCCGTGTTGACGGTCCAGCCGACGGATCCGGCGACGCCGTGGTCGGCGCGCCAGGCCCAGATGTCGTCGAGGATCGTGTGGCTGCTGTTGACCTCGAGGCTCGTCGTGGCCTTGCCGACGTGCGGACCGCCGATGCGGAAGAACACGTCCTGCAGGGCGGTCGGGTCGGTGGCGCTGCCGACGGTGGCCGGGTTCCGGTCGACCTTGTGGTGTCCGCTGCCGATCTTCAGCAGCGTCGGCGAGTTGACGGTGCCGGCGTCGAAGGTCAGGCCGGCGATGTCGACACCGCGCACGTCGCCGACGACCATCGGGACGGCGCCGTTCTGGGCGGTGAGCGTGGCCAGGCCGAGCCCCAGCACGACGGTGTCGGCGCGCTTCACGGAGATGCTCTTCGCGACGTCGTAGACGCCCGGCGTGACGAGCAGGTTCTTGCCCTTCGCGAGGGCGGCGTTGATCGTCGTCACCGAGTCCGTGGGGTGCGCGACGAAGAAGTCACTGAGGGGCAGCGACCGGCCGGGCGTGTGTCCGTCCGCCCAGCTCGGGCCGACCGAGTTCGTCGCGGCGCTCGGCACGAACACGCGGTACGCCCCGTGGTCATCGACGTAGAGGTACGGCTTCTCGCGGGAGACCGGCGTCGTCGTCAGCGTCGTGTACGGCGGCACCGGGAAGGACTGGGCCGGGGCGTTCAGGTCGCCGGAGAACACCTGGTTCCAGACGCCGTTCGACCATCCGGCGCCGAGGTCGGTGTTGCGGACGTAGAACTGCTGCTGCGACCCGTTCAGTGCGCCGCCCTCGAGCTTCGAGTCGGCGACGAAGCCACCACTGGCGTAGTTCGGGTCCTCGCAGTACGGCATGAAGGACGTGTAGTCCCTCACGTCCACGCGCCGCATCGGCGCGGCCTGCGAGACAGCCCACATCTCGTTGCCGGTGTGGCAGGCGTCGGCGGTCGGGACCACGTGGACGGTCAGGTTCGACACCGACCGCCAGAAGGTGTCGAGGGACCCGCTGCCGTTGCGTCCGGTGGCCGTGACGCCGCCGTTGATGGTCACGCCGCTCGGGTCCTGGCCGAGGCCGTCGACCTCCGTGTAGTACCCGACCCGGATGTCGAGCGGGTTCGTCGCCGAACCGTATGTGCCCGGCTTGAACAGCAGCGCGTACCGAGCCGTGCCCATCTCGTTGTCGACCTGCTGCTCGTAGACGGCGTCGACCTTCGCCTGGATGTCGGCTTGCAGCATGTCCGGCGAGAAGACGAGCACGTTCGGGCCGAGGTCGGTCGTGGGCGCCGGGACGGGCGGTGCCGCGACCGCGGTCTGGGTCGTGGCGAGGACGCCGAGTGCGGCCGCGCTCACCGCGACGGTCGCGCCGATGACGCGCCTGCGGGTTCGTGCCCGTCCGAGGGGCGCTGGGGAGAGGGGGATCACCGTGACCTGCTTCCTTGCAGACGTGCGGTCCGCGTCGGGCCGGGTGACGTCGCTGTCACCGGGCGGACGACGACGGCCGCGCTGGTTGGGGTGGCGGCAGCGTAACGCCGTCCAGGCGGTTCGCAGGGGACGGATCCGTCGGGACTCGTTGCGCGGATGATCCGTGCCCGTCGTCCGGCGGGGACGTGTGGTAGACCCCTCCCCATGAGCAGTCCTTCGTTCCTCGACGTGGAGACGACGAATGCCGACGAACTCACCGCAGCGATCAGCACGGGGTTCGGGTACCGCATCGCGCCCGCCACGCGGGCACTGTCGCACAGGCAGCACGTGATCGTCGGCGACCCGGTCACCGTCGCCGACATCGAGTGGGACACGGAGGTGCGCGTCGCCGTCGACTCCACCGACGAGGTCATGTTCGTCCAGGTGCACTCCGGCGCCTACGCGTTCAACCCCTGGGGAGCCGAGCACGTGATCGGCGAAGGGGAGGCGTTCGTGATGCCCCCGGACCAGGAGCTCGACTTCGTCATCGACCACGCCCACGCATCGACCTGCTCGTTCTCCGCCCAGGTGCTCCGCCGGGTCGCCGGCGAGATCTGGGACGACGAGGACCTGTGTCTGGCGGAAGGTGCCGTGCGTCCGGTCGACGCCGCCCGGCACTGGCTGTGGCGGCACACCGTGCAGGAGTACCGGCAGCAGGTGCTCGAGACCCCGGAGGTCTACGGCAACGAGCTGTTGCGTGCGCAGGCGACGCGGTTCGTGGTCGTGAGCGCCATCTCCGCCTTCGGACTCGTCACCGAACCCCGGGGTGGTGCGGACGAGAGTGCCGCCGTCCGACGTGCGACCGCGTGGGTCGACGAACACCGCCGCGAGCCCATCACGGTGCAGGACATCGCCGCCGCTGCGCGCCTCTCGGCCCGTGGGCTGTCCCTGGCCTTCCGCCGGGAGCGCGGGCAGACGCCGATGGAGTACGTCCGGCTGGCGCGGGTCGACGGTGCCCGAGCGGACCTGATCGCCGGCGACCCGACGCGGGGCGACACCGTCACGAGCATCTCGGCCGACTGGGGCTTCAGCAACGCCGGACGGTTCACGGCGCTCTACCGGCAGACCTACGGAGAGACGCCGCGCCGGACGCTGATGCGCTGAGGGTGCTGCCACCGTCGCCGCGCGGAAGGTGCAGAGGGCGGAGGTCGGTGAGGCCCCCGCCCTCTCTTCCCAGGACCCTGATCCGGCCCCGGGGCATCCCCATTGTGCCAGGAGGACGCCGTCGACGCAGGCAGTTCGTTCTGCGGCGACACCGATCCCGAGGAGTGTGCCGATGGCGTCTGAGTGCTACCGTCAGCGTCAAGCCTGGTCCCTGGCCGGGCGTCCGCGGGACGGGGTGGCTCCTGATCCGCCACCCCGTCCCGCCCCACTTCCGCGCCGCGGTCCCGCTCGCTACCGTTCTCGACGGGGACGTCGCGCAGGCGTGGACGGGTCTCCCGCCGCCGCAGACGAGGGGACGCACCATGGGCTGGACCACCGCGATCGCCGCCATCGCACCCCTCGGCGCTGTGCTGCTGCTCGGCGGCTGCACGCAGGAGCCGGTCGACCCCGCGGCGGTCGGACGCTGGAGTGCCTCGAGCGAGGCTGCCGTGCAGAGTGACGACGACGTGCTCGTCGTGCTCAGCGCCGAGATCAGCGCGGGGCAGACCGAGGAGCACGAGCACGGCTCCGTCGCGTCGACCTTCGCGGGGCCGGCGGAGATCGACGCGCTGGAGTTCTCGTGCTTCGGTGACGGCACGATGTCGACCGAGGTCGAGCTCGAGTCCCACGGCACGACGGTGACGTACAGCGCGGAGCCGATGCAGTGCGGCGGACAGCCGCAGCACCTCCGGGTCCCGGCGAAGTGGCGGCACGACGTCGACCGCGTCGGGTTCGGTGGCGGCGACAGCACGGCGGACAGCGCCTGGCAGCTGACCGTCCGCGGCTCCGGCGGCCAGGCGGACTGACACGCGCCGCGCCGGAGCAGCCGTGCTCCCACGACGACACGGCGAGGGGCTACGCTCGCCGGCATGGGCCGACACGCCGCAGTGCCATCGACCGAGTCGGCGATCGTGGCCGCGCCGGCACCCCTCGAGCGTCCGGTCGCAGGACCACGGTCGGTCTCGGTGTCGACCGCGCGCGCCCGTCGAGGCCCCGGCCCGTTGCCCCGTCCGCCGCTGCCGTCCCGATCATCGGCACCCTCGTCGGCAGCGCCGGATCACCGCACGCCCCGTCGCCCCACCGCCCATCACACCGCCGCGCATCGTTCGGCGGCCCGTCGCGTCGCCGCGGCCGTGGCGTTCGCGACGCCCGTCGCCCTCCTCGCGACGCAGCTGACCCTCCCGGCCTTCGCCGACCCCGCGACGGCGGTCGTGCCGGCAGCGGCGACGGCCCCCACCGTGCAGACGTTCTCCACGCAGGGCGCGGTCGAGCTCGCCGTCGACCGCGACGGCTTCACGGTGCAGGCCCCGAAGCCGAAGCCGAAGCCGAAACCGCAGACTCCGGCTGCCCCGACCACTGCCCCGGCGGTGCAGTCCGTGGCCGCCAGCGCGGTCGCCCCGAAGCCCGCCGCCACACCGGCCCCCGTCCCGGTCGTCCCGACACCGACCCCCGGGAGCGCCCAGGCGATCGCCGCTGACATGGTCGCGGCTCGCGGCTGGAGCAGCGACGACTTCGGCTGTCTCGTGTCGCTCTGGGACCGCGAGTCCGGCTGGCGCACCACTGCCGCCAACCCGAACGGCGCGTACGGCATCCCGCAGGCGTACCCGGGGTCGAAGATGGCGTCAGCCGGAGCCGACTGGCAGACGAACCCCGCGACGCAGATCACGTGGGGGCTCGACTACATCGCCGGTCGGTACGGCACCCCGTGTGGTGCGTGGGCGCACAGCGAGGCCGTCGGCTCGTACTGAGCCGTCGGCGCCTGACGGCCGCTCGTGGTGTGCACCCGTCACCGGATGGACAGCCGGTCTCGGATCAGGACACGGCGAGTGCCCGGCGGAGCTCCTGGCACAGTTCGCCGAGCGCCTGCGGCACAGCACGACTGATGCGCGGGAAGGCCATGAAGCCGTGCGGCATGCCGAAGTACGTCGTGGTCCGGACGGCGACCCCTGCGTCCTGCAGTGCTGCGGCGAACCGGAGTCCGTCGTCCCGGAGCGGGTCGTGCTCGGCGACCTGCACCAGGGCGGGCGGGAGCCCGGCCAGTTCCGCGAACAGCGGTGACGCGTACGGCTGGCGCGGGTCCGCGCCGCCGAGGTAGTGGCGGCGGAACGCGAGCATGTCGGCCTTCGTCAGGATCGGGGCGGTGGCGTTCTCGTCGATCGACGGGCTCGCCATCGTCAGGTCGGTCGCCGGGTAGAGCAGTGCCTGGAACGCGATCGCCGGGCCAGAGCGGTCGCGTGCCATCAGGGCGACGACGGCGGCCAGGTTCCCGCCGGCACTGTCGCCGACGACCGCGACCCGGGTCGTGTCGGCACCGAGTTCCGATGCGCGACCGACGAGGTCCACCGTGGCGGCGTACGAGTCCTCGGCGGCCGCGGGCCAGCGGTGCCCCGGCGCGAGGCGGTAGTCCAGGGACGCGACGACCACCCGGGCGTCCCGCGCGATGTTCGACGCCAGCCAGTCGTAGGTGTCGAGGGTGCCCGAGGTCCAGCCGCCGCCGTGCACGAGGACCACGAGCGGTGGGGTCCCGGTGAACGTCGTCGGACGGTACACGCGCACCCCGATCGGTCCGTCCTGCCCCGCGGCGGTCGTGTCGCGGACGCTGACCCCGGGAGCGAGTCCACCGAGCAGCAGGTCCGTGACGGCGTTGTGGCCGACCACCCGCTGCTGGTCGGCGACGATCTGCGCCTCGGACCGGCGGGTCACTGATGCCAGCCCGATCAACCGTCCCAGGACCTTGGTCCGTCGATCGAGTTCCGTCACGGTTCCTCCTCCGTCGCCGTCCTGGTAGCTGTCAGCAGTCTCCGCTCCGGATGGGAGCGCACGGTCAGGGAGCGGCACGCGGAACACCGCCGACAGCGGAGGATCCCGGATCCGGAGGCGGGTCGGTTCCGCAAGGTCGTTCGCGGGTACTCACCGAACGCTTGGTAGGCGCCGGAGAACCGGCCCATGTGTGCAGAGCCCCACCGTCGGGTGATGTCTCGCACGGAAGCAGTCGCTGCGTCCAGCTCCCGGAGTTTCTCGGCGGGCTACGTGGAGACGAACGGTCTGCATAGCGACCCGGCGGCTTGCCGCTCAGACCTTCCTCGTCGACGCTCGTTCGCCCGTTCATCCCTTTCGCGCGGGCATCCTCGGGGAAATCACGAGTGAGTCGTAGCGTGCAAGGAGCACGAGACCTCGTTGATCGCGTGCACCGTTCTGCACACGATTCGCCCCCTTTGAGCTGGTCGCGGGTGCCCACCCACATGACCAGCCGCACCGTCACCAGGTGCACCTTCCTCGGCACCAGCCGAAAGGAGCAGGTCGGAACCGGATCATCATGATGTACCTCGTCTACGGACTGTCCTCGATCCTCACCAGCAGCGCGGCCGCTGCCGCCGTGTTGCGCTACACAGCAGCGTTGAGTCAGAGCTCGCGCGCGGACGTCGTGACGATGCCGGCAGTCGATCTGAGCGGCGCGAACACGTCCGTCAACCTGGTGCTCGGCCCGGGGATCCCCGTGCTCACAGAAGACGCTTCCGACGACGTCCTCGAGCCAGCGCATCAGGAGTTCGTCGACGACATCACCGACCGCACCCGCGCCGTCTTCATCACCGCGCATCCCCGCACCTGACGGCAGGCGCCGACCGTCGGCTGTCAGCTGGAACCCGACCTGCAGACGACGGGGTGATGCACGGGGCGGCGGCGATGTCCGCCATCGTGATCGTGTCCGGCAGGTGCGAGTCCATTTCCGCGACGGCACGGCGCACGGTCGCCTCGCCTGCCCCCTCGCCCGTTCGTTGATCACGGCGATCAACGGTCGGCGGATGTGGCCGTACGCCCGGGCCAGGTCCGCGGTCGCGGTCGCGGTCGCCTCAGTGACTGCAGCGCCTCGACCGCGGGGGCCCCTGCCCGGCTGTGCGGCTGGGAAACGAAACTGGGTTGGTAATCAGCGACGCGAGACAAGTGTGGACCGCAACGATGCCGCCGGAGTCCGGCGGCACAGAATGTGAAGGAGACACCCATGTCGAACACGGCAGGAAACCCCGCACGACACGACAACGTCGTCCGTCGCACTTGGAACGAGACGAAGTCCGCACTGAAGACCACGGAGTTCTACGCGTGGATCGTGGTGTCGCTCGCCATCCTCATCGCGTCGGCGGTCGTCGACAACGCCGACGAGGGCCACACCGGTTTCGGTGCCGACCAGGCCTGGTTCTACGTCGCGCTCGTGACGATGGCCTACATCCTCAGCCGCGGCATCGCCAAGGCCGGCGTGCGCAAGCCCGAGGACGACGACGACCGTCGCGACGGCAACGGGCGCTCCAACTGACCCGAAGTCTCACCCCGGCCCGGTCCGTGACCGGGCGGGGAACACCAGCACGTGACGTGCGGAACCCGAGTTGGTGACCGGGAGTGGAGGCCGTTGCTCGTTCTGAGCAACGGCCTCCAGTCGTACCGGAGCTGCCTGCGGCGGCGGAGTGGGCGATGATCCAGAGGTCCGAACCGGGGAGGTCACGACGGCGCAGTCGAGCGTGACCGCGCTGGCGGATGCGCGGCGGCAGACAACCGGTGGTCGGTCAGGGGATCAGGCGTCGTGGGCGAGCGAGGAGGACAGCTGCTCGTGTGCCGCGACCTGCTCGAGGAGCAGGTTCGCCTTGCCGAGGGCGGTCTGCACGGCATCGGCGCCCGCGACCCAGCGCAGTGGGGCTTCGCCGGAATCGGTCAGGGAGACCAGGGCGGCCGCGAGCTTGGCGGGGTCCCCTCCTTGCTTGCCGTTCATGCCCTTCCACGCCTCGATCGTCGTCGCGGTGCGCTCGGCGTAGTCCTCGACCGACAGCTCGGGCCAGATCGTCGACGAGCCTTCGACGAGCAGTTCGGTGCGGAAGAAGCCGGGCTCGACGATCATCGTCGCGATGCCGTACGGAGCGAGGTCGTAGCGGATCGACTCCATCCATCCCTCGAGCGCGAACTTCGATGCGCAGTACGCCGCGACGAACTCCTGACCGACGATGCCCGCTGTCGAGCTGATCGTGATGACCTGACCGCTGCGCTGACGACGCATGACGGGCAGGACCGCGCGGGTGACGGTGAGCGGGCCGAAGAAGTTCGTCTCCATCTGCTGCCGCATCTGCGCCGGGCTGATCTCCTCGAAGAACCCGGCGTAGAACAAGCCGGCGTTGTTGACGAGCACGTCGATGCGACCGAAGTGGGCGACGGCAGCGTCGGTGGCTGCCCGGGCGGCGCGCTCGTCGGTGATGTCGAGTGACACCGCCAGCAGGTTCTCCTGGTCACCGAACACGTCGGTGACCTTCGCAGCGTCACGCGCGGTCGCGACGACGCGGTGGCCGGCGGCGAGGGCGGCCCTGGTCAGGTCGATGCCCATCCCGCGTGCTGCGCCGGTGATGAACCAAACCGTGGAGTCGGTCATGGGAGTGCCTTCCTGTCGGGAACGCTGCAAGTCAACGTCGCCGCCTCGGACGGAGCCAGACTCCGCCGACACGGTCACTGACAGGGACCCTCTCGGGGTACCGGAGTGACGTACCGTCGACGGGTGGACACCCAGGCGGAGATCCGCGACTTCCTGACATCGCGGCGGGCACGGCTCACCCCGGAGCAGATCGGCCTGCCCGACTTCGGCGGACGCCGCCGAGTCGCGGGACTCCGACGGGAGGAAGTGGCTCTCGTCGCCGGGATCAGCGTCGAGTACTACACCCGCCTCGAACGCGGCAACGCGACCGGCGTCTCCGACAGCGTCCTCGACGGCGTCACCCGCGCCCTGCTCCTCGACGATGTCGAAGCCACGCATCTGGTCGACCTCGTTCGTGCTGCCAACGCGCCCACGAGCCTCCGGACGCGGCGCACCGCACAACGACCACAGCACGTCAGTGCGAGCGTGCAGCAGATCGTGGACGGCATGACGGACATGCCGGTGATCGTGCAGAACAGCACGCTCGACGTGGTCGCGTCGAACCGGCTCGGTCGCGCGTTCTACAGTGACCTCTTCGGTACTCCGGGCCGGTCGGTGGACTTCGGCCGGTACATCTTCCTCGACCCCCGGTCGCACGACTTCTACCGCGACTGGGACAGCGTTGCCGAACAGAGCGTCGCGGTGCTCCGGACCGAGGCGGCCCGCACTCCCGGCGACCGCGCACTCACCACGCTCGTCGGCGAGCTGTCGGTGGCGAGCGAGGCATTCCGCACCCTCTGGGCCAGCCACACGGTGCGGGAACACAGGTCGGGCGAGAAACTGGTGCACCACCCGATCGTCGGTGACCTCGACCTGACGTTCGAGTCGCTCGACATCGGCTCCCGTCGCGGACTCGCGCTGGTCACCTACCTCGCATCACCCGGATCAGCCTCACACGACAGCCTGCAACTGCTCGCGCACTGGGCTGTCACCAACGACACGGAACCGGTCCGCCAGCCCCGCACGACGGAGCGGTGACCCCGGAGCGATCGTCACCGTCCATCCGGACGGACTCCGCCGTCTCCGGCCGTCGCCCGCCGATCTGCTCACGATGAGCCCGTCCCGCCGGTGGCGACGTGGTGCTCTCGCTGCAGCGGCCCGGGGAGGCGCATCACCAGTCGCCACCGGTTCCCCTCGGGATCGCGCTCGTAGGAGAAGTCGTCCATCAGCAGTTCGATCATCGCGATGCCGCGCCCGGACTCCGCCATCTCCTCGGGGTCCGGCATCGTGGTGCGGAACGGCACGCGCACCTCGGCACCGCTGTCGCTGAGCAGCGCCTCCAGCGCCGTCGACGTCCGGCGGAGTGTCAGCTCGCACAGCAACCGCTCGCTGCCCTCGGTGTGCTCGATGACGTTCCCGGCGAGTTCGAGCAGTGCGGTCTCGAACCGCGCTCGCTCGCCACTGCCGAGGTCGGTGTTCAGGTGCCAGAGGTCATCGACCGACTCGTGCACCTCGTCGACGTCGTTCGGCGGGATCACGAGCAGCACGGTGCGCTCCCACGCCGGCCCGTGGATCTCCGACACGTCGGCCGTCTCGTCACTCACCATGGCCACATACTCACACCTCTGCGGGCCGACGCGGTCCTCATTCGTCTCCGACAGCGTCGATCAACGGCAGGTCGCGGGCCGAGGCCGTCAGTGCGCGCGGCCCCGCAGTCGCCCGATCCCCAGCACGATCCCGACGACGACCATGCCGAGGACGAGTCCCGCGACGGCCGAGATCGCCGTGTCGACGACCCACGTGACGACGGGGCCGGCACCCCGGACGGCGTGCTCGACGTGGTGCAGCAGCTCGTACGGCCCGGCCCAGAACGTCTCCGCCAGGTTCGCGATGACCAGGTGGCCGCCGACCCAGAGCATCGCGACGGTGCCGACTATGCTGATCACCCGGAACACGGCCGGCATCGCGCGGACGATCCGGGCGCCGGCGCGACGGGTGCGCCGGACCGGGTTCTTCATCATCTGCAGGCCGATGTCGTCGATCTTCACCAGCAGTGCGACGGCGCCGTAGACCAGCAGGGTCATGCCGAGGCCGATCACCGCGAGCGCACCGAGGGTCGGCCAGAAGCCCAGGTCGGTGTCCAGGCTGGCGAGCCCGATGAGCATGATCTCGGTGCTGAGGATGAGGTCGGTGCGGATCGCGCCGAACACGAGCTTCGGCTCGCTCGCGGCCTCGTCCGAGGCGGCCTCGTGGTGCACGCCGAACCACTCGGTGACCTTCTCGGCCCCCTCGAAGCACAGGTAGGTGCCGCCGATGACGAGCAACCACGGCAGGACCCAGGGCGCGAAGGCCGACAGCAGCAGCGCCAGGGGGATGATGATGACGAACTTGTTGAACAGGCTGCCGAGTGCGATGCGACCGACCACGGGGAGCTCCCGCGCTGGCGCCAGGCCCTGCACGTACTGCGGGGTGACGGCGGCGTCGTCGATGACGACGCCCGCGGTCTTCGCGCTGGCCTTGAGCGCCGCGCTGAGGATGTCGTCCACGACGGCGAGCAGTCCGACTGACATGTGATGGTCTCCTCGACGGTCCGGGCAAGCTGTCCGATCGCACAGACTAGTGGCCCGGAGGTGGGCGTTCCCGATGAGCCGGTCGATCCGTGGACGATCCAGCAGGCCGTCTCGTGTCCTGGGTGTGGGAATGCGCACTCGTACCAAGGTCGCCATCGCCATCGCCATCGCCATCGCCATCGCCATCGCGGTGGCGGGAGTCGGCAAGATCAGCACGCCGGAAGCCGCGCGCGACGCCTACTTCCGTGACGAGGCCCTGCAGACCGACCAGGCCCCTCACCGGCCACGAGAGCACCCTCGCCTCGGTCGCGCACCGCGTCGGCTGGCTCCTCGGCGGACCGGTACGCCTCACCGACAAGTCCGGGTTCGACGTCGTGGACGGCGGCCGGACGGGAGGCCCGTGGCCTGTCCGCCACGACGGACGTGCCCCGCGCCGACATCGCGAGCGTCGAGGTTCGACTGGGGGGGGGCGGGCACGCTGGCGCGGACGACCTCTGATCCCCGCACCCGCTCCGAGGGCCGTTCGCGCACGAGAGGATGGCGGGATGACTCGCGCGCACACCGTCCGGGACGCCGTCGTGGCCGAGGTCACCCGGAGCGGTTTCGGCGCCCACGGGCTGCACGTGCTCGTCCGCGACGACGTCGCCGACCACCGCTGGACGCCCGACGAACCGGAGGACGTGCAGTCGATCGCGAAGGGCGTCTGCGTCCTGGCGGTCGGGATCGCCGCCGACGACGGTGTGGTCGACATCGACGTGCCGGTCCCGGAGTACCTGCCCGAGGTCCGGTTCGGCGAGGGCACGCAGCGTGTCACGCTCCGTCGCCTGCTCAGCATGACGAGCGGTGTCGACCTGCCCTGGACCCCGACGCTCCTCACCGACTGGCCGGACCTGGCCGTCGAGTTCCTCGGGCGCCCGAGCCGGGGCCGGGTGTTCCAGTACGCGAACGCCAGTACCTACACGGCGATGCGTGTCCTGGCGACCCGAGTCGGTGACGTCGGCCGCTTCGTGCAGGACCGGCTGCTCACCCCGCTCGGCATCGACGGCGCCGAGTGGGAGCGGTGCCCGAACGGTTCCGTCGCGGCCGGGGGCGGGCTGTTCCTCCGGACCGCCGAGGTCGCACGGATCGGTCGACTCGTCCGCGACCGAGGCCGGGTCGGCGGGCAGCAGCTCGTCGCGGCGCAGTGGGTCGACGCCCTGCACGCCGACTGGGTCGTGGCCGGTCGGGACCCGGCGTACGAGCGGTACGCACTCGCCGGGTGGGACGGGCCGGCGCAGCTCTGGCGGCTGCACGGGGCGGGCGGGCAGATGCTCCTCTTCGACCCGGCGGCGGACGCCGTGGTGACCGTCACGGCCGACGACCACTCCGGGGCGGACGCGCTGGCGTCGTTCGTGGCGGCGACCTTGGCGGACGTCTCGGACTGACGGACGTCGGCTCAGTCGGCCACGCGGAGGTCGTCCCGGGACCGGGAGCTCGTGGGGACTGCGGCTCTGTCCTGCCCTCGGGCCAGAGCCCGGTGAGCGTGGTCGAGTCGTGCACGGGACCTCGTGGCGGGCAACCGCCCGCTGATCTCGAGGGTCGCCAGACCGTGCACCGTCGCCCACGCCACCTCGGCGTCGGTGTCGTCGGGACCAGGGAACGCCGCCCGGATCGCGGCGAAGGCACGCTCGAGGGCATCTGGTCCGGTCCCCGTCCCGAACTCGAGTCCCGACGGCATCGAGAACATCGCCGCGTAGACGTGCGGCTGGGCGGCGGCGAAGTCGAGGTACGCCTGCATCCGCGCGAGGGGTTCGGCGGGGACGTCTTCGAGTGCGGTCGCGATCGCATCGAACCCGCCGAGCGCGACGGCGTCGATGAGCGCCTGTCGGCCGCCGGCGAACGCGGAGTAGATGACCGGCTGCGTCACCCCGATCTCGGATGCGAGCCGACGCATGGTGACGGCTTCCCAGCCCTCTGCTTCCGCGATGCTGCGAGCCGCTCGGGTGATCTGGTCACGCCGGAGGGCGAGGTCGGGAGCTGGTCGTGGTGACATGGCGCCACAGTAGCAGAACGAAGTTAGGTAACAGCGGTAGACGAAGCACCGTCGTCGTGCTACGTTCGTTGCAGAACGACGTTATGTAACGACAGAAAGGTTCGTCCCATGATCTTCGCCGCGCTCCTGGTCGCCATCCTCGGTTGCCTCTTCATCCTCTTCATCGGCGGCCGCTTCCTCCTCGCGCCGAGGGTCGCCACCGCCGGGTTCGGTGTCGGCGAGGACCGCCGTCGTGCGTTCACCAGCATCAAGGGTGTCCGTGACATCACCTCCGGCATCGTGCCACTGGTGGTCCTGCTCGTCGCCGGCCCGCACGTGTTCGGGTGGGCTCTTCTCGCCGCGGCGATCACGCCGATCGGTGACGCGATCATCGTCGTCACCAACGGTGGCACGCTCCGCCAGGCCCTCGGCGTCCACGGCGCGACGGCACTCGTGCTCGTCATCGCCGGCCTCGTCCTCGCCCTCGGCTAGATCCGCCCAGCACTCCCTGCGCGTCTCGCCGCCCTCAACTCGCTCCTCTTTCCACCTCGCATCGACCATCTCGAAAGGTCCACCCTCATGAGCACCACGAACGAGCAGAACGACACCGACGACACCGCCACGGAGAACATCGTGCGGGCGTTCTACGAGCCCTTCCGCACCGGCGACACCACCGGCTACGACGAGGTCCTGGCGGAGGACTGGATCGACCTGCCCCTGGCCCCGGGCCAGCAGCAGGGACCCGCCGGCATGGCCGCCCAGATCGCCCTCTTCCGTCACGCCATGCCCGACTACGACGTCGCGCACCAGGACATCATCGTCCAGGGCGACAAGGTCGCGGTCCGCAACACCGTCTCCGGCACGCACCAGGGCGCCTTCATGGGTCACGAGCCCACCGGCAGGCGCATCGAGATGCGCACCATGGACGTGCACCAGGTCCGCGACGGGAGGATCGTGGCGACCTGGCACCTCGAGGACTTCGCCGGCCTCATGGGGCAGCTCGGCAGCCCTGCGGACGCCCCCACTCCGGCGCCCTGGGGCTGAACCCGACCTCTGCGGAGGGCACGAACTCATCCCCGAGCTCGTGCCCTCCTTGCACGCCTGGTCGTGCCATGCGCCGAACCGGAACCGGCGACGCACAGACCCGTCTCGCCGCGCGAAGGCGCTCGCCGTGGTGGGTGCACCTGCTGCGCGGCGGACTCGTCACTGCGGTGGTCTTCGGGGTCAGCGGGACCGAGAACTCCCCGTGGCTGTTGCTCGGGGTCGTCGGCCTCATCGCCCTGTCCCGCCGTCGTCCACGCGCCGCAGCGGCTGCAGATCTGCGCCGTGTCGGCGCGCGGTGGGGAGGTCGAGTTCGGCGTCCTGCGCGAGGCGCTCGACGTCTCGGACGCCACCCTCAGCGAACACCTCCGCATCCTCACCGATGCGGGCTACGTCGACCTCCGCCGTGTGCAACGCGCCAAGGGACAGGCGCGCAGCTGGGTCTCACTCACCGCGATGGGGTCGACGGTGCTCCGCGAGCACTTCGCGTTCCTGCAGAGCTTCGCGCCGCCAGAGCCCGCGAACCCGCGTCGAGCCTGACGGTCGGACCACAGGGGCCCCGCCGGAACTCGCGACGGCCGTTCCGTCCCCGCCCCCGAAGTGGGGTGGGTGATCCCGCCCGGGTCCGTAGTTCTACCGACTGACGTCGCGTGAACGCGCCGATACCGTCGGACCGTGCCCCGACGCCACGCGGAACGACCGCGCAGAAGCCGCTCCACGCCCCGCACCACCGTCATGTCCGGATTCGTGGTGATGACGGTGATCGCCGCGGTCGTCGGACCCGCGACCGGTGCCAGCGCAGCCGACCTGGCGACCGACTCGACACGATCGGCGCCGACCCGCACCGCGGCGCCGACCCGCACCGCGCTGCCGACCCCCGCCACGGTGCCGACTCCGCCCACCGACGGCGCCCGGGTCGGTTCGGGGTCGTTCGCGCCCACGCCGCCGACTTCGATCAGCGACAGCGGAGACGTGCAGAAGACGGTGGACCAGCACCTGTACATCGACCCGTCCCAGGCGGGGAAGCCGGTGCCGACCAACCAGTGGTGGACCGACCTGCTGGTGAGCAAGTACTCCGGCGACATGTGGGCGTACCCGTTCGTGTCCTCGAACAGCCAGGACGGTACGAAGCTGACGTACCCGACGAAGTGGAACAGCGACGGCACCGCGATGCAGCTGGAGTCCCCGGTGACGGTGAGCGGCACGGTGACCCCCGCCGCCGACCCCTCGGACGAGCTGCTCGCCGACTTCGAGCACGGCGTCCCCGATGGGTGGACGAGCACCGGCACGGCGTTCAGCGGGGCGACGGACACCGCCGCGGGGCAGAGCCAGGTGTCCGGCTGGCTGGGCAACGGGTACCTGACGTCGTGGGGCGCGACGGGCGGGGACGGCGCCACGGGCACGATGACGTCGAAGCCGTTCACCGTCGACCACTCGACGCTCGCGTTCATGGTCGCAGGTGGGAAGCACGCCGACCAGGAGGCCGTGCAGCTCGTCGTCGGCGGGCAGGTCGTCGCCTCCGCCACCGGCGACGACAGCGAGCAGTTCCGCTGGGTCGACTGGGACGTCAGCGCGTGGGCGGGTCAGCAGGCCCAGCTCCGTGTCGTCGACTCGCTGAACGCCGGTTGGGCCCACGTGATGGTCGACCAGGTGCTCCTGACGGACGAGCCGGACGGGGTCGCGCAGCGGTTCTCGACGGCGTTCTCCGCGACCGAGGCGGACGCGCTCCGCTGGGGCGACTGGAACGTCAGCTGGCGGATGCCGCAGGCGGGTGCGGGCGGCCAGTACATGGACGTCACGAGCGTGCAGGGCAACCCGTACGAGTGGTTCGAGTACCACGGCATGACCCCGCGCCTGTCGGTGCGACCGGGTGCGACGATCACCGACGGTGCCGGCGAGCCGATCAGCTTCCCGTTCACGGGCGACCGGTTCGAGATCCGGCAGGGCGACCACGTGTTCGGCGTGCACGCGCCAGCCGGGACGACCTTCACCCGGAGCGGCAACGCCATCGACGCGTCCGCGGGCACGGCCTACCTGGTGCTCAGCGCCGTCCCGGCCAGTGGCCTCAGCCTCGACCGGTTGCAGCAGTACGCGTTCGCCGTGCCGCGCAACACCACGATGGACTACTCGTACGACCCGGCGGCGGGCCAGGTCGAGCAGCAGTGGTCGGTGCAGACCGACGCGTTGCAGGGCTCGAACCACGACACCGTGCAGGGCTGGTTGCAGCACCAGTACGCCGAGACGACGAACGACCTGCACTTCACCGGTGCCACGTACGCGACCCCGCGCGGCACGATGAAGACCACGATCGGCCACGACGGCTGGACCCTCGACTACGCCTTCACCGGCATCACGCCCACCGGCGCCTCACCGGAGGGGCAGGACGAGCGGGACGTGCTCCGGCAGTACCTCTCCGACTACGCCACGAAGACCACGTACGGCGGCGACACCTACTGGGGCGGCAAGGACCTGCAGCAGCTCGCCGAGTACATGACGGTGGCACGGCAGATCGGTGACACCGACGACGAGCGGAAGCTCCAGGCCACGCTCACGAAGGCCCTGACCGACTGGTACACGTACTCGACGGGGGAGAGTGAGCACTTCTTCGCCATGTACCCGACGTGGAAGGCGCTGATCGGCTTCGGTGACTCGTACGGGTCCGCGCAGTTCAACGACAACCACTTCCACTACGGCTACTTCGCCGTCGCCACCGCGCTCCTCGGGGCGGTCGATCCCGGCTGGGCGGAGCGGTACGAGGGCATGGCCACCCTGGTGACCAAGCAGTACGCCAACTGGGACCGGGACGACGACCGGTTCCCGCACCTGCGGACCTTCGGCGTGTGGGAGGGCCACTCGAACGCGGGCGGTGTCTCGTCCCCGGGTGGCAACAACCAGGAGTCGTCGTCCGAGGCGATCCAGTCCGAGGCCGGCCTGTTCCTCCTCGGCACGGTGCTCGGGAACGAGCAGATGCAGGCCACCGGCGCGATGGAGTACGTCACCGAACGCGCCGCGGTCCGCGACTACTACCAGAACGCCCACGGCAACACCGCGTCGAAGTCGTACGACGGCAACGGCGCGTTCCCCGACGCGTACCGGTACGGCCAGGCGGGCATCCTGTTCGACTCGGGCCAGGCCGAAGCCACGTACTTCTCCGGCGACCCCGCGTGGATCTACGGCATCCAATGGATGCCGACCGCACCCTGGTTCGACTTCTTCGGCTGGGACCCGGGCTTCTCGAAGGCGATCATGCGGCAGATGATGCAGGCGCGCCCACGGGTCGTCGGGCAGGACGGCGTCGTGAACGGCAACGCCGCCCACATCCAGATGCTCACCAAGAAGTGGTGGGGCGTCGGGACCTACGGCAACGACACGATCGCGCAGGACCGGAACGCCGCGATCGGTGAACTCGAGGACGCCGTCCGTGCCGCCGAGGCGAACCACCCCGGGTACGTCACGGCGAAGACGGCCGCGAACCCGCTGTACGACCAGGCGACCGGCACGCTCTTCGTCAGCACCGACGCGAACGGCGAGGTGGTGTTCCCGGCGCAGTACTGGACCCCGACGACGCTGCCCGCCGCACTCGTGCCCGCGAAGACCGACGGACCGACGGCGGACGAGCAGCCGAAGGACTGGCCCGTGCAGTCACCGCTGCTGCCGTACCTGTCGACCCGGTACACCGCCGACACGGCGACGATCAACCGGCTCTACTCGGTGGACCTGACGGACCACCGGCCCGGTACCGACACCGCGCACGCGGCAGCGGTGTTCAGCGACATGGGCGACGCGCTCGGCAACGTCGTGCTCGGCTTCCTCGCGCAGTACGACCCCGACACGTACCTCGACATCCACCGGGCACTGTGGAAGGCGAAGGACCCGGCCGTCACCGGGCAGTCGATGGCCGGCCTGGTCTACCACCAGGCGGCGTCGAACCGGACGGTGGGCACCGAGGTCACGGACCGGCACACCTCCGACCCGCTCAGCCAGGTGTTCCGCGCCGCCGACGGCACGTACTCCTACGTGCTCGACAACGTCGACGACGTCCAGCACTCCTACGAGGTCTACGACGGCCAGCGGGTGATCGGGGAGATCGCGGTCCCCGCGCACACCCAGATCACCTCGCACCTCGACGCCCACCTGGCCGAGATCGTGGTCGACACGGCGGACAGCCCGAAGACCCTCGTGCCCGGTTCCACCACGCGGTTCACGGCGACCGGGTACGACCAGTACGGCGCGACGATGCCGCTCGACGGGCTGACCTGGGACGCCAGCACCGGCAGCATCGCCGCCGACGGGACGTACGACGCCACGAAGCGCGCCGACAGCGTCACGGTCACCGCCTCGGTGGGGTCGGTCAGCGACACGTACCGGTTCCGGGTCGCCCCGGCTCCCGAGCTCACGTCGATCCGGGTCACCCCGGGCTTCGAGCAGCTCGTCGTCGGCACCCCGACGACGTTCGCGGCGGCCGGCAGCGACCAGTACGGCGACCCGCTCGCCCTGAGCGGTCCCGTCACCTGGGCCACGACCCTGCCTGGAGGCTCGGCCGACGACGGCAGCGTCCGTGCGGCTGCTGCCGGGGCCGGGTACGTCACCGCCACGAGCGGCGGGGTGGAGGGCAGCGCCGTCGTCTCGGCGGTCGCCACCGTCCCGGACCAGGCACTCCACGCCACCGCCGTCGCGACCTCGAGTGACGGGGGGAACAGCCCGGGCAAGGCCCTGGACGGGGACCCGACGACGCGGTGGGAGAGCGAGCACGGGCAGGACGCCGTCGACTACACCGTCGACCTCGGCCGTGCGACCGACGTCACCGACGTGGACGTCACGTGGGAGAACGCCGCCGCGAAGGAGTACGACCTGCAGGTCGCCGACGCCGCCGACGGCCCCTGGCGCACCGTGCGGAACGTGGCGAAGACGACGGCGGCGGCGGACCACGTCACGGTCGGCACCACCGCGCGGTTCGTGCGGATGCACGGCGTCGACCGCCTCACCCAGTACGGCTACTCGATCTGGTCGTTCGAGGTCCACGGCACCCCGTCGGTCTCGGCGCTCACCCCGTCGACGGTGCTGGTCGGACCGCGCACCACGCGCCTCCCGGCCGGCACCGGCACCACGCTCACCGCGTACGGGTTCGACGCGGACGGCGACGGCGGACCGGTGACGGCAGCTGCCGGCTCCGACGGCGCACCGGTGTGGACGATCGACGGCGGCGGCTCGGTCACCGGCGACGGCGCGGTCACCGCGGCTGCCACGGGTGGCGTCACCTCGACCGTGAGCGCCACCCTCGGCGGGGCCTCCGGACGGGCGACGATCACGACGGTGACGAACGGCGACGTCGTCGGCCCCGGTGACGGCAGCGACCCGGACCCCGGCACCGGCACCCCGCGGGACATCGCGGTCGGGAAGCCGGTGACGACGTCCTCCGACGAGCGCGCGGACCTGGGCGGCGAGCAGGCGGTCGACGGCAGTGGCTCCACCCGGTGGGCGAGCCGCGCGTCGGACGACCAGTGGATCGCGGTCGACCTGGGCGTCGTGGTCCCCGTCGACAGCGTGCGTCTCGACTGGGAGGCGGCGTACGCGGACCGGTACCTGGTCCAGGTGCGGACCACGACGGATGACGACTGGCGGACCGTCACCACCGAGGACCACGGGATCGGCGGCAGCGCGGTCCACGAGCTCGACGGGGTCCGGGCGCGGTACGTGCGGATGCTCGGCGTGCAGCGCCACACGGCGTTCGGGTACTCGCTCTTCGCGTTCCGGGTGCAGTCGACCGAGGGTGCACCGACGCCCGACCTGGCACGGCACGCCCCGACGACTTCGTCGGCGGACGAGGCCGCCGGTGTCGCCGCGCGGAACGCCACGGACGGCGACCCGGGCTCCCGCTGGGCGAGCGGTCACACCGACGACCAGTGGCTCGACGTCGACCTCGGATCGGCGCAGCCCCTCCACCAGGCGTCCCTGCGGTGGGAGGACGCGTACGGGTCCGCCTACCGGATCCAGGCGCGGAACGGGGCCGACGACGCCTGGACCACGATCGCGACCGTCAGTGACGCCGACGGAGGCACGGACACGGTCGACCTGTCCGGCACCTGGCGTCACGTGCGGTTCCAGGGCGTGCACCGGGCCACGCCGTACGGGTACTCGCTGTACGGGTTCGAAGTGCGCTGAACCGGGCCACGAAGAGGGCGCTCGGCCGGGGTCCGGGCGTGACGCAGCCCGGCGCTGTCCGCATCACGCCGGATCGGACGACCGGGGCGCTGCCGGCCGTTCCCGGGGGCCGCGGGCGTCGGTGGTGCCGGAGAGGCTGGCGGGAGTTCGTGTTCCTGTTCGGGTCAGGCGCACGAGCCCCGGTGCTGGCACCTGTCCGCAGGTGCCAGCACCGTTCCGTCGTTCCGTCGTGGCGTCGTGGCGTCGGCGCCCAGGACCCGCCGGAGGGTCAGTCCGCGTCCCGCGCCAGGACCGTCACGGTGACGTCGTCCTCGGCGTGCTCCGCGGCCCGCAGGCGCACCGTCTCGAGGAACGCGGCCGTGCTCGGCGCCCGGCGGAACGTCCGCCCGATGTCCGTCAGGGTGTCGATCGTCCCGTCGCCCAGGTCCAGCGCCCCGTCGCTCGCCACGAGCAGCGCGTCGCCCGGCTCGAGCACCAGGGACCCGAGGCGGAACGGGACCCCCTGCGGGTGCAGTCCGAGCGGCAGGTCTCGCGAGCGACGGATGTCCGAGGTGCCGTCTGCGTGCAGGTGCACGACGAGCCCGTGGCCGGCGTCCACGAAGTCGACCCGTCCGGTGCTCGGTGTCAGGCGGGAGTGGAACAGCGTGGCGAACGCCGAGGCGCGGCTGAGGTCCTCGCTGATCCGCGGCTCGACCGCGCCGACGGCGTCGACCGGCGGCAGGTCCTCGTGCTGCCGGAGCGCTGCCCGCAGTCCGGCGGCCAGCAGTGCGGCGGGCTGCTCCTTGCCCATGATGTCGGCGAGCGTGAACGTCACGGCGTCGTCGGCGACCGTCCAGTCGTGGACGTCACCGCTGAGGTCGCCGTACGGCACACTGAGCCCGGCCAGCGCGTAGCCCGGGACGTGGACGGGCGGCGGGGTCAGGGCCTCGACGACCTCGAGCAGCCGGTCGTGCTGCATGCCCTTCGTCAGGGCCTGTTCGGTCCAGCGTCCGAGGTCGATCAGCGCGGCCTCGTCCTGCGGGCTGAACTCCCGCGGCCGGACGTCCATCAGGCACAGGCTGCCGATCGTCAGGTCGCCCGGCATGGTCAGTGGGACGCCGGCGTAGAAGCGGATGCCGCGGCTCGTCACACCGGGCAGGTCGACGGTGCGCGGGTCGGCGAGCGTGTCCGGGACGACCGTCGGCCCGGGGCGCTGGACGGTCAACTGGCAGAAGGACCACTCGAGCGGCCCGGACGTCGGCTCGCCGGCCGTGTTCGGCGTCAAGGTGTGCAGGAGCGTGTCGTCGAGCAGGTTGACGTACGAGAACGGGACGTCGAAGACCTCGCGGGCGATCCGGACGATGCGGTCGAAGCGCTCGGACGGTGCGAGCCCGACGATGTCGAGCGCGGCGACGAGTGCCGCGCGTGCGGATCGTGAGCCGTCGTTGTCCATCTGCCCTCCCCCGCACAGTCGGTCCAGGGCATCCTCCCACGACGGGGACGGCGGCTGTCAGGTCAGGCGTCCCCCGGGACGAGGTCAGTGCCGGTGTCCACCGGACCGAGCGCCTCGAGGACGCGGTGCGAGACGGCCCGCAGCGTGTCCGCGTCGCCGGCCACGGGCCTCCAGAACAACTGCTCCAGCGCCGCCGTGTGCGCCCGGATGCCGGCGAGGACCGCGCGTCGGCCGTCCGCGGTCATCACGATCCAACTGCCGCGGCCGTCCGATGGGCAGTCGGCGCGCGCGACCAGCCCCCTGGCCACCATGCGCGTGACCTGGTGGCTGACGCGCGACTTCTCCCAGCCGATCCCGGCGGCCATGTCGCGGACCCGCAGCCGGTGCTCGGGGTCGCGGTGCAGGCCGATGAGGATCTCGAACTCGGGGATGGAGATGCCGGCATCCCGCTGCACGGCGACGTCGAGCGCCCGGTCCAGCCCGCGCCAGACGTCGTGGAACACGTCCCACGTGGCCCAGTCGTGGCCGTCAGCGCCGTGCTCCACCATCCCGCCAGCGTATCCGCGAGGGCAGCTCGTCGGGCCGGGATCATCCGTTCGGCTGACTCCGGGACGGCACACGGGCGCCTCCGAGGAGACGTCGGGGGAGCGGCCTACGATCGAGACCATGCCGCCCGCACGCCTCCAGGACTGCACCGACGACGCGTCCGCCCTCGTCGGGCGCTGGCTGGACGCCTCCGGCGGCGTGAAGCCCGAAGCCCGAGCGGCCCGGCTCGCCGAGGTCCTGCGCGACGAGCGCGGTCTCGACTTCGCCCGCGGGTTCGTCGACAAGGTGATCCGGCCGGACGACCCGAAGGTCGCCGCCCGGAACCTCGAGAAGGCCAGCCGGGACGTCCCGGACTTCCTCGCCTGGTACCTCCGCGGCGCCGTGACCGTCGGTGGTGGCTTCGCGACGATGGCGCCGTGGGCGGTCATCCCGTCTGCGCGCCGGGTGCTCCGCCGATTGGCCGGACACCTGGTCGTCGACGCCCCGCCGGCCCGACTCGGCGCAGCGCTCGGCAAGCTCGCCGGCCCGGGCACCCGCCTCGACGTTGCACCCCTCGGCCCGACCGTGTTCGGTCCCGCCGAGAGCGACCGCCGCCTGGCCTGGATCACCGACCTGCTCGGTCGCGACGACGTCCCGGCGGTGTCCTTCGCGGTCGCGGACGTCGTCCCGCCGACCTCGCCGTGGGCCCTCGACGACGCCACCGAGCAGGCGGTCGAGCGGCTCGTCCCGGTGTTCCGCGCGGCGGTCGCCGCCGACAGCACCGTCACGCTGCTCGTCGACGGCCCGCACGACCTCGACCTCTCCGTGGCCGTGTTCCGCACCCTGCTCGACCAGGACGAGTTCGCCCACGCGACCGCGGGCATCACGCTGCCGGCGTCGCTGCCCGACAGCCTCGGCGTCCTGGCGTCGCTCACCGAGTGGGCGACCGCCCGCCGGTTCCGCGGCGGCGCACCCGTCCGGGTCCGGCTCGTCGACGGTGCCCACCTGGCCGAGGAACGGGCCGACGCCCTCGTGCACGGACGGCCACCGGGCGTCTGGACCGACCGGCGGCACATCGACACCGCGCTCCTGCGCCTGCTCGACGCCGCACTCATGCCGGAGCACACCGATGCCGTGCGGATCGCGCTCACCGGGTGGGACCCCGTGCTGGTCGCCGCCGCCCGCGTGCTCGCCGACCGTCGCGGGGTCGCAGACGCGCTCGAGGTCGAGATGCTCCTCGGCATGACGGGCACCGTCCTCGAGGCCGTCCGCGCCGACGTCGGCACGGTCACCCTCGTCACCCCCGTGGTGCACCCCGACGAGTTCGACGCGGCGATCCCGTACCTCGCCCGCCGGTTGCGCGAGGGCGCTGCCGGCCCCCTGACGTCCGGTGGCGGCACCGACGACGAGCGGGCCGCCGAGACCGAGCGCGCACGTGCCCGCCTGACCGACGCGGTCGCCGCACTCGGGCACCCCGCCCCGGCCACCCTCCGCACGCAGGACCGCCGCGTCCCCCTCGGCGCCCCCGAGATCCGCACCGTGCACCCGCCCGCGGTCGACACCGACGCCGGGGTCGACGCGAACCGGCAGTGGGCGGCCGACCTGCTCCGCCGCGTCCCCCGCTCGCAGCTCGGCACCGCCACCATCCGCGGTGCCCGCGTCACCGACCGCCCCCGCCTCGAGCGGACCATCGCGCGCACCGCGCAGGCAGGCGTCAACTGGGGCCGACAGGACCCGCAGGACCGCGCCGAACTCCTGGACCTCGTCGCCCACGAGCTGGAGGCCCGCCGTGCCGCCCTGGTCGAGGTGGTCGTCGCCGAGACCGCGATGACCCTGACCGAGGCCGACCGGCAGGTCAGCGGTGCCGTCGACGCCGCCCACCACGCCGCCGACCGCGCCCGACACCTGGTCGACGTCACGGGAGCGACCTTCGTCCCGCCCCGGCTGACGGTCGTCGTCGCCCCGTGGAACTCGCCGCTGACCACCCCGGCCGACGGCGTGCTCTCGGCGCTCGCCGCCGGCAGCGGCGTCGTCCTCAAGCCGTCCCCGCTCGCCAAGCGGTCCGGCGCGGTGCTCGCCGACGTCCTCTGGGACGCCGGGGTCCCGCACTCGATGCTCCAGCTCGTCGACCTCGACGTCAGTGAGCTCGGCCGCGACCTCGTCGCCCACCCCGCCGTCGACCGGGTGCTGCTCACCGGGTCGCCCGACACCGCCCGCTCGTTCCGGTGGTGGCGCGCCGGCCTGCCGCTCCTCGCCGACACCGGAGCGGTCTCGGCGGCCGTCGTCACCCCAGCGGCCGACATCGACCAGGCCGTCCGCGACGTCGTCGCCTCGGCGTTCACCCAGTCCGGGCAGGCCAGTGCGTCGATCTCCCTCGTGGTGCTCGTCGGGTCGGTCGGCGAGGACGGCGTCGAGAGCCGGTTCCTCCGCCAGCTGGCCGACGCCACCCGCGCGCTCCGCGTCGCCTGGCCCACCGACCCGGCCGCGCAGATCGGGCCGCTCGTCGTCGAGCCGACCGGGGCAGCGCGGGCCGCCCTGACCGACCTCGGCCCGGGGGAGTCCTGGCTCGTCGAACCCCGGCTGCTCGACGAGTCCGGTCGGCTCTGGTCCCCGGGCGTCCGCGTCGGTGTCCGTCCCGGCAGCGCCTCCACCCACCCGGAGGTCGGCGTCCCGGTGCTCGGGGTGGTGCAGGTCGAGACACTCGAACAGGCCATCGCGATCCAGAACGGCAGCGACCACGGCCTGGTCGAGGCCCTGCACACGCTCGACGTCGACGAGGTCGCCCTCTGGACCGACCGGGTCGACGCCGGCACGCTCGTGGTGAACCGTGCCACGACCGACACCACCGTCGTCCGGCAGCCCGCCGGCGGTTGGGGGAGTTCCTCGGTCGGTGCCGTCGCGAAGCGTGGCGGCCCCGACTCGGTCGCGATGCTCGGCCACTGGGAGCCCGTCCCCCGCACCGTGCACAAGAGCATCCAGCTGCACGGGCTGCCGCCGCGGGTCACGGCCCTCATCGAGTCGTCCCGCAGTGGTCTGTCCTTCGAGGAGTTCGACCAGGTCCGCGCCGGTGCCACCAGCGACGCCCAGGCGCGCGAGGAGCGCTTCGGTCGGTCCAGGGACACCGCGGACCTCGGCGTCGAACGGAACGTGCTGCGCCACCGCCCGCAGTCCGTGGTCGTCCGGCAGTCCGAGGGTGTCAGCACGGGGGACCTCATCCGGACCCTCGCCGCAGCGACCGCTGCCCGGGCGCACGTCCTGCTGAGCACCGCCCGCGCGCTCCCCGGGCCGCTCACGCAGTTGCTCGCGAGCGGTCGGTCCCCGCTCGACGTCGTCGACCACCTGGTGGAGACCGACGACGAGTTCCTCGCTCGCGCGGCATCCGGGGCGCTCCTCCACGAGCAGTGGTCGGGAGGGGCCGCCGAACCGCAGGACGCCATCGACATCGTGTTGTCGCAGGGCTTCGAACCCCGGCAGCACACGGCCTTCGGTGGGCCGGGATCGCGGATCCGCCTGCTCGGCGGCGACCCCCTCGCTCTCGAGGAGGCGCTCGGCGCTGGCATCGACACCGCCATCCACGACGCCCCCGTCGTCGAGGCCGGCGTCGTCGAGATGGCGCACTACCTCCGTGAACAGACGGTGGTCGTCACCGCGCACCGGCACGGCGACGTCGACCCCGAGTTCGCCCGCCTCCGCCTCTGACGTCGGTTCCGCGCATCGGACGGGAGGCCCTGCCCACGTCCGGCGAACCGCCGGCGTGATCCGGGCCTCCCGTCCGTCCCCGGCACGACCTGGGGTGCGCCCGTGAGCCGCTGCCCGGCGCGGCGTAGCGTTCGTGCCATGAGTGCAGAAGAGCGTGACAACGGCGTCCAGTCCGAGCCGATCATGGACGGTGCGACCGACGCGACGAACGATGAGAAGCTGCACGGTCTCGTGCAGCAGGTCCAGCACGACCACGGTGACGAAGGTGCCGGCGTGATGGCCGACCACCTGCGCGACCGTCTCGACGAGACCGGCGTCGAGGCCGAGGACCCGGCCTCCGAAGTCGAGTAGCAGCACGCGGGTACGCCCCCGCCGACCATCAGGTCTGCGGGGGCGTCCTGCGTCCGGGGGTGCTGCCGGTCAGCGCTGCCCGCGACCGACGAGGGCGACCTCGAGCACGGTGAGGAGCGTCGCGATCCAGAGCTGTCGGACGGCGAACCGCCGGGACTGCCGATCGATCAGGGCGAGCGGGACCATCGTCACGCCGTGTGTGGCGTCGACCACCGCACTGACGGTGTGGGCGTCGGCCGTCCCCGCGCGCAGGACGAGTCCGGCCTGGCCGAGCTGACGGACACCGAGGACCCGACCCAGCACGGCCGGACGCCCGAGGGCGCGGCGGGCGCCGAGCAGGTGGGTGATGCCGATGCCGGCACGCAGGAGCTCGACCGCGAGCGCCCGCTGCCCACGGGTACCGAGGCGGCCGCCGAGGCCCGCGCGGCTCATCGGCGGCGTCCGGCTGCCGTGGCGACCGCGAGTCCCGCGACGCCGAGGGCTGCGCCGACGATCCCGTTGCCGAGTCGGCGGTGTTCCACCCACCACGTCTGTGGCGACCACTCGTGCGCCTGCTCGTCGAACACCCCGTGCGCGCCGTGGTCACCGGGCACGGGCTCGTACAGGTTCGACGGGAGTTCCTCGCCGTCCTTCTCCTCGGTCTGCTGACCGCTGACCAGGGTCTTCGCGGCGTACCAGTCGGCGAACCGACCGCTGATGCGGTTGGCGAGGATCGTGTACACGGTCGACTCGCCGACCCAGGTGCGGCGGCGAGGGCGTTCGGCGGTGGTGGCGATGGCGCGGGCACCGACCTCGGGCTGGTAGATCGGGGCGACGGGTTGCGCGTGGTGCGGGAGCGTCGACTTCACCCAGTTGAACTGGATGGTGTTGAGGGCGGGCATGTCGACCCGGCTGACCTGCACGTCGCTGCCCTGCTCGATCAGCTCGGACACGACGGACTCGGTGAACCCGACGATCGCGTGCTTCGCCCCGCAGTACGCCGCCTGCAACGGGATGCCACGCGAACCCAGGGCCGAACCGACCTGGATCACGTGTCCGGAGTTGCGGGGCACCATGCGGCTGAGGGCAGCACGGGTGCCGTTCACGAAGCCGAGGTAGGTGACGTCGAGTGCCCGTTCGAAGTCCTCGGGCGCGGTGTCGAGGAACTTGCCGAACACCCCGACCATGACGCCGTTCACCCACAGGTCGATCGGGCCGAGTTCGGCCTCGACGCGGTCGGCGGCGTCCTCGACGGCCTGGCGGTCGGACACGTCCGCGACGAGGGCCAGACCGCGTCGGCCCGCCGCTTCGACCTCGGCGACGGCCGCGTCCACCCCGTCCGCACCGCGTGCCAGGACGGCGACGTCCCAGCCGCGTGCGGCGAGCTCCCGGACCGTCGCCCGTCCCAGTCCAGCCGATCCACCGGTCACCACAGCCACTCGAGTCATGCAGCCCTTTGTACGCGGGGCCCCTGCGGCACTGCGGTCAGCCGCTGTCCCCCGGCGCGGGGCGTCGGCCCGGGGCGGGCAGGCCGGGACCTGGGCGCGGGCCCGGCCCGAGGTCCGTTCCCGAAGTCCGGGCCCGGCGTCCGGGCCCGGCGTCGCTCAGGCGCGCGGACCGGCGAACCGCGTCACGACCCCGGGGGAGTACAGCACCGAGTCCGGTTCGAGTTCGGTCAGCGACACCGGGAGCCCCGCCGCCCCGATCAGGTCGTCGCGCAGCCGGGTGAGCGAGGCTCGGTGCATCACCCACGGGTCGTGCTCGTTCGGCCACCACGACGTCCGCCCGGCACGCCCCACGTGCATGCCCCACCGCGCAGTGAGGAACGACTCGAGCGCGGTCGGCTCGGAGATGGGCTCGCCGACCTCCACCTCCAGGAGGGACCGCAGACGCGATCCGTGCCGGTGCACGGCGTACGCGGTCCGGTCCCCGTGCTGCCGACGGGCGACCCGCGCCCAGTGGTACGGCGTGCCGGTGACGACGCGCGCTGCCGCGGCGGGCAGGAACTTCCCCGCGTCGAGCGACAGGAACACGACCCCGCGGCGCCCCGCGTCGTCGCGCGTGTAGACGCGGACGTTGACCTCGAGGAAGTCGCCGACACGGCCCGTCCGTCCGAGCGGCCCGAACGGCGGGAACCGGGTGTCCTCGAAGCTGAACGCGATGAGGCCCACCCACGTCGTCACCCCGTCGTCGGTGCCGTCCGGTGCGATCGTGTCGGGTCGGGTGCCCGACGGCAGCAGCGGCGCCACCGCGGAGACGTCCACGCGCCAGTGCACGAAGACGACGTCGCGCCAGGCCTGCTCGATCCAGGGTCGCCCCGGCAGGGCGGGTGCGGTCGGCGTCACGGCCTGGGCCCCTACGGGCCGGTTCTGGCGCGTTGCGGAGCTTGCGGAGCTTGCGGAGCGGCGTGCCAGCCGAGCTCGCAGGGAGAGGCTGGGCGCTCCCCCGTCGGGCAGCGTCGCGGTCATCAGGTGGTCCCGTCCGTCGTCGTGGTCCGGTCCATCGTGCTCGGCCCCGCTGTGCCCTGCCCCGCTGTGCCCTGCCCCGTCGGGCCCGACCCCACCACCGGCTGGTCGTCCCAGCCCTGCTGCGGCGTCGCGCACGTGCCGCGGAACACGTACTGCGAGGGCCGCTTCCGCTCGTTCGACACCCAGTCGATCGCGGGTCGGCGGCGCTCGGGCGGGGTGTACCCGATCCGGTACACGGCCATGAGTTCCAGCTCCGGCGGGACCTCGAGCAGCTGTTCGACCTGGTTCCAGGACTCCTCGATCTCCATCGGGAACGACACGAACTGGATCCCGAGGCCGAGCTCGGTGGTCGCCAGCCAGATGTTCTCCATCGCCGCTCCCATGCTGAACACGGAGTAGAAGGCGTTGCGGGCCTCCTTCCGGTACTCGGCCCGGTCGAGCATCACCCCGAGCAGCAGCGGCGACCCGGCGACGAGCTTCCGGTTCTCCTCACCCAGGGTCTGCGGGACCCGGAGGGCGTTCATCAGGAACTGCCCCCGCTTCGTGAACACCTGGTTCGTGAACGGACGGAGCGGCTTCGGCAGCTTGTCGAACAGCATGCCGTCGCGACGCTCGTCCATCTCGGCCTGCGAGAACCGGAAGTACGGCCGGTACCGCTCGAAGAACGTGCCCCGGGACATGGTCGTCGTCATCGCGCTGCCGCTGATGTCCGCGATCCGGTCGATCGTGTCGCGCTCCTCGACGAGGACGAACCGCCACGGCTGGCTGTTCAGCTGCGACGGCGCCCGCCCGGCCAGTTCCACCAGCAGGCGCTGGTGCTCCTCGGACACCGGGTCCGGCAGGAACGCCCCGTTGGTGGTGCGTCGGCGCCGGATGGCCTCGATGAGTTCCACTGCTGTCCTCCCGGTACGGCGGCATGCGGTCATTGCCGCGCCAGGACCGCCCCCAGGTAGGACGGCGCTGCGGCGACCGCGACTCTCCAGTGTGCTCCGCCCCGTGGGTTGGTGCGTGGAGCGAGCGCCAGCGGGACGAGCGCCGGCAGCAGGAACAGCGCCGCGCGGGACCGTGTCCACAGCGGTGTCGTCGCGGCCGCTCCGGTGAGCACGGCGGTCGCCACGAACAGCCCGTGGTGGACCACCCGCAGCCGTCGGGTGCGGATCAGGCGCAGCGCGACGGCGGTGCCCCACAGGCAGTTGACGACGTAAGCGACGGTCGCAGCGGCGACCATCCGCCGGGCGGTGACCGACCCGGGAGGCACGCCGAGCCTCCCGGCTGCCGTCCCACGTCCCATGGACGCGACCCTACCCTCCCGCGAAACGCAACCCGGGCGACTGCGCGCAAGGGGATACCGCTGCGAGATGACGCCCACGTTGCGTTTCGCGGGAGGGGGGTCAGTCGGAACCGCGGCTGACGAGCTTCGACAGCACGATCGCAGAGCGGGTGTGGTCGACCTGCGGGGCGAGGCGGACGCGGTCCAGTGCTTCTTCGAGGGCCGGCAGGTCCCGTGAGCGCATGTGCACCACGGCGTCGGCACTGCCCGTGACGGTGCCGGCGTCGACGACCTCGGGCACTGCGTCGAGCAGGGTGCGCAGTTCGTCGGGGGAGACTGTGCCGCGGCAGTAGAGCTCGACCCAGGCCTCGGTGCCACGGTCGTCCACGGCGGGGTCCACCTTGATCGTGAAGCCCTGGATCACGCCGTCGGCGACGAGCCGGTCGACGCGGCGCTTCACGGCGGAGGCGGAGAGCCCGACGACCGAGCCCATGTCGCCGTAGCCGGCGCGGGCGTTCTCCCGGAGCTGGTCGAGGATGCGGTGGTCGAGCGAATCCATTGTCCGCATCCTACGCGGGGTCGTTGCGAGCGGATGCGGCGGGACGCATGAAATGTGCGTGTCGAGCCGTGCCATCGAACGGCCCTCCTGTGCAAGGATCAGGGCAGGCGTCGACCTGGTCCGCCTCCGGCGAGTGAGCCTGCATCTCGTCGGAGCTCTCACCGTGGTGGTTCCTGGCAGGCTCGGGCCCCGGTCCTGGAGGACCTCGTGTCGAACACCGCACCCCAGCCCACTGCCGCCGCCCCGCAGCGTACGGCCACGCACCGCACCGTCCTGATGTGCAAGCCGACCCACTACACGGTCAGCTACCGGATCAACCCCTGGATGCACCCGGAGGAGCCGACCGACACCGCGAAGGCCGTCGCCCAGTGGCAGAGCCTGGTCGACGTCTACGAGCAGCTCGGCTTCGAGATCCACCAGATCGCACCGATCGAGGGCCTGCCGGACATGGTCTACGCGGCCAACGGCGGCTTCGTGCTCGACGGTGTCGCCTACGGTGCGAAGTTCCAGTACCCCGAGCGTCAGCCCGAGGGCCCGGCCTACATGGACTGGTTCCGTCAGGCCGGCCTGACCGTCGCCGAGCCCGAGGAGACGAACGAGGGCGAGGGCGACTTCCTGCTCATCGGCGACACGATCTACGCCGGCACCGGCTTCCGTTCGGACAGCACCTCGCACGAGGAGCTCGCCCGCGTGTACGGCCGGGAGGTCGTCACGCTCAAGCTCGTCAACCCGAGCTTCTACCACCTGGACACGGCCATCGCGGCGCTCGACCCGGTGCCGGACGCGTCCGGCCGCTCCAACATCGCGTACCTCGAGAGCGCCTTCGACGAGCCGTCCCTGGCGATCCTGCGCGAGCGCTTCCCGGACGCGATCATCGCGACCGAGGAGGACGCCGCCATCCTCGGCCTGAACTCCTACTCCGACGGGTACAACGTCGTGATCGCCGCGCGTGCCACCACGTTCGCCTCGCAGCTCCGCGAGAAGGGCTACAACCCGATCGGCGTCGACCTGTCCGAGCTGCTCCTCGGCGGCGGCGGTGTGAAGTGCTGCACGCTCGACCTGCACCCGATCGGCACCGGTACCTCCGTGGCACGGTCCTGATGCCCACGGACACCGGACGCACCCCCGGGCCGGCGACCGTGGCGGCGCTCGCCGTCGAGGACCGTGCCCTCGCGCACAACTACAGCCCGCTGCCGGTCGTCATCGCGTCCGGCCACGGTGCGACGGTCACGGACGTCGACGGCCGCACCTACCTGGACGGGCTCGCCGCCTACTCGGCGGTCAACTTCGGGCACGGCAACCCGCGCCTCCTGACCGCGGCCCGTGACCAGCTCGACCGGGTGACGCTGACGAGCCGTGCGTTCGTCACCGACCGGCTCGGCCCGTTCGCCGAGGGGCTCACCGCGCTCACCGGCACCGAGATGATGCTGCCGATGAACACCGGCGCCGAGGCGGTCGAGTCCGCGATCAAGGTCGCCCGCGCCTGGGGCTACCGCGCCAAGGGCGTGCCGCAGGGGCAGGCCACGGTCATCGTCGCGAGCGGGAACTTCCACGGCCGCACGACGACGATCATCTCGTTCTCGGACGACCCCGACGCGCGGAACGACTTCGGGCCGTACACGCCCGGGTTCCGCACCGTCCCGTACGGGGACGCGGCGGCACTCCGGGAGGCGATGGACGAGACCGTCGTCGCCGTGCTGCTCGAGCCGATCCAGGGTGAGGGCGGCGTCGTCATCCCGCCGGCCGACTACCTGCCCGCGGTCCGCGAGGTCTGCGACGAGTTCGGCGCGCTGTTCATCGCCGACGAGATCCAGTCGGGCCTCGGACGCACCGGCCACACCCTCGCGGTCCAGCGCGTGGACGTGACGCCGGACCTGATCACGCTCGGCAAGGCCCTGGGCGGCGGGATCGTTCCGGTGTCCGCGGTGGTCGGCCGGGCCGACGTGCTCGGGGTGCTGCGGCCGGGGGAGCACGGCTCGACCTTCGGCGGCAACCCGCTCGCAGCCGCCGTCGGCACCGAGGTCGTCGCGATGCTCGCCGAGGGCACGTTCCAGCAGCGGGCGCTCGACGGCGAACCGGTGCTGCGCGGGTTCCTCGACGAGCTCATCGGCCAGGGCGTCGTCGCACACCGCGTCGCCGGGCTCTGGGCCGGGATCGACATCGACCCGGCGCTCGGCACCGGCAAGCTGGTCGCGAAGGAGCTGGCCGCCCGAGGCGTCCTCGTGAAGGACACGCACGGGTCCACGATCCGCTTCGCGCCGCCGCTCGTCGTCACCGACGAGGAGATCGCCACCGCGATGCAGGCACTCGGCGCGGTCCTCCGCGACGTGGCCTAGCCGCCCGTCGGTCGCGCGGCCGCCGGCGCGAGCCGCCCACGCACAACCGGAACCGGTCCGAACCACGAACTCCCGTGGTTCGGACCGGTTCCTGTTGTGCCCCTCCCGGCGGCACCGCGGCGCGGCGGGGCAGGGGCGCGGGGCGCGGGGCGGGCGGACGGGAGGCGCAGGACGGCTCCGCCACGCGCCTCCCGTCCGACAGTCCGCGCGCTAGACGCGACCCGGCGCGTACGCCTCGGCCAGCCGGTCCATGAGGGCGTCCTTCTCCTCGTCGACGACCTGCGCCTCCGGGTGCGCGTCGTACCAGGCGACCAGCTCGCGCGCGCCCTCGCGGAACGACGTGCGCGCCGCCCACCCGGGCACGAGCGTCCGGACCTTGCTGTTGTCGAACACCATGCTGTTCGCCTTGTCGCCGACCACGCCGGCGCCCCACTCCGGGTCCGCGGCCATGATCGCGTCCGCTGGCACGTGCACGATCTGCGGCTCCGGCGCTCCCGCGGCGGCGGCGACCTCCTGGTGGATGCGGTCCCACGTCGGCGACTCCTGGCCGGTGATGTGGAACGCCTCGCCGATCGCCTCGGCCCGGTCGAGCACCCCGACGAACGCGACCGCGAAGTCCCTCGCGTGCGTGATCGTCCACAGCGAGGTCCCGTCGCCCGGCACGACGACCGGCTTGCCCGCACGCATCCGCGCGACGACCGTCCACCCGCCGTCGAACGGCAGCAGGGTCTCGTCGTAGGTGTGCGACGGCCGGATGATCGTCATCGGGAAGTCGTCCTGCCGGTACGCGGCGACCAGCAGGTCCTCGCACGCGATCTTGTCCCGCGAGTACTGCCAGTACGGGTTCTTCAGCGGCGTCGACTCGGTCACCGGCAGGTGCGTCGGCGGGGTCTGGTACGCCGAAGCCGAGCTGATGAACACGTACTGCCGGGTCTTGCCGGTGAAGAAGTCGATGTCGGCCTGCACCTGGTCCGGGGTGAACGCGACGAAGTCGATGACGACGTCGAAGGTGCGGTCGCCGATCGCCGCCGCCAGCGCGTCCCGGTCCGCCACGTCGGCCTGGAGGCGCGTCACCGCATCCGGTAGGGTCCGCTTCTCCGTCGTGCCCCGGTTCAGCACCGAGACGGCGAAGCCCTGGTCCACCGCCTCGCGCACGCAGGCGGCACTGATGATGCCGCTCCCGCCGATGAACAGCACGCTCGGTCCGGTCATGGATGCTCCCTTGCTCCCGGCGGTGCGTCCGCGCACCGCGCCTCTTGCGATCCTGCACCGTCGCGGCCGCGTCCCGTCACCGGTGGCGCACCGCGCCCGCTCGACGAGCTCGCTTCGGGCGTCCGTGCCCAGGCACGATCGTCGAGAAGACCCCGGAACGATCACTGGCCACGGCCACATCGCCGGGGTCACGTCGTTCTCGGAACGGTTCCTGCTGGATCGGCGGTACTGACCGCAGGACTAGCGTCGCGAGCGGTGCCGCATCGACGCGGCCGCGACAGGAGTGACAGACACATGGAGTACCGCTACCTCGGCAACTCGGGCCTCAAGGTCTCCGAGATCACCTACGGCAACTGGCTCACCCACGCCTCCCAGGTCGAGAACGACGCGGCGATCGCCTGCGTCAAGGCCGCCCTCGAGGTCGGCATCTCGACGTTCGACACCGCCGACGTGTACGCGAACACCGGCGCCGAGACGGTCCTCGGCGAAGCGCTGAAGGGCGAGCGTCGCCAGTCGCTCGAGATCGCGACGAAGGTCTTCGGCCCGACCGGTCCCAAGGGCCACAACGACACCGGGCTCTCGCGGAAGCACATCCTCGAGTCGATCGACGGCTCGCTCGGCCGCCTGCAGACCGACTACGTCGACCTGTACCAGGCGCACCGCTTCGACCACGAGACCCCGCTCGAAGAGACCATGCAGGCGTTCGCCGACATCGTCCGTCAGGGCAAGGTCCTGTACGTCGGCGTCTCCGAGTGGACCGCCGACCAGCTCCGTGCCGGTGCCGCGCTGGCGAAGGACCTGGGCTTCCAGCTCATCTCGAACCAGCCGCAGTACTCCGCGCTCTGGCGGGTCATCGAGGAGGAAGTCGTCCCCACCTCGAAGGAACTCGGCATCTCGCAGATCGTCTGGTCCCCGATCGCCCAGGGCGTCCTGACAGGGAAGTACCAGCCCGGTCAGCCGCTGCCCGAGGGCTCCCGCGCGACCGATGACAAGGGCGGCGCGAAGATGATCGAGCGCTTCATGAACGACCAGGTGCTCACCGCCGTGCAGGAGCTCAAGCCGGTCGCGGACGAGCTCAGCCTGTCGATGGCGCAGCTCGCCGTGGCATGGGTGCTGCAGAACGAGAACGTGGCGTCGGCGATCATCGGAGCCTCGCGTCCGGAGCAGGTGCACGACAACGCCGGCGCTGCCGGGGTGCAGATCCCGGCCGAGCTGATGTCCCGCATCGACGACGCCCTCGGTGCCGTCGTCGAGCGCGACCCGGCGAAGACGAACGACAGCAGCCCGAAGACCCGCGAGGCGTAGACCGCGCTGCCCGGCCGGGACGAGCCTCCCGGCCGGCTGCGACCGCCGAGGCAGTTCGCCTGCGCGCGCAACGCAAAAGAGCCCCCTACCGAAGTAGGGGGCTCTTCACTGTGGCTGGACGCGGCGTCGATCCGCGGACCTTTCGATTTTCAGTCGAACGCTCTACCAACTGAGCTACCCAGCCGTGGCGACCCTGACGGGACTTGAACCCGCGACCTCCGCCGTGACAGGGCGGCACGCTAACCAACTGCGCTACAGGGCCATATGGAATTGCTTGTGTTGCTGGTCTTGCTTCGGTGTCGTTCTGTTCTGCTTGCTGTCCCCCGGTGAGGAGTGACCCCAACGGGATTCGAACCCGTGCTGCCGCCGTGAAAGGGCGGTGTCCTAGGCCACTAAACGATGGGGCCGCAAGCAGTGCATCGCGCTACCGATGGACAAGCATACGGACGGTCGGCCCTCTTGCCAAATCGAGCCCGCCGAACGATCCGCTTGGGCGTGTCGCGCTACCTCGACGGACCCTCAGGGAGTCGCCGGAGCGGGCTCCCGAGGAGCGGGCCGGCCCGGTGCGAGCATCGATGCTGACCTCTCACCCTCGAACGGGGTGTTCCTCGGCTGACCCATGTTGTTACTGTTGCGTCTGTTGACAGTGTGACGTGCGCCACGCCGGACTGTGACGAAAACGAGACCCATGTCGACTCCCTCCCTCCTCCCCGCTC